>DXGM01000027.1 GCA_019113915.1 Candidatus Gordonibacter avicola
ACGAGGCTTTACCTCAGGGGCGATTCACGCGCCCTCCGTCTGTGTGTACGCCCTTTATCTCACATGCAACCTACATTGGAAAGGACGTACTCGCCATAAATCTGGCGACATAAAGAGTATATGAGGGGCGATTCACGAATCGCCCTTTCGCGCGAAGCGCGAAAACGCAGGCCGTCGTTGTATTCTCCGCCTGCGGCGGAGAGGGCGGTTCGTGAACCGCCCCTACGGTCAACCTGTCTGCCGATACGAACTTTCCAGTCAGTCAGCCCGCGTCATAAGGTTAGGGATGTGGAAATACTTGTGGCGTAGTAGCCAGCGCGTTAGCGCGTCACACTTGTTCGCGCGCAGCGCGAAAAGAGGGAAATCGGTTGTGTTCTCCGCCTACGGCGGAGAGGGCGGTTCGTGAACCGCCCCTACGGTCAACCTGTCTGCCGATACGGCTTTCTGGCGTAGTAGCTCGCGCGTTAGCGCGTCACCCTTTTCCCGCCCTACGTAGTGAGGCCTCCGCGAACGGAGGCCTCACTCATTCTCGGTTAGTTCCCGGCGGCGCGGGCGGCTTGGTAGGCTTCTACCAGCTTCTTCGTCACATCCATCGGGGCGGGCTCGTAGCCTTCCAGTTCGATGGTGTAGGAGCCGCTGCCACGCGTGATGGAGCGCAGGTCCTTCGTGTACGTAACCACCTCAGCGTAGGGCACGCGCACGATGATGACCGTCTCGCCGGCATCGTTGGAGTCGGTGCCCACAATGCGGCCGCGGCGCGTGGAGATGTCACCCATCACGGCACCGGCGTATTCCTCGCCCACCGTCACGTTCAGGTTAGCCATGGGCTCAAGCAGGATGGGGTCGGCCTTCTCGCAAGCGGCGCGGAAGCCGATGCGGGCTGCCGTCTTGAACGCCATTTCGTTGGAGTCAACCGCGTGATACGAGCCGTCGTACACGGCGCACTTGATGTCCACCATGGGATAGCCCGCCAAAAAGCCCTCGGTCATGGCGTCCTGCACGCCCTTGTCCACCGCGGGGATGAAGCCGCGCGGAATCTTGCCGCCCACAATTTCATCCAGGAACTCGTAGCCGCCACCGGGGTTGGGTTCCAAGCGCAGCCAGCAGTCGCCGAACTGACCGGCGCCACCCGTCTGCTTCTTGTGGCGACCCTGCGCCTCGGCCACCTTGCGGATGGTCTCGCGATACGGAATGCGCACGGGCACGAGCTTCGCCTCGACGCCCGTCTGCTCCTTCAGGCGCGCAATAAGCGTATCCACCTGAGCGTCACCCATCGCCGTGATCACGGTCTGGTGCGTTTCCTCGCTGCGGCTCACGCGGATGGTGGGATCGGTTTCCACGGCGCGCGCCAGGAACGTGCCCAGCTTGTCCTCGTCCTTCTTGTTCACGGCCTCAATGGCCACGGGGTACTGCGGCTCGGGCAGCGGCAGTGGGTCAATGGCCACCTCGCCGCTCTTCGACAGCGTGTCACCCGTGCGCGTTTCGGTCAGCTTCGGCACCACGATAATGTCGCCGGCCTTTGCGCTTTTCACGTCGTTGGTTTCCTTGCCCATCATGACGTAGAGGTGACCCAGACGATCTTTCTTCGACGTGCGGGCATTCACCAACTCCATGCCGGGCTCCAACACGCCGGAGATCACCTTGAGGAAACTCAGGCGGCCCACAAACGGGTCGGACACGGTCTTGAACACGAACGCCGCCGGCTCGCCGTTCTCGTCAACGAGGGTTTCCTCGCCGTTGGCCAGGCGGAAGCGGCCATGGTGGCGCGGATGCGGGAAGTAGGTGGCGATATCTTCCATAACGCCCTGAATGCCCTGCTCAATAATCGTAGAGCCCACGAACACGGGGATGAACAGTTCCTGCGCGATGGCCTTGTCAAGCAACTGCTCCAACTCGTCCTGCGTCAGCTGTTCTTCGCCGTCGAGGTACTTCATCATAAGTTCGTCGTCGGCCTCGGCCACAAGATCGCACAGCTTGTCGCGGGCAGCCTGCGCCACGTCCATGAAGTCCGCGGGGATGTCCTCAATGCGCTCTTCGCCGCCGTTGCCATCGTGGTAGCGCGCCTTCATGCGGATGATGTCGATAACGCCCTTGAAGTCGACGTCCTCGCCAATGGGAATGCTCACCGGGCCCAGGCGCGAGCCGAAGCGGGCGTGCAGCGTGGCCATAGCCACGTCGTAGTTCGCATTTTCGCGGTCGATATGGTTGATGAACACGGCGCGAGACAGGCGCATGTCCTCGGCCTCGTGCCACAGTTTGGTGGTCATGACCTGCGGGCCCGCCACGGCGTCTACCACAAACAGTGCCATCTCGGCCGCCTGCATGGTGGCCAGCGTGTCACCGATGAAGTCCGGGTGGCCGGAGGTGTCCAGCAGGTTGATCTTGTAATCCTTGTACGGAATGGGGGCGATGGAGGTGCCGATGGTGAACTTGCGCCGGATCTCCTCCTCGTCGTAATCGAGGTAGGATTTCCCGTCGTGCGTCGTGCCCATGCGGGGCGTACGGCCGGAGACGTGCAGCATCGCCTCGGCGAGCGATGTCTTGCCGGCGCCGTCTTGGCCGACAAGCACAATGTTTCGCACGTGTTCGGTAGCAGGAGCTGCCATGTTGACCACCAACTTTCCTGTCGCGTGGTCCTGCGCCGTATGTGTTTCCAAGGCGCGAACCACAGTCGAGCCTTACCTGTCCCTTCGCCGCGCGCTCGTGTGACCACGCGGCGAAGAGCCGTTGCTAGCTAGTGTATCGCAAGTAGACGGCGCGCAGGTCGTAAACGAGCAATTCCGCGCGCTACTCTATGCCGTATTCTTTGAGTTTGCGATACAGCGTGGCCTTACTAATGCCCAACAGCGTGGAAGCCTCCTTCACGTTGTTGTGGGCAATGCGCATGGCCAGACGAATGGCGGCGAGTTCCGCCTCGGCGAGCGACAAAGCACCAGTTGACGCCTCGATGGCATCCAGCACTTCCTCAGGCGTGGGTTCGAGCGCCACCGCGGGGCCACCTGCCGCGCGCCCCTCCGCGGGTACAGCTGGAGTGGACGCATCCGACGCATCGCCGCCGGCGGGCACGGAAGCTGGCGACGTAAGATCAACCTCGTCGTCCGGTTCGTCACCAGGCACGTAATCAAACGCGCGCAGAATGTAAGTAGAGAAGTCGTCTACGTCGATGACGTCGCCTTCCACGGCGTAGTACATCGAGTACACCGCGTTTTTGATTTGGCGCACGTTGCCTAGCCACCGGTAGTTCTCAAACAGACGCTGCGCGCCGGGCGTGATATCGCGCGGCCCACCGGGCGACTTGCAGCGGCACTCGTTCAGGAAGTACTTCGCAAAGTAGAGCGCATCCCCTTGGCGCGCCCGCAGCGGCGGCAGTTCCACCGTGAGGATGGCCAGGCGATACAGCAAGTCTTCGCGGAACGTGCCCTCGCGCACCATGGTGCCTAGGTCGCGGTTCGTGGCGGCCACCACGCGGAAGTCCACCTGCTTGTATATTTTGCCACCAAGGCGCATGACGCGCTTGTTCTCCAGCACGCGCAGAAGCGTGGCTTGCAACTCCAGCGGCATGTCGCCAATCTCGTCGAGGAAGAGCGTGCCGCCGTTGGCGAGTTCAATCTTGCCCGCCTTGCCGCCCCGCTCGGCGCCGGTGAACGCGCCGCTTTCGTAGCCGAAGAGTTCGCTTTCAATGAGGCGCGGCGGAATGGCGGCACAGTTGATGGACATAAACGGCCCATCCGGGCGCGATTCGTTGTGAATGGCCTGGGCAAACAGTTCCTTGCCCGTGCCGCTTTCGCCGATGATGAGAATGTTTTCGGCCGTGACGGCATAGCGGCGCGCCAGCGCGATGGCCTGGGCAATTTGCGGGCTTTCGCCCAGAATGTCCTTGAACGTGATGCTGGCGCGCTCGCCCACGGCCCGCGCGCTCGGCTCTTTGCCGCGCGTGCGTTCCTCCAGGCGCACCAGCACCCCTTCCAGCGCGTCGCCCTTCGTCCCCTGAATGCTGGTGCCGCGCAGCATAAACGTGCGGCCGCGAATACTCGTCTTCGCACTGGCGGTTTTCTTGGTGCCGTCGAGCAACGCACCAAAACTCTGTTGCCAATTCACGTCAAACAGCGCATCCACGGTGGTGTCCACCACGTCCACCGGCCCGCGCCCAATGATGCGCGCAGCCTCCGGGCTGATTTTCTGCACGACGCCCTGCGTGTCCACAATCATCACGGGGTCGCTGCTGGTGTCGATGGTGGTGTCCAGCATGCGCCGCATCTTGGCCGACTGCGCCGTGGTGCGCGCGTATTCCTTGCCCATATTCTGCAAATCGGCGGACAGATGAATGAAGCTCATCTGGTATTCAATGGCTGAACATACCGAGGTAATAAGCCCCAGCGCATGCATGAGCAGCTTGTGATAGGCTGGTGACCAGGGGTCTTCCGGTAGCGGCTGCGTCAGCAGCAGTGCGGCAATAACCACGTCGTCCTCGCCGCGGATGGGGGCGGCATCGGCCGCGAGGCAGTGCAGCGCTTCGCTGTAGTGCTCGTGGCCCACCACCTGGAACGGCTCCTTGTGCCGCATACACAGCGAGTGTGCGTTCGTGCCCATGGTGGCCTCGCTGAAGATATCGCGCTCCTTCACGAAGGGGTGCAAGTCCAGGTTACCCACGCGCAGAAGCGAGGCCCCGTTGCGCGCGACCAACTCAAAGATGTAGTCGTTCGTGATGCCAAGGTCATCCACAATGCCTATCATGGGCCGCGTAATTTCAATAAGCGGCTCGTAGATGTCGAGTATTTTGTCGAATTCCTCGGTGGTGACGGGAGAGGACAGCACGCGATTGTGCGGATCCAGCCCAAACGCGCGGCTGCGCACCCACGAGTCGGCAATTTCGGGCCTCACGGCCGGGGAAAGATGCGGGTCGGTGCCCTCGTGCGTGAACGCGTGCCAGGCACGCTCGATGGCGGGCCCCGTCATATCGTCAGCTGCTGCGTCGGCGGCAATGAAGCCAGCTCCGCTGCGGCCATCAACCGTGTCGTCGGTATTCAAGCTAAGCCCCCTTCTTTTCAGCTTGATACGCTTCAGCCCTCACACGCGTTTCGCGTGCGCCCCCCGGAAGCTGTTTGTTCCACTTTAACATTTAATGCGCCACCTGCGGGGAAGCACTGCATCGAATGCGTAAAAACGATTGATTTCCTCACCATTCTACGCACAAAAAGCGGGGGCCGAAAGGCACCCCGCTTTAACTACTCTGCGAACCCTCCGCGCGGGTCTTACCACACGGCCGCGCAGTCCACTCCGGTGCGCATTTGGCCCTTGCCGTTGGCGCGGCGCATGAACTTGTCAATCTCCCACTTTTCGAAGATGAGCGCACGGTTGGTGCGATAGATGTCATACGCGCCGTCCAGCTCCACGCCGCAGCAGGTATGCTTGCCGTAGATGGAGCAGAACAGATCGGCCGCCTTCTCGTTGAAGCCGTTCTCTTTGAACAGGTAAAGGTCGCAGGAGAGACCACGGCCCGTCATAGGAATGAGAATCTCGCTGCCGTCACTGCTTTGCAGGAAAATGCCGCGATCGTCGAGCAGTTTGTTGTGGAAGACCTCGTCGGCTTCGAAGCGGTCGAGCCACTTCTTCTTTTTCATCTTCGCCCACATGGCCCACACGTTGTTGTAGCGGCACGCGTCGTCGTTGTACACCAGCTCGTAGAACTCGTCACACGTGGACGCCGCCGCCAGGTGTTCGCGCAGCTCAGGCCACACATTGCCCGCCACGCCCGACATGGCCAAAAGCTCGCGGTAGTCCTTCGCCTTCGATCCCGACACGGCCGCAATCTGCTCTTTCAATTCCTGATAGTCCATGTATCTCCCCTTTTTCGTTTCCTAATCGTGCCGCTAACGCGGCTTGCTTACCAGGGCGGTGGTGCGCGTGAAGCGTACGTTTTCGGTGGTGTCAGCCACCGGCACCGTGTAGTCGTCCACGTAGCCGGTTTCCGGCCGCACCTCAGATTCCTCGTAGTAGTCGGGCGCGAAGAAACCCGCGTCCTTCACCATGCGCTCGAACTCCGCACGACTCGGCGAGGCTTGGATGGCGTTGCCGAGCGCCCGCGCCTGCTCCACCGTGGCAACGTCGCGCTCTCCCTCGGCCACCACGCCGTCGAACAAGAACACGCCGCCGGGGCGCAACGCGCGGAAGATCTCATGCACTACGCGCTCGGGGTCGTAGTCGATGGCAATACTGCTGTTGGCAAACACCGCGTCGAACGAGCCCTCAGCGATGCCGGCCGCCGCCAAGTCCTCGGGATACGCCACAGCGTAGTCCATGTTGCAGTGAGGCAAGCCGTTTTTGCGCCACGACTCTTCCTTGAACGACTGGGCGATCTCAATCCACTCCGGCGACGGGTCCACGCCCAGCGCGAACCCCTTCGGCCCCACCGAAGCGGACAGCTTGATAACACCCTTGCCACGCCGACAATCAATATCCAGCACGCGCTTGCCGGTAAGGTCGCCCAGAAGCGTCATTTTGCACTGGCTCGCAAACCCGTACTCCGAGGGCCGCGCCTCGTAGAAGGCCTTCAACACCTCGTGATCGGGCGCTGCCATCGCGTTGTCGGTCATCGAAACCACCCCTTGCACGCCGCCTCTTCGCTACTTGTCTACTTGTACGACACGCGCGAGCTGTTCACCAGCCACGACAGCGCCGCCTCGCGACGCGCGAATACGCGTGCTTCATCGGCCAGGCCCTGCTCCTGCAGCTGTGCGAGAATCTTCTCGCGCTGCTCGGCGTCCTCGCCGGGCATCTGCGCCATCACGTCCTCATCGGAAAGCTCGATGGCCAGATGGTCGGCCAGCGCGTCGATGGCGCACATCGCGCGCAGGGCGTCGGTGGGCATACCCTCCATGCGGTCGGCCTCGTCGGGCTCTTCCACCAGGCGCTCAGCCAGCTTCTCCAACACGAGGTCGGGGAACTGCGGATCGTTTTTCTGCATGTCCTTCAAGCCGAACTGACTGGCCACACCCTCGCGGAACTCCGCCACGGTGTTCGCGGGCTGGAAGTGCTCTTTCACCAGTTCATCGGTGAGTTCAGGCTGCACGCAGTAGAGGATTTTCTCAACGGTCACCGTCATGGTGAGCGCCGAGGCGTCGCCGTCTTTGGCCAGCGGCAGCTTGATCTTTGCCACCACGTCCTTGGTGGTTCCAGCCTCCATGCCCATGAGTTCGTCGTCAAACGAACGCGGCATCTCGCCGCCACCGGTGTGATACAGCGAGTGCTGCAGGATGAAGTTCTTCGCCGGGTTGCCGTCGATGCAGGCGTTTTCCGTGGTCACAACCAGGAAGTCACCCATGATGGCGCCGCGGTCTTCCTCAATTTCGTGATACTCAGCCAAAGGCTCCAACAGCTTTTCAATTTGCGCGTCAACCAAGCTGTCGGGAACTTGCGGTTTCGGCAGCTCCATGCTGACGGGCTCATAGCTGGTGAGCGTGTACTTTCCCATAGTGGTGAATCCTCTCTTCATGCCTTCGATAACTACTTCTACTAGTGCTCGCCCCCACGGGGGCGGTTGTGCCGTTGTGCGCGCATGGCGCGACGAGCTGCGCCTACAGGCCCAACTCTTCAATACGGTGGCGCAAATCGCGCTGCCGCTCCGACAAAATCATGTCCTCATTGTGCGCGAAGTAGGACGGGCTTCCGTATTGGGCCAGGTAGCGCGCCGTTACCGTGCGCGACGTGAGTTCGGTCGTGAACACCAGCAGCTCCTGCTGGTCGCCGAACGCCGCTTCCACAAACTCAAACGCGCGAGCCAGGCGTTCTTCCACCTTCGCCGCGTCGTCCTTCAGGCCCTGGGCCTTGTTCGCAAACTCCTTCTCCACGCGTGCAAATGCTTCCCCCGTATCACCCGTGTCCGCAAGCAGAATAAGCTCATCCAACGCGTGCAACTCGCGCTCGGCATTCAGGCGCTTCGCCTTCGACAACACGCCCGTGGCAAGCGACATTTCCAGCTTCGATTCCTTGCGCAGGCGCACTGCGCGCAGTTCCTCCACCGTGTCCTGCCCCTGCTCCTGAACGGCCACCTTCACGGCGCGCAAATCGTCGCGCACGACCACCAGCACATCGGTGGCGTCCATGATGGTTTGCACGTCGCCGCTGATGGCGTCCAGCAACAGCCCCACCAGCGACAATCGCTCGTCGAACTCCGCCGCCTGCGCGCGCTCGACCACGTCTTCAATAGCGCCGCCTTCCAGGATTTCGTCCACCCGGTAGTCCTCGCGGTACTTGTTGAACAGATCGTAGTACGCGGAAAACTCGCGCGCGATGGGTTCGCTTTGCACGTACTGCACAATCAGGTCGTAGTCGACGGGCTTATTCAGCTTCTCGAACACCGTAATCATATCAGAAAGGTCGTCCCAGCCACGCGCCGTGACGAACGCCTTGCCCTCAAGCGACGCCTCCACCGAATAGAACCGATTCTTCTTGATATCGAGGAACGTGAGAATAGCCGGGTGCGTGTCCTTCGAAAGGGCGTAGGCCTTCCATGCCTCGTAGTCGGGCTCCACGACGATTTTCTTCACGCGGTCAAGCGTGACAATGTCGAACTCGTGCACGCTCTTGTTGTACTCGGGCGGATTGCCTGCGCACGCGATGATCCAGCCGTCGGGCACCTTGTGGCGGCCGAACGTTTTGAACTGGAGGAATTGCAGCATGGAGGGGTACAGCGTCTCCGATACGCAGTTGATCTCGTCCAAGAACAGAATGCCGCGCTCCACGCCCGTGGTCTTCATATAGGTGTACACCGACGCGATGATTTCGCTCATGGTGTACTCAGACGCCTCGTATTCGAAGTCGCCGTAAGATTCCTTCTCGATGAAAGGCAGGCCGAGCGCGCTTTGACGCGTGTGGTGCGTCATGGAGTAGGACACCAGGCCAATGCCCAGCTCAGAAGCAATCTGGGCCATGATAGCCGTCTTACCAATGCCGGGCGCGCCCACCAAAAACACCGGGCGCTGCCGCGAGGTGTCCAGCAGGGGCAGCCCGTGATCGTCGGTGGCCAGGTAGGCCTCGATGGTGTCTTTCACCTGCTGTTTTGCTCGTGCGATATGCATGGTTCGCTCCTCTTTGCGTTGCTCGAAACCGCTTTAAACGCGTATGCGCCAAGCGGCCGCCTATCCCAAGTCCCTCTCGTCCAACAGCACCTTCAACGCCCACGGGGGCACCACGGGGTCGGAATATCCATCATCCAGAAACACAAACACCGCGTCGTAGGCGGGTTGCTTGCGCGGGAAGGTACCCTGCCCATCCGTGAAGTACACCAGCCCCTTCAAGTCGGTGAACTCGCGTTTTTCCACCAGCAGGTTCACGTAGTCGAACACCGGGCGGAAGTCCGTGCCGCCGAAACCCTTCAGCTCCATGGTTTTCAGGTACTCGTCCAGCTGGTCAAGCGAGGTGATTTTCGTGTCCTCTTGCACGCGTGCGTCGCACTGCACAATGTGGATGTTCACACGGTCGTTGAAACTTTCCACGTGCTTCAAGATGTTGTACGTCTTGCGCATGAACGCCTGCACCAAGTCGCCCGACACCGACTCCGAGGTATCAATGGCAATAACGAAGTCACGCACCGAGCGGTCTTCCTTATATTCCAAGGGCTCGATGAGCGGCATGTTGCCGTAGCGATCGAGGCCAAACGTGTAGTAGATGTAGTCGAACTCGTCGGCGTTTACGCGCATGCGCTCGTGCAGCGTGGCGAAGCGGCGCAGGAACTCCGTGTAGTCGTAGCGCTCGCGGTTGATGGCTTGCAGCGCGGCCACCATGTTGCCGGCTTGGTCGCCCTGGCGCGCCATCTGGGATTCCAGCTCTATCTGGATGCGACGGCTGATGTCTTCCCAGGCGTCCGACAACTCCTTTTCCGTTTGCTCGGAGGCGCTGTCGGTGGTGGGGGTGTCGTCGGTATCGGTGTCGCTACCGTCGTCGCGCGTTTCGTCTTCGGCGCGCTGTTGTTCGTCATCTTCGTGCTGCTGCGTTTCGTCGCCTTCGCCGCCGTCGGTCGAGGGCATCTCGGACATGCCGCGCGTGTCATCAAGCGACTCAGAGCCTTCCGTGTTCGGCATCTGGCCGCCCTCGCGGTCCTCGGTTTGCTGACGCGCCGCGCCGGTGGCACCGCGCTGGGCATCGCCGTCTGCCTCGCTGTACCACATGCCGTGCGAGTCGTGATAGAACAGCGGCGCCAACGAGCGCAAATCCACCTTGTTGCCCTCGTTCGAGAAGAAGCGATACAACCGCTCGGCCGTTATCACGCCACCCACCTGCGCCTTCAACAGCTTCAGCGACTCGCGCGCACGCCGGTCCATGTTCGAGGGGAAGGCCTCCCCCACTAAATCGAGCAGCAACGCCTCAATGGCGATGTCACACGACACGTCCCACGGCTGGCGCAGCACCGAGTACAACATAAACGGATGGCGGAAGATGCAGTGGAACAGGCAGTGCACCACGTCGCGCACCACTTCATTCGGCGACAGCTTGAAGCGCGCCACCACAAATTCTGGGTCGTAATAGAACTTCACACCATCGCTGGCCAGGCCATACACGTCAAAGCTGGGCACAAGCGGCATGCGCCACAGCGCCCGATCAAGAAAGCGGAAGCGCACGGCCAGCGCCGAGCGCGCCTCTTCCAAAATGTCATTGGCAATGGGAACGCACAGCTCGTAGCGCGCACGGCGCTCGGCGAGTTTTTCCTCGCTCAGCACGCTCACGCGCTCCGAAGGCTTCGGCTTGGAGAGCATGCCCAAGCGCTCGCGCTCTTTCAGCGCCACATCGCCTTCCAATATGGGCGTTAAATCTTTCAAAACCGCCCCCTTTTCATAAGCTGAAATCTATTCCCGTGTCGGGCACCCAGCGGTGCTTCAGTTCCAACAAACACCCGGTGGCCTGGGCTCTTCCCTCACGCACGGCCACGGCAAGCTCCGCTTCCACCGTTTGCTCGTCAAGCAGGCCGCGTTCGCACAATTCTTCCAGCGCCGCAAGGTTGGCATGCTCGGCAAAGTAGCGACATACCTGGGCGCTGCGGCGTGCGAAAATACCTTCGTACAGCTCGCGCGTTTCATCCGGCAGGCTCATAGGATGCTGCAGCCGGTAGAGTGCGGCAGGCGCGAACTCGTTCACGTCGACCGCATGGGTCACCCACGAGTCGTAGTATTCGAAGTCGAACACCGTGCCCTTCGCGTTCGTGGTAATAAGGTAGGAAGGCGAGCGGTAGCGCGCCGAGAGGCTGGGCACCTGGAAGTCGCCCGACTCGTAGCCATCAATGGGTTCCGGGAAGCGCACGTGCATCCATGGAATGGTGCGCGCGGTGGAAAAGGCACCCATACACACGCTTTGCAGATGGTCGTGAATATAGAGTTCGTCCACGCCACTCGTACCGCAAAACGCCAGGTTAGCCACCTTTGTTACCTGGTCAGGGATGTGCACAATGTGGTCGGGTCCCACGTACAGAAGGCACGTGTCGCCGCCCGCCTTGTTGCCCTCGCGCTCACACAAAAGCCCATTTTCCAGGTAGAACAGCGGGTTGCCCTCGGCCACTTCCACCGAAGAAAGCGGTGTGTTGTGTGTGAGCTGGTTCTGCCCCTGCACCAGAAGTGCGTCCTCGCCAATCTCGCGCACGCGTTCTGACAACGTGAGCGTAATGAGCGCCGTGTCCAAAAACGCGCGCTCACCAATGCGTTCAAGCGAATGCGGCAAATCCACGCGCATGAGCTGGCGGCACCCGCGAAACGCTTCGGCCCGCACTTCGAACAGCCCCTCGGGCAACTCCACCGCGCGCACCGTGCGATGGCGCTTGAACGCCTCGGCACCCACGGCGTGAGTACCCGGACGCACGGCATAGGCCGGAGCGAGGCCGATATACTCAGCAAACACGTCATGGCAATAGAGGCCACCTTGCGCGTCTAAGTCCATGTGCGGGTTCGCGGAGTCAACCGCAATCGCACCTTCATCCACGCTTCGCTGAGCAGGCGTTTTATCGAACGCACGAAAACCCAATTGTTCCACCGAGGCAGGCACCCTCACGCGCTGTATGCCGGACAGCGCAAAGGCCTCTTCGCCGATACTCTTCAAACCGAAGGACAGCGAAACACTTGTCAGCTTGGCGCAGTGGTAAAACGCCATGGCATCAATGTGCTCCACCGCCGGGGGAATACGCACAGAACCAAGCGCCGTCTTCGCAAACGCCAGCCGCCCGATGCTTTTGAGAGAATCGGGCAAGGACACCTCGCGCAAACACGCAACCGAATCGAACGCCCTATCTTCAATAACCTGGCATCCCTCGGCCACCGTGAACTGTTCACAGGCCACCACCAGGCGATACAGCGCGCTCCCATCCTTGGAGTACAGCGCAAGCCCGTCGGTGCTAAAGCGCTCATTATCCTCATCAACCGAGATTTCGCGAATCTTGAGAAGTGGCAGCGGCTTGGCCTCAAGCTCGCGCACCAGCGGGCCAAACCGCACACGCGTAATGGGAGAATCGCAAAACGAATCGTTTTCCAGCTTCACCGTGGGAGCCGTCAGCACCACTTCGGCAAGCTCTCGGCACCCGGCAAACATCGTGCGATCGATAGCCTCAAGCGAAGCCGAAAGCCGAGCATAGTGCAGATTGCGACACCCATCAAACACGTGGTGCCCCACGAACTCCACCGTATCGGGAAGTTCCACCCGCTCAAGTTCGGTGTGGTTACGGAACAAGTTCGAAGCAAGGGAGGTGACCGGCACCTCTTCAATGTGCGAGGGAATGGACACGCACGCATCCGACCCCTCATATCCCACAAGACGGATGGTTCCAGCAGCACGGCAGCGGAAACGGAAGGCACCGAAGTGGCGCTCCTCTACCTCCTGCTGTCTGCTGTCATCATGCAACGATACCCCTCTCGCTATCCATTTCATGACGTGCGCAGCACCCGTGCACACCATGAAATGGATAGCGCTGGGAGGACACGAGGCGCCTCCCAGCGCTACCGGTATAGTTCTTGCCATGCGGGAGGCACGGCCTGTCTGCCTGTATCGGCTCCCCTAAACCGATACAGGTGACATTAGAGTGGGCTGCCGCAGTTTTTGCAATGCGTGCGGGTACCCAGCATGTAGCTGCCGCATTCGGGGCACACTTTCGTACGTCCCAACTCGACGCATTCGTTGCAAAGCGGCCTCTCGAAGGGCGAGCAGAAGAAACAGGCTTTCTTCACCTCGTTGTTCAGGTGAGTAACCGCCTTCGAATCGTCATGCTCAATGGTCGCGCCGCATTTTTTGCACACGTCCCGCTCGTACGGGTTATACCATCCGCACTGTGGACAGGGGACGGGGAATTTCATCTCCGCCTTTTTGTGGCAGCGGTTGCACCACGGGCTGCATGTTCGACAATTCGGCATTTGCTTCGCTACGCCTTCTTACCTGAATCGCGTTCGGAGAATGACGCTCTCGTTAGTTCTTCGGGGCGCCGGGAGCCTTCGGGGCAGCAGGAGCCTTGGGGGCGCCGGGAGCCTTGGGGGCGTCATCGAGACCCTGGGGGGTCAACGAGATTTCGGACGGAGCAGGAGCAGTAGCAGCGATAGCATCCTCTGCAGCCTTGCGAGAAGCAGTCAGGTCGGTACCGCACTTCTTGCACGTTTCATCCGTGGGCTTGTTAAAGGTACCGCACTCGAGGCACTTAACAATGGTAACGGTAGCCGCCGGTCTGAAGCACATATCATTCTCCTTACGTTATCGGTGGTTTCGAATCGGTGCCCTGCGGGGGCAGGGCACCGACTATTACTTAGTTCTTACTGCTCGGGCACGTACACCCAGGAGCGCGGCATTTCCTTGGCCTTCGCAGCCAGCTCGTCAACCGTGCCATACTTCATGCACGCGGCCTGGCAGTGATGCACGCAGGTAGGCAGCTTGCCCATAGCCGTGCGGTCGGCGCAGAGGTCGCAGAGCGACGTCATGACCGGCAGGTAGGTGTACTCGAACTTACCATTGGGGAACATGCGGGGGCCGTCAGCGAACAGCATAACGCCGTTGGCCTCGCCAGCCTGCCAACCATGCTCGACCTTGCAGGCCATTTCGCAGGAGTGGCAGCCGGTGCACCACTGGTAATCAATCAGAATACCGTACTTTTCAGCCATCTTAGAATCCTCCCTCGCGAGTCACGATCTCGCTGGGCGAGCAGTCGTTCTCCTTCGTGACCGGATAAATCTTGCAGATCTGGTTTGCGTACGGAGCGCCGTACAGCGTAGGACCGGTAACACCCTGGACCGTGAGGTTGTTGATGTTGGAGTCGAACACGCCGAACAGGTTGGGCTCTGCACCCTCCTGCTCCGGGAACCACCAGCCGTGCTCAGAACGCACGGTGTCAAGCTTGAGCGAGGCGTTGAAGCGCACGCGCTGCTTGCACTTGCCGCGCATGTTCTCAACCCAGATCCAGTCGCCCTCGGTCACACCAATCTTGGCAGCCGTCTCGGGATGCAGATCGGTCAGCGGGTCGGGATGCGACTCACGCAGACGCGGAACCATGCGCTCCTCAGAGTGGAAGTACTCCCACGTACGGGCGCCGGTGGTCAGAACGTACGGATACTCCTCGAACAGCTCAGGCGTGGAGATCGGGGACTCTGGCGGCTCCTCGTAGTACGGCAGCGGATCGAAGCCCCACGCGTCAAACAGCGTGTTGAACAGCTCGCACTTGCCGGTGTTCGTGTTGAAGCCGGGCTGACCGTCGTCACGCAGCCAACCGAGCTCGTACTTGCGATAGGCCCAGTCATCCGGCCAGTCGATGACCTTCTCGGTGAGGTCAAGGAACGTCTGATCGGTCTTGTGCGGCCAACCAGCATGGAAGCGGTTACCGGACTGAATCCACCAGGTCATCAGCTCGACGTCCGTCTCCCACGGGAACAGCCTGGGATTGAGCTTCTTGCCAATCTCAAGGATGATCTGCTCGTCGGACTTGGCCTCGTAGTAGTCGCCAACCTTCACGATGGAGCGCAGCGGCCACCACCACACACGAGCGGAGTTACGCTCGCAGCTCATGCCGCAGGGCAGCACGATGTCGGCGCACGCAACAGCCGTCGGGGTCATGAACACGTCGACCACCACGTTGTAGTCAACCGAACGCATGGCGCGGTACACGCGCGGAGCCTCGGAGGACATGTTCGCGAAGGTGTTCGTGGACTGGATGAACAGCATGCGAATGGGATACGGCTCGCCCGTCTCGATGGCGTTGAGGACGGTGTCGCCGTTGGCCGTCGGGTCGAAGCCGAGAGCGTGCAGCGGAGAGGTCTCCACGCCGAGCATCTTGCCGAGCATCTCGTCAGAGAGGTTCCACATGCCGCAGCCATAGGAGTCAGGAATGTCGTAAGCGCAACGCGGGATCATCATGCCGCCGGGCACGTCGATGTCGCCGCAGATGGCGCCGAGGGAGAGCAGAGCCTGGGCCAGCGGAATGCCGCAGACGGTCTGGTCAACCTTGAGGCCCCACTGAATCGTGGAGGGGTTGCCGGAAGCATAGAGGCGAGCAGCCTTGCGGATGTCCTCAGCGTCAACGCCAGCGATCTCAGCGGCACGCTCGGGCGGGTACTCGCGGCAGCGCTCGGCCAGCTCTTCGAAGCCGTAGCACCAGTTCTCAACGAAGTCATGATCGTACAGATCCTCTTCGATGACAACGTTCAGCATAGCGATAACAACAGCAGCGTCGGTACCAGGACGCACCGGCAGCCACACCTCAGCCTTAGAGGCCAACCACGTGCAGGACGGGTCGAGGACGAGCAGCTTGGTGCCGCCTTCCTTCATGACGTCGACGATCCAGTGACCGAAGAAGCCGTCGCCGTTGGAGATGAGGGCGTTGTTGCCGACGTTCAGGATGTAGTCGGGGAACACGTACTCGGGGTCAGCGTAGCGCTTCTCGAGGTGCTGCGAGCAGTCAGCCACGAAGAAGTCGCCCATGAAGCAGTGACCGATGGTCGTACGGGGCAGGTAGCACGCGTCGCCGGAGAGGAAGCCGAGCACGAAGTTCGGGCTGCCGAACGCGGCATAGCTCAGGTACGGGGTCTGCCAGCAGATGTTACGGCCGGTGCCCTGCATGGACACGATGGACTCGGGGCCGTAGTCTTCCCAGATAGCACGCACATGCTCGGCGATGTCGTCGATAGCCTCATCCCACGTGATGCGCTCCCACTTGTTCTCGCCGCGCTCGCCTACGCGCTTCAGGGGGTACTTCAAACGATCCTTGTGATAGAACGTCTCGACAACGTCGAGGCAACGCATGCACAGACGACCCTGGTTGTAGGGGGACAGCGGGTCGCCCTCAATCTTCTCAACCTTGTTGTCCTTGGTGTAATAGAGAACGGAGCAACCGTTGTGGCAACCAGGAGCGGTCCACATGTTGGTGCGGGTAACCGTGTACTCGCCCTCCTGCCACTGCCAGTCGGTTTTATAGACGTCTTTGTTGACGCCCTCAAGCTCGTTGGTAAGCATACCTTGAATCCCTTCTGTTCGTCTTTAAGAATCGGTTCTCGAATTCTTTAGACTTCCCCGTCTTTCAGCTGCGGACGGAACGGTTTCGTCCAGTCGCGCCCGGAAGCATCCTGCGCCTTCTGGTTCCATGCCTGCTTGTTCTTCTCCGGATCCTTCAGGTGTTCCTTGATACGCTTCTCCTGATACTCTGGATCCTTGTGCTTGTCTTCCGCCATCTGTAAAGCCTCCTCTCCGTTTTTGACTCGCCATGCGACATGGCCTTCTCTGAGATCGTGAACATCCCCCGTTTCTCACGAAACTCGTTCACGCTTGCCCCTATAGATGCATGTACTGTGCCAGTTTTGCCAAAAATATCGAAAAAAGTTTTGTATTCCCTGGTCAATATACCTAACAAGAATTGGGAGAAGAATTTGGAGCACCGATAGCCCGTGGTACGAAATTGAAAAAGAGACGTTGAATTCTCGTTTTTGAACTGTTTCTTGGCTGAAATGCTCATTTTGAGACAGATTGCTGAGAACGGTTCGGACGGCGGTCAAAAATGAGCATCGAGCGGTGAGGCCGTGCGGGGGACGGCAGAAATGGGGGAATGAGCGGTTGGATGGCGGCGCGGGCGCTGGATGAAAATGAGAAAGCGGGGGGCGCTAGCCGCGACGGCGGGCGGCGCGGGCGGGAATGCCCAACTCTCCGCGATACTTATTAACCGTGCGGCGCGACAGCACGATGCCGGTAGCCGCGAGCGCGTCCACGATGGCTTGGTCGCTCAGCGGGTGCGCGGAATCTTCGGCAGCCACGAGTTCACTTATCTTGTGGCGCACGCTGGTGGAGGACACCGCCGCCTCCGACGCATTGCTGGCAGCGGAGCTAAAGAAGAAGCGCAGTTCGAAAGTGCCCACCGGCGTCTGGATGTAGTTGCCGTTCACCAGGCGACTGACGGTGGACTCAGAGACACCGGTTGCTTGCGCCACCTGGGCCATGGTAAGCGGGCGAAGGTAATCGTAGCCTTTGGCGAAGAAGTCAACCTGCATGTCGGCGATGCAACACGCTACCTTATATAAGGTAGTCTTGCGATACGTGATGTTGCTCATGAGGGTTTCGGCCTCTTTGAGCTTTTCCTTCAAATAGGTTTGCGTGCCGGGCTCCTTCACGCTGGACGCGAGCGTGCGGTACTGTTCGTTGATGCGCAAATGCGGCAGGTAGAAATCCTGGAGGTGCACGCGGAAGCCACCTTCTTCTGCCTGTTCTATCACCACTTCAGGCCACACGGGTTCAGAGGGGCTACCGAACTGGCCAGCCGGTCGCGGGTTGCAGGCGCGCACGACATCGAGCGCTTCGCTGAGTTCACGCAGCGTGATACCCATGTCATGAGCAATAGCTGCGGGCGTACGCGATTCAAATTCGGTGATATGTTCGATGAGCTGCTTCACCAACGGCGTCATGCGACCGGCAGCTTCCAGCTGGAGCGTGAGGCACTCGGATAAGTTGCGGGCGCCAATTCCCGGAGGGTCAAACTTCTGAATAATGCCAAGGATGTCTAGCACCTCATCGACGCTGGCACCCACGGCCTCGGCCACCGACTCCACGGGTGTGCGCAGATAGCCGCTTGAATCGATGTTACCAATAAGGTATTCGCCCACCGCTTGGGAGCGCTTATCGCTCACCTGCATGTGCAGCTGTTCCAGCAGATATTCTTCCAGCGAAGCATCGTCCACGAGAAAGCGGTCGAACGAGAAGCTGCGCTGCGACATGCTGGAGCGCTCGTTGTCGAAGTTTTCCGGACTGCCGTGACCGCGCCTATCCAGCAGCGCATCAGCGCTTTCGGCCCGCTTGAAGCGGTCGACCTCATAGGGATGCAGGGGCTCAACCCAGTCATCATCGAAGAAGGGATTTTCCTCAACGCACGTCTTCACGTACTCGCTCAAGTCCGACGCGTTCATTTGCAGCACGGAGATACCCTGCTTAATCTCCGTGGTCAAGTGCAAACCGTGATGCTGAGAAAGACCAGGTGCGTGGCCTATTTCCATTTCAGTCCCCCTGTCGACACGGTTGGGCCTGACACTCCCTTGCCACGCTGTACCGTTGGGTCATGATTATAGCCACTCGCAGGAAGGGCGCAAGCAGAGGGCGCACTCCTTCTGCGTAAATTCGCAACCCGTCCGTCTGGCCGCTTTCGGCCGCGGTGCTTCAACGTTTGGAGAAGTCGCGAGGGATTCGTTACCGAACGGTGACGGAATGCACCTGCGGTGGCGGGAGCGCCAAGGCGGGAGTGGCGGGTCGGTATAATCGAAGAGAGATAGGCACGAGAAGCACACCCCGATAAGCGAGGTAGAAAGCATGAGCAAGCACGAGCCACCCATCGACGTTGAACCCCTTGCAAGCGCACGCGACAAGGCAAAGGGTGCCGCGAAGGCGGCTACAAATGCGGCCTCTGAGGCGGGCTTTAGCGCACCATCTTACGGGCGCAAGGCAGCCAAGGCGGGAGCAGCGGGCGCGGCAGTGGCTGGTGGTGTTGCGAAAAAGGCAGGTGAAGCGGCGAAAGCCACGGTGGTCGACGGCAAGGGCGGCGGCGCATCTCGCCGCGTGGCGGGTGCGGTGCAGACGGTGGTGGGCGGTGCCATCATGGCGGTAGGAGTACCCATGCTCATTCTGCCGGGCCCCGGCCTACTCGCCATCGGCGGCGGAGCCGTGGTAGCCGCAGGCGGCGTAAAGAAGCTGCTGGGTAAGTAGCATTCGCGCTGGTCAAAGGCCGAGGAAGCGCGCGACTTCCGCATCGTGCATTTGGTCGAAAAGTTCAGCAGCGGGCACCACGGCGCACAAGCGGCCACCGAGGATCACCGCCACTCTATCGGCAAGGCGACGAGCTTCCTCGAAATCATGGGTCACGAAAACAATCGTACAGTCAAAGCGCTCGTGCACGTCACGCAAAGTGGCATAGAGACGCTCTTTCGTAGCGGGATCGAGCGCCGAAAACGGCTCGTCGAGCAAGAGGATATCAGGCTCCAACACCAATGCCCGCGAAAGCGCAACGCGTTGCGATTCGCCCCCGCTGATAATTCCCGGGTAGCTTTCGGCAATGCGCTCAATGGAGAACAATTCCAAAACCGCGCCAACCCTCTGATCGATTTCCGACGGCGGGCAACCGTTCATGCGCAGCCCGTAGGCAACGTTTTCGTACACCGTCATGTGGGGAAACAACGCGTAGTCTTGGTAGACTATTCCCAGGTGCCGCTGTTGAATAGGCAGCGTTTCCACGTCTTTGCCATCAAGCAAGATGTGCCCAGCACTGAAAGGAAAGGCACCAGCTATTGATTCAAGCAGCACCGTTTTTCCCGCGCCGGTTTCCCCTAAAATGGCAAACACCTCGCGCGGTTCCACGGACAACTTATCTACTTCCAGCGAGAACGAACCGCGCTTTACACGCAGGCCTTCAACGTCTATGCGTCCAGCCACGGAAAGTCCTCCTTCCCCGCTTCGCCTCCGCGCCAACGCGCGAGGCACCCACGGGACGGTTCAGCACATTCGCCACAACGAGCGTGGCGGCCGACAGTAGAAGCATAATCATGGCCGTTGCCATGGCGGTGTCGGTGTTGCCGGTAGAGATACTGAGGTAGATGCTGCCTGGCAGCGTCTCGGTTTTCATGCGCGTGACACCTACCAGCATGAGCGTAGCACCAAACTCGCCCATACCACGCGCCCACGTAAGCACGAAGGTGCTGATGAGCGAGTTGCGACACAGAGGCAAAATAACAGTACGAAATACGTCTCCCGGCATGGCCCCCAACGTCTGCGCCACAAACTCCATGCGAGGATTCACCTCGGCAAACGCCGTGCGCACCATGCGTATAGCGAACGGGAGATTCACGATAAGCTGGGCAAACACGATGCCAGCTGGTTCAAATACCACCGCGAATCCCACGTCCTTGAGCATTTTGCCTACCGGAGAAGAGAAGATGAGCAAAAGCGCGAACCCCAACAAAATATAAGGAAGCGAAAGGGTGAGCTCCATCAGCACCTCGGCAGCGCGCTTGAAGGGCATAAAGGTACGCGACAAAGCGTATGCCGTCGGCAGTGCCAAAACCAGACAAAGCGCAGTTGAAATGGTGGAGGTAATCACGCTCATGCGAAGCGAAAACAGCACTTCTGCCGAGGTGATGGCTTCACCAAAGTGCGTAATACCACCAGCCACAATGGCAACGATGGCGCTTCCCACGAACAAGAGCACCACACCAGCCACGGCAATGGACACGCCCGAAAAGACGTCACGCCGTCTGCCGCGGTGCTTACGACGCGC
Organism: Candidatus Gordonibacter avicola; assembly: GCA_019113915.1. Classification (GTDB taxonomy): domain Bacteria; phylum Actinomycetota; class Coriobacteriia; order Coriobacteriales; family Eggerthellaceae; genus Gordonibacter; species Gordonibacter faecis. The sequence goes on from DXGM01000027.1 coordinate 20,747, forward strand.
TGCCGCGTCGGTGCGTTTCAGACGAAAGCTGCGCGCCCTGCTACACGGGGCAGCAGCACAGGGGATGTTTGCTACAGGAGCAGCCCCCTCACCTACTGCCCCGCCCTCGATTTCGCCTTCTTTGGGCGTGGGCCTGTCTAAAACCGTGGCGCCCGCGTTAACAGGCGCGGTGGTTGTCATACTTAAACCTGTTCGTAGCCGAATTCAGCCCAAATGCTCTGAGCGGCATCCGTCAGCAAGAATTCACTGAATGCTTTCACAGCATCGGCATCGGCCGCGCACGAGAGTTCGGCAGCAGGCACCGTTTTCACGAAATCGTCGAGGTCAGACGTATCGACAATCGCAACGCCAGTAACCTTCGCATTTTCTTTCCATACGATACCTGCGTCACCTTCGCCATTGACAAGGGCCGTGGCAATTTGCGGAGCGGTTGTCGTGGTTGTGATGACATTTGCAGACATAAGTTGATCCCAAAGACCCGCCTGCGAAAGCGCTTTTTGAGCAATCTTGCCGATAGGCGTTGACTCGGGGTCGCCCGTCAGCAGCCGGTCGACACCAGCAAGATCAGCCAAACCAGAAACAGCTTTTGGATTGTCGGAAGGCACCGCCAGCACCGGGATATGCTTCACAAGATCGGTGCTTGAAGCAACATACGCTTCGACGGGCTTAAGTTCGTCTGCCGAGCCAGCAATGAAGAAATCACCCTGCTGAGTGGTGTTGATCTGGGTTTGTATTTGGGCGGCATTCGCAAACGTCACATTCATCTTGCAGCCAGTCTCCTCGGCAAACGCATCGGAGATTTTCTGAAACGGGTCGGTCATGCCAGCACCGCAATAGATGTTGAGTTCCTTACCCTCAAGCTGGCGTTCGACTGCTGGCTCTGAAGGAGCGGCGTTCTGGTCGGAGGTACTTTCTATCGAAGCTGATGAGCAGCCCGCGAAAAGCGTGCACGCGAGTGCCGTGGCCAGCGCAAGAGCAGCCAGTCCAACCGCTCGGTGCGCCGTGATCTTGTGCATAAACTGAAGACTCATCGAAATATCCTCCTTCTCTTAGATGCGGCGCACTTCTGAGGCGACGCATCAAGCGACATCAATAACAAGGGCTGCCGCTTATTATTCCCATTTAGTAATAATATCATATAGATATATTTCCACTTTGCAATATTCTAGAATGAAATATATTTGCAAATGGGTATAAAAGATGGTGGGCTAACGCAGGGGTGACGCTGCTGGGGAGGTATAGCAAAGCTGTACTTGAAGCGTGGCGAAAGCCAGGTTAGGCCTTCGCCACAACTGTTTCAACTTCGATGGCCGGCTTAGCAAGCGCGCATGCGTACGCTCATGTCGAGGGGCTTGGCGGCGAAGGGGGCGGTGGTGGCTAGGCCATCTACGCCGGTGGCCGCGTAGGCGGCGGCGTTATTGGGGTTCACCCCACCTGCCGCAATAAGCGTGAGGTGCGGATAGGTGACGCGCAGTTCCGCCACCAGCGGCGTAAGTTCATCCACCGGTATCTTGTCGAACTGGATACCGTCCACGCCAGCGCGCGCGAGAATGCGAGCACGCTCAGGATCCGCCTCCACAATCAGCTTCTTTTCGATGCAGCGCGCTTTGATAGCGGGCAGGTTCTCCACGAACGCATCAAAGCCGCCGCAGAACGTGAAATGGTGGTCGAACACGAGCACCGTCTCGGACAACCCCAATCGATGCGGGAACGCACCGCCCGCCATAACCGCAAGTGTGAACAGGTCTTTCGCACCCGGCTGGCTCTTGCGCGTGGTGAGCACTTCACAATGCGGGTTAACCGCATGTGCCGCATCCACCATGGCGCGCGTCTTCGTGGCCACGGCCGAGCAGTGGTCGAACACGTTCAGGCACACCTTCCACGCCGCATGCAAATCGGCCGCCGCCCCGCGCAGGCGGAAGAACGTCTCGCCCGCCGCCACACGCTCCCCATCACGACGCGCCTCTACCACTTCACAACCAAGCTTGCTCGCCATGCGCCGCGCAACGTCGGTGCCCGCCAGCACACACTCTTCACGCGTGAAGTAGTCCATCTCCCCTGGCGCATCGCCAATACCCAACACCTCGCACGTCAAGTCTATATAGGGCACGTCTTCAGTAATGAATTCCTCAATACGCGCATCCGAAATCCGCAACATGTTCTCCCCTTTTCTTCCTTGATCCCCTGAAAGTTCGCCCAAGTGCAGCAACCCGTGAGCACCTACACCTCAGCGATTATACGTTTCGTACGCGTTGCTACTTCGGCCTTGGCGCGTTCCACATCCACCGTGGGGAAGGTGCCGTCGCGGTAAACCACCGTGCCGTCGCTCATGGTGAGACAGACATCGGAGCCGTGACCTGCGTAGACAAGGTTTACCAGCGGGTCGGTCATGGGTGCCCAGGAGGGACCGGACACGTCGAGCACGGCAAGGTCGGCGCGCATGCCTTCCTTCACCATGCCGCAATCCTCGCGACCCTGCGACAGCGCACCCATGCGCGTGGCGGCCGAGAAGGCCTGCTTCGGCGTGACCACGGACGGGTCGTTCGTCGAGCCTTTATATAATAGTGCGAGCAGATACAAATCCTGCATCATGTCGTGGTTGTTGTTCGACGCCATGCCGTCGGTGCCCAGGCACACGTTCACGCCGCGTTCAAGCATGGCCGGGATGGGCGCGTATCCGCTGCCCAGCTTCATGTTGGAGGCGGGGTTCGCCGCCACAAACACCCCACGCTCGGCAAGGATATCCCAGTCGGCCGGCTCGCACCACACGCAGTGGGCAGCCGTGGTGGGCGAATCAAGCACGCCGATGCTTTCGAAATACTGGATGGGCGTCATACCGTTGTGGCGCTGCTTGCATTCCTCGTGTTCGCTTTTCGTCTCCGAAGCGTGCAGGTGCATGCGCAGCCCCTTCTCCTTCGTGACAGCGGCAATGTCGGCGCAGGTCTGCGGGTTGGACGTGTACTCGGCGTGGATGTTGTAGTCAATGAGGATGCGCCCGTTCGCGGCACCGTGATACTTCTTCACGTATTCCTCGCACTTGGCGGCGCACGCGTACTCGCTGAAGGGCTTCGGCTCGAAGTAGAGTTCGCTCTCGCAGATGTTGGCCTTGAGGCCGCTTTCCACCACGGCGCGCACGCGCTCGTCGGTGTGGTAGTACATGTCCGAGAAGCTTACCACGCCGTAGCGCGCCATTTCGGCGCAGGCCAGAAGCGTGGCCCAGTAGTTGTCCTCGCCCGTCATCTTCGCCTCAAACGGCCACACCATGTCGTTCAGCCACGCCTGCAACGGCAGATTCTCGGCGTAGCCGCGCAACAGCGTCATGGGTGCGTGGGCGTGCGCGTTGTAGAACGCGGGTACCAGCAACTTGCCCGCGCCGTAGTAGGTTTCGCCAAACGCTGCCGCCAGCCCACCCTCCGGCGCGTGGTCGCCCACGTAGGCAATGAGGCCATCCTCGGTTGTGCCAACCCAGCGATGGGTTTGATAGTCCAGGTTTTCGTCCAGCAGGTTGATATCTGCGAACAGCATGGTTTCTCCTTCTCTGGCGTTTCTCTGCCTTCGGCGCGCGGTGTGCGAGGCGCGTGTCATATGCATGTTGGCTATTATAGGACTATATCTAGTAATAGCCAGATGCGATTCTTTCACCCGGCAGCCGTATTCGTCTATCTGCCGTCAACATATATGCTATCATGCCGGAGAGACGAGACGACGGGTCGCGCCACGAAGCCGCGGCCCCTCGAGAAAGAAGGAGTCATGGCTGAAGAAGAATGCACGCACGAGTGCGGCAGCTGCGGCGTCGCCGGATGCGGCGACCGCGCTGACGCGGGTCCGTCCACGTTCCCGGTGAACTCCCGCACGAAAATCAAGCACGTCATTGGCGTGGTTTCCGGCAAAGGCGGCGTGGGCAAATCGCTCGTGACCAGCCTGTTGGCCAGCGAAATGCAGAAGAAGGGCCTGAAGGTGGGCATCCTGGACGCCGACGTGACCGGCCCGTCCATCCCCAAGACGTTCGGCGTGACGAACCCGCTCACGGCCGACGCCGACGGCATTATTCCCGCCTCCACCCAAAGCGGCATCAAGGTGATGTCGGTCAACCTCATGCTGCCGAAGGATGACATCCCCGTGGCATGGCGTGGCCCGGTGGTAAGTGGCATCATCAAGCAGTTCTGGGGCGAAACCAGCTGGGGCGACATCGACTACCTGTTCGTGGACATGCCTCCGGGAACCTCCGACGTGTTCCTGACCGTGTTCCAGTCGCTTCCGGTGGACGGCATTGTGACCGTGTCGGCACCGCAAGAGCTGGTGGCCATGATTGTGGGCAAGGCCGTGAACCTGGCGCACGACCTTGAAGTGCCGGTCATTGGCCTGGTGGAGAACATGGCGTACTTCAAGTGCGACGAGTGCGGCAAGGAGCACCACATCTTCGGCGAGCCTCAGGGCGAAGCCGTTGCGAAGAAATACGACATCCCCGCATTCGCCACGCTGCCCATCGACCCGTCGTTCGCGCGCCTGTGCGACGAGGGCAAGGTGGAAGAGTACGACGTGGACGGCGCGCTTGACACCATCATCACCCAGATCGAGGCAAGCGGCAAACCGGAAGCAACCGCCTAGGCACAACCGCTGACGTAGCGTGAAAGCCTCCGGCAGTGCCCGGGGGCTTTTCTATGGGCTTTGAGGCGCCGGTTATCCCGATCACGCGCAACCCCCGTTCGCAAGCGGCACAAAACTTGGTGAATTTCTCAAAAATGGTGCTTGACCCTTAGCTTGCTTCCGTTATACTAGGTTTCGCACTTTTTCGGGGCCTTAGCTCAGCTGGGAGAGCGCATGGCTGGCAGCCATGAGGTCAGGGGTTCGATCCCCCTAGGCTCCACCATCTACTTCATAACGAATGCAACACCGCATTCGTTATTTTTTTGTCTTAACACCCGTCATTCTCCCTACTTGCCGATCATTTGGCAGGTGCGCCCGGCTTCTGCAGCAGGCTCCGCACAGGGGGTGGCGTATTGTGGTATGGTGCTGCGTTGTACTGCTGTGCGAGATCAACACACCCGCAGACGGAGGGCACCATAGCGCCATTCACAACATCTTTCTCTCTTCGAAGACTGAAGGCGGCGCTGTTCGGTGCGCTGCTTATTGTTGCTTTCGCTGTTCTTATGGGCGGAAGCGCCGTGCCCTCGGCCCTCGCTGAAGATGGCGCTGCGAGTACGGATAAGCGCGTCGTACGCGTGGCCTTTTACGAAAACGGCGACTATCAGTACACCAAAAACGAAGGCACCCACGGGGGTTTCACGGTAGACTACCTGAACGAGGTGGGACGCTATGCCGACTGGACCTACAACTTCGTAAGCTATCCGAATTGGGAAAGTGCCTTCGCCGCCGTGCAAGCGGGCGAAGCCGACCTGCTGCCCCTCGTGTATTTCTCCGAAGAACGTGCACGTCAGGTGCGCTTCTCGTCGTCGCCGCTGTGCGATTTGTATTCCACGCTCAACGTGCGCGAAAATGACAAGCGCTTTGCCTACGAAGATTTCGCCGCCTTTACCGGTATGCGCGTGGGCGTGATAGCGGGCAGCGAGGACGCGCGGTCGTTTACCGCCTACGCTGCGGAGCACGGGTTCACTCCCGAACTTGTATCCTATGAGACAACGGAAGCATTGTTTGACGCACTCAACAACGGAACGCTTGATGCCATCGCCATGACGCATTTGGGCAGCAACTCGCCCTTTCGCATAGTTGCGCAGTTTGACCCTGCCCCGCTCTTCGCCATCTTCCCACTCGACCGCGCAGACGTAGCGGCGGAGTTTGACAAGGCCACGGACGAGCTGATGCTGCGCGACCCCGATTTCGCCACGCTGCTGTGCGACCGCTACTTCGGTATTAACACCGACCAAGACCCCGTGTTCACCGCCGACGAGTATGCCTACCTGGCCTCGGCACCCACGCTGCGTGTGGCCTACGACGCACACCGCGCGCCGCTCGCCTACACCGATCCCGAGACCGGCGCGTTTGCCGGCGTGGGCGCGCGACTGTTCGAAGACATCAGCCGCATCACCGGGCTGTCCTTCGAATTCGTTCCCACTGAAGTGCATGCTGAGGTCATGTCACTGCTCGCAGAGGGTGAGGTTGACATCGGCTGCGGCGTTGCACGCGACCTCGATCACGAATCGAAGGGGCTCATCACCACAACGGGACCTTATCTGCGCGACCCGCTGGCCGTTGTGGTGGGGGCAAACTCCGACGGCAACCGCGTGGGGGTTCCGCAAGGCTTTATGAGCGATGATGTGGCGGGGAACCTGCGCGATACCGACGAGATCACGCGCTTGGACACCCCCAAGGCGTGCTTTGACGCCCTGCTGGCAGACGAGGTGGATCGCGTGTACGTTGACACGCACGTAGCGAGTTACCTTATGGCCGAACCGCAGTATTCCCCGCTGAGCATGGCCACGTTGACCAACTACGCCAACGATTTGAGCCTGGGTGTGACCGCCAGCGCCGACCCGCGGCTTGTGCGCATTCTCGACCGCTGCGTGCAGTACACCTCCGAAAGCAAGATGACCACCTGGCTTTCGGAAAGTTCGCTCAGCGTGCATCCCACCAGCTTGATGGACATTCTGCGGCAGTATCCGCTGGAGATTATCCTCGGTCTGTTCCTGCTGTTTTGCTGCGTGAGTGCGGTGGGCTATTACTTGAGCCGCACGAAGGTGCGGACGGCGCGGCGCATTGAGGAACTGTCGTTCACCGACCCTTTGACGGGTGGCTGGAGCCTTGCGCGCTTCCGTTCGCTGGTGAGCGAGCAGTTGCGCGAAGCGCCTGATGGCCGCTATGCGCTGCTGTACCTGGATATTAAGCGCTTCAAGAGCTTTAACGCCGCCTTCGGCTACACCGCGGGCGATGAGTTGCTGAAAGACCTCGCCCGCACACTGCACGATCTGTCGCGCGAGGACGAGCATTTCGCCCGCATTACCGCAGATGAGTTTGCCGTACTGGTGCGGTGGGATGGTTGGGACGACTTCATCACGCACTTTGCCGAACTTGACCGCCGCTTCAACGAGCTGCCGGTACTCACGGAGCTTTCGCACCGGTTGTCGCTGCAGGCGGGTGTGTGCCTGGTCGATCGCACGCATGGGGTGGAGCGCATCGACGCGCAAACCATCATGGAGTTCATGGATTGCGCCCGCTACGCGCGCGACAGCATTGGTGAGACATCGCAGAGCACAGCGGTGCTGTACAACGATGGCATGAAGGAGCGCGATATTGCCGAGCGCGCCTTGGTGGCGGCGGCGCACGACGCCCTCGCGGGCGGGGAATTCACGGCGTTTTACCAGCCCAAGGTGGAACTGGCCACGAACCGCATCGTCGGGTTCGAGGCGCTTGCCCGCTGGGAATCGCCCGAACGGGGGCTCGTGCCGCCCGACGAGTTCATTCCCCTGTTTGAGAAGACGGGCCTGGTGAAGGAGCTCGATCTGCAAGTGTTCAAGCAGGCCTGCGCCCGCATTCACGAGCGGCTGGAAGCAGGTGCCCCTATGGCGCGCATTGCTTGCAACTTCTCGCGGCTGCATCTGCTGGACGACGGGTTCCCCGACCACCTGAAGGCGCTCGTCGACAGCTACGGCGTGCCGGTGGAACTGCTTGAGCTGGAACTGACGGAGAACATTGTGATGGAGGACCTCGACCGCGCTGAAAGCGTGTGTCGACGCCTGAAGGATTTGGGATTCCGTATTTCCATTGACGACTTCGGCAGCGGGTACTCGTCGCTTGGCACGCTGCAGGATTTGCCCATCGACGTGCTGAAACTCGACCGCACGTTCCTCATGAGCAGCGAGAGTGGCGAGCGCAGCAAAACCATTCTTGAAGGCGTGGTGGGCATTGCCGAGAGGCTGCACGTCACCATTGTGGTGGAGGGTGTGGAAACCTGCGAGCAGGCGGCCATGCTGTTGCAGCTGGACGATGGGATTATCGCGCAGGGATTTTTGTACTCGCGGCCGGTGCCGCGCGCCGCGTCTGACCAGCAGATGGACGCGGGGGTGCTGGAGCCGGGGGCGTAGGGCGCGGTAGAAGCGCGTGGCGCGGTGCGGTGCGCGGCGCGGCGCCTACTCCTTGGCGTGCGCCTGGCGAAGCGAGGCGATTTCTTCGCCGTAGCCGGCAAGCGTGGGGTTCGGCGTTTCCAGATAGAACGGCATGTCGCGCAGCTTGGGGTGGTTCGTAACTGCAGCGAGCGCTTCGAAGCCGATTTCGCCTTCGCCGATGCGGGCGTGGCGGTCTTTGTGCGAGCCGCGCGCGTTTTGGGAGTCATTCAGGTGGATGGCACGCAGGCGATCGAGGCCGAGCACGCGGTCGAACTCGTCGATGACGCCGTCGAGGTCGCCCACGATGTCGTAACCGGCGTCCCACACGTGGCAGGTGTCCAGGCACACACCCACATGATCGGCCAGGTCAACCTGCGCAATAATAGCGGCAAGTTCCTCGAACGTGCCGCCGACTTCGCTTCCCTTTCCGGACATGGTTTCCAAAAGCAGCGTGGTGGTTTGCACCGGGAGCAGTGATTCATTCAGCGCCTCAGCAATTTTGGCTATGGCCGCCTCTTTCGGCTGACCGACGGCGCTGCCGGGATGCATGTTGTACAGCTGGTGCGGCGTTTCCTCCATGCGGCCGAGATCTTCGGCCAGCACCATGAGCGCGAAGTCGCGCGTCTGCTGCTTGTCGGAAGCCGGGTTCAGCGTGTAGGGCGCGTGCGCGAGGATGCGCGTGATGTTGTGATCGGCCGCGAAGGCGGTGTAAGCCGCCACGTCTTTCGGGTCAATCTCCTTCGCGCGGCCACCGCGCGGGTTGCGCGTGAAGAACTGGAACGTGTTCGCATCGATGGACACGGCGTCCTTCGCCATATGCAGGTAACCCTTAGCGCTTGAGAGGTGGCAGCCGATGGTAAACATATATGCATCCTTCCCAGTAACATTTCGCAAGATGCCATCATACCAAAGCCCTGCCACCTGCACGCACCGCGCGGCGAACCATCACGAAATTGTTGCCACTGCGTGCTAGGCTGCGATCTTACACGCGGTCGTAGGCTTCGAGTACGGGGGCGAGGGCTTCTACGGCGCGCATGCCAACCAGCGGCAGGCCCACGAGGGTGGCGCTTGCTACCTCGTCGCGCGTGGCACCGGCCTCCTTCGCCGCTTTCACATGGAAGTCCAGGCCGCCTTCCATGCCTTGCGCCACCAGCACCGAGAGATAGGCCAGCTGATGGGTCTTGTGCTCAAGCGCGCTTGTCTGCGCGAGCGCCGCCACCATGCCGCCGTACGCCTTTGCCACTTCGGGTGCTTCCTTCATGAAGGTTTCGAATGCCTGCGCCATGTTTGGCCTCCTTGTTCTGTGTGCCTGCGTTCCTTGGCGCAAGTATACGCCGCGGCAAGGCCGCAACTGAGCGCAGCCGTCATGGCGCACGGAACTGTTGCCCCCGCCTTTCGCGCGCGCTATGAACGCTTCTTGCGACGAGCGGCTTTGCCGACGATGGACTCGGGTTCAATGACCCACACATCGGTATCGGCAATTTCGCTCTCGATGGCGGCGCCGATTTTGTCCTTGTGTTCCGGCAGGTACTTCATGCAGAGCGCCACAAGCGCATGGCGCACCTCGATGTCCTGCTCCACGCGGCGAATGCGCCCGGTCACAAGCGCCGACCCGTAGCGGCTGGTCATGAACCCATCCTCGTAGCAGGCCTCCACGTCCACCACCGCCACCGCACTCACGCGCGCATCGCGGCGGAAGTCGTCCAGCTTGCGCCCGTATGTGTTCGTGGTATGCACATACAACTTGCCATCCATCAGCACAAACGACATCGGCACGCCGTAGGGTGCCCCGTCCGCGTCCACCGTCGATATCACGCAGTACGCAGCCTCTTCAAGAATGCCCAGCGCCTCCTCAAGCGACGTCTCACGATCGGCAACACGCATACGATACTCGGTCATAGTGCATTCCTTTCCGCTCATCAGATACGGTCATTGTATCTCACCGGGCATCCCACTCATCTCTTCGCGAAGGTGACAGAACTTCACTGGCATGAGGAAGCGGGTGTCACAATACCTTCGCTTACAACACCATGCTAAGGGTGATTGCTAGGGCGACGAGTAGGGCGGTGCCGAGTAGAGCGATTATGTCTAACGGGGTGAAGGGGTATTCTTTGTAGCCGCTGGTGGGGGTGCGGAGGTTGAAGCCGCGGACTTCGGCGGCTATGGCGGCGCTGTTCGTTTTGCGCACCGATGACACCAGCAGCGGGACACACAGTGGCACCATAAGGCGCACTTTCTTCACGATGCCTCCCGCGTCGAACTCCACGCCGCGCGCGGTCTGCGCCTCCATGATACCGGCCATATCGTTCATGAACACGGGAATGAAATGGATGGTGGAGGTGAACGTGAACGCGTACTTGTACGGCACATGTAGTACCTTGACCACAGCGTTTGTGATGTCATTCATCTTGGTGACGTAGAACACGAGGAAGAGCGGGATGGCCGCTGCCACGAGGCGCACCACCGTGGTGAGCGCCGCGAGCAGGCCTCCCGTGCCGATATAGCCCCAGGGCAGCACTACGAGCACGGCACCGCTCGGCGTGGTGAGCACCTGCACAAGGGCCAGGATCAGCGAAAACGCGAACACCGCTTTCGCCAGCCCGAGGGTTTGACGCACCATGCCACACGATGCTGCCAGCGTGAACGCTGCCACCAACAGCACCGCCAAAAACACCAGATTACTAGAGCAGAAGCACGCGATGGCGAAGAGTGCAGCGGCGCCCAACTTGGCCACCGGGTTCATGCGATGGAGCGGACTTGCGCCCGGCACATATTCCAAAAACGCGCTCATTGCGCACTCCTTTCGTCCACGATGGCGGCTGCCATCTCTTCCACCGTGTTGGCGCACCCCACCGGCCTGCTCGCCAGCCGGGGAACGGCGCACGCAAGCTCCATCGACACGGCCACAATCTGCGGCGGCACGAGCGAGGCGCGCTCAAGCGTGTCGCTGTTGCGCAACACTTCGAAGGTGGGGCCGTCGTCCACCACCTGGCCGTCACTCATGACGATGCAGCGGCTTGCGTAATCGGCAACCACCTCCATGTCGTGGCACACCATGATGACCGTAGTGCCGCCCTCGTGCAGCTGGCGCACGATGTCCATCACTTTGACGCACTCGCGGTAGTCAAGGCCGGTCGTGGGCTCGTCGAGCACCACCACCGGGGGCGCCAGCACCACGATAGACGCGAGTGCCAACAGCTGCCGCGCACCGCGGTTCATGAGGAAGGGGTCCTCGTCGGGGTCAAAGCCGAACTCGCTGATGAGCGCATCCACGCGCGCGTCGGCCTCAGGGCCTGCCAGGCCAAGCGCCTTAAAGCCAAACAGCAGTTCCTCGCGGACGGTATTGCAGCAAATTTGCCGATCGGGGTTCTGGAAGAGGAAACCCACGGTGCGCGCGAGCTGACTCGTCTTGAGTTCGGTCGTGGACATCCCGTCGATGAGCACCTCGCCCGCATCGGGCTTCAGCAGGCCGTTCACCAGGCGCATCGTGGTGGACTTCCCCGCGCCGTTCGTACCGACGAAGGCCACGAACTCGCCGCGTTCCACGGTGAAACTCACACCCTTCAGGATGGGCAGCGCCTCGTCGTAGGACGCGTGCACGTCTTTGAACTGAATCACGCGATCACCTCCTTCAGGACTTCACACGCCTCCTGCACGTTGCGCACCGCCGGGCCGCTGTACGCACCCGCGGCGCGCAAGCGGTTCATGAGCGTGGTCGAACGCGGGCAGTTCACGCCGATGCGCTTGAGTTCGTCAGCGTGTTCAAGCACGACTGCCGGCGCGTCGGCGAAGCGAATGCGGCCCTCATCCATGATGACCAGCAGGTCAGCGAATTGGGAAAGGAGTGCAATCTTCTGCTCCACCACCACAACGGTGGTGCCGTGTTCGCGCGCGTAGGCGGCCAAGAGCTCGAACACGTTCGTTGAACTGGCCGGGTCGAGTTCAGCAGTGGGCTCGTCAAGCACGAGCACGCGCGGCTGCATGGCCAGGATGGACGCGATGGCCACCTTCTGCTTCTGCCCGCCCGAAAGCGATGAGATCACGCGGTCGCGTAGCTCGGTGATGCCCATATCGGCCAGGGCCTGTGCCACGCGACGCTCCATCTGGTCGCGCGGCACGCCGAAGTTCTCCAGGCCGTAGAGCACCTCGTCTTCCACCAGCTCGCACACGAACTGGCTGTCGACGTCCTGACACACGCTTCCCACCAGGCGCGACAAGTCAGTGAGTACCACTTCGCAGGTGTCGAGGCCCTCCACAACCACCGAGCCGTAGAAGTCGCCCGGATAGCAGTGCGGCACGATGCCGTTCAGCGCGTACGTGAGCGTGGACTTGCCCGACCCCGCCGCGCCCGTGATACCCACGAACACGCCATCAGGAATGGTGAGGCTGATGTCGCTCACCACCGGCGAGACCCCCTCGCGGTACTGAAACGTGAAGTTGTTGAGTTCGATCATGAAAGTGCTTTCTCCCGTATTTCCGAGGGTTTCCGTAGGGCAAGGGCTCTGCCCTTGCCGTCAGTCGCCATCAACTTGCAGGTTTACCTTTGCCGAGCGGCAAGGGTAGAACCCTTGCCCTACGGACAACCCGCCAGGCGAAGCGACATGCGCGGAGTTAACGCACAACCAGCGTTTACTTCTTGAGCACTTTTTTCAGCGGAACAGCCAGGACTTGCACGAGGATGGCGTTGAAGGTGGCGGTGCCGAAAACGATGGCGGCGTAGGTGGCGAGCGCTACCATGACGTCGCCGCCGGTGGACACCACGTTGATGTAGATGGACAGCAGGGCGAACGTGCCGCCGGACACCACGGTGGAAAGGAAGGTGTTCACAAGCGGGTTCAAGTCAAGCTTGCCGCCGATGCGCATCGGAATCTTGATGAGCAGGCCGCACGCCAGCGCACCGAGAATCTCCGAAGGAATGTTCAGCAGCGGTGTGGCGTTGAGCAGCGGCACCTGGCAGATAAGCCCCGCCAGAAGGCCAATGATGAGCGCTTGGCCCACCTTCGGACGCGTGATGATGATAGCCAGACAGTACATGGCAATGATGAAGTTCGGCTTCATACCCATGGACGACAGCAGCGAGCCCACCGTCAACTTGAGCACCGCGCCTGCCGCCAGCAGCACGGCAATGAGAATGAGATCCTGTGTAGTGAGCCCCGCCTTCTTCTGCGGTGCCGTCACTGCGCGCTTCGCGGCCCGCGGCGTGGCCTCCCCCGCACCCGCCGTCGCTGCTTGCGTTGCAACCTCGCGCTTGATCTGCTGTTCCATGTTTCTCAATCCTTTCTGTGGCGGAGTTCCCGCCGGTCGTTGCCCCTCCCGGGGCGTCCAGTCTGCCGGCACGAACTTCGCAGAGAGGATTGCAGACTCGCCGGTCCAACAAGGTCAGCGAGGGAGCTTGGAGTGCCCAAGATCGTGGGGATGGCGATGGCGAAGCGTACTTTGGTACGCGAGTCATCGGCATCGCCGCGAGATTGGGTGCTCCAAGCTTCCGCAGCGTCGGCTCATTTCGCTGGCCGTCAGGCCAGCGAAACAAAAAAAGACCTGTCCTTTGAGATAAAGGACAGGTCTTGTACCTGCGGTGCCACCTTTATTGATCCTGCGGATGCAGAACCCTCTCACGAACATGCCAACACATGTTCTGCCCTTAACGCAGGCTCACGGTCCAGATACTCGGTCGCCGCAACGCGGCTTCCTTTCCCCTTTCCCTCGGCGATCCATTTACCATCCGGCTTCCTGCGGGAATCCCAGCTACGCCCGCTCTCTGTGAGTGCCCATGATGGCTTGACTTTCGCCTCATCGGTTTCAAGGTATTAAGTTGTGGCGCATACTCTAGCACACCGAAGCGGTGGTGTGTCAAGAAGAAATTTCTGCCGACGGGCCGCCCGCCTGCTCTCCCGCAGCAAGGTAGGTCATGACAAGATGGCGAATGTCGGCGGCGGTGGGTTCGCAGTTGCCGCTTACGTGCAGCATCGAACGCGTGCGCGCAAGGCCGATGGCCGAAGACGACGCCACCAGCACTTCATCGCGCAGCGGACGGTCGCTGAGCAGGCGTTTCTCGGGGTGACGCTCCAAGTAGGCATGCAGCCCACGGGCCATTGAACGCTGCATTTCTGGCACCTCACGGCGGTTCTGGAAAAACAGCTGCGGCATGGCTTCCAGCGCTTCGCGGCGCAAGCGCGCCAGGTCGTCATCGGGCTCGGTCACCAGCCGCGCGCCCACCACATCGGTGAGCACGTCCACGTAGCATTCCTCGGAGCGCTCTTCTAAAATCACGGCAAGCTGCTCCGGCTCGGGAAAGGGTTCAGTGCGCCCGGTGATGGCCGCCGCCTTCGACGAGAAGTAGTTGAAGAACGTCTTCTTGGAAATTTCCGCTCGCGCGCAGATGTCTTCCACGGTTACGCCGTCGTATCCCCGCTCGATGACCAGCTCCAATGCCGCTCGCTCGACCGCCATGCGAGCCTTCAGCTTCTTACGGTACCGAAGTCCTTCCACCGGTGCCTGTCCCTGCTCCACGATTTCGCGCCGCCTCCCGTTCATATGTCACCCGGCTGACACTGTCCCCACAGTGTCGAAGTTGTCATGACGTTGTGCCGATTCGGTGAGGGTACCACAAGATGCGCCCGCACCACTTCCTTTTACCGAATAAATATTTATACTGAGTGTAAATCACTTCAGCCGCTTGCAAAGGCGTCTTCGAAGACGGGCCGCGCGCTCGTATCGGGGGCGCCTTTGTGTGCGGTGGCACATCTCGTATCGGAAGGAATGTTGTATGGGTCTTACTCGCAAGCAAATTATCATGTTGGCGGTGCTCGTGTTCGGCACGTTTGTCACCGTTTTGAACCAGACTGTTGTGGCGCCGGCGCTGCCGTCCGTCATGGCCGAAATGAGCGTGGATGCTGCCACGGCGCAGTGGCTCACTACGGGGTTTACGCTGGTCAACGCTATCATGATTCCCATTACGGCGTTTCTTACCGACCGCTTCACCACCAAGCGGCTGTTCCTCGTGTCCATGGTTATCTTTACGGTGGGCAGCGCGCTGGCCGGTTGGGGGCCGAACTTCGGCGTGCTTTTGCTGGGACGCCTCGTACAGGCGGCGGGCGCGGGCATTCTTATGCCACTCGTTATGACCGTGCTCATGTGGACCTTCCCCGTGGACAAGCGCGGCACGGCCATGGGACTGTTCGGCGTGGTTATCGCGTTCGGTCCGGCCATTGGCCCCACGGTGGCGGGCGTCATCATCGACCGCTACACCTGGCACGACATGTTCTACATCATTACGGTGCTGTCGGCGATTGTTGTGGTCATTGGTGCCGTGGTGCTGCAGAAAGGCGGCGACACGAACAAGGATGTCACGCTTGACGTACCGTCGGTCATACTGTCCTCGCTCGGCTTCGGCGGGCTTCTGTATGGCTTGTCCACCATTGGCTCGTACGGCCTGCGCGCCGACGCTATCGCGGGTACGCTCGTGGGCGTGGTGGCGCTCGTGTTCTTCTTCCGCCGTCAGCTGAAGATGGAACATCCCATGCTGCAGGTGCGCGTGCTGGCAAACCGCAAGTTCCTCATTGCTACCATCATCGGCATGCTGGTGCAGGGCGCACTTCTGGCCGCCGGCATTTTGGTGCCCATCTACCTGCAGTCGCTCATGGGTTACTCGGCGACGGTGTCGGGCTTGGTGCTGCTGCCGGGTGCCATCATCATGGGCGCCATGGGCCCTATCGCGGGTCGTCTGTTCGACAAGCATGGGCCGCGCGTGCTGGCACTGGTGGGCATGGGCGTGCTCACGCTGACAACATTCTGCTTCGCCTTCCTTGGCACCGAGACGGGACTCATCATGCTGACGGTGCTGTACACGGTGCGCCTGTTCTCGCTGTCACTGGTGAACATGCCTATTACCACGTGGGGCATGAACGCGCTCGACAACGTGTTGGTGAACCACGGCACCTCGGTGAACAACACGTTTCGCCAGGTGGCGGGCTCGCTGGGCACCGCCATTATCGTGTCGGCATCCACCATTGCCACCAACACTGGCTCACGCGTGATGACGCCCACCCAGGCGAGCATTTTCGGCATTGACGTGGCGTTTGCGCTGGCGGGCGTGCTGTGCCTCATCGGCTTTATCATGGTGGTGTTCCTGGTGAAGAACCGCCCGGGCGACTCCGCCGCGAAGGATAAGGACAACGCGCGCCGCACGGTGCTTGAGTCCATCATGAAGCGCGACGTGTTCACGCTGCCCGCCAACGCCACCGTGGCCGAGGCCATGAAACTGCTGGTGGACAAGCACATCAGCGCCGCACCGCTGGTGAATGCCGAGGGCAAGGCCGTCGGGTTTGTGTCAGACGGTGACATCATGCGCTACCTGTCGAAGCGCAGCGCCATGGTGATGGACCCGGTAGTCATGATCATGCAGACCGTGGACACCGATACCAGCAACTCGGACTTCGCGCGCAAGCTGGACGCGCTCATGGGCATGCCCGCCACCAGCATTGGCGCGAAGGGTATCATCGGCGTGGATGTGCACGCCGACTTGCCCGAGGTGTGCCGCGTGCTGGGCGAGAACCACCTGAAGAAGGTGCCCGTGCTGGACGAGGGCCAGATTGTGGGCGTGATCAACCGCTCCGACATCACGCACTATTCCATGGAGAAGTACCTGGCCGAACGCGGCGAAGAGGCGTTCGTTGGCGGTGGTGGCAACAACGGCCCGTCGAAGCTTGAGCGTGCCGAAGAGGCCGCCGCCCTGCCGGACGACGAAGCGGTGGCGAGTTCGATTTAGCGCGAGGTTGGTTTTTTTGCTGGCAGGTACGGGGTTGCAACGGTAACCCCGCACCCGCCAGAGTCTCTGTGGTTAGTTGGTGCTTGAGCTGGGGGTATCGTGCGCGGCAGGCTTTTGTTCGACAAAACCTTCGCTGAAGGCGCTCGGAACTACCAGCGTGCCGCCCGAGTGTTTCACGCTTTCGTAGGCCAGGTGCATCGTGCGCAGGCGCAGGGCATCCTGGTCGCCGTCGTACACCTCTGAGGCGTCTTTCAGCATTTCGGAGATATCCTTTTCGGCCTCGGCCAGCACCATGCGGGCGTTGCGCTCGCGCTCGGCCACCGCCTCAATAGCCATGGCCTCCTGTAACTCCTTCGGCACCACAATATCGCGTATCTCCACGTCAATGATCGTAATGCCCCAGGGGTTCAGCTTTTCTTCGATAGCTTCTTTTAGTTCCTCGTCCAGTTGGTCGCGGCGCGTGGCCACCTCGGCTACCGTCGCGCGACCGATAGCCTTGCGCATGGCCGTCTGTGCGATCCACGACACGGCTGAGGCGTAATCTTCCACCTCCACGGTGGCGCTTTTCGCACTCCACACCATCCAGAACAGGACGGCATCCACGTTGATGGGCACGAGGTCGGACGTGAGCGTTTCCTCCGCGCCGAAGTATGTGGCCGAGACGCGCTGGTCGATGCGCAGCGTGTAAAATTCTACGATAGGCCAGGTGAACACCACACCCGGCCCAGCCACGCGGTTGAATTTGCCGAGGCGCAGCACAACCGCTTTCTCCCACTCCAGCACAATGTGGATGGACGACGAGGCGAGCCACCCCGCCAACGCCGCCACAAGAATGGCCGCCAGGCCGATGCCACCCAGCGCAAAGTGTGCGACAGCCAGCACAAGAGTTGCCGCCACCACAAACACCACCAGGGCGAACACCACGGCGCCGTTGCGCGAGGCGCGCGGGCGGCCGGTGTTCAGGTGCGCTCCGCCCGCCGACCAGGGCATTGTTGCGCCCGTTGCCTGCGCTGGCGCGCCCCCGCCCGCCGCGGCTGACCCGCCCGCCGCGTGGAAGGCCGAGGCCGCCGTCGAGGCATCTCCGTTCTTGTTGCGCTTCATGTACCCGCTCCCTTCGCCATCGGGCTCGCCGGTTAGTTGCCGGCGTCCCGCTTGCTTTTCGCTTCCTTCACGCTGCGCGCGAACTGCTCTTCGATGTCTTCCAGCGTCATGCCCAGTTCAAAGCAGCGTTTGAGGTATTCGCTCGTTACAATTTCGGCCGTCGACGAAATGCTGACACCCGGCTTGTCGCTCACATCCAACACGAACGCGCCCTGGCGGCGCTTTGACTGAATGTAGCCGTCCTGCTCCAGGCTCATGTACACCTTGCTGACGGTGTTGTAGTTCACCTCGACGTCGGCGGCCAGGCCGCGCACGGTGGGCAGCTGGTCACCGGGCTTGTAATACCCCGAGGTGATGAGGTAGATGAACCGGTTTTTCAGCTGCAGCCAAATGGGAATGCTGCTTTTCTCGTTTATCTCGAAGAGGGCCACGGGGTCTGTCCTATTCCAATCGAAGCGTGTGCGCGCTGGGGGTTTCCTGCAGTTCGAGGGCGCGGTGCGTGCCGGCATCCACGAGGGACGCGCGCAGGCAGAAGCCACCCACCAGCACAAACACCGCCGCCAGGGCGAGCACGGTGCGGGCAGGCGGAAGCGGCAGACGCATGGCGAACACCTCTAGCGCGAGGGGCACCACAAGCCCACAGGCCGCGAAGCCAATCCACCACAGGGTTGCTTGTGCACCCGCGACCAGGCTTTCGGCCGAGGTTACCGCCGCGGGGTGACTACTTGCGAGTGAGAGCCCAACAAGGGCCGCCGCGCAGAGAGCTTCTGCCACGATGAGTGCGAGGTCGACGCGCACGAGGGTGCGCACCAGGCGCTCGACCGGCGGGTCGAGCGGGCCCGCGAAGCGCGCACTTGCCAGCATGGCGGCGATGCCGCACGAGAGCGACGACAGCACGAACAACACCGGGATCAGGGGTGTTTGCCAGAACGCGACCCCACCCAAACTTTGCAGCAACAAACCCGTGTACAGCATGGCCGCACATCCCGCGACCACGGCCACCCCTTCGACCACGGCTATCACGGTGCGTGGCACCGCCGGCAGGTACGCGAAGCGCACCGCCGCGAGAAACGCCCCGCACGTAAGAAGCGCCACCAGCACGTAGGCTCCCACCGAGAGGAACGTGGGAGCGGGGTTCGCCAGCAGCACATCAATGCGGTCGACGCGTCCGAGGTCAAACACGAGGCACAGCACGCCCGCCACCACGGCCGCGAAACCGGCAAGCAGCGTGAAGGCCACAAGGCGCTCGGCCGGCAGCGCCTCGTCAAGCGACACGCGCGCCGTCACGCCAAACGACTGCTTGAGCCACACGAGGTCAACAAGCGAGACAAGCGCGAGGGCACCCGCCCCGGCACCGCCGAGGAAGAGGTAAGCCGTCGTCAACGTGCCGAACATGGCCCCTCCCCTCGCGTGTGATGTCCCTGATGTGTGCTGCCTTCTGCGGCACTTTTGTCAGTATCCCACAAAAGAGACACCGTGCCTATGACACGGTGTCATATATCTGAGGTTGTTGTATGCCGGATGGCGCTTATGCGACGGCGGCCGCCAGCAGATGGGCGCAGGCGCGGTAGAGAGGCACGCGCGCGTCGGCGGCAAGGTGCTCGGCGAAGGCGGGCATCCAGACGCGCGCATGTTCGGCGAGGAACGTCTCGTAGGCGGCAGCGGGCGAACCACCAGGCAGATCTTCTGCCGCTGGCGCCGATTCGGGAACAGGCGCACCCGCCGCGCGCAGGGCGAGGTGTTCCAACAGTTCGCACTCGGTGGCGGCGTGATCGAGCGGCTCGTTCGTGCCCTCGGGTCGGCCCAGGCCACAGGCGCGACAGAAACGCTCCACCTCCATGGAGTGCGGGTTCACGAACAGCAGTGGCTGCACGCCCTCTTCCTTGGCGCGCCACACGCCTTCGAAGGGCGGGCAGGCGGGCTCAGGGGCACCCACAAACAGGCGCGTGGCCTCCACGCGCAGGTCGCTGAGAAGTGCTGCCGGGTCGGGCGGCTCGATGCCCGCGGCGGGCGCGCCCGGCACACCCTCAAGCCAGCCTTCGGGAAGCGTGAGGTCCAGCACGTCAGCCACCTCGGCGGCCGCCAGCGCCCACTCCCCCGACGCCACCGCGTCAGCAAGCGTCCCATCCGGATAGCGCAACGTCAGGGCCAAAAGTTCCCAGGTCGTAGCACGTGCCACCCACATCTGATCAACCATCGTCTCTTCGCCCATGGCGACGTCCTCTCTCTTTCCAAGCAAGCGCCCACTAATCCCTAAAATAATACCACGACCCTACCGTTTCCAAGAGCGGAGGGCGCTTTCCCCGGCCGTCGTGATCAAGGAAGTTTTCGCCTGCGTAGCGCACGTCAAAACGGCCCGCGTTCAGAAAGTTCAAACAAGCGGCAACCTTCGAATTACTGATGACTTTCATCTTTTTTCTTCCCCATCAGACTGGCGAACCAACGCCAGTGGACTACCACGTGCACCAGCAGCAACGCGAGCAGTGCCTTCGCGGAAATGGCATGCAGGGGGTCCCAGAAGTAGTAGTCATCTGCGAAAAAGCCGAAAGCGGGAAGCACGGCGCCGGACACCAGCAATCCCGACACGGTGCACACGACAAAAGCAATCAGGATAAGTGCATCCAGTACCAGGTTGCCGAGGTGCGCCCACGAATGCGCAGCGAGCGAGCCCTTGATAGTGTCGACAATCCAGTCGACGTGCACCACCACGTGCACGAAAAAAACCGCCGCCAGCGCAAGGCCGAGCCACTCATGCAGCGCGATGCCCGTAAGCGCAGGCGTGGCTACCACCAAAAACACCACGAGTGCCACCACATCAATGGCGAGGTTCTTGCCTTTTTCCATGGTCATCGCCCCCTTACAGTTTCCGCACGAGCAGCACAAGGCCCACAACCAGCGCCACCGGGGCAAGCACCCACAGATTCAAGCTGGCATCGGAAGGCTGGTAGTAACGCGTGGTCAGCGTGTCCCAGGCGTGGCATTCCACCGAAGCACACGTGGCCTCAGGGCACGACATCTCGTGCGCGCCGTCGGGCTGGGGCACGGCGTCGAAGCCATGGCACGCCCCACTTGCGCACGCCGTGGCCGGACAGGGCGAGCTGGGCGTGATGCATTGCGGAAGCCCTACGCGCTCGTCCGCTAGCGCACCTGCCGCAAACACCACGGCTCCTACCAGCAGAAACGCCACGACGGTGAGCAGTGTTTTTCTGAGCATACGAATACACCGTCCTCAAGTGATGAAGAGCGCTCACACCGCAGGTGTCAGACGAGGCGGTGGAGCGCTCTTCAAGGGAGCGGATGCGCGCCGAACTGGGGAGGGAGTGGCCCGGCGCGCTCCGAGCGAATAGGCTAGCGTACGTCCTCCGAGATAGGCGGGCGCAGGGGCAGGAACTTCAACCCGACAAGCAACAGAAGCACGCCGAGTCCTATCACGCCAAGCATGACACCGAACTCAAGAGCCGAGGGCGTGTAGACCATGCCCTGGTAAGCACCGGTCATGCCGCCCGTCCAATCGGTGACCGTAAGAGAGGTCATCGGGCCTGCATAGTCGATATTCGGAATCTGGAAGCCACCGACCAGCAGTTGTACGCGCTTGCAGAGGATGCCGATGATAGCGAGCAGGCTTGCCACGATGAGCAGCGGGTTTGTGCGCAGCTTGGGCACGAAGCACACCACGGCGGCCAGCGCGCAGCCAATGATTTCAATCCAGAAGAAGGGTGCGAGCGGGCCAGATACCAGCATAGCCACCTGATCGGCACCACTTCCTGCCGGGAAGGCGCTCGTGAGCAAATCGCAGCCGAAAAAGTAGAGGTCAACGCAGACAAACGCCCCGAGCATTTTCGCCATCTTGACGATATTTGTTTGCGCTACGTCCAAGTAGCCCGCCTTACGAAGTGCGATGACCACTACGAGGACGAGCGCGGTGCCGCACACGAGCGCGGAAGACACAAACCAGGGAGCAAGCAAGGCGGTATACCAGAGTTCATGCGCCTGCTGCAGCCCGAAGATCCAAGCGGTCACACTGTGCACGAGCACGGCGCATACAAGCGCAAACACGCTGACCACACGCAGAGCGACCTGGGATACTTTGCCTGCCTCGGCGCGCAGGGTGGCCCAGAGATAGACGATAGACAAAATGAGGTACACGGCCAGCACAATGATGTCCCACATGAGTGGCGAACCTAAGTTGGAGTACGCGAACAACTCCCACAGGCGAGCGGGTTGGCCCAGGTCAACAACCACGAATCCAATAGCCAACACGGTGCAGCAGATGGATGTCCACACGGCCACCTTACTGATGCCGCCGAAACCTTCCATGCCGAAAGCGCGCGGCACCGACGAAATGATGAGGCCACCGGCCGACAAGCCCACCAGGAACATAAACATGGTGATGTAAAGTCCCCACGAATCCAGGTTGCGCATGTTCGTTTGCACAAGGCCACCCGAAAGCTGCATCACCCATAAACCAATACCTGCAACCGTAACCACCGCTGCCACCACAATGGCGATGTTGAGCCCCTTGCCCCCGAACGCGGCAGCAGGAGCCTGAGGCGACGTTGTCGCCTGATTATTCTCAGACATAATGTTCTCCTTATCAGCCTAGACGAGGTAATACACAGAAGGCTTCGTCCCCTGCTCCGGCAACAATTGCTGGTACTCACGCTCACGAATAAGCTTCGACACCTCCGAATTCGGGTCATCGAAGTCTCCCCAAAAACGAGCGCGACCAATACAAAGTTCCATGCAGGCAGGCTCTTCTCCACGAGCAATACGCTGATAGCAAAACGTGCATTTCTCTACGACATGCTTCTGGTGCTTTGGCACATCGGCATCACCTGTCGCGATGTCAATGTGATATTTCGGTTCCTCCCAATTGAACGAACGTACCCCCGTGTAAGGACACGCCGCCATGCACATACGGCATCCAATACACTTGTCATAGTCCTGACGCACAATGCCCGTTTCCGGATCCTTGTACGTAGCCCCCACGGGACACACCTTCACACAGGCGGGATTTTCGCAGTGCTGGCAATTTATTGAAATAAAGTCCAAGGTATTATTAGGAAAATCGCCGTCGGGAGTATCTATATCCTCCCCGCCAATTGTCAATACTCTATTCCACCATACATCTTTCGGCAAATTATTTTCTTGTTTACAAGCAACTGAACAGTTCATACAGCCAATGCACCGCGCAGTATCTACCACCATTCCGTATCGAGTCATCACTTATCACCTTCTTTATAAGATTCCACTTCGACGAGAACATCAAACTGGATGTGATTATCAGATGCCGGAGTGGACGTACGCTGCGTTAACTCTTGAAAAGAGCCTGGAGCAACGTATTGATCACGCTGCCACCCCTTGGGACAGTTCACAACGCCAGGAGGAAGACCTTTGCTTATCAAGGCCTTCACCACTATCTGCCCACGATCGTTGAAGATGCGAATCAGGTCCCCTCGTTTGATGCCTCGCTTTTCTGCATCTTGGGGCGAAAGATAGGCCACTGGCTCGGGGTCGAGTTCGCGCAGCACCGGATCATACGCCCATTGAGTATGCATACGCCAGCGAGTATGGTCTTGCAAAAAAACTAAGGGATACTTTTGATACAAATCATTTTCGGGCCAAGCTTCGAGTGGCGGAATAAAATGCGGGAGGTGCTCAATAGATGGATCAAACTTTGGATCTTTGGCAAAAGACGTCGGCTTCTCACAGTAGAACTCAAGCCTTTTGGTAGGCGTGGGGAAGACTCCACCTTCTGCAAAAATGAAGGGATTGTCATCGTCACCCGGCAAACAACGTACAGCACCTTCTTTACGAAGCCGCTCGATCGTAACATTATTCGCGACGGCAGCCTTACTTTTCTTAAGCGCCTCTTCGGTGTATTCAATATCCGACTGCTGAAAATATTCGCCAAGACCCATTTTCTCAGCTAAAAGATTAATGATTTCGGCGTCTGTTTTACTTTCAAACAAAGGCTCAATGCACTTTTCTTGCATGATCGCGTAGGGGTGAGTGGCGTTCCCGGTAACATCCTCTTTTTCAAACCAATATGCCGGAGGGAGCACAATGTCAGCAAAACGGACTGTGTCTGTGTAGTGAAAATCTGCCACCACAAACAAATCGATGCAATCCGGGGTCATCAAAGCATCAATCCAGGCATTCTGGTCTGAGTAATTACCTATAAAGTTACTCGTACATGCGTATATAGCCTTTATTGGGTAATCCTTGCCTCGATATTTGCCAGTTCGAATGACATCTACTGCCTCACCTGAAGCTATAGCAGTTGCCCTTCCTTTTGTGGGAGTATTAAGCGTGCCTCCACTCAAGTATGTCCAGAGAACGTGCTCGCCAATGCTTGCACCAGGCTTTCCGATATTGCCAGTAATCCCCGCCATCGCAGCCATAGCATGCGAGAAAAAGTGCCCGTTGTAAAACCGATCAGGTCCAAAAAGTGTGAAGATAGTATTCGGTCCATCAAGAGCGTACACCTCAGCCAGTTCTTCAATTTTCGCTGCTGGCACGGTAGATAGCTTTTCGGCATATTCAGGAGAGAATTCATCAACAACTTCTTTTAGCATGGTCAAAGCCGTCTTTACGTGATAACCTCCCACGTCAAATTCTCCAAAGAGTTCAGGATCGGAAGCTTCAGCAAGCAACATCTCTTTATGAGTTTTAGCATCAACGACGACGTAATCTTCGCCAGCTCCACCAAGATCACTTTCGCGCAAGAACAGCCCGTCATTTTTAACCAAGAACGGTGCTACCGTATGGTCGCGACAGAATTCTCGATCAATCCAATCGCGTTCGATGATCAACCTCATCATCGCCATCATTACAGCAGTATCAGAGCCACACCGCACCGGAATATATTCGTCAGCCTTGGATGCGCCTGTATTGAACTTAGGATCAATAAACCATATCTTCGTACCTTGCTCTTGAGCCTCGCGCATAAAATGCCAGTTATGGGGCTGAGAGTCGGGCATGTTCGCACCCCAGATAAAAAGGTTCTTTGCATTCTTAACGTCAACGATTTCGTTCTGATTCCAAAAAACACTAAACGCAAAGCCTATCGTCCTTTGAAAACCCGTCACGGCGTTGTAATCGAATACACCCGTTGTTTTCGAACCTTCCATTGCATTCATGAACTTCGTGGGGATGCCACTGCAAGTTGAAACCCCCACATTACCTGTTCCGTTAAAAAACAGGATAGATTGCTTACCATACTGTTCATGAAGCCTTTTCCAGCATTCTGTGATTTCAGAAATCGCATCATCCCATGAAATACGCTCCCATTCTCCCGACCCACGCTCGCCAACGCGCTTCATGGGATATTTGATCCTGTCAGGATGATAAGTCCTGAACACGTGTGACATACCTTTAAGGCAAATACGCTTGTACTCGTTGTTCGGAAAATCACCCGCAGTAGCCTTGACAAGTTTTCCGTCACGTACCGTGAGTTTCAATCGACAGGTATTTTCGCAGTTTGGAACACATGCGCTGTGAAAAATTTGATCACCTTTATGCATTGGCTGCGTATCCTCTGCAAGCGCCGTGAGCGTTGGCAGAGCGGCACTGCCTGCTACTGCGGCTCCGGCGACGAGGCCGGTGGTTTTGAGAAAGTTCCTGCGTGTGAGCCCCGGGTGAGGGCTAGTTGCTCCTGACATGGTCCCTCCTTTAAGGAATGCCAGGATACCGGTGAGAGTGATTCCCCCGAAGACAGAGCGGCGCTGTGGCTCTTTGCAGCATCGATCCCATCCAAAGCCGCATCTTCAGCCAAACACCGAGCCATCCGCAAGGCGCAATTCCTCCTGGTATCCCCTTCGATACTCCCATGAGAATTGGCCAATTCCACTGGGTTCACCATACCAAATTATCCTATGACAATCAATGATTGTCATAGGATAATTCCCCACACGACTATTCTATTTTTAGATAATTTTTCCCGATTATGCAGGTCATAATATGAGCGCGCAAAAAGGCTGCAAGCGCCTGATAACAAAACCAGGAACAAATTTTTCACGTGAAACAATGCGAGGATGAAATTAGCGAAATAAAAAATGGGAATATACTACGATCAAAAGCGACAATCATCAGCTTTCGCGTTCATATGCGAGCACCTTTTCCTTTTCTATGGCTGCTGCGAGATTTCTATTTTTCAATTGTCGCGCGGATACTACATCGACGCTGCGGCCTGTGGCGCGTTCGATGTGCTTTTCAAAGTGGGCGAGATCCCGCAGGTTGAACGGTGCCGTTTCGTCAAGTTCAACCCGCACATCAACGTCACTCTGCGCGTCGAAATCGCCGCGAGCGAAGGATCCGAACAAGTACGCCCGCTTAATGGCAGGAAACCCCTCAGCCGCCTGTGCAACCGCATCAAAAACGGAATCTCGCACAGTATCCGCAGCCGGACTCGATTCGTGATCGCGTTTGAGCAGCGCTTTTATTTGTTCAAGCTGGGATTCAATTTCTTCAAGCCGATCTGCCCGCACGGCAGATTCTTCAGCCTCCATGCCCTTCTGCAAGAAGTGAAGGAATGCGTCCGTCTTGCTTATTCTATTGGAATGAGCGTACTCCCCCACCGTTTCAACCACGTGCGCAGGGAGCCTCAGCGACAAAGGGACACGAGGAAGCGCGCTATCAGCACTCACCATGGGAGCCTCCTTTTCGTTCGGTTACCTTGCCAGTATACGGCTTGTTGTATTGCAAATGCAATACACTTACATTGCATGACAAAAAGCCCGACAATCCGTGCGAGCGTCGTTCGTTTAAGACTGCGGAGTTTTGTTGGTAATGTCTTTGGTGTCGCCGAGGACGTCGCTGAAGCCTTCGCTGAAGCTGCTGGGGACTACTATGGTGCCGCCGGTTTCGCGGACGCTTTCGTAGAGAAGGTGCATGGCGCGCAGGCGCAGGGCGGCATCGTTTCGGGCGTAGGTGTCGCCGAGGTCTTCCATCATTTCGCAGATGTCCTGTTCAGCCTCCATAAGAATGATGCGCGCCTTCTTGCGCTGCTCTGCTTGAGCTTCAAGCGACATCACGTCTTGCAGCTCCTTCGGCAGCAGAATGTCGCGCACTTCCACCGACAAAATGGTGATACCCCAGGGGGCCACCTTCTCTTCCAGCACGCGCTTGAGTTCGCGGTCAAGCTGCTCGCGGCGGATGGCCACCTCGGCCACGCCGGCGCGACCGATGGCATCGCGCAGTGCGGTTTGGGACGCCAGCTCCACGGCGCGCGTAAAGTCCCCCACCTCGGTGCAGGCGGCTTTCGCATCCCACACGTGCCAAAACAGCACGGCGTTCACGTCGAGGGGCACAAGGTCGGCCGTCAGCGTTTCCTCGGCACCGAACGTGGTCACACGCACGCGGGTGTCAACCCGCATGGTGTTCTGCTCGATGACGGGCAGCGTCCAGAAGAGGCCGGGGCCGCTCACGCGGTTGAACGCGCCGAGTCGCAACACGACCACCTTCTCCCACTGCTGGGCTACGTGTACGGCCATGGTCACCAGCACGGCAGCCACCAACGCGCCAACAACCGCGCCCACACCGATGCCGCCGGCAAGTATCTGCACGCCAGCCAGCACCACGCACAGCACCACGATGAACACCACGGCCGAGAACAGCAGCACGCCCGCATTCGAGGCACGCTCGCCTACAACCTCGGTGTTCGCGTCGGGCACGGTGCGAAACGTGCGGCTCCCGTGCGCCAGTGCGCTTTCCGCCTGCTCGTATGCCGCTGCCCTCGCGGCGGATGCTGCGCCGTTTCGCCCGTTGTTTCGGCTGGTCATTGCCCTCACGCTCCCGTCTGCGAAATGCGTCCAGCCGGCGCCGGAGCTACGTCAATTTCCACAATGCGTCCGACGCCCGTGGAGGCATCGGCCGAAGCGCCGCCGCGCTCGTGCTTCAATTGCTTAATCTTGCGCGCCATACACTTCTGGATGTCGTCAAGCGACAGCCCCAGGTCGCGGCAGGCCGCCACGCAATCTTCCAACACGCCGTCGACCCCCTTGGTATACTCGTCGTCGATCTCCGCGTCCAGGTCGCGCACGAACACGCCGCGCCCGCGCGTCGACTCCAAGTATCCGTCGGACACCAGGCTGAGGTAGGCTTTGTTCACCGTGTTGTAATTGATGGATATCTCGCTGGCCAGCCCGCGTACCGTGGGCAGCTGATCGCCCGGCTTGAAATACCCGGAGTTGATCAGGTAAATCAGCCGCTGCCGCAACTGCACCCACAGGGGCACGTCGGTTGTGGTATCCACTTCGAAGGGGAACATGGGTCAAGCCTTTCTAGCCGGTTGCCATCGCGATGAGCGGGTGCAACCCCGCCTCCACCACGCAGTATCTGAGCGCGAAACCACCAACAAGCACGCACGCGGCCGTCGTGAGCGCAAGGGGCGGACACGAACGGCGAATGTAAGCGAACGCGCAGTCAAGCACCAAGGGAATCACGAGGCCCACCAGCACAAAGCCACCCCAGAACACCCAGGAGCCTTCGCTATACGCGAGCGTCTGGGCCGATGCCGCGAGGGCGTGAGCCGTGGCGGTGTCGGCAAATTCGCCACCAGTGCCGGAAAGCGCCATAACAAGAAACGTAGCGGTAGTAGCAGCCTCAAGCACAATCACCAGGACATCGGCAAGGGCCAAGCGGCGCAGCACGGAGCGAAACGCCTGGGCTGAGCCCGTGAACTGGGATGTTGCGAGCACCAAAGCAACGCCACACGAAAGCGCGGAAAGCACGAACAGCACGGGCAGCCACGGCGTCGCCCACAGCGGCACGGCGCGCAGGCTCTGCAACAGCAGCCCCGCATATGTCATAACGGCAAGTGCCACCAGCGCAAGCACTGCTTCAAGCACCCGCACAAGCGTGAAGCTCAACCCGCGTGCATACCCGCCCCACGCAAGCACACACACCAGCGCAAGCACCGCACACACAACGAGCGCCCACGCGCCAACGGCAAGAAAGGAGAACGAGGGGCTTACCAGCAGCAGCAAAAGCCGATCGGCGCGACCCACATCAGCCAACAGGCACACCACCCCCAACACCAGCGCGACCAAAGCCGCCGTGTAGCTGGGAGCGAAAAAACGACGATACGAATGGGGAACGCAAAGAACGGCCCGCCCCTGCCGCGATGCGCGCCCCGGTTCCCGGGGCACCGTCACACACACGCGCGGCGCCAGCAACCCCAGCACCGCAAGAACGAAACATGCGCCCGCACCCAAGCCGCCCAGGAAGAGGTAGCATACGATCAACGGACCAAGCACACTGCCCCCTCTCCGATCGCCAGGCGCGCGTCACCAGGGACACGCGACGCTGCTAAATTATCCTAAGACAATCTTTCTGCCATTGTAGGACATTTTCCCAAGCAGCGCCATCAACAGTGTGTCAGCGTTCGCGCCACACAGCTTTCAACCCTCGCCCGCACATAGACAAAGGGCGCTCACACCGCCGGCATGAAGCACAGCGGTTGAGCGCCCTTCGGCACAACGGAGGCGCGCCTCAAAAAATGGAGGGGATGGGTCGGCGCGTTCCGAACGAATGGGTTAGTGCACGTCCTCAACGGGCGGGCGCAGCGGCAGGAACTTCAAGCCCACGAGCAGCAGAAGCGCGCCCAGGCCCACCACACCCAACACCACACCAAACTCAAGCGGCGAAGGCGTATACACCATGCCCTGATAGGCACCCGCCATACCGCCGGTCCAGTCAGTCACTGTCAAGGAACTCATCGGTGCCGCGTAGTCGATGTTCGGAATTTGGAAGCCGCCGACCAGCAGCTGCACGCGCTTGCAGAGGATGCCCACGATGGCAAGCAGCGACGCAACCACAATGAGCGGGTTCGTGCGCAGCTTGGGCACAAAGCACACCACCGCAGCCAGCGCGCAGCCCACAATCTCAACCCAGAAGAACGGGGCAAGCGGGCCGGACACCAGCATGGTTACCACCTCGGCACCGCTGCCACCCGGAAAGCCAGCGGTCAGCAGATCACAGCCGAAGAAGTACAAGTCTACCAGCACAAACGCGCCCAGCATTTTCACGAGCTTCACCACATACGCCTGATCGAGCTCAAGGTAACCCACGCGGCGCAGCGCAATAACCACCACCAGCACCAAAGCCGTGCCGCACACGAGAGCGCTCGACACGAACCACGGGGCCAGAAGCGCCGTGTGCCAAAACTCGTGAGCCTGCTGCAGCCCGAAAATCCAAGCCGTCACACTGTGCACAAGCACGGCACACACAAGCGCAATCACGCTCACCACGCGCAGCGCCGTATTCGACACCTTGCCCGCCTCGGCGCGCAGGGTGGCCCATAAATACACAATGGACAGCACCAAGTACGTAGCCAGCACAATGATGTCCCACATCAAAGGCGAGCCCAGGTTAGAATACGCGAACAACTCCCACAGGCGCAGCGGCTGCCCCAGGTCAACCACCACAAACCCAATAGCCAGCACGGTACAGCAAATGGACGTCCATACGGCCACCTTCGAAATGCCGCCGAACCCCTTCATCCCGAACGCGCGCGGCACACTCGAAATGATGAGGCCACCGGCCGACAAGCCCACCAGGAACATAAACATGGTGATGTAGAGGCCCCACGAGTCCAGGTTGCGCATGTTCGTCTGCACAAGGCCGCCGGTCAACTGCATTATCCACAAACCAATACCCGCAACCGTGACCACCGCCGCCACGGCGATACCAAGGTTGAGCCCCTTGCCCCCGAATGTGGCAGCAGAAGCCTTGGCGGCCTTCGCCGCCTGAGTGTTCTCAGACATGATTGTCTCCTAATCGCCTAGACGAGATAGTACACAGAGGGTTCCGTGCCGCGGTCCTCAAGCAAGCGCATATGCTCCCGCTCGCGAATAAGCCGCGAAACCTCGGAGTTGGGGTCGTTGAAATCACCCCAGAACCGGGCATAGGCCGGGCACCCGTCAACGCACAGCGGGTTCTCCCCTTTCGCCAAGCGGTGCCAGCACATCGTGCACTTCTCTACCACGTGCTTCTGGTGGGCGGGCGCGTCGGCATCCCCCATAGTGTGATCAACCGAATACTGCGGCTCTTCCCAGTTGAACGAGCGCACACCGGTGTAGGGGCAGGCCGCCATGCACATGCGGCAGCCGA
This sequence comes from Candidatus Gordonibacter avicola, assembly GCA_019113915.1. Classification (GTDB taxonomy): domain Bacteria; phylum Actinomycetota; class Coriobacteriia; order Coriobacteriales; family Eggerthellaceae; genus Gordonibacter; species Gordonibacter faecis. The sequence goes on from DXGM01000027.1 coordinate 51,788, forward strand.
TGCACTTGTCGAAGTCCTGGCGCACAACGCCCGTCTCCGGGTCTTTGTAGGTGGCACCCACCGGGCACACTTTTACACACGCCGGATTGTCGCAGTGCTGGCAAGCCATCGGAATGAACGTGCGCGAGGCCGCCTGGTACGAACCGCCGAACGCGTCGATGCTTTCTCCGCCGTCGGTCAGTATGCGGTTCCACCACAGGCCGTCCGGAATGTTATTCTCACTTTTGCACAGTACCGCGCAGGTGTGACACCCGACGCACTGCTTGGTGTCAATTACGAATCCGAATCTCTGAGCAGCCATTATTTGCTCCCTCCATCCCACTTACGCACTTCGACGCACGTATCGCTGAACGATGAGTTCACCGCAAAGGGATCCATGTGCAACGAACACAGCGATGCGAGGTCCCCCGCTTTGTACTGACGACCTTGCAGGCCCTTCGGGTACTGCAGCATGCCGGGACGCTTGCCCGCGTCGAGCACCACGCGCGCCACGCCACTGCCGCGATCGTTGAACACCTCAACGTCGTCGCCATCCTCGATGCCGCGCGCCTTTGCGTCCTCGATATTCATGCGAACGATGGGGCCTCGTTCAATCTCATTGAGCCACACGCCATCGAAACCACCGGTGTGGAAGCGGCCGCGCGAATGCTCGGGAATAAGGATGAGCGGATACTTCTTCATGGTTTCCGTCTCCGGCCACGCCTCGTGGGGCGGGAAGAAGCGCGGCAGGCGCTCGGGTGCCACGTCCAAGTCAAGTCCCAGGTCAACGCGCGGACGCGGCTTCTCGCAGTAGAACTCAACCTTACCCGTGGGCGTGTAGTACTTCCCGTCCTTATAGGCCACGCCCGCCGGAATGTAGCGCATGTCCTTCTTCTCGCGCAGCGCATCAAGCGTGATGCCCTGGGCTTTCAGCGCAGGGAAGTCCAGCTGTGCGCGCAGCCACGACTCGTCGTCGCCCTCGAAGTACTTCCCCACGCCCAAGCCCTCGGCGAGAAGTTTCGCCACCTGCAAGTCGGGCTTCGCCTCGAACGCCGGCTCGACAATCTTCGGCGCATGCTGCATGTGGTAGGACAGCGGCGAGCCGTACACGTCCTCAACCTCGTAGTAATGCGCGGCGGGAAGAACGATGTCGGCATAGAGCGCCGAATCGGTGAAGGCGACGTCAAGACACACGATGAATTCCAGCTTGTCGATGATCTCGGCAATGAGCTTATTCTTGTCCGGCCTGCCGCCGACGAACGCCGACCCCCTGATGTAGAGCGACTTGAACGGCGGGTACTTCTTACCCTTAAACATACCCGTTTCCATAACCTCAGGAAGATGAAGCACGGGGATGGTGGTTGTGAACGTACCTGTTGGGAACAGGAATTGGGCATTGCGCATACCCATGAACGCCGTGGCCTGAACACCCGCACCGGGCTTGCCCACCATGCCGGTGACCGCAAGCAGCAACCCCAGGCCCGAGCCAAACTGCAAGCCGTTGTCGTAAGCCTGCAATCCAAGGCCGAACATGTGGGAGACAGGGCCTTCCGTGGCCAAGCGGGCGAGGCGGCGAATGTCCTCGGACGACAACTCAACGATGTCCGCCACCGTCTCGGGCTTGTACTCCTGCACGCTTTCCACCATGAGGCTGTAGGCGGTCGTCACCTTGATGCCGGCAACAGTCCACGAGCCCTCAAGCGCAGGGTCGGTCGATTCGGCAGACGACATCTCCTTGTTGGCCGCCGCATCCCACACCACCGGCGGGTCAATGATGGTGGGCTTACGCGTTTGCGGATTGACGGGACCTTCGGTGGGCGCAACGCCCAGGTCGCTCATCCGCAAAAATTCTTTCGTGTCCTCGCGCACGAGGAAGGGGCCCACCGTGTCGCGCTTCAAGTACGCCACGTCGTGCAGGTCTTCTTCAATGATTACCTGAACCATCGACAAAATGAGCGCCGGGTCCGATCCGGGACGCAAAGCGTACCACTCGTCCGCGTGCGCGGAAACCGTGGTCTCGTTGGGGTCAATCGAGATAATTTTCGCGCCTTGCTTTTGCGCTTCCATCAGGTAGCGCCAGCGCTGCACGTAGGTTTCGGAAAGGTTGTTACCCCACATGAAAACTGTTTTCGCGTTGAAAATGTCCTCTTCGAACGGCTCGTTTCCGGGCGCGGTCATGATGCCCGTTGCAGGGTTGCCATACACGCGATGCAAGCCGTGATACACCGCCCAGTCGGCGCACATTTCCACGTTCGTGAACTGGAGAATGTTCTCTAAACGGCTGGCACCCGACACGGTAAAACGCGCGCCCGACGAGCCGGTGCTCACAAGAATGGACTGACCGCCGAATTCATCGATGTAGCCCTTCCACTTCTCCGTGATGGTGGCAATGGCCTCGTCCCACGAGATGCGCTCCCACTTGTTTTCGCCGCGCTCGCCGACTCGCTTCATGGGGTACTTGATGCGCTCCTGCGAATACATGCGCTGCGGAAGCGAATAGCCCTTGAGACAGGGACGCCTTCCGAACAGGGCATCGGGGTCGGGCGACACCTTCACAGCGCGCCCGTCGCGCACCGTCACGTTGTAGTTGCATGAGAAGCAGCCGCCGAAAAAGCACCTGCCTGGCATGACCTTTTCTCCCGCATCGGCTGCGCTCGCGCCGGAATCTGCCGCCAGTGCCTGCATGGCCGGCAACGCGCCTCCCGCCACCGCAGCCGCGCCTGCTACGGCGCCGGTTGTTTTGAGAAAACTCCGTCGTGTGAGCCCGGCATGCGGACTTTTCGTTCCTGACATTGCTCCTCCTCGAAGATTCGTCAGGATATCCCCTGTTCGCCATCCTACAGGAATATCCCCCGTACGTACCTGATAAGAATTGGCCAAATCCTTTCTTGTCACATTATCACAATGTCTTGCGACAATCAAACGATCAGACTAATCTAGTTTGGGAATAGAGCGAGGGGAAGTTGGCGAAGAGGTCACACAAGCGTGCGAAGATTGTTGGCACATTCTCCGCACCATATGCGGAGAATATCGGCGAGAATGTGCGCGAGATCAGTACGGAAGGACGGGGTGGCGGGCTACTTCGCCCCTACCATTTTCCTCAGGGCGAGGCGGGCTTCCACGAAGCTGAGGATGTCGTCTTCGCGCATGCCGGAGTTGGCGCAGGCGCGGATGAGGTCGTCTGCCAGCAGTTCGAGGGGGGTGTCGGTGGCGCGGGCGGCTCCCACCTCGTGGCGCTCGGCGACGAAGGTGCCGCGGCCCTTGCGCGTGGTGATGTAGCCGTCGCGCTCCAAGTCCATATAGGCGCGGTTCACGGTGTTGTAGCTGATGTCCAAGTCTACCGCCAGCGCGCGCACCGTGGGCAGCCTATCGCCCGCAACGTACTCCCCCGTTCCAATGAGGTAGGCAATGCGGTTCTTCACCTGAATCCATACCGGCAGGCCGCTGCTGTAGTCAATTTCGAAGGAATCAAGCGGGGTCATAGGGGCTTTCTCTCAGTCGGGCGATTATCATTCCATGATAGCAGACGCACATCGTCGCAGATGGCTATCGGGGGCAGGTTCGCGCAATCAACAAGGCTGCGCGTCATCGTGGCTCGCCTTCCACCGCGCGGGCGGCCGCGTCGGTGAAGCCGTCGGACAGCGCGCTTGGCACGGTAACCACCGCACCCTTCGACTTCTTCACAGTGTCGTACTGCATGAGCATGGTGCGCAGCTTGAGCGCGGCGGCGGGGTCACCGTAGATGTCGGCGGCTTCGCGCAGCATCTCGGCGAGGTCGGCCTCTGCGCCGGCTACGGTCATGCGCGCGTTGCGCTCGCGGTCGGCCTGGGCCTCCAGCGACATCACTTCTTGCAGCTCATCGGGAATGATGATGTCGCGCACCTTCACCGAAATGATGTCAACGCCCCAGTTCGCGGCCTCTTTCTCGATGTCGCCCTTAATTTCGGCATCCAGCTGGTCGCGGCGCAGCGCCACCTCGGCCACCGTCGAGCGGCCCACGGCCTCGCGCATGGCCGTCTGCGCGAGAAACGACACGGCGGCATAGTAATCTTCCACCTCGGTGCACGCACGCTCGGCGTCGCGCGCCACCCAAAACAGCACCGCGTCCACCGTCACGGGAACAAGGTCGGCCGTGAGCGTTTTCTCGGCGAAGAACGGCGTGGCGATGGTGCGCTGATCCACGCGGATAGTGCCGTGTTCAATGATGGGAATGGTGAAGTACAGCCCCGGCCCCACCACGCGGTTGAGCACGCCGAACCGCAGCACAACCACCTTTTCCCAGGACAGTGCAATGTGCGTGCACGACACCACCAAAAGGGCCACCACCAACATAACCGTGAGCGCGCCTGGCCCAATGTGTCCCGTGAGCAAAAACGCTACCGCCAGCACAACAGCGCACGTTGCGATGAACACCGCCATGCTGAAGATGACCGCGCCGTTGCGCGACGACTTGCGCGGCACATACGACGTGGCGGCGCGAATCTCAGCCTCTTTGTCGGTGAGCTCGTAGGGCGCGTCCTTCGTCACGCGCTCCGGTTTGCGTGGTTTCATGCCTTCGCCTTTCACTTCCATGGCGGCCTTGTGCGCGTGCGCCGGCGCCTCGCTGGTGGCGTGCGCTGCGCGGGCGGGCCGCCCTCATTCCATCATCAGGCCAAACAGTGCCTCCGGCATCTGCGTTACGTCGTAAGCCGCAGCCCCCGTCAGGGCGAAGCGCAGCGCCAGCCCGCCTGCCGCCAGCAGCGCTGCAATCCAGAGCAGCTGCGTACGGCTGTTGCCGTGCGTGAGAAACCGCTCCAACACGAACGGGCCCACGAGGCCACCTGCCACCACGCCGCCCCAGAAAAGCCAGCGAAGGTCGCCCGCTATCAGCGCTTTTGCCGCCGGTACCGTGCCTTCCGCCGACAGGCCCCACACAAGGTAGACCACTAAACACAGCGCCTCCAGCACGATGAGCACCCCATCGACGCGCGCGAGGCGCGCAAGCGGACGGGCGAACGGACGGCGCGCCTCCACGAACACCGCACCCATAAACGCGCACGCGACACCACACGACAGCGACGAGAGCGAGAACAGCAGCGGTAACAGCGGCGTCTGCCAGAACAGCACCGAGGCCAGCCCCTGCAAAAGCACGCCGGTGTAAGCAAGCGCCACGAGGCCGGCGGCTGCGCCTAAGGCGGATGCCACAAAGAGGGCCGTCGGTTTGACGCGCGGTCCATCGAGCAGTTCCGTCAGCGCGAACGCGCCCGCACAGACGAGCGCGGCCGCCAGGGCGTAGGCCCCCACTGCGATGGCCGAAGGGGCCGGCGACATCACCAGGTTCAGCAAGCGGTCGGGTCGTCCCAGGTCAAAGAGCAGACACAGCACGCCGAGCGCCATCGTGACGAAACACAGCGGCCAGGCGCGGACAAAGAACTCGTCGGGCAATGCGAAGGCGCGTTCAACGCGTGAGATAACGCGTGGAGGATAGGCGAAGCGACTGCGGGCGTTCGCCGCCTCAAGCGCCGCAAGCACAACGAGCGCCCCCGCGCCTGCGCCGCCGAGGAAGAGATAGCATGTCGTCAGCACGCCAAACACGTCCGCTTTCGCCCCCTGCCCCTTTGCGTTGACCTGCTCGCACCCCTATTGTCGCAATGTAACAAGTCATAGGTATTATAGCACCGGAAAAGGTGCACAGCGGTTAAGACAAAAGGTGCGCTTGGGCATCCAACAGAGCGCTGGCGAGGGCGGTCAGGCCGTCGTAGTAGCCGCCGGGGCGTTCGGCAGCCACGCGCTCGTGGAAAGTTGCCGCCCAGGAGCGCGGGCGTTCCTCCAGGTAGGCGAGCACTTTCGCCGCACCCTCGGCGGCATCGGAGGCGTTCGCGCCCCCTTCGAGCGCTTCCGCCCGACGGCGGCACAACTCGGACAGCAGCAGCAATTCAATGCCCAGGTGGTCCTCATACTGGCGATTCTCGTTGCACAGCTCTAGGCCCGCTCCGCGCAAGAGCGCGCGCATGGCGAAGGTGGCCTCGCCGAAACCGACGGACGTGCCGCCGTTGCGATGCATGGTTTCCCAGGGAGGAACGGCCGGCGAGGGCGGGCCAATGAACAGGTGAGTGTGTTCAACCGCCGCGCGCTGGACGGCCTCGTCCTCGGGAAGCGCGGCAGCTCCGCGCGCGTAAGCGGCACACGTTTCGATGGCGCGGGTCACCTGCACATCGTCGAAGTTGGGGAACTCCTGCCAAAACGCCGGGTCAATGCCTACGTGCGGCGTTTGTGTCAGGGGCGTCAACAGCGAGTTTCCCACGAACGCGTATGCCTCGGCAAACGTCTGCCACGCCTGCGCATCTACCTGTGCCATCGAGTACATCCTTTCCCACGTCGTCGCCCGCCACCTGCGTGCGCGGTGCGGATTCAGTCCCGCACATAATACCGCACACGCCGAACTCTACTTACCGCAAAGCTGCCACGCGCTTTCTACGACCGCTTACGGCGCCACCCGTTGCCAAAGCGAAAAAACAGTGGCGACCCCGAAAGGTCGCCACTGTTACCTACTACTATAAGTGCGCCGGTGAGAGGCTTAGTACGTCTCAACCTGCTCGCGCTCGGCCGACTTGGCGAAGCGGCTGTAATCGTAGCCACCCTCGCTCTTCTTGGAGCGCTGCTTCTTGGCGGTTTGCTTGCCTTCGGCCTTGCGTCCCTGGTCGTAGCGCGCCTCGGCGCTGCGGCCACCCGGCTTGCCAGAGCGGTAACCGCCCTTACCTGCGCCGGCCGGCTTGCCGGCACCTTCGAAGCGCCTCGTACCCGCGCCCTCGGAACGCTCGCGCGAACCAGCGCTTACACTCGCGCCAGCGCCAGAACCAGCGCCGCCACGCGCGTGCGCCGGCTTCCCACTGCGGCTCTCGGAAGAACGGTAGCCGCCCTTGCCGGCAGGACGCCCACCCTGCTTCGCGTAATTCTTGCCGTAACCCTTCGAACCGCCCTGCTTCGCGCCACCCTTCTTCGGCTTGATAACCGCCGGGTCAAGCTCGTAGGTTTCCAGTTCCATGAACGGAATGTCCTTGCCGATCAGACGCTCAATATCACGCAGCGTGCGGCTGGTCTCGCGCGTCACGAACGAGATGGCGTAGCCCTCTTCGCCCGCGCGGCCCGTGCGGCCGATGCGGTGGATGTAGTCCTCGGGCATGTCCGGCAGGTCGAAGTTGATGACGTGATCCACGTCGGGCACGTCGATGCCGCGCGCCAGCACGTCGGTCGCCACCAGGATGGACGTCTTGCCGCGGCGGAAGTTCTCCAGCGCGCGACGGCGAGCACCCTGCGACTTGTCGGAGTGGATGGACTCGGCGCGATAACCGGCATCGCACAGCGCCTCGGCGCAGTCCTCAGTGCGGTTCTTCGTGCGGGCGAACACGATAACGCGCTCGGAGCCCTTTTCCTCAAGCACCGCGCGCAGCAGCTCGGGCTTGTCGTAGTTCTTGATGGGCATCATGTACTGCGCCACCGTTTTCGCCGTTTCGCCGTTGCGGGCAACTTCCACGATGGCCGGGTTGTTCAACAGCGAACCCAGGTTGCGCTCGATGGAGCGGTCGATGGTGGCCGAAAACAGAAGCGTCTGACGGCAGTCGGGCGTGGCGTCCACAATGGTGGTGACGTCGGGCAGAAAGCCCATGTCAAGCATGCGGTCGGCCTCGTCCAGCACCAGCACCTGCACGCTGCCCAGGTCCACGACGCCGCGTTTCATGAGGTCCTTCAGGCGGCCGGGCGTGGCAATGAGCACGTCGGTACCGCCGCGCAGCTCTTTGATCTGCGGGCCGTAGGGCGTGCCGCCGAACACCGTGGTGACGAAGTGGCCGGTCTTGCGCGAAATCTGCATGCACGTGCGGGCGATTTGCTGGGCGAGTTCGCGGGTGGGGCTTACCACCAGCACGCGCGGGGCGCGGTTGCGGCCCTTGGCGCGCGGAAGCGTGCTCAGCGTAGGCAGCAGGAAGGCGGCCGTTTTACCGGTGCCGGTGGAGGCGGCGGCAATGAGGTCGCGACCTTCCAAAACCAGCGGAATGGCCTGCTCCTGCACGGGGGTGGGGGCATCGTAGCCCAGACGCTCAACAGCTGCGAGCGCAGCCGAGGATAAGCCGAGGTCGGCAAAATGAGACATAGAGTATTCCGTTTCTCTTCGACGGGCGCCCGCACCCTGCGGCTCGCTACCGTGTGTGCACCCGCTCCTGCGGCGTGCGTGTGCGCTTGACTCGAGCCGCTTTCTGCAATCTGTCGGCGGCATTGGTCGATGCGCGAAGAGAACCGAGAAAGAATTTCGTGTGAAGCGACTGCCTAGTATGGGGGTTTGTGCGGCCGATCGGGTCGGAAACTTTGCGAAGTGGGGTGGTTGTGCGGGAAACTCCACAACTGGTGGGGCGGGTGAACGGCGTACGCGAGGCGTTGGGGAAAGGGGGCACGAAGCGCCGAGGGAAAGAGGCGGCACGCGCGGTGCGCAGCCGCCTGCCGCGCGCCTACTGACCCGTTGACGAGGGGTTATTCCCCACCGCTTCCGCCTCTGCTTCCACCTCAATGGGCGCTGCTGCCGCGGCGTCTTTGGCGCGCTTGCGACGGCGCCACCAGCGAGAGAGGCTGTGCACAAGCCACTCCACCAGCGGAATGGTAAGGAACGACACCCACGCGGGGTGCCACGCATTCTCAACGAATGCCATGTAGAAGAACCAGGCCGTGACCAGGATGGGATACGCGCCCGCGACGAGCGGTGCCAGACGCTGCCGCCCGATGGCGTGACCCACCATGTAATACAGCGGAATGGTGAAGAACAAAAACAGCCCTAGGCCCCACGCGTCTTGGAAGATGCCGATCAGCAGGTAGGCCAAAATCACGATGAGCGGATAGGGGAACTTCACCCACGATTTCTCGAACGCGCGCAGGTAGTGCTTGCGAACGGGGATGCTTTTTCCCACTTCAGGGCCGTATTTGGCGCGAGCCGCCTCCAGCGTATCGAAGCGCTCGCCGCACACCGTGTAGCCGCAGGGTTCGTCCCAGCGACCCTCGTGGATATGGCCGTAGCCGTACCGGTCGTGCGCGTCGCGCCAGTCGTCAAAGTGTTCGCCGTTGATAACCACGCCGTCGCCGTCGATGATAACCTCGTTATCGCCGATGCCTTCCGCGCTGGCCCATTCGTGCCCCTGAGCGTGTTCGCGGGCGCGACGTTCCTGGCGCTCGGCCGCGCGATCTGCCCGGCGCTCCTCGCGCGAACCTTCCTTCACATGGATGCCATCCCAGCCGACGTGAACCTCGTCACCCTTCTTGCTTTCCTTCACGTGAACGCCGTCGCGCCACGACACGTGCACGTAGTCATCGCCATCAAGCACGTGGATACCGTCGAAACCGATGTGCACCTTCTGCTTGGCGGGGTCAGACGCGCTGGCGGGCTGGCTTTCTTCTGCGTCCGGCGCCGCGCCCGCAGGAGCTGTCGCGGCTTCGGTGGCGGAGTCGGTGGCACCGGGAGTCTGAGCCGCAGCGGACGAACCAGCCGCAGCAGCGGGCGCAGCAGCCTGCGGCCCCGCCTCCCCCGTTGCGCGCTCAGCGGCGCGGTCGGCCGCTTCAAACGTGACATCGTCCTTGATGTCATCGCCCACATACAAAAGCTCATCGAGCGACACGCCGTAGAGTTGCGCGAGCGCAATAAGGTTGTCAGTGTCCGGCGACGACTCCGAGCGCTCCCACTTCGACACCGCCTGTCGCGACACACCCAACTGCGCCGCCAGCGCCTCCTGCGACAACCCCGCCTGCCTGCGCCGCGCCGCCAAGCGCTCAGCAATCTCCACGTTCATGATCCGTGCCCTTTCTTCGTTACCTCCATCATAGCCTACCCCTAAGCCTACGGTTGCGAAGAAAAGGAAGCGACCACTTCCAGTTGGAATTTTCCGCAACTATTGATTTCCTGAACATATGTTTGCACTAGCACACTTGCCTGTGAACTGGGATTTTACTTCTACTTATCTCGGAAATTTCGATATGGAAGACAATATCGGATATTGAAAGGATATAAAAGGGCATCAGAACCAGACACCGCCAGACTTATCAATTTATATAAATTATGACGTATAGATTAGTTTGATGATCTTTAAATAAAAGTTTAAGATAGGTCAAAATTGCCAAAGCAAGAGAACCAGTATTTAGCAGAGAAAGCAATGACAACAACAAACTAGCGAGGGATCCCTCTCCCGATACCCGAACAAAGGAAAGGCCACCATGGGCGCACGTTATTACATGTATTTAGATGAAGCAGGCAACTTCGACTTTTCCCAAAAAGGATCGAAGCACTTCATCATGACGTGCGTAGTCATGAGCCGCCCCTTTAAACACGTACAGGAACTTTCGTCAGTCAAATATGACTGCCTGGAAGATGGCATTGACCCCAAGAAGTGCAGAGACGCTCATAAATTTCACGCCACAGAAGACAAACAGGCGGTCAGGGATGCCGTGTTCAATGTTATTGAAAAACACTTGAACGACATTTCGGTTTACTCAGTAATTATTCGAAAAAACATGACAAACCCAGCTATCAGAGATCAGGCGACTCTTTATTTGAAGGTATTTCAGTGGCTTGTAGGATTTGTATTTAACCAAGAAAACCTCGAAGATGCAGACAGCGTAGTTGTGATTACAGACAGTATCCCTGTAAAGAAAAAGCTAGGTGACCTACGAGGTGCGCTGAAGAAGTATATGAACGGATGTCTTGCAGAGAAGAATATACCTTACAAACTTTATCATCATAGATCGGAAAGCGATGTAAACCTTCAAGTAGCGGACTACTGCTGCTGGGCTATCCAAAGAAAATGGGAGCGCGGCGATGCAAGATCATATGAGATCATACAAAGCGCAATCAAGGGCGAAGGCGATCTATTCAAAAATGGAGATACGGTCTATTACCGCTTCGAAAAATGACCAACCCACCTATCCTCTTTCAAGGAAGAACCCAGGGGTTCTTATCAGCGGGCTGGAACGTAATTAAAGTTTAGCAGATCGCAACCACTAATGTGTGAAGATTGGCAGACAACTAGATGAAAACGCTGTGCATGCAGCCTCCCTTGAGAAAACATATTGCTTGCATTTGATCCTGCTGATCAGGGAAAACAATGACATACGTTACTTTCGTCGGGCTATGTCTACTACTACCCAGATGCTCAGGACGGCGGCGCCGAGGTAGCCGAAGAAGGCGAGGACGGGGACGCCTAAAAGGCGCGGCTCCATGCCAGAGAGGGCCAACATGCTGGAGCCGATGAACAGGCCCGCAATGATGATGCCGATAGTCAACCTATTCACGATGGTGCCCAGGTGCGTGAGCGGGGCCTCGCTTCCCAGCACCTCGGTGTTCACCTTCAGCTGGCCGCGGGTGAGCATTTTCAGCGCCTCGCCGGAGTACTGCGCCGCGTCGAGCGAACCCTTCGTCGACGAGCGCAGCGCCAGCGCAAGGTCTTCCATGGCGGACACCAGTTCATCGCGCGGGTCTTTCGTGCGATTGATGTGCGCGTTGATGATGGACACCACGTTTTCGTTCGGAATGAATGGCGCGATGGTGCCCTCCAGCGTCACGATGCCGCGCGAGACACTGGTGATGGACGAGGGCAGCGTCACCTTGCACGAGCGCGTCAGCATGAGAATGTCGTTCAGGAACTGGCCGATGTCGATGTCCCCCACGTCGCACGAGCCGTAATCCTCCAACAGTAAGTCCAGGTCAGCAAGGAAGCGCGTGTGGTCGATAGCCGCGTTGTCCTTCGCAATGGCAAAGGACATAAGCGCGTCTTTCAGCTCGGTGGAGCTTTGCATACCCACGGCCTGAATGATGTTGCCGAACCCGGCGCGGTCGCGCGGCGACAGGCGGCCCATGATGCCCAGGTCGATGTAGACTATTTTGCCGTCGCGCACGAGGATGTTGCCCGGATGCGGGTCGGCGTGGAAGAAGCCGTGGTCGAGAATTTGCGTGGCGTAGTTGTCGAGCACCTTCTCGCCGATTTCCTCCAAGTCGTAGCCGGCGGCTTGCAAACGGCCGGTCGCCAGGATGGGAATGCCGTCGATGTACTCCATGACCAGCACGTATTCGCCGCACAGCTCCGGATACACCTTCGGGCACTCAATGAATGCCACATTCTCGTTCAGCCGCGCGAACTCTTGGAGGTTCGCCGCTTCGCGTGCAAAGTCGGTTTCCTCAAGGAAGGTGGCCCAGAGTTCCTCCACCACATCGCGCAGATCGAGCATCTGCTCGTCTTTCATGAAGCGCGAGGCTTGCCGCGCCACCATGCGCATGATGTCGATGTCGAGCGCCATGGTGGCTTTCACGCCCGGGCGCTGGATTTTTACGGCCACGGTTTCGCCCGTGACCAGGCGCGCCTTGTGCACCTGCGCAAGCGACGCCGACCCGAGCGGCGTGGGACTGATGGCGTCGAAGATGTCGCCCTGGCGCTCGCCGTAGATGTCGTCGAGCGCGGCCAGGATGCGATCGAAGGGCAGCGGGTCACACTCCATCTGGAGTTTTTCCAACTCGTCGCAGTAGGCTTTCGGCAGTATTTCCGAACGGGTGGACAGTGTCTGGCCAATTTTCACGAAACTGGGGCCGAGGTCTTCCAACATGGCGCGGAATTCCTCAGGCGCGAAGCCTTTGAGGAAGTGGTGCTTTTGCAGGATGCCGTAGATTTCCTTCAGCCGGCGCGTGCGCGTTTTGCGGCTGAGATTGAACCGCCCTTCGGGGTCGATCTCCGCGCCGGAACTGAAGAAGTATTTGAGCAGCGTGTTGTCCGCCATGGGCTGGTCGCGCCGTGCTTGAGTTGCCAGATGCGGGCGCTAGACGCCGGGCGTTTGGGCCGCGGTGGTAGTGCCGCACGCGGGCGCGTCGGGCACGGGTTCTGACGTCTTTACCTCGGAAGCGTCGCCCACCTCGGCTTGCGCCGCGCTGTCTTCGGCAGCCTTCGCGTTCGCCTTTGCCGCAATTTCGGCGGCTTTCGCGGCGAACTCCGCACGTTCTTCGGGAGTCATGACGGCCATGCGGGCCTCCAGCGCGTCGTAGCGCACAGACGCCGCCAGGTCGTCAGCCTTGTGCTTGAGCTCGGAATTTATCTGCTTGCCCTGGTCAACCGTGAGTTCGCCCTTCGTGATGAGCTGATCCACCAGGTCCTTCGATTTCTCGGCGGTGATGGCCATCGCACCGATGCCCGCCAGGAAAATGTCTTTGAATCCGTCGCCTATGGTTGCCATAAGAGCCTCCTTCGTCGCGGTTCGGCCCGCCAGCGCGCAGCACCGGCCGGCCTCTTCTCTCCATGATGCACCAAAACGCCCCAAAGGGCAATGCGATGAGCCAGTTTGTCGAGAAAAGGGAACGGCACGGCAACACGCGCGCGAAGTGCGCGGGATGTAGCGGGGTGCGGAAGCTGGCTAGGGGCGTTCGTAGGCGCGCTGAGGCTGGGACGGTGTGAGGTGCGGCACCGTGAGAGAGGCGGATGTCGTGGCGTCAGCGAGTGCCGAAAGCGGCTCCAAGGCGGGAGCGGCGAGTGCGGCGGCTTCTTCTCCACCGCGCGCAGCGGCCTCGGCGCGCCCGTCGATCCAAGTTTCGGCGATAACGCAAACGATGATAAGGGCGGCACCGGCCAGGCCCACAGCGGTCAGCGTCTCGCCCAGGATGCCCCAGGAGAACAGCGCCGTGAAGATAGGCTCGCCCGTGAGCAGCATAGATACCGTGGCGGAGGGCAGGCGAGTAAGTGCCATGTTCTGCAACGCGAACGTGAGGCAGGTGCTGGCGATGGCGAGGAACACCACCGTCCCCCAAGCGATAGGCTGCACAGCGGCCACGTTGAGGGGCTGATCGAACAGGAGCGCACCGGCAAGCGACGCGATAAACGTCACGAAGATTTGCGTGCCCGACACCGTGACCACGTCCATGCGCGCGAGCCCGCGCTCGCCGAACACGAGGGCACCAGCCAGCGACACTGCGGTCAGCAGGCCGCAGAACTCGCCCAGGCCGAACGTGAACGAGCCGCCGCTGGAGCACAGCAGGTAGAGCCCCACCACGACCGCCGCCTGGAAGGGCAGGTGCACCAGGCGATAGCGGCGGCGCAGCACGATGGCCGCCAGAATGGGCGTGAACACCACGGGCAGCGCCATAAGAAAACCTACATTCGTGGCTGTGGTCAGGTCTAACGCAATGTTGCAGGAAAGGTAGGACACCGCCATGCACAGCGCGGCCGGCAGCCAGTCGGACAGGCGCGCGCCCTTGAGTCCGCGCACCATACGAGGCCCGAACAGCACCGCAAACACAAGCGCAGCCAACCCAAAACGCAGGGCCATACACCACAGCGGCGAAATGCTTTCGTAGGCGAGCTTCGTGATGGCACTGCCCGACCCGAAAATGATGGTTTGCAGCACCACACTAGCGATGCAGATTGCTCGTATGTCCATCAATCGGGACACGCCCGCCTCCTTTTAGTGCCTGGGCGCTGCGGCAAGCAGCACAGAACATCCGACCTCATCCATGCGGGGCGGTTGATTCTCTGGAATGGATTTCTTCACATGGTATCCGTTGAGTGAATGAAAGTAAAACGAGAGTTTCTTTTTGAGATTTCAAGAAGTACTTGTTAATGGAGGTGGCAAAGCCTATGGTGGAAGGAGCATGCGGCGTGGATGATGGCGAACGGAGGCTCTGGTGAGCAACCAAAAGTATGAGGCGTTTCTCAAGGTGGCTGAAACCGGCAGCTTCAAGGAGGCCGCGCGCGAGTTGGATTACACGCAGGCCGGCGTGAGTTACCTGGTGAACGCGCTGGAGAAAGAGTTGGGCGTACCGCTGTTGGTGCGCGAGTACGGCGGCGCGCGGCCCACGGCCGAAGGCGCGGATTTGCTGACGTACGCGCGCGACGTCGTGAACGCTGAGCGGCGGCTAGCTGCGCGCCTGGCCGACCTCCAGCACCTCGAGGGCGGTTCGGTGCGCGTGGCCGCGTTCACCAGCACGGCCATCCAGTGGCTCCCCGGCATGGCAAAGGAGTTCTTGCGGAGACATCCCGCGGTCGACCTTGACATCGCCTGCATCGACGACCAGGCGAAACTCGAAGAAGCCGTGCGCCGCGGCGACTTCGACTGCGGCTTTGCGGTGCTGCCCGTTAAGCGCGGTCTGGAGGCCGTGCCGCTGGCAAGTGACCCCATGCTTATCGCGGTATCACCCGATCACCCGCTGGCTGCTGCGAAGCACTTCCCTGCCGCAGCGCTTGCCGCGGAACCCTACATACGACTGGAAAGCGGCGAAGATACCGAGATGGACGCCGTCTTCCGCGCCAACGCCGTGGAGCCACACGTGCGCTTCTCCATCACCAGCGACTACGCCGCTATGTCACTCGTGAGCGCCGGTCTGGGCTTTGGCGTGCTTCCCTCCCTCATCGTAAAAGACGCCCCGTTTCCCCTGGTAACCATGCCACCCGAAGTCCCCGTCAACCGCGAAATAGCCCTCGTCCTCCGCTCCGAAGCAACAGCCAGCGCCGCCGCCAGGGCATTCGTCGAAGTAGCGCAAGAGTGGGTGAGGAAAGTAGCGCCTCGCACCAGGTGAGCGCTCCCGCTCGCGCTCCCCTGTGCGAGGCGCTTGGCTCTGTTAAAGTTGTTCCATCAGCGCAGGTAGTTCGCTGATAGTTTTACATTCATAGGCGGGGTGTTCGGCGCAGAGGACTTCTGCGGGGAACATGCCCCAAAGGGCGGCTACGGTGACGCAGCCAGCGCCGTTTCCGGCTTGCATGTCAAAGGGGCTGTCGCCCACATAGACACACTCACTTGGATCCAACCCCAAAAGCTCACAACCGTGGCGTACCGGGCCCGGATCGGGCTTGTGGGTGGGCCAATCGTCGGAGCCCACCACGAAGTCGAACGCGTCACACAGTTCAAACGTGGACAAACCATGCAGCGCAGGCTCGTGACGCTTTGAGGTAACCACACCCATACGGTAGCCCCGTTTGTGCAGTTCATCCAGCACTTCCTGCGTCCCCGGGAAGATGCGAATCAGCTTGTCATGCACGCTCGCGTTGTACTCGCGGTACACCCGACACAGCTCGTCGTGGACGGCTTCGTCGTCGGTGAAATCCCACATCTGCGTGTTGAGGGGCTGCCCCACCTTCGCCATCAGACGCTCGTCGGGAATGGTACAGCCCAGCACTTCGCGCACCGTGTGGCGAAACGAGTCCAACAGCAAATCGTGCGTATCGAGCAACGTGCCGTCCAAATCAAACAGAATTGCCTTGATAGTGTTTGTCGACATAGCCGTCACAAACCTACTCAAACAAGCCGCTGAACAGGTCAACCTCAGAGCCCCACACCTTCGTGTTGCGCTGCGCGAACGCGATGGCATCGGTAAGTGCCACCAGCGGAATGTCGCGGCGCGCTCCCGTGCGGCGGGACTTGATTTCCACCTTCTGCTCGGCCAGACCGCGCTTTCCCACCACTACCTGCAGGGGCCAGCCAATAAGGTCGGCGTCAGCGAACTTCACGCCTGCGCGCTCCTTGCGGTCGTCAATAACTACTTCCAAGCCCAGTTTCGCCAGATCAGTGGCGAGGTTCTCCGCGGCAGGCTGTACCAAGTCGTCGCCCACCACCAGCGGGATGACGCACACGTGCGCCGGCGCGACAGTGAGCGGCCAGCAGATGCCGTTTTCGTCGTTGTGCTGTTCCACGATGGCGGCCATGGTGCGCGAAACGCCCACGCCGTAGCAACCCATGAGGAACGGCTGCTCAGAGCCGTCTTCCGCCATGTACGTAGCACCCATGGCGCGCGAGTATTTGTCGCCCAGTTGGAACACCTGCGACACCTCAATGCCGCGTGCGCCCTCCAGCGGAAGCCCGCACTTCGGGCAGCTGTCGCCCGGCTTCACGATGCAGAGGTCGGCCCATTCGTCCACTTCGAAGTCAACACCCAGCTGAGCACCCACGTAGTGGTAGCCGTCTTCGTTCGCACCAACGACCCACTTCGGCACGGCCTGTAGGCTGCGCGCCGCGATGACGTGCGCTTCCTCGGGCAGACCAACCGGGCCCATCGAGCCTTTATGCAGGCCAAACGCTTCCATTTCCTCGTCGGTAAGCAACGTAAAGCCACCCGCCGCACGTTCGGCTTTCAGCTCGTTCAGCTCGTGGTCGCCGGGGATGAACATGACAACAAGCTTGCCTTCATCATTCTTACCTGAAAGCGCCTTCACAGTGGACGACTCGGGGATGTCCAAGAACGCGGCCAACTCGGCAATGGTGTGCACGTTCGGCGTGGCAATCTTTTCCATGGCCGGCACGTCGTAGACGGTCGGACGCGCCAGGCAGTCGCCCGCCTCGGCGTTGGCGGCGTATCCGCACGTGCAGTGCACGAGTTCTGCCTCGCCCGCATCGGCGAGCGCCATAAACTCGCAGGTCACACTGCCGCCGATCTGGCCCGGATCGGCCTCAACAGGGCGGTAATCCATATCCATACGGTCACAGATGCGCCCGTACGCCGCGCTCATCTCGTCGTAGGTTTGCTGCAGCGATTCCTGGCTTGCGTGAAAGCTGTAGGCGTCCTTCATGATGAACTCGCGGCTGCGCAACAGGCCGAAGCGCGGCCGAATTTCATCGCGGAACTTCACCTGGATCTGGTACAACGACAGCGGCAACTGCTTGTAGGAGCGCAATTCGTTACGCACGAGCGCTGTGATGAGTTCCTCGTGGGTGGGCCCAAGGCAGAATTCGTGGTTGTGACGATCCATGAGGCGCATGAGCTCGGGGCCGTAATCGTCCCAACGGCCGCTTTCGTGCCAGAGTTCGCCCGGTTGCAGCGCCGGCATCATGATTTCCTGCGCGCCGATGGCATCCATCTCTTCGCGCACGATGTTCTCCACCTTCGCCAGCACGCGCTTGCCAAGCGGCAAAAATGTGTACACGCCGGAAGCGGTCTTGCGAATCATGCCGGCGCGCAGAAGCAGCCGGTGGCTAGCGATTTCCGCGTCGGTGGGGTCCTCCTTCAGCGTGGGCACATACAGCCTGCTCATGCGCATGATATTCGTGTTCGTCATAGCTTTCCTATCTCCTCCATCAAAGCGTCCACAATGGCATCTTCCTGCACCTTGCGAACGACTGCTCCCTTGGAAAACACCACGCCCGATCCCGCGCCGCACGCCACCCCAATGTCGGCGTCGGCGGCCTCACCAGGCCCGTTCACCACGCATCCCATGACCGCCACCTTGAGCGGCTTGTCCAACCCGCTGCTGCGCTCTTCCACCTCGCGCGCCAGCCCGATGAGATCTACCTGGCAGCGGCCGCACGTGGGGCAGCTGATAAGTTCGGGCGAACGACGGCGTAAATCGAGCGCCGCCAGCAGCGTCCAGCACGCGCGAATTTCTTGCACCGGATCATCTGTGAGCGAGATGCGCAGCGTATCGCCAATGCCTTCTTCCAACAGAATACCCAGGCCACACGCGCTTTTTATCACACCTTGGAACGTGGTGCCCGCCTCCGTCACGCCAATGTGCAGCGGCACGTGCGGAAGTTCGCGCGCGAGCAAGCGATACGTAGCCACCGTAGTCATGACATCATGCGCCTTCGCGCTGACCACAAGGTCGGTAAAGCCGCGGCCTTCACAGTAGCGCACGTAGTCGGCGGCAGAGTGCGCCAGCTTTTCCGGCAGCGTAAGGTCATCGCGCGCAGCCAAGTCCGCATCGAGCGAACCCGCATTCACGCCAATACGAATGGGAATGCCCGCCTCACCGGCCGCATCAAGCACCACATCGGTTGCACCGAGGCCGCCGATGTTGCCGGGATTGATGCGCAGCTTCGCCGCACCACGGCGCGCGGCCTGAACGGCGATGTCGGCGGAAAAGTGCACGTCAGCCACCACAGGAAGTGGCGACGCGGCACACACCTGGGCAAACGCGCCCACACACGCAGCGCGCGGGATAGCCATGCGCACCACTTCGCATCCGGCCGCCGCCAGCGCTTCAATTTGCGCGAGGTTCGCCGCGACATCGTCGGCCGGAGCGTTCAGCATCGACTGCACGACCACCGGCGCACCGCCACCGAGCGGCACGTTGCCCACCATGACCTGGTGAGTGCCCTGATTCGGCTTTGTTGTGCAGGACATCCGCCCTCCTTCTTCCTTCGCGCGTCAAACCGCATGTCGCACTATTGTACCGCCGAAACGCGCCCACCCCCTCACCCTCCACGAACTCTGCCGCAAAATGAAGGTGAAGGAAGAGGAAGGGGAAGCGGGAGGGAGGCAGCACAGGTTGCTGCCAAACCGCATAGGTTGGCGCTAGTAAGTCAGCGAGTCCCCCTGTGGCGTCCGAGATTCGGGGGATCGCGGGGGCGAAGCGTACTTAGATACGCGAGTTCCCGGGATCGCACGAAGATCGGATGCCACAGGGTGCCGCAGCGTCGGCCAGTTCCGCGGGCCGGCAAGCCCGCGGAACCCAAACCTACCAATTCCCAAATACGAACCTTTGGATATCCTGGTTCGCGACGAACAGGAAGAAGCAGAGGAACAGCGCCATACCAGCGAGCGACATATAGTTGAGCGCGCGCATGGACACCACTTTGCGCGACACTTTCTGGAAAATCTCAATGACCAGGCGCCCTCCGTCAAGCGGCGGAATGGGCAGCAGGTTCATAATGCCCAGCGACACCGAAATCATCGCAGTAAAGAAGATGGCGTAGGCCGCGCCCATATCAAAGTACGTTTTCGACATAGCCGCAATGCCAATGATGGACGAAGAGTTCGACACGGTGTCCGCCGCCGTCGCGGGGTTGAACAGCCCAATCACAAACTGCACCACGGTGCCGATGTACATAAACCCAAACTGGATGGCCTGCAGCGGATTCAGCACCACGTGCTGCACCGCCCCGGTCTCGGGGTTCGTCATATCTAACCCCAGCACCGAGAACAGAATCACAAACAGCAGCACGGCGAACACGAGGTTCACCACCACGCCAGCCACCAAAATAACCGAGCGCTTCCAGAACGGCAGGCTGCGGTACTGCTGACGGTACTCGGACTCAAACAGTTCGTGCGGGTTGTCCACCGGCCGCGCTTCGCCCAGGCTGTAGGCCACGGCGCCGGCGGCGAGCGCCTTCTTGCCCGGCTTCACCTCGGGAGCGCGATACGTGTTGAACTGGTCTTTTTTCGTGGGACCCACCGCGCTACCCCACTCCACCAGCTCTTCCAGCGCCTCGTAGGCATCGTCATCACTGATGCCGCAGTCACGCGCAATGTCTTCCATATTGGCAGTGCCGCGGCGATACAGCGACGCAAGCGCCGCCTCCAGATGCGGGCTCATCTCGCCCGGCTCCATGCCGCACACCTTCGCGTATCCACCCAGCAAAAACGGGGTCACGCCGAACTTCGTGCCGCCCTTCGTGAAGCCGATGCTCGGCCCCGGAAGCCCCAGCATGAACTCGGTCACGCGCACGCCGAACGCGCGCGAGGCCAGGTAGTGCCCGCCTTCGTGGATGAACACCAGAATGCCCAGCACGATAGTGGCGTACAGAATCATCAAAACAATATCCATGAACTCGAATCCTTCCGAATGCGAGGTAAATGCTACACACGCACTATTATACGGAAGGCGCCCTCAACGCACCTGCCCCCACCCGATACGCGAGAAAAACCTACAACCCCACCGCGAATCCCCCACGACTGGGCTTAGGTCAAGCTCACATGCAGAACACTTTATCCATGGCTCGGCTCCGTTAATTCTTTATGCTTCTTCGAAAGCGCACTTTTACGATCATATTCTTCAACTGCGTCAATAAGACTTTGCTGCGAGTTAATCCCCATCTTTCTATATATATGATAAATGTGGGACTTAGCCGTGGAATTGGAAATAATAAGTTTATCGCTTATATAATCGGCATTGCGCCCTTTAGCGAGTAAGCGAAACACTTCCACTTCACGCGGCGACAAATCGTAACTTTTCATCAACTCATCAAAGCGCTCTTCAAACTGCTCGGTTGCCTTGTCTTCCTCTTGCGCCCAACGCACGTTCTCCGTTCTCTGAGTCAGCAGTTCCGACAGGCGCTTTTTTGCCATTGAATCGTCCATGCCATACGCCGCGATAGCACAGACGATAACTGACACTATGCCTACTACTATGGCCATAAACTGCCATCTCGAGTCACCAGAAAAATCAGCAGCAAAACCTGCGACTACCGTTCCGACGAAAAAGCCTATCCATACAGGCAACTGCCGCGCGGCCGTACAGCCAACGGGATGTAGCGAGAATTCGGAGTTCGCCGTAGTAGAGTTAATCCATCCCGCAACGGCATACAGCGAAAGAGCGATGTTTACGAGACAACAGCAAAGAAGCTGCCAAAACGAACCACCAAACGGCATAAGCAACAAACCTATAACGACCGGCGGTAATGTCAAGCGCTGCAAAACCCCGATGTCAATATCGGTCTTGCGACCAATCTTGAACCAGGCGAGAGAAAGCAACGACCCCACTATACCGCTTGCGCATCCTATCACCGTTGCATGAACTCCCAAGGTGAACAGCATGGTCGTAGAAAATCCGAAGGCAATACCATGAGCACCCACTGAGAAAGCGCTTTTTACCGTGAAGGACGAGATGCTCGTGTACTTCTCTGCCTCGCTCAACCTCTGCGGAGACACCCCTCTCATGAGCAAGAAGAGCAGACCGAACGAACAAGCGGCGGCAAAACCTGTTGCAAGAAGACCAAGTACAACAGACTCCATATTTGAGACACCAATAAACAGTACGGTACCCACGCACGATGACACCGCAATGGTGACGGGCGTATAGCGAGTAGGCGTCAAGCTGAAATACAGAGCCCAGTAAAGCATGAGTGCTGCTTGTGCAACACCGTACGCCAGCCAGGCGGCGGCACCCAACCACTCTGGCGCGACGCCCTCGCCCACAGCATTGATAACTCCCACCCCGAGCGGTACGAGGAAAAGCACTAAACCTCCTCCTAATACATCCGCCCTCCGTCGGAGCACCTCAGCAGCGCGTAAACGCGCTAGCGCGAGGCATGCCGTGAGGGCGATAAGCCAACAGAGCCGCAGCCCAATCACATCAACCAGACGCAAACTGAAGGCAAACGGGGTGGCGAACATGAATACTCCTGACAAGTCCCACAGGTAGTATCCCGAGAAACCGATGATAGCCACAAGGCATTCGAATAACTCTTTGCTGGGTAGACTGCTTCGCCCTGCGTGGGAATCCTCTGCTGACATAAGTTCTCCTTTACGCTTTGACCTGGGGTTTTCAGCACGTGAGTATGATCCTCATTTTTCTTTCAGTCTGTTCATAGGTTGCGCAGGTAGCAAGCGAATCAGTACTTTGAACTTGTGTTTGCTATTTATATTATGCATTTTTTCACCGCCTTGTACCAGAGAAAACACCCGTCGGCAGCGACAGCAAACACGGCGTTTCGAGCGTAAAGACAGGAGGAAGACATGGAGGAATCACGGTACTTGTTCGTCGATCACGAAAAGCCATTCCGCTATAAAGAGGGTGACCTCACCGTGACGCGGGGGAGCGCATGGTCTGGCCCCGGGTGCCATCTCGGGTGCGGCGTGCTGCTTTACACCGACGAGGAGGGAAAGCTTGTCAAGGTTGAAGGCGACCCCGAAAATCCCTACAACCAAGGACGCCTGTGCCCCCGCTGTCTTGATTTGCCTGAAGTCACCAACCACGAAGACCGCCTCCTCTACCCGCTCAAGCGCGATCCAACTGATCGAGGTAAAGACACCTGGAAACGCATCGGATGGGATGAAGCATTTGATCTTATAGAGTTGAAGTTCAAGGAAATCAAACGTGAATACGGGCCCGAAGCAGTTCTGTTCATGCAGGGCACCGGGCGCGATATCGCACCGTATATCACTCGTTTGTGCTGGTCATTCGGCAGCCCCAACTTTTCACTCTTCCTCAGCGGCGCTGCATGCTATGTACCACGCGTCATCGGCTTGGCTGGCACAGTTGGAGCTTTCCTCGTTCCTGACTGTTCCCAAGTCCATCCCGATCGCTACGACAATCCGGAGTATTGTATCCCAGAAACAATTTTCATCTGGGGTAACAACTGCGTCGTGTCCAATTCCGACGGCTTTTTCGGACACTGGGTGGTCGACCTCATGAAGCGCGGCAGCAAGATTGTGGTCATTGACCCGAAAGTCACTTGGCTGGCATCAAAAGCGGCCGCTCATTTGCGTGTCCGCCCCGGAACAGACGCCGCCCTCGCGCTCGGCATGCTATACGTCATTATCAACGAAGACCTTTACGATCATGATTTTGTAGACAAGTGGTGCTATGGGTTTGACGAGTTGCGCGAACGCGTTCAAGAATACCCTGTTGAACGTGTAGCTCGCATAACCTGGGTACCTGAAGAAAAGATTATCACCGCCGCCCGTCTGCTTGCTCAAAGCAAACCAGCGGCTCTTGAGTGGGGCGTGGCCGTCGACATGACGAAAGAGGCTATCCCTGCAGGCCAAGCTATCTCTACCCTTTTCGAGATCACCGGCAACATCGAGGTTCCGGGAGGAATGATAGTTCCTCCGGAAATATTGAAATACGTGGGCGGCTGGGGTAAGGATCTCCTTCCCGCCGAAGCAGCCGAAAAGCGCATCGGTCAAAAGAAGTACCCCCTGTTTGCTTCCGAGGCACAGCCCGACTGCATCGTCGAGCAACTCGAAACGGGTGAGCCCTATCGCATACATGGCGCATGGATTCAAACCTCGAACTTCCTTTCTTGCATGGCTGCCGACCCTCAACGCCTTTACCGTGCGATTAAAACCATCGACTTCATTGCCTACGTCGATTTGTTTATGACTCCCACCGCCATGGCACTGGCCGATGTGATTCTGCCCGCAGCCACTTTCCCCGAGCGCAACGGCATCCGCCTCGGAGACGGCGCACAACGAGGAGAAACCATCAACAAGGTGACCAGTATCGGTGAATGCAAGTCCGACATGGAAATCAACCTTGAACTGGGTCGTCGATTCAACCCTGAAGCGTGGCCTTGGGAGACGGTCGAGGAGATGTTCACCTTCCTCTTAAAGGACGACACCGGCATGACGTTTGAAGAACTCCAGCAGAAAGCGCCCGCCTATCCTCCGTTCGAATACCACCGACACGAGAAGGGCATGTTGCGCAAGGATGGCGCTGTTGGATTCAACACCGCCACTGGCCGCATTGAGCTTTGGTCGACGTTCTACCAGAGTGTCGGACTTGATCCACTCCCCTATTTCGAAGAGCCCTCCCCTGGCCCTGGCGCAACTCCTGAACTCATGGAGGAGTACCCGCTTGTGCTCACAACGGGTGCACGTACGTGGAGCATGTTCCATTCCGAGCATCGCCAAGTGAAACGCATGCGCGCGCTCCACCCCGACCCCATCATCGAAGTTCATCCTACAACGCTTGAGCGCTTTGGACTCAGGGACGGAGAGTGGGTGTGGGTCGAGAACCAGTTTGGTCGTGCGAAACGAAAAACTGTGGCGACACCCGTCATCGACCCCCGCATGTGTAGCACGGATCATGCCTGGTGGCTCCCTGAAGGCGATCCTGAATCTTTCTATGACGTGTTCGAGCTCAATATCAACAACCTTGTGCAATGGTCGCCCGGCAAAAGTGGCTTTGGTTCAAATTACAAAACCGCCCTCTGCAAGATTTACCGCATTCAGGAAGGAGAGTGACTCATGGAAAACATCGGAATGCTCATCGATTATGAGTGGTGCTCCGGCTGCCATAGCTGCGAAGTTGCCTGCCAAATGGAGCACGGTCTTCCCGTTGGACAGACAGGCATCTCTGTTCACACCGTCGGCCCTTGGGAAATTGCCGAGGACAATTGGCAATACACCCATCTAGCTCTTCCCACCAAACAGTGCACCGGATGCGTAACACGCCGCGCAAAGGGAAAGCTTGCCTCCTGCGCCCACCACTGTCAATCGAAATGTCTTCAGGTAGGACCGCTCGAAGACCTGATGGCAGAGTTGTCAAACAAGCCAAGCCAAGCGCTTTTCTTCATTCAACAGCTCTAACTCCCTTGTTACTGGGGAAATATCGCTTCCATCAAGAATACGAAAGGAGGTGTTCCTATGTGCTTCAGACCGCCCACTATCGATAACGGCCCCATCATCTGCCCGAAGTGCGGAGCCGAAGTCGATCCGACGGCCAGCGAATGCCCCAACTGTGGCGCGAAAGCTGCCCCCGCTCCTGGAGCTCCTGCTATGCCGGCAGCTCCCGGCGCGCCGAAGGTTCCCAGCGTCCCGCAGGCCCCTTCCGTCCCCAAGCCACCAGCACCGAAGGCCTAATCGACGGAAACACGTGTATCGGAGGAGAGAAACTATGGGAAACAACGTGAAAGGCACGCCTATCGTAAAGGGCCTTGGCTTCAACAGCTTTGGCATCGGCACAAACGCGTGCACCGTCGACATCGACGAAGAGAACGACAAGATTCTGCGCATTCGGCCCTTCCACTTCGACGAACATCAGACACCTGAGGAATTGAACGCCTGGAAAATAGAAGCGCGTGGTTCTACTTTTGAGCCGGGCTTCAAGACACTCATCTCACCGTTGTCACTGTGTTACAAAAAGCGCGTTTACTCGAAGAATCGCATCCCTTATCCACTTAAGCGCGTGGACTGGGATCCCCAGGGCGAGCGCAACCCGCAAAACCGCGGCACCAGTGGCTACGTGCGCATCAGCTGGGACGAGGCGTGCGAAATCACCGCAGCCGAAATCAAGCGTATTCATGACCAGTACGGTCCGGCGTCCATCCTGTGTGAACTTGACGGCCATGGCGAAACGAAGTTTGTTCACGCCCCGCATGGCTGCCAAAGTCGCATGTTTGACCTCATCGGAAGCTACACACTCCAAACACGGCAACCGGACAGCTGGGAGGGCTGGTATTGGGGGGCCAAGCACATCTGGGGCATGGATCCACTCGGCCAAAACTCGCTGCAGAATAACGTCATCAAAGACATCGCTGAAAATGGTGACGCTGTGCTCTTCTGGGGCTGCGACGTAGAGACAACCCCGCTTGGTTGGGGAGGCTATTTGGCAAGCCGTTTGTGCTTCTGGTTCACGGAACTGGGCGTGAAACAGATTCACATTTCGCCCGACGTGAACTATACCAACGCTGTGCATGCCGACTTCTGGATACCCGTTAAGCCTAACACCGATGCGGCGCTTCAGCTGGCTATCGCCTATACCTGGATTAAGGAAGGCACCTACGACCAGGACTATCTCGACACGCATAGCATTGGGTTCGAGAACTTTAAGTACTATGTTATGGGTGGAGAAGACGGTGTACCCAAAACACCAAAATGGGCTGAAGCTATTTGCGGTGTTCCGTCATACACTATTAAGGCGTTCGCCCGCTACTGGGCAAAACATGCCGTATCCATTGCACACTGCAACGGCGGAAGCTACATACGCTCCTGCTTCGCTCACGAGCCAGCGCGCCTTGAAGTGGCTCTTTTAGGGATGCAAAGCGTCGGTAAGCCAGGAGCCAATCAATTCAAGTTCATCGAATGGACGCTCTACGGCATGGAATCAGTCACCCCGTTGCCCCCTTCGTCAGAAATCCCCAACTGTAGCCCCGCCTACCGCGGCTGGTTCCGCAGCTTCCCGAAAAGTTTCATCCCGAAAACGATGATCCCCGAAGCCATTATGAACCCTCCGGTGAGTTGGTATGGTCACATTGGTGCCGGTTTCCCGCGCGAAGACCAGTTCGACGGCCCCTATACCTTCCCCCTTGAGGGCAACGAGCGCCTGCATATGATCTGGTCTGACACTCCGTGTTGGGAAACGTGCTGGAACGGTGGCAACGAAATGCAGGAAGCGCTCCGTCACGAGTCCATCGAATTTATCATCGTGCAGCATCCTTGGATGGAAAACGACTGCTTCTTCGCCGACATCATTCTGCCCACCAACACGAAGTTCGAAACCGAGGACATAGGAACCGACTCAGACAACGGGCAGTGGAACGTTGTGTACTTTGAACGCCAAGCAGTGAAGCCTCGCCTGGAGTCGAAGTCCGATATGGAAGCCGTTGGCGAAGTGGCTAAGAAGCTTGAAAAGTACGGTGGTATTTACGAAAACCTGTATGAGCGTTACATGGGCGGTAAAACCTGCGAAGAATACATCCAGGCTGGCTTCGAAAATACCGGCGCCGCAAAAAAGATGACGTTTGATGAATTTAAGGAAAAGCAGTACTACGCATTCCCTACAAAGGAAAAGTGGGAAGATCTGCCGGTCGGCCTCAGCCAGTTCCATGACGATCCCGAAGGGCATCCACTCTCAACACCTTCTGGTAAGTTGGAATACTATTCCACGCGTTTGGCTGACGAGTTTCCCGACGACAAGGAACGTGGCCCCGTACCTCACTGGGTGGATGAAGGCGCAGGCCATCAGGAACGGCAATATCTCGAACGTGGGAGAAAGTACCCATTCCTTCTCGTATCAAACCATCCACGCTGGCGTGTCCATGCGAACCTCGACGACGTCACCTGGTTCCGCGAAATGGAAGAATACGTAAAAGTAACCGGTCCCGACGGCTACAAGTATGAGCCGGTGTGGGTGCACCCGATCGATGCCGGAAAGCTCGGTCTGCGCACCGGCGATGTCGTTAAGCTCCACAACGAGCGTGGCGCTGTGCTGGGAGGCGTACGCGTAACCGAACGCATCATGCCCGGCGTCGTCTACCAGGATCATGGCAGCCGCGTCGACTCTATCGTACTTGGACGCGGAGGACTCGACCGCGGTGGCGCGAACAACCTCATCGCACCATACGCAACTACTTCAAGCCACGCATTCGGAGAAGTGACCAGCGGTTTTTTGGTGGGTGTGGAAAAGGTAGATGTATTCAAGCTCGCCGAAGAATATCCCGAGGCCTTCAACCGCGACTACGATCCCGATTGCGGCCTCGTCGCCACGGCGCGCGTCGTGGAAGGAGCATAGCATCATGGGAAAAGTATTTGTATTCGATCACGCAAAGTGCAACGGTTGCCGCAACTGCCAGATAGCATGCAAAGACGAGCACGTCGACAATGACTGGTCCCCTTGGGCAAAACCCCAACCTGACACCGGCCACTTCTGGACACATATTGAAGAACGTGTCTGTGGCCAAGTGCCAAAAGTCAAGGTTTCTTACCTGCTTCACATCTGCCAACACTGCGAGAATGCACCCTGCATCGAGGCTGCACCGGAAGCGGTTTTTCGTCGAGACGATGGCCTGGTCATCATCGACCCAGAAAAGGCAAAAGGTTTGAAGGAACTTGTCGAAGCGTGCCCCTATGAAGCCATTTTCTGGAACGAAGAACTTGAGCTTCCTCAGAAGTGCACAGGTTGCGCGCATCTCGTTGATGCAGGAGAGGTTCCTCACTGTGTCGATGTGTGTCCTCATGGCGCTTTACGCTTCGGCGATGAAGAAGATTTTGAATCCGAATTGGCAATCGCCGAAGCGCTCGTACCAGAGCGTGCAAAAACAGACTGCCCACGCGTACACTACCTCAACCTTCCCAAGCGCTTCCTCGCTGGTCTTGTTGTAGACCTAGAGGCAGACGAGGTGGTAATCGGCGCAAAGGTTACGGCAGAAAACGTGGATTCTGGGGAAGTTCTAGTTACCGAAACCGACGAATTCGGCGATTTCTGGTTCCACTGTGTTCCCGAAGCCAACTGGAAGCTCTATGTCGAAGCCGAAGGCTATCTCTCTCGCATGCTGGAAGCTTCCACCGTTGAAGAGGACCGCAACGTAGGACCTGTGCAAGTGTTCGCGAGCTAAGTAGGTAATAAGGGGAGCGGCGGGCGACGGGCCTCGGTCCGCGCTCGCCGCCTGAAAGGGGTGAACTCATGAGTTCTGAAGCCTTGAAGAAAACATTCTCTGTCAAGGGAGTAGTGGGCATCGTCTTGTCGATCGTCGTCATGATCGCATCATGCATGGTGCCAGGCACCGAAGCACTCTCCCACGAGGGAGCTATGGGCCTGGGCATCATGGCAACGGCCGTCATTCTCTGGATCTGCGAGACTTTTCCCGCAGGAGTCACCGGCATTCTCGTTCTCGTTTTGGCGGGAATGTTCAACGTCGTTCCGCTCAAAACGGTGTTTTCCGGATTTGGTGGCACGACGGTGTTTTTCGTCATCGGCGTGTTCAGCCTAACCATTCTGATGATGAAGACAAACCTGGGACAGCGACTCACCAGAAGGCTTGTCAAATGGGCCGGTCCTAACTCCAAGAAACTCGTACTAGCGTTCATGATAGGCTCGGCGCTTATCTCTACCGTTATGACCGACACGGGAGCTGTTGTTATCACTATGGGTTTGGCACTTCCGTTTCTGGAAGCCATCGGTCACAAGCCCGGCCAGTCCAATCTTGGAAAATGCCTGATGATAGGTGTAGCCTTTGCTGCCATCATGGGCGGATTCTGCACACCCGCTGGACACTCCATGAACGTCTTGGCGCTAGGTATGCTCCAAGAGTTTAACGGCGCAAGCATCGGCTTTTTGCAGTGGATGCTCGTGGGTGTTCCCTTCGCCATTGTTCTCATTCCCATTTGCTGGATCTTCCTCGTCAAAATCCTCAAACCCGAGCCCATCACTGAAGGCGATATCGAAACTATTCTTTCGGGAACGAGCGATTTGGGCAAGCTCAGTACCTTGGAGAAGAAGGCACTCGTCATGCTCATCGGCATTCCGGTGCTGTGGATTCTTGGCAACTGGATTCCCCTGCTGGATACCACAACCGTAGCCGTCATTGGTTTGGCTATTATGTTTATGCCCGGCATGAATCTACTCGAATGGGAGGATATGCAGAAAGGTGTTCCGTGGAATATCGTTCTCATGCTGGGAGGCATCTTATCTCTGGGATCCATTTTGGGAGCAACTGGCGGAGCCGCTTACATAGCGAACCTGTTCCTTTCCAGTGGCGTGCTTGCCATGGATCCTTTGGTTGCACTCCTACTGATTGGCGCGTTTGCTTACCTACTTCACACGTTTTTGCCCGTCGCACCCGCAATCCTCACCATTTTCCTGCCTCCGCTTTTTGTGTTCGCTGAAGCAGCTGGGATTCCGCCTGCGGTTCCGATGCTTATCATTGTGGCCATTGTGTCCGGAAACTTCATCTTGCCGCTGAATCCCACGATCACAGTAGCGTATGCGAAGGGCTACTTCACGTTTGCCGACGTAGCCAAAGCAGGCATCATTCCTGCAATTATCTTCGTGGCGATACTCGTTCCTTGGGTATCCTTCATGGCCGGGACTCTTGGATTAGGTATGTAACTTTCTTCTTGATGTCTGGGGGCTCTAGCAATGACACCTGTCTCCCTCAAGCGCCGCAAACGTCAAGAGGCTAGCGACGGTCAGAATTAGGCCTCAAAAGCTCATAAGCTTCGATGTTTAAGCTATCAGCAATTTTCTGGAGATTTTTAACCGACACGTTGATACGCCGCTGCTCAATCCCTCCGATATACGTTCGATGGAGGTTGCAGACGTTTGCAAGCCCCTCCTGTGAAAGGCCCGTACGCTTTCGATAGAACCTGAGATTTGCTGAAAGGACGTCAAAAATATCCATGTCGTCTCTAATGATCGTAGTGCTAGTACCTCATTATTTTGAGTAAGCGCCTATGATATATCGACAGAATATAAGTAGCATTTAAGGTTCAAAGGAGTGAATAATCACAGATTAGACTATAGATAGCCAGTTCAAGGAGGTCTTGTCATCTACCCGTGTTGTCTTTTGCACGGGTAGATGCATTTACCTTGGCGGCATGAGAATAAGGGTATCGAGAACTCTGGAACTACTTACGATAGTCGGCGGCGGGCTTCGGTGCGCGACCAGGTGTCGAGGGCTTCTAGTTGGTCGAGGCTTTCTACCTGCTGCACGCCAGCACGTTCGTGGGCGTCCATGACGGCTTCGACACACGCGGCTATGCCCAGGTAGGAGCTTTCTTCGGCAAGAAATGCGGCCACGGCCACCTCGTTGGCAGCGTTCATGACGCAAGGCAGTGTGCCGCCCACTTCACCCGCGTGGCGCGCGAGCGCGAGGCAACGGAACGTGTCCTCATCGGGCGCGGCGAACTCGAGCGACCCCAGCGTGCGGAAGTCGAGCGGAGCCACCGGCGCGTCCCAGCGCTCGGGGTAACTGAGCGCGAACTGGATGGGAATGCGCATGTCGGTGGTACCAAGGTGCGCCTTCACGCTGCCGTCGGCGAATTCCACCATGGAATGGATGGCACTCTGCGGCTGCACCACCACGCTGATGCGGTCGTACGGCATGGCGAACAGGTGGTGCGCCTCGATAACCTCAAGGCCCTTGTTCATGAGCGTGGATGAGTCGATGGAAATTTTCGCACCCATATTCCACGTGGGATGTGCGAGCGCCTGAGCAGGCGTGATGTTCGCCAACTCGCTGCGCGTGCGACCGCGAAAGGGGCCACCGGATGCGGTCACCCACAGGCGCGACACCTCACGCGCGTCCTCGCC
This sequence comes from Candidatus Gordonibacter avicola, assembly GCA_019113915.1. Lineage (GTDB taxonomy): Bacteria > Actinomycetota > Coriobacteriia > Coriobacteriales > Eggerthellaceae > Gordonibacter > Gordonibacter faecis. The sequence goes on from DXGM01000027.1 coordinate 83,212, forward strand.
GAGCAGGCATTGGTAGATGGCGCCGTGCTCTGAGTCGATAGGCATGAGCGCGCCAGCCGGGCCGGTGGCAGGTGCCACGCCGGATGCACGGCGCTGTTCGTCCACCTGAGCGGCCAGCGGCATGATGAGGTCGCCACCCACCACGAGCGATTCCTTGTTGGCCAGCGCGAGCACCTTGCCTGCGCGCAGCGTTTCGTAGCTAGCTCGCAGGCCCGCCGCGCCCACCAGCGCGTTCACCACGATGTCGGCCTCGGGGAGCTGGGCCAACGCAGCAACCGCTTCTGCGCCAAACCCGAGTGTTGGCTCGGAAACTTCGCCCGCTGACGCCGCGCGGGATCCTTCAATTACGGCCGCTTCGCGACCTTCGCGCAGGATGGCAGAAGGAGCAGCGTCGCACTCGCTGACGAAGCGAGTTGACTGCTTGGCCAGAATGACACTCCGCAGTTCATCGGCCACAGCTTCGCCTGCTAGGCGCTCGTCGCCTACGGCCAGGTGGCGCACGCCGAACTCGCGCGCCTGCGCCAACAACTCAGTCGCCCGCGTACCCACGGCCAGCCCCACCACCTGGAGCTTATCCGCATGCCGTCGCACCACGTCAAGCGTCTGCGTACCAATAGACCCCGTAGACCCCAGAACCACAATGCGCTTCATATGTTCACCCTCTAGGTCACCCTTAATGTAGCTTTGCACGTATATTTACCGAAAATGGCAGAAAGGGCGCTTTGTGTACGGATTTTTGAGGAGCCCGGCAAACGCGACTATCGGCCACCTGGGATTATGTCGCCCACTATTCCTTTCGCTCGCCTCTGAGCGCCTGAAATCCGTACACAAAACGCCCTTTGTGCCATTTTCTGCCTAACGGTCGGCGGAACCCAAAACCTAATAAGGGATGCACCCGCCAACCACCAGCAATATAGCCGACGTCACAGCCACCAGGAACAGTGAGTCACACCGGTCGAGCAGGCCTCCGTGACCGGGCATTATGGTGCCGGAGTCTTTGAAGCCGGAGTTGCGCTTGATGCGGCTTTCCGCCAAGTCGCCCAGCACGCCCATGAGTCCGCTGATCACGCCAAATACGATAGCCTGCGGGATGCTCATCACCACACCGGGCACCAGCGTCATCAAGCACCAGAACACCGCCGACCCCGCAAGCCCCGCCAGAAACCCTTCCCAGCTTTTCTTCGGCGATGTGCGCGGTGCCAGCTTATGCTTGCCAAACTTGCTTCCCACCAGGTAGGCAAAGGAGTCGTTCGCCCACACGCTCAGGAAAATACCCAGCACCAGCACCCCGCCCCACGGCGCCTCAAGCGACTGGCGCACCACGATGATGCTGGATAGCAGCATGCCGCAGTACGCAGCGCCAAAGAAACTCACGCCCACGTCGGGCACACGCGCACGCATCCAAAACACGTACCACACGATAAGTGCCAGCAGCAGCGCCAGACTCACGTAGAGCGCGCCCTCTATGCCCAGGAAAAATACCCCAACGGGGTACAGCATCGCGGCCACAATGCCCAGCATCTCGTTGGGTAGTTTCGCGTCAGCGCGCAGCATGTAGTAGAATTCGCCAGCCGTAATGCCGGCCATGGCCACCAGCAGCGCCAGTGTAGTCCACTCGCTCACCAGGATACACACCACCGACACCGCAATGTAGATGAAGCCCGTACGGAAGCGCACCTGGAAGTTCGTGGGATTCTTCAGCTTCTTGGGGGTTTTGTCCTGCGCGAACTCTTTGAGTCGCTCTTTGCGCGAGCGCTCGGCGGCAGCAAGCTCGGCGTCCGTTCGATCGGACACGCTACTTCACCGCCCCAAACCGACGATCGCGCCCCTGAAACTCCAACAGCGCCCGCAAGAACTCGTACCGATCGAAGTCCGGCCACAGCACATCCGTGCACACAAATTCGGAATAGGCAATCTGCCACAGCAAAAAGTTCGACACGCGCATTTCACCACTCGTGCGAATGAGCAGGTCAGGGTCAGGAATGCCCGCGGTATAGAGGTGCGCCGCCAACGCTTCTTCAGACAGCGGCTCCGGCGTGCGACCCTCACGCAGGGCGGCGTGCGCTTCATCCATATAGGCCTGCACAGCGTCGAGCAGTTCCACGCGTCCGCCGTAGTTCACGGCCACGATCAGTGTCATGCCGTCGTTGTCCTTCGTTTTCTCCCACGCCTTGGCGAACGCGTCGCGCGTTTTTTTGGGCAGCGCGTCGGTGCGCCCGATAGTCATAACGCGCACGTGTTCCTCGTGCAGGCCATCCACCTCGGCAAGCATGGTGGTGGCAAACAGGTTCATAAGGCCGATGACCTCGTCCTGCGGCCGCTTCCAGTTCTCGGATGAAAACGAGTAGATGGTGAGGTAGCGCACACCCACGTCTGACGCGCAGCGAATGGTTTCGCGCACAGCCTCAATGCCGGCCTTGTGCCCGAACAGGCGATTCTTGCCGCGCTCCTTCGCCCAGCGCCCGTTGCCGTCCATGATAACCGCCACATGCTCCGGCACCGCCGCAGGGTCAAGCTGCGTCGGATCAAGATCCGCCGGCGGGTTCGGAAATATGTACTCAAGCGGCTTATTCAATAAAGTAGCGCTTTCTGGTTGAAGTTCAAAAGCACGAGCCAACAAAAGGGCACAGGTTGATAGAGGGTGACACAGGTTGGCGTAGTAAGTCAGCGAGAAGCGTCGAGGTGCCCCGAATTGCCGTGAAAGCTTGAGGAAGCGTACTTAAGTACGCGACGAAAGCTTGGAGCGGCAAGGCGGGGTGCCGCGACGCTTCGCAGCGTCGAGCGGTTGCGCGGGCCGTAGGCCCGCGCAACCTAAATCTCCATCACTTCCGCTTCCTTCTTCTTGAAGGCAGCTTCCACTTCGGCTACGTACTTGTCGGTGAGTTTCTGCACGTCAGCCTGGGCGCGGCGCTCGTCGTCCTCGGGCAGATTGTCGTCCTTGACGGCGCGCTCCAAAGCGGCGTTCGCGTCCTGGCGAGCCTTGCGCACGGCAACGCGTGCTTCCTCGGCGTACACCTTGCACTGCTTCACCAGTTCACGACGGCGCTCCTCGGTCAGCGAGGGGAACGGCAGGCGGATGACCGACCCGTCGTTGGACGGCGTCACGCCCAAGTCGCTCTCCAGAATAGCGTGCTCGATAGCACCTAGAACGCCCTTGTCCCACGGCTCGATGACCAGCATGTGCGCGTCGGGCGTCTTGATGCCCGCCATCTGGTTCACCGGTGTCGGCACGCCGTAGTAGTCCACCTTGATGCGGTCGAGCAGCATCGCGTTCGCGCGCCCCGTGCGAACCGCGCCGAAATTATCGTGCAGCGACGTGAGGGCCTTCTGCATGCGCTCCTCTGCCTGCGCCATGATATCGTTGACCATATCCCGAATCCTTTCACCCGGCTCCTTGCGGCGCGCCCGGCCGCAGCCGACGCGCGTTTGTGCTTGCGCCTATTCTACCGTGGTTCCGACGTTTTCGCCCTTCAAAGCGCGCGAAATGTTGCCCTTCACCGTAAGGTCGAACACGATCATGGGCAGGTGATTGTCCATACAGAGCGACGTCGCCGTGGAATCCATCACGTTCAGGCCCTTCGACAGCACATCCATGTAGCTGATGCGGTCGAAACGCTTGGCATCCGGGTTCTTCGTGGGGTCGCTGTCGTACACGCCGTCCACCTTCGTGGCCTTCATGAGGCAGTCTGCGTCCAGCTCGCAGGCGCGCAGGGCCGCCGTCGTGTCGGTAGTGAAGTAGGGATTGCCCGTGCCAGCAGCCAAAATAACCACGCGACCCTTCTCCAAATGGCGAATGGCGCGACGGCGGATGTAGGGTTCCGACACCTCCTGCATGGTGATGGCACTCTGCACGCGCGAGAAAATACCATGGCGCTCGAAAGCATCCTGCAGGGCCAGCGCGTTCATGACGGTAGCCAGCATGCCGATGTAGTCGGCCTGGGCGCGATCCATACCCTTAGCCGAAGCGGACAAGCCGCGGAAGATGTTGCCGCCACCCACCACAATGGCCAGCTGCACGCCATCGCGTACGATGTCGGCTATCTGGTCGGCCAGGTCATCCACTACTTTCGGATCGATGCCATAGCCGACGTCTCCCGCCAACGCCTCGCCGGATAGCTTCAGCAACACGCGACGGTAGCGATACTCTTCAGACATAAGCCCTCTTCCCTTCGACGCCTTGTTCAGTGCACTCGTTCAAACAATCTTACCTGAAAAAGAAAACGGCCGCGCTTATCGCACGGTCGTTTTCGGTCATTTCACGCAAAGGACAGACGTGAGGGCTTTGTTAGGCCGCATCCTGGTTGGATGAGCTGCCGCCGAACAGGCGCTCCAGCATGGATTCCTGAGCGTTGTTCTGCTGAGTTGAGGCCTGGGTGGACTCGTCGGAGCCCAGCGTGACCTCGATTTCCTTGGTTTGACCGTTGCGGTTCACTTCCAGCTTCACCTTGTCGCCAGGGTTCTTCGAACGTACATCTAACATGAGGTCGCTGGCAGACGTAACATCCTTGCCGTCGAACTTCGTGATGATGTCGCCCACTTCAAGACCCGCCTCAGCTGCGCCGGAGCCGCTGTTCACAGCCGCCACATAGGCACCGCTGTCGGTGGGCAGACCGTAGCGCTGAGCGTTCTGGGCATTCACCGTGGACAGCGACACACCAAGCTGCGCGTGGGTGGGCGTCTTGCCGTCGATGATTTGCTGCGCCAGGTTCACGGCGTAGTTCACCGGGATGGCAAAACCGACGCCCGAGTAGTTGCCCGAATAGGACGTGATAAGTGTGTTAATGCCGATGAGTTTGCCATCGGAGTCGACGAGCGCGCCGCCGGAGTTACCGGGGTTAATGGCCGCGTCGGTTTGAATCATGTTCGGGTAGATGGTGGTTTCCCCGGAGCCGCCGTAGGGGTTGGACGAGCTGTTGTCCATGATTTGCGAGCGGCTGGTGGCCGACACGATGCCCGTTGCCACGGACTGCTCAAGGCCGAACGGGCTGCCGATAGTCATAACCCACTCGCCAATGATGAGGTCGTCCGAGTCGCCAATTTCCACTGCGGTAAGACCGCTGGCGTTCTTCGCCTTGATAACGGCGATGTCGGAACTGGGATCGCTGCCCACGATTTCGGCGTCGTACTGTTCGCCTTCGATGGTTACCTTGAAGGCATCGCCGCCCTCGACCACGTGGTAGTTAGTAATAATGTAGCCGTCGTCGGTGAGCACCACGCCGCTTCCCAGCGAAGACTGCGTCAGCGTGCCAGAGTTCGAGCCGCTATTCGAGCCCATGCCGAAGCCGTACATGCCGGATGCGGACTGGTTCGAATACACGTCAATAGCGACGACGGACGGAAGGGCCTTTTTGGCCACGGCCTCGGGCAACGTGAGGTCAGAATCCGATTCCTTGGCGTTGACACTCGAAGAGTTCTGCGAACCAAGCTGCGTCTGGCCGCTGTTGTTGGAGCCGTTATCCGCCGAGGAGCCGCCTCCCGTCGCAGCTTGCCAGATGCCGAAGCCGCCAAGCCCAATGACGCAGGCCAGCGCCGCGCCAGCGAATCCCAGAAGGAAGGTGCGCAGGCCGTGCGACTTCTTCTCCACCGTTACCTTACCGGGCGTGTGGCCCGGTTGGGGCGGCTGATAGGTCTGCTGGTAGTACGACTGCTGATAGCCGGTCTGGGTGTTTGGGGTTGCTGCTGGGGTTGATGAAGCCGAGGTTGCTGCGTGCTGGGCATGCTCGTCGCCCGGCGCGGGCGGAACGGGGGTGCCGCCGGGGGTGGTTCCCTGTGTGTCGGTCATGTGATTCACACTCCTTGGATACTCGATCGGTAGACGATCGCCGCACTCATGTTGGATGACGCGCTCACCTTACCATGCGAGGCCCCTGGTCAGGAGACCTTGGGCGCAATTGTCACCTTTGCGTCATGGAATTACACCATTTGGTGTACCCGCCGCAACCCGCCCGTACACCCTTCGGCGTAGAGCGGACGGACGAAGAGATGCCTTCCGTCGAGGCGGCGGGGCGTTTCGTGGAATTCGCGTGCGCGGCCAACGACGGAGCGTATCATACGAAGAGCGTCAACGATGATGCCAAAGGAGTACCTATGATCAATCCAACGTCTCCGCGCTCTCCGTTGGGCGAGCGTGTTCAAGCGCTGTATGTCCGCGTGCTGCTGCGCTTGCTTCCCCTCCCGATTAACCTGTTCAAGCACGTGTCGCCGAAGATTCGGGCCGAGGTGGACTATCTGGCGGACGGCTACACGTTTATGTTGTCGGTGCGCGGCACGAGTTTAGCGTGCGTGTGTCAGCGCGACGCGGCAGGGACGTTTCACCGCGTGCCGCCAGCGCGCGTGGCGCGCGATGTTGAGCCGGGAAGCGGGCTTGCAAGTGCGCAACCGGGAGCCGTGGCCGTGGACTACGTGATTGACTTTCGTTCGCTGGCTTATGCGTTCCGGTGCTTTTCGGGCGGCATGACGTTGAAGGGCGCACTGGCCGAGCGCGCGTTTTCTACTCGCGGACCCAACGACACGGGCGTCGCGCTTACCTATTTATTTACCGCGCTCTTGCGCCTCTTCTTCGGCTGGCGCGCGACGTATCGCACCTCCGCCAGCTGGCCTTCCGCTGTTCGACCGTAAGGAGCCATTGTGCAAGGATTTGAGTTTGCGTGTCCCACGAAGATTGTCTGCGGCAAGCATGCTTTGGATAAATTGCCTGATGAATTGGCCGATCGGGGCGTGGCGCGCCCGCTTGTCATGACGGATGCGGGTCTCGTGAAACTGGGCGTGGCAGCAAAGTTGACTGCCGTTCTGGACGCAGCCGGCGTGGCCTATGAGGTGTTTGACCAGGTGCCGCCCGACTCGTCGATGGACGTGGTGAACGAGGTGGCGCGCCTCTATACCGAACGCGGCTGCGACGGGTTTGTGGCCATCGGTGGCGGCTCGGTAATTGACACGACGAAGGGTGCGGCCGCCTCGCTTGCATGCGCGGGCGTCGACTTCGCCACGCTGCAGGGTTCGGAAATTTTGAAGGCAGACTTGCCGCCGTTCATCGCCGTACCCACTACCGCCGGCACCGGCAGCGAGGTGACCCTCGTGGCTGTGGTGGCCGACACGCAAAAGCACGCTAAGCTGTCGTTCACGTCCTACAAGCTGGTGCCGCACGTGGCTGTGCTTGACCCCGCGCTGACCGCTTCGCTGCCGCCGAAGCTGACCGCCACCACCGGCATGGATGCACTCACGCACGCCATTGAGGCGTACACGTCCATTCAGAAGAACCCCGTGAGCGATGCGTTCGCCGTGAAAGCCATTGAGCTTATTGCCGAAAACCTGCCCGTGGCCTGCCGCGATGGGGCGAACGTGGACGCGCGCACGAGCCTGGCGCTGGCCTCGCTCATGGCGGGTGCGGCGTTCTCGAACGCGATGGTGGGCATCGTGCATGCTTTGGGACATTCACTTGGCGGCCTCTGCCACATTCCGCATGGCCAGGCCATGATGATGCTGCTTCCTCACTGCGTGCGCTACAACCTGAACAACGGCATACACGCGGGGTTGTACGGCGAGTTGCTGCCGTATGTGGCTCCGGCGCGGGCTGCTGACCTGGGAGTTGGTGCTTCAGCTGCTGAGCGCGACCGCGCGTTTGGCGAGCACCTGTTTGCGCTAAACAACCTCTACCATGAGCAGTACGGCGTGCCGCTGCGCCTGTCTGAACTGGGCGTGACGCGTGAAGGCCTGCCCACCGTAGCAAAGCAAGCCCGCTACGATGGCGCCGCGCTCTACAACGAGACCGAGATCACGCTTGAGGTAGCGATGGAGATACTGGAAGCCGCTTACTAGCCAGCGAGAGCCCGCAGGCGAGCGTCCAGTCGCTCAAACAGTCCTCACTTCGCTGCGGAACTCGCTTGGTGGACGCCCCGCCTGCGGGCACCTTGTTGTATGTCACTTAACCAGAAAGGCCCGTTCATGAGTACTATTCCAACTTACGAGAGCATCGCTGACGTCGAAGCCGCGGCTCAGAAGATGCGCGACTTCCACGCGACGGGAGCCACCCTCCAGGTGGAGTATCGCCGCCGCGCGCTTCAGCAGCTGCGGGCGTATCTCAAGGCGAACGAGGATCGCATTCTGGCTGCGCTTCAAGCTGACCTGGGCAAAGCCCCGTTTGAAGGGTACGCCACCGAACTCGGCATCGTGTACGACGAGATTTCCACCTGCCTCAAGCATTTGAACTCGTGGTCGCGCCCGCGCCGTGTGGCCTCCCCCATCGTCCACTTCCACTCCACGTCGAAGGTGTATCCCAGTCCGCTCGGCGTGGTGCTGGTGCTTTCGCCGTGGAACTATCCGCTGCAGCTGGCGCTTGTGCCCCTGGTGGATGCCATCGCGGCCGGCAACTGCGTGGCGCTCAAACCCTCACGCACGTCAAAAGCCACCAGCGACCTTCTCATTGAGATGCTGGCCGACGTATTCCCGCCGGAATTCGTGTGCGGTTTCCCCGGGTCGGGGGCGATGAATGACTGGCTGCTTGAGGTGCGCTGGGACCAGCTTTTCTTCACGGGCAGCCCAAATGTGGGGCATACCATCATGGCCGCAGCGGCGAAGCACCTCACGCCCGTGGTGCTGGAGCTGGGTGGCAAGAGCCCCTGCATCGTGGACGAGACGGCGAACGTGAAGCGCGCCGCCCAGCGTGTGGCCTGGGGAAAGGGAATCAACTGCGGGCAGACGTGCGTCGCGCCCGACTACTTCCTCGTGCATGAGAGCGTGGTGGACGACTTCGTGGCACAGTTGGACGCGTGCTTCTACCAGTATTACGGCGAGAACATCCTCGCCTGCGACGAGTGGCCGCACATGATATCGCAGCGCCACTTCGAGCGCGTGATGGGGCTCATCGAGCACCGCAACCCCAACGCCACGGTGGCCTTCGGCGGCCACGGCGACCCCGAGACACTTCGCATCGAACCCACCTGCTTACGCGGCGTAACGCTGGACGACCCGGTCATGAACGAGGAAATTTTCGGTCCTGTGCTCCCCATTCTCACGTACCGCGCGCTTGACCAGGCATTCGACATTGTGCGCACATTCGAGAAGCCGCTCGCGTGCTACGTGTTCAGCGACGACAAGTCCGTGCAACACCGCGTGCTCACGCGCCTGCAATTCGGCGGAGCCACCGTGAATGACGTGGTGATTCACCTCGCAAATAACCATATGGGCTTCGGCGGCGTCGGCAACTCCGGCATGGGTGCCTACCACGGCAAAACGGGCTTCGACTGCTTCACGCACTACAAGTCCACCATGAAGAAGGGCACCTGGCTGGAACTCCCCATCCGCAACCCTCCCTTCGGCAACAAGATCAAACTCCTCCACATGCTCATGCGGTAGAGAGCCTTTCCGGTCAATAGAAAGGCTTCTATATATCTTTACTAAACGAATTTGATCTCGACTTTTTTGCCGAAGCCGCGGGCTAGTTTGCCGATAGTGCGCAAGGTGGGGTTTGCATTACCTGTTTGGATGCGACTGATGACGCGCTGGTTCAGCCCCGAGGCCTTTGCAAGCTGTTCCTGCGTCATGCCGGTTTCATTCCGTGCATCTATAATGGCCAACCGCAGCTGAAACTCAGCCTCATCCTCCTCCCAGCACTTCCGAAATGCGGGGTCTTTCAACTGCTCTTCCAAATAGAGGGTAAAATCATCTTTTTCTTCCTCAGTGGCAACCATTTCAAACTCCCTTCAGGCGATCATAGTAATCGGCCCTATAACGCTTCGCTCTCTCTATCTCACGCCTTGGCGTTCTTTGTGTCTTTTTCCTAAAGCCATGCGTTAACACCGCTTTATCTCCAATGCAGAAGAAGAACAGCACTCTTCCAGTGTTGTCGCCCATAGTCGTACGCAACTCGAAAATGCCATCTTCAAGATGCTTGGAATCCGGCGCACCGATCAAATGACCCTTCTGCCCCAAGAAAGAAATTGTACGAAGTGTTTTACTGCGCAAGCCATTATCGAGTGAATCCAGGTAATCACGAACCGGGGCAGAACCGCTTTGAAGCTTGTACCATTCGACTTTCATTACATCCAACCCCTCATGTGTATCTTACTACTTATATGTAGTAGTTTGCAAGGGTAAAGGAAGGTGAAATTAGAAGCAGCCATGGTTCATCCTTTCTCTCAGCTGCCACCGGGTAAGGGAGGCGACTGTCCCGCAGGGCTACCTGCGGTTAGGAGAAAGGTCCAGTCGCTGATAATCATTTTAACGAACTTATGTTCGCTAGTCAAGAACATAAGTTCGTATTAGTTCATAAAAATGCGGAGGTTTTGAGGAGGGTGAAACGAATGGGGGTTCAACTGCGTGTTTAAGGTAACAGGAGGGAAACGGGTAGTTGGAGTGGTGGGGTTCGTTCAGGCGCTTTGACCGGCGACTCACGGCTGGCCTTTCAGGTTGATTTCAACTTTGGCGGCTATCGTTTCCCTGCGGTGATCGACCGAAAGGAGGACGCGCATGTCGTACCCACCGAACACGCAACGGCGCGCCTCTAACGATGCGCTTCCGAACAGCGCTTTCTCGAGCGCCCGGCGAACAGCCCCCAGCAACCCCGCGTTTGTTCCGCGCGCTCACCCCGTGCCGCGCAAGCGTCGCGTGCCCGCGCGCCTACATCCCCTCGCTCGCCGTTGGAAGACAGCGCAGATCTGCTTTCTAGCTGCGCTCCTGGTGGTAGGTGCCATCACTGCCCTCCCTTTGATATCGTCGTCGCTAGCTGCTGCCGACGTGGACGCCGCTGAACGCGCGTCGCTGGAAGTTGCGCGCCTCGAAGGCGAGCGAAGCGACCTCCCCAAAACGGCCTCCTTCGACGTACCCGCGCTGGCTCAGTATCCAGAACTGCCAACCGGCTGTGAATCGGTGGCACTTACCAACGCGCTCATCTCGCGCGGCTTCACGCTGCAGAAGACCGAAATTGCTGATACCTGGCTTCCCATCAGCGACAACGACTTTGTGTATGCCTTCATGGGCGACCCGCACGACCCCCTTGGCAACAGCTGCATGGCACCCGCTGTGATACAGGCCGGTACCGCTTATCTTGAGGCGCAGGGTTCCGAACTGCGCGCGGTTGACCTCACCGGCTCGTCGTTTGGCACCGTGCTCAGCGAAGCGTCTGCTGGCAACCCTGTCATCTGCTGGTACACCATCAACCTGCAACCAGCCGGCGAGCCCTACCGCATCCAACAAGCCGACGGCCGCACGTATGGCCTCTACACCACCAGCCACTGCGTCGTCGTCCGAGGCTACGACCTTAACGCCGGCGTCGTCCTGGTCAGCGACTCGCTGGCCGGCCAAGTCCCCTACGACCTCGAAACCTTCGCCGCCCGCTACTACGAACTAGGCGCCCAAGCCGTAGTAATAAAGTAAGGGCAAGAAAAAAACGCCTCCCAAGTGGAAGGCGTTTTTACTTTTTGTAGCACAGGTAGTTCGTAGCGTCAGCGAGGGGTGCGCTGGTGCCCGAGATTGCCCCGCCGCGCGGCTGAGCGTACTTCGGTACGCAAAGGTAAGCGCACAAGGGGCAAGATCGAGTGCCAGCGCACCCCGCAGCTTCGGCTAGTTCCGGCGGCCGTAGGCCGCCGGAACTTACGCCGGTTCTTGCTGCGTGATGCAGTGGATGTTGCCGCCGCCGTAGGCTATCTCGCGGGTGTCTACGCCGACGATTTCGCGGTCGGGGAACATGGCTTGGACCTGTTCAACGGCCAGATCGTCGTACTCGTCGCCGTATTGCGGGAAGATGATGGCGTCGTTCACAATGAGGAAGTTCATGTAGGACGCGATGGCGTAGTCCTCGGTTGTGCGGGGCAGCGTGCCCTCCACGACGTCGATGGCGTCCACTTCTTCCTGCGACATATACGTAGGCACCTTCGGCATGGTGAGCTTGTGCACCTTCAGCTGGCGACCCTTGGCATCCGTGGCGTTCGACAGCGTCTCGTAGGCGGCATGCGCTGCCTCGTAGAACGGGTTGTCCTCGTCGTCGGTCCAGATGCAGGCCACCTCGCCCGGACGCACAAAGCACGCCACGTCGTCGATGTGACCGTTCGTTTCCTCCGGGTCGATGCCATCCTTGATCCAGATGACCTTCTCCACGTTGAGGTATTCGCGCAGGTAGCCCTCAATGTCTTCCTTCGACAGCTCCGGGTTGCGGCCCTCGGAGAGCAGGCACATCTCGGTGGTGATAACGGTGCCTTCGCCGTCCACGTGAATGGAGCCGCCTTCCAGCACAAACGTGTCGGGACGGTAGCGCACCGCACCCGCCAGGTCGGCCACCTTCACGCCCACAAGCGCGTCCTGATCCCATGGGAAGTACAAGCCATCGACCAAACCACCCCAGGCGTTGAAGTGCCAGTGCACTGCACGCACGTCGCCATCGTCGTTCTTCACGAACGTGGGGCCGCAGTCGCGAATCCACGCATCATCCGAGGTCATCTCAATCACGAGCACATTCTCGTCCTCGGACATGGCGAAGCGAGCCGCCTCGTAGTCCTCCGGCTTCGCGCCAATCACCACGGGCTCGAAACGGGCGATAGCGCGCGCCACGTTGGCGTAGGCCTTCTGCGCTGGTTTCGCACCGTCGCGCCAGTTGTCGGGGCGGTGCGGCCACAGCATCCAAATGCGCTTCTGCGGCTCGAACTCACCGGGCATGCGGTAGCCGTCTTTGCGCGGCGTGGACTGCTCTTCATAAATGGTTTCCATACGAATGGTCCTTTCGTTAGCAAAGTCTATAGTACCTGATAAGCGCTACACCAAGTCGCGCGGCTCACGGCCGATAAGCATCTCTTCCTCCATCGGTACTTCCTCAGAGGGCGGCATCTCTTCGTAGCCGTGTGCCACATCGAATGCCATCGGGTCGCCGTGCGTGCCCATGCCGCCGTAATCGTCATCGCGCCCGCGCGCCGACAGCACGCGCACGATCTCGCCTAGAATGACGAACGCAATCACGCCGATGAGCATGGGGATCTTCCCCATTTCCTCGGGCGAGCCGTTCAGCGGCACGATGGTGGCAATAATGGCCAGCACCAGCAGCACCACGGGCAGCCAGGCAACCACCAGCAGAAGGCCGCGGCCGCCGGGCACCTTAAACACGCGATTCGCGGTGGGGTCGACCGAGCGCAGCTTGAGGAACGCCGGGAACATGGGAATGTAGCTGATCAGCAAGAACACAATGTTCATGGAGAAGAAAATCCAGAAGAACCCGTCAAGTCCCACCAGCTCCATAAGTGGCGACAGCAGCACCAGCACGCTCGCCACAATGCCGTTGATGATAGCGGCACCCGTCGGCATACCGCTTTTCGCGCTTTCGTGGGCAAACGGCTTCGGCATGTTCTTCTTGCGCGCGGCATGCTCGGCCACGAAGTTAACGCCGAACGACCAACTCACCATGTTGCCGAACAGCGTGATAAGGAACACAATGCCCACTACGATGAACAGCACGCTGCCGAACCCGGACATGATGCCCACGGCGTCCATGATGCCCGAATCGAGCGAGATATCCATGGCGGGAATAGCCGCCGCAATGCCGAACGAGCTGAACAGGTACAGCGCCGCAATGGCAATACCACCTGCGATAATAGCTTTGGGTATTTGCTTGCTGGGGTTCTCCATGGAGCCCACGTACGTGGTGATAACCTCAAAGCCCATAAAGTTGAACAGAATAATGGACAAATACGTGAGGCTGTTCGAGTCGAGCGACGGCAGGAACGTGGCCGGTGCCATATCGTTCGCGAAGCCGTAGTTCACGGCGTACCAAATGCCCAAGCCGCCCACCACTAGCGCGATGGCCACCTTGAGCACGGCCGCCAGGTTCAAAATCCACGCCGAGTCCGACACTTTCGAGAAGCTGAGGAACACCACAATCCAGATGAACGCCAGCTCAATGGCAAGCGATGGCAACAAATCCAACTCCACGCCGGTGATCATGGTGATAGTCTCGGGGAACAAAAACGCCAGCGAGGCCATCCACAGCGGGAAGTTGATCCAGTAGTACCAGCTCACGCGGCTGCCCCACTTGTCACCGAACGCGCGACGCACCCAGTCGTAGAGGCCGCCCTCGTCGTCGTAAGTGGTGCCAAGCTCACTCACCACCAGGCCGTACGGCAGCAAAAACGCGATGATGAGGAAAATCCACCAGAAGAACTGCGAGTTACCAATAGCCGCAGCCGGAGCCGCCGCCTCCGCCACGAACACGACCGTGATAACCGAGAGGATCGCGTCTATCAGGCGGAATTTCTTGTTTTTTGCCATAGGGAGGCTCCTCTCCTACGCCGTTGCCGCTTTGCCGATTTTCTCCAGCAACTCGTTCACGCGGTCGCGGGCGGCGTTGGCTGCGGTTTCGTCGGCGGGCAGGTCGGGGCAGAAGTACGCCAGCAGACCGCGGATGGAGTGCTTGCGGTTCTCGGCCTCGTCCCAGCAGATGGAGTTCGGGCCGTCGATAACCTCGTCCACCACTTCTTCGCCGCGCGAAGCGGGCAGGCAGTGCATGAACTTCGCGTCCGGGCCGGCCAGCTCCATGAGTTCGGGCGTGACCTGGTATGTCGGGTAGAAGATAGCCATGCGCTCTTCCTGCGACAACTCCGCGTCGTACAGGCCGTACCACACATCGGTGTACACGAAGTCGGCGCCCTTCACGGCCTCGCGGTCGTCGGTCACCGTCACGCTGCCGCCGGACGTTTCGCAGTTCTTCCGGCCGATGGCCAGCAGCTCCTCACCAATCTGGTGGCCCTTCGGACCGTACTGCACGAAGTCCATGCCCATCTTCGAGCAGATGAACATCTCGGACACGCACACCTGCGTGGCGTCGCCCACGAACACCATCTTGCAATCCTCGATGCGCTTACCCTCGGGCAGGTGCTCCATCATGGTCATGAGGTCGCCCATCTCCTGCGTGGGATGGTTGTAGTCCGACATACCGTTGATAACGGGGCACGGCGCGTATTTCGCGAGGTTCACCAGGTCTTCGTGGCGGTCGACGCGCGCCATGAGAATGTCCAGCAAGCGTCCCATGACGCGGGCGGAGTCCTCAAAAGTTTCGTGTCCGCCCAGCTGAATGGTGCCAGGCGCGAAAAATTCGCCCGCGCCGCCGAGGTCGGTCATGGCCGTTTCGAACGAGATGCGCGTGCGGGTGGACACCTGCTGGAAGATCATGCCCAGCGAGCGGTGCTTCAGGATGAGCGGGTAGGAGCCTGCCGCAATCATCTCCTTCATCGCGCGCGAAAGGTCGATGATGTCAAGCAGTTCCTCCTTCGTAAAATCGTTGGTGTCGAGAAAGTCTTTCTTTGACGAACGTGCCATCGGTTCCTCCTATCGGAATGGGAATGAGGTCGCTTCCCGATGATTCTCCCTGTCGCGCCGCGCGTCTCGACTGCTGCGCGGCGGGTTGACGACGAGGCGTTGTCCGTCCATCATGGGGGCGTTACCAACCAAGTGGGAGCGACCGCGCCTGCATCTGGCCTGATGGGCGAGGAGCGTCCCTCAGGCTGACCCGCGCGATAAACGCAAAAGGAGGCGAAAACCACTATGAAGTCAGGGGAACTTGCCCAGCTAGCAGGCGTCACTGTGCGCGCCCTGCGCCACTACCACGCCATCGGTCTCTTGCCCGAACCACCCCGCGGAGAAAACGGGTATCGGGATTACACGGTGGAAGACCTCGCGCACGTGCTTCGCATAAAAAGGCTCGCCTCCCTGGGGTTTTCGCTTGATCGCATCGGCGAGGTGCTGGAAGAGATGGACGCGCATCCGACTGATGGCGCAGGCTCACGTACCAGCGATGCCCTTGACGAACTCGACCGCGAGCTGGCTTTGCAGATAGAGCGCTTGCAGGAACAGCGAAGCACCATTGAGCTGCTCAAACGCGAGCAGCTTGATCCAGACCTGCCCATTCGGTTCGCACGCGCCATAAAAACGCTCATGAGTGGACCGCGGGCAGACTCGCCCATCGCAAAAGCCGATCACACTGCGATGCTGTTAGCCGGGCACCTGTACACCGAAGAAGACTTGGCCGAACTTGAACGCGTGGTTGCAACCATTGAAGAACTCAACCTGATGGAGCAGCTGCGTGCGCTGCAAAAGCGTGTCGACGAACTTGCGCCCGATGCTTCGCAGGAAGAGCAAGACAACCTCGTGAAAGATATCGAGGCCACCATGATTCCCCTGATTGACTGCTTCTCCTACGAAAACTGGGAAGGCGATTACGAACCGACGGAACTGTTGATGATAGAAGCGCTGCACCGAGGTCTCAACGAAGCACAAGCCCAGGTAAGCGACCGCATAGAACGCATACTGGAAGACCGCATCCTTGCGAAAAAGGCCGACTCGTAGTCGAGCCGGCCCACATATTAGACCAATTTTTTCCAAGCAATAACGGTGAGCACCAAACCGAACGCGTACAGCGGCACAGCCGTGCAGCGAGCCGCCAAAGCCCACTCGCCCATGCCCGCGACCAGAGCCCCCAACACTGTCGTTCCGAGAAACATGCCAACATTTTGCATGAGTGCCAGCACCGCAGAAGCGCCAGCCACCTTATCCGGCGACATCATTTCTGCCACCGAAGCATAAATCATGGAAGGTGTTGCGTTCTCGCCAAGTGCCAGCAAAATAATGACGGGAATGAACAGCGGCAGACTATCAACGGAGAACACAAACCAGGAATAGATCATGCCTGCGATCCAACCTACTAAAAGCACCAGCCGACGCGAATGCACTCGATCGGATACCTTACCCGAAAGCACCGCGAATACCGAGCCGATCACCGCGCCCGAAGTCACAATGATGCCCGCCACGGTGAGAGCAACATCAAACGTGTCAAACACGTAGGTGCTGAAGAATCCTTCTATCGACATTGACGCCGCCGCATAGGCAAACATCATAATGCCCAAGAGCCACACCACTGGCAACTTAAGGGCTGCAGTGATATGCGGCACCGGTAGTTCCTCGCGCACCGAATCATCAATGGCAACGGGCTGCTCGTCATCATCAAACACAAACGTTGGAGCACGATAGAGTAGAGCAAAGAGAACGAGTACTATGGCATCGAATACCAATGTCGCCCACCATACCGAATGCCACGACCCGGTGATATCGAAAATTCCCGTAAACAACGTGGGACCTACAATAAACGAAACAGTCACCCAGATAGCCCATATACCTAAGGGTAATCCACGTTTCGAAGGAGCAAACCACGGGGAGATGGCCACCACACCAACCACCCCCATAATCCCCATGCCAGCCCCTTCCAGCACTCTACTAACCATAAACGCAGGCACATCGGCAGACAACACGCCCACCAAGCCTCCCACCAGCGCCAAAAGCAGCGAAGCGATTCCCACCTTGTGCACACCAAACCGATTCACAATGCCCGCTGCTGGAAACGCCATAACTATTCCCAACACATAAAACAACGACATGATGGTGCCCATGAAGGCCTCATCAATGCCAAACGATGCCATCAAAACAGGACTGAGTGCCGTCACTTTAACCATGTTCAGCGGCGCGACGAAACCACAAAGCCACACGACGGCAAGCACGACCCAGCCGTACCGGTTGGGCCCACGCGTCGGTGTATCAATTAAACCAGACACGAGATCCCTCCTTATGCCCGCCCTACCCACATCGGCAAACAGAAATCAACCACTACCGCGCACAGCCCTGAATACCGATGCGAGGCGGGAGGCGCTTAGTTGCTTACTTAACCCTCTTCCAGAACAGCAGTGCCACCACAATGACCAGGGCATAAAGCGGAACGGCCACATAATGGGCACCCACCGCCCAGCCAAGATTGCTCACCACGGTGCCAATGAGTGTTGTCCCTATAAGCATGCCCAGATTCTGCATGAACGCAAGAATTGCCGACCCCGCCGGTAGCGCCTCTTCGGGACATCCCTTTGCCAAAATGGTGAACAGCATAGCGGGTCCACCACCTTCGGCAATGCCAATGCATATGACGATGAAGATATACACCGCAAGATTGGTGGTCTGAAAAGCGATCCAGGAATAGATGAGACCAAACACCACCGTTACCACCAATATGAGCTTAGTCTTGCCGGTCACGTCCGATAGCTTCCCCAGCAGGATAGAGAACACCACACCAGCAACGGCACCACCCGAAGCCACAAGGTTGGCAATGGTCAAGGAAGCGTCGAGGTTCTCAAAAATATACGTTGGTAGGAAGTTCTCGATAGCCATTTGAGCACCGCACATAAACAGCATAGCAATGGCCGCACAAAGAACCGCTGGCGCCTTGAAAGCGGTTCGATACGCGCCCTTGGGCACCTCGCCTTGAAGGTCTCCGTCGGTATGATCAACACGATTCCCCTGTTCATCAAATGAGAAGTTTGCATCGCGATACAGAACCAAAAACACCACGAGAATCACGGCGTCAAATACAACGTTAATCCACCAGACGGGCTGCCACTCCCCCAGAGAATCGAACATGCCTGCGAACAACAGTGGCCCCACGATAAAAGCCACCGCAACCCAAATGCCCCAAATACCCATCGGCAAACCGCGCTTAGCAGGCGCAAACCAGGCGGATATGGCCGGAATGCCCGCAACGGCCAGCAAGCCCCAGCTCACACCTTCAAGCGCGCGCGACACCATAAACACGGAAAGGTCATTCCCACTTACCACACCGAGAACGCCACCAGCTATTTCGAAAACCAGGGCGATGACCACGGTTTTGCGGATACCCAGCTTCTTCATGATGCCTGCTGCAGGGAAGGCAAAGACACAGCCCATAATGTAGAACATCGACATAACCCACGACACGCTTGCTTCATCAATCATGAACCACTCCATGATGGGCGCAGCGAGTGCAGTGACCTTTACCATATTCGCCGGCGCGGTGAACGCCGCAAGCCACACCACTATCAGTACGACCCAGGCGTACCAGTGAGGCAAATTCTTTTTATTGGGTGCTGCCTGATTAGCCATAATTATCCCCTTACCCTCTTGCCATCCACCCGCTGCGCCTCCAGAGCAGAGCGCTCGTTCACTGCAAGCAGCGTCACTTCATACGAAAGATCCTTTCCCGCATGCGGATGGTTAAAATCCAGCACGAGTACGTCGTGTTCGATACTGCGCACGTAGGCCGTAGCGGGAAGTGCCGAACGGTCACTCTGCACCTCAATAAAGGTACCCTGCTCCACATCCTGCCACCGCGGCATGGCTATGAGAGGAAACGAGCGCACTGCCTCGCTATCCACTTCCCCAAAGCCATACCGAGCGGGAACCTCTACGCGACGCGTCTCCCCTGGAGTCATGTCAAATAATGCCTGTTCAATGGGAGGAAACACGCTCCCATTTCCCAAGATTACTTCCAGCGGGTTACCGGTTTCCCTCACGTCATAGAACGCGGCATCCTGTGCACACGTACCTCGATATGCTATGCGCACCTTGTCTCCCGGCTTATTCATGTTGTTTTTCCTTCCCCATGGGACAGCCGCGCCCCACCGCAAAGCGGGGCGCGGCGCGCTGTGTGCTAGCGAGGGATGAACAGAGCTTGCTTTGGCTCGCTCCCCAGCTTCTGAGCCAGTTCCTCCACCGGACCAAATTCCATGCACTTCGCTAAGCAGTGGTGCACACACGAAGGTTTCTTTCCTTCAGCGACACGCACCTCGCACAAATCGCACAAGTCAGTGGGAACGGGAATATGATTCCAATTAAAATCGTTCCCCATGGTCTCAGACCCCGTCTTTGACCAGGGGCCATCCTTAAGTACTCGGATGCCCCATTCACCCACGGTTAAACCGTGTTCTTCCTTACACGCCACCTCGCATGATTGGCAGCCCGAACACCACTCGTATGAAATAAGCAATCCGTAGGCAGTCATCAGTACACCAGCTTTCCAAAACGCTCGGCGAAATCTTTCAGATCAAGATCGTAGTTCTCGGTAAGGGGGCTCACGTTGCACAGGCTGTTCTTAAACGGGGCACCATACCCCAGCTTGCCAATTCGCTTATGCGGAACGAGACAGTTGCAGTTGCTCTTCCACACGCCGAACAAGCTTGGCTCTTCCGGGTCATCCTCGGGGAACCACCAGCCATGATGCGCATGCACGGTCCCTGGGTACACCGTGGGCGTAACCTTTGCCTTAAACTTGGCTTGACCAAACTGGTTTTCTATGAGAACCCACTGACCATCCGCCACGCCGCGTTTCTTTGCGTCATCGGGGTGTATCTCCAAAAGCGGGTTAGGCACCAGTTCACGCAGCGGCACCACCTGGCGGTGCTCCGAGTGGAACGAAGCGTATTCACGTGCCCCTGTCATGAGGATGAATGGGTATTTCTCCGCAATCTCAGGCGTGGAAACCGGGCTAAAGGGCGGCTCCTGATAGTACGGAAGCGGATCGTCTCCGTAGTACTGGAACAGATACGAATAGAATTCAAACCGTCCGGAACGCGTGTTGAAGCCCAGTTCGCCGTTTGGACGCAGCAGCCCCTTCTCGTACTTCCGATATGTTACGCCGCGCTTGTGGTACACTTTGTCGCGTAGTTCGGCAAACGTCATTTCACGGGCAATACGCACGTCAGCGATGAAGTCGTGCAGATCAGCGTACGTGCCGTCGTTCCATATTTCAGGATTCAGGCGCTTACCCAATTCCCAGATAACTTGATAGTCATCCTTGCACTCCCCCACCGTGATAGCCTTATTCGTGGCACCGTACGTGACCGGAGATAGCGTGTAATGGGTCATATTAATGGAATCCTTCTCCGCCGCCGTGGCCAGCGGCAGGAAGATGTCACAGCACGCCTGGATGGTGGGCGTTATGAACAGGTCCGTGCCAATGCCGAAGTCCAGCTTCGACAGCGCTTTATGCCAACGCTGCGGCTGAGCGCTATTGGTAGGCGAAAGCAAGTTATTCGACTGAACAATAACCATGTGGAACTCGTAGGGGTCGCCCGTCTCAAGCGCGTCGAGCAGCAGGTCAGCGTGCGCATTGAGGATGGAGTTCACATAGTATGGGTACTGATCCATGCCAATGGTCTTCGCACGCAAGTCGGGGTCGAGCTTATTCCATCCATAGTTAGGCACTACGGTATCATCCTGGAATTCGCCGCCCATCAGCTGCCCACCGGGTACGTCCAGGTTCCCGGTAAGCGCCATGAGGGACAGGATGCAGTGGCCTGCCTGCACGCCATTTTGCTGCTGGTCGATAGCAAGGCCCCACGCGATGGAAGCGGGCTTGGCCTTCGCATACGTACGAGCGACCGCGTAGATATCCTCCACGTTGAGGCCGCAGATCTCGGCCGCACGCTCGGGAGGCATCTCCTTGGCACGCTCTGCCAATTCCTCAAAACCCCACGTCCAGCGCTCTACGAAATCGTGGTCATACAATTCTTCGGTCACGATGATGTTGATAAGGGCCAGCCCAAGCGCCGCGTCGGTGCCGGGGCGAAGCCTGAGCTGCAGGACGGCGCGTGTCGTGAGCCAGTTCACACGCGGGTCAATGGCAATGAGTTTTGCACCGCAACGCATGAGGTCAAGCACGGCATGACCAAACAAGCCATCACCGTTTGACGCAAGTGGCTGTTTACCCCACACCATGATAACCTCGGGCACCACATAATCTGGATCATCATAACCACCGGGAAGTCCGCCAGCGTAATCGATCTCAGGGTATCCAACGCCTGAAGCAAACATGGCGCTGGCACAGCGCGGCTCATAGCAGGCGTAGCCCGACTGCGTGTAAGCCGAGTTTGGCGTTCCGAACACTGCATGCGCCAGCGTCTGTGAAAGAATGCCGCCATCGCGTCCAGTGCCGCTCAAAAGACAGATGCTCTCCGCACCGTACTTCTCTTTAATTTCCGTCGTTTTGCGCTCGATGATGTCGAAAGCATCGTCCCACGTAGTGCGCTCCCACTTGTCTTTGCCGCGGTCTTCGCGGGCTCGCTTTAAGGGATGAATCACTCGTGACGGATTGTAGATATAGTCCTTCAGTGCCAAGCATCGCACGCACAGACGCCCATTGGTGACAGGGTTATTCTCATCTCCCTCAACCTTTTCCAACACGCCGTCCTTAACGTACAGCTTGACGCCGCAACCGACGGGATGACATCCAGGAGGTGACCAGATTGAAGAGCGTGTGACCGTATAGTCCCCCTCTTCATAGCACCACGGTTTATCCAGATCGTTCTCAAATTTCATAGTGAAACCCCCATTGCCTTCGTCACCTGTCGCCGGCCGTGCGAAAAAGGTGAGCTGATACGATGACACGTGTCTGGCAACCTCAGTCTAACAAGCGGCTGAGACGGCGCACATGCGAGCCTTTTCTTACTTTTTGCGCAGAAAAGCGCGGCTTCAGCGGACTTCGTATTGTGTCAATAGGTACTTCGTCGTATTCAGATGATGAAACGTTCGTATTGTTTACCTTGCCCGGAGACGCGACACTGAACGAAACCGGGGGTTTCCCGCTGCTAGCCGACCAAAGGAGGCAGGGATTATGTGCGGCTACGCGTGCAGCCACTGCGGAAGATGTAAGGGAAGCAAGAACGTAGACGGGGCGTACTGCTTCTTCTGTGGCACCATGAACAGCCGAAACACTGTTCGCTGCCAAGCGTGTGGAGCAGCACTACCTGCCCCGCCGGGAGTAGCCATAAAAAACGATTGGCGATCTGAAGCCATTCTCAAGACGAAAGATGCTTAATCCCTTCTCCAAGCAAGGCAGCTTGCGTCCTATTGTTAACGTTGAGCTTTGCAAAAATGTTCTCCAAATGCTTGCGCACGGTATGCTTGCTGATGAACAAGCTCTGCGATATCTCAACGTTGGACATTCCGCTTGACACCATGCCGAGAATTTCTTGTTCCCTCTTGGTAAGTCCTTCAAGCAGCGCGCGCTCTTTAGCGTCAAACGCCGGCTCAGTATACGTGGACACTCGTGCTTCGACCACCCCTAAGGACCCTCGTTCATCAAGTGCTTCCTTCAAAAAGTGAATAAGATCTTCTTCGACACGAAGATGATCAGCTTTGCGGGTGTCTTGCACCAGTTTCATGAGGTCGACATAGGAGCCGCAAAGATGCCCGATGACAGGAAGCCACTTTCGCTCCTTCTCAGACCACGCATAACTTCGATCAATGGCCGAAAGGGTAAACCAACCATGCAGGCCTTTTCTACTCACAATGGGAATGTGAGCAGCGCATCCTTCATCAAAAACGTTCCCCATAAGAGATTTTGTTTGATCGTAGTCATCAACGAACATTGCCTTGCGTGCAATACGGTAGGGCTTTATAAATTCCTCATTCTCGTTGATCATACTTTCGAATTCATCCATGGGCACGTCGTAGCCCTTTTGAAGAATGAGATGGCTTTTCTCGGTATCGGTCTCGTCTTCGGTGTAGTAAACCGTCATCCGAAAATGGGGATAGAATGTCTCCAGCACATAGGCAAAGCACTCCAGCGTTTCTTCAGGAGAACGGCATTCCTCACCTAAAACATCAACTAGTTCGTAGATAAAATTGATCCAAGAAAAAGATGTGCCGTCGTCGGTTCGTTTCAGATCGTCCATGCGACCACCCCTCGCACTATCAGCGTCTTTTGGTCGAAGACCTACTGCTCCCCTGTGCTTAGATGGCTCAGATTATACAAGTAAACGCGAGTTACCCACTGACGAAAGTTCCCGTACGAAAGTTTTTTCGCGTAGCCGCTTGACCCCGACGTTGCGTCGGGGTTTTTACTGCTTTCTGTTGTTTACAGAAAGGACTTCCTATGACGCGTTCTCTTGCTCCCCGGTTTTTGTTATCGGGCGCGCTTTCGCTGTTGGGTAACTCGGTGGCCGGTGTGGCGTTGCCGCTTGTGTTGTTGGCGACCACCGGCGACGCATTGGCGGCAGGTACGTTGGCGCTTATTTGCGCGGTGCCGCAGATGCTCATTGGCATTGCGGGCGGGGCGGCGCTCGACCGCTTCAACCGGCGCGACATTTCTATTCTTTCCGACCTTGTGTCGGCCGTGAGCGTGGCGCTTATCCCTGTGGTGGATATGGTGTGGGGGCTGAACTTCGGGTGGTTTATCGTGTTGGGCCTGATGGGAGCTGTGGGCGATATCCCGGGTATGACTGCACGCGATGCCCTTCTGCCTGCTGTCGTGGAGCGCGACGGGCGCGACTTGCAGCGGTTCATGGGGCTGTCACAGTCGCTCGATTCGCTCACTACTATTGTGGGCCCGGCGCTCGCGGCGCTGTTCATAGGCGCGGTGGGCGGCGTGCCGTCGCTCTGGTTCACGGCGACGCTCTCGATGCTGGCCGCGCTCGTCACCTGCACCTTGCCGCATTCGGTGGGCGCGGAGGGTCTGCGCGATGCCGCCCACAGCGAAGGGCGCGGCGCGGTGGCTTCGGCGTTTCATGCGCTGCGCACCGGTGTGCGCGTACTGTTCCGCACTGACGGCATTCTGACCGCTTCCACGCTGCTTTCGTTCGGCATTGTGATGGTGATGGGGTCGTTCCAGGGTCTGGTACTGCCCGTGCACTTCACGGAGAATGGGCATCCCGAACTGCTGGGCTATGTGTTGTCGGCCATGTCGTTTGGCCTGTTGGCAAGCTCGCTTGGGTATGCGGCGGTGGCACCAAAGCTCTCGAGACGCGCCTGGTATGTACTCTCGCTCGTCGGCATGGCGGCGGGTGTGGCGGTGCTCGGAACGCTGCCGGACTTCCCGTTCATGCTGGCAGGCGCGGTGCTCTTGGGCGTGAGTGCAGGGCCGGCCTCGGCGCTGCTGGGATTCTTCATGTTCGACCGCATTCCCGAGGAATCGCGCGGCAGTGCCCTTGGCACGCAAAACTCGCTTATGCTGGTGGCTGCGCCGGTTGCCGTGTTCGCCACCTCGGCCGTCGTGAGTGTGTTCGGCGAAGGTGTGGCGGCGCTAGCCCTGGTAGGGTGCTGGATTGCGGTGTCGCTCTGGGCCGCCGCCACGAAGAGCATGCGCACACTCGACGAGGAAAAGCCCGCACCGGCCACCGCCCCCGAATCCACCGGCAGCGCATCAACTCAGCCCCAACCAGGTGATACATCCTGCTAAGCGTCACCTTCGCCACACGCTGGTTATCAACCTGATTTCGCGCGGGTCGCGCCTTTCCAACGGACGCGCGGGCGGCGGAAACGGCCGGCGCGGGCGCTCCTATGATGCGGAGGAATGCTTGGGCGCTTGTGCGCCCTCCGACGAAAGGAGCGCCATCATGGCAAAAACAGCCCTGGTTACCGGCGCGACGAGCGGCATCGGCGAGTCCCTCTGCCTGCTGTTCGCCAGCGACGGTTATGATTTGGTTACCGTGGCCCGCGACGAAGAGTCCCTGAAAAAGCAGGCGGAGGAACTGCGCGCCCTTGATGTGGACGTACTGCCCGTCGCCTGCGACCTCTCCGACCCGAATTCCGCGCGCACCATCTTTAAGCGCGTAAAGGAAGCCGGCAAGGAAATTGAAATCCTTGTGAACGACGCTGGCTATAGCCCGGCCGGCCGGTTCTCGGAGTTGTCCGTGGCCGACATCCGCGCGATGCTCCAGGTGAGCGTCACCAGCTTGGCCGAACTCACCAACGTGTTTCTGCAGCCCATGCTGGAGCGCGGGCACGGTCGCATCCTCAACATGAGTTCAATGATGGCGAAAACGCCGTGCCCCTACAATGCCCTTTACGGCGCGGCGAAGGTGTTCGTGCTGTCGTTCTCCACGGCGCTTGCGCACGAACTGCGCGGCTCGGGCGTGACCGTGACCACCGTGTGCCCCGGCGCCACGCGCACGAACTTCCCGAAGAACGCCGGCATTGAAGGCGCTCCTGCGTGGAAATATTTCTCCATGAGCGCTGATGAGACAGCCATTCGCGTGTACCGCGCGCTCATGCGCGGCGAGCTGTGCGCCGTCACCGGCTGGTACAACAAAGTGGGTGCGTTCGGCGTGCGCTTCATGCCGATGGGCTTCCAGCTGATGGCCGGCGAGTGGCTCATGGGCACGCGCACCCATCCGCTCGATCACGAGGGCACCGAGGAAGGTGCTGGTCAGCGTGGCGAAGGTGCGGACGGAAAGGGCCAAAGCGGGCAAAGTCAAAGCGAAGGGCGCAAGGATGGCGACCAGCGCGGTGGGAAGGCCGACGCACGCAAGGACGACAAGGGCAGCAGCGCCCCGCACTACCAGCGAGAACATCCCTTGGGCCGCGATGGCCAGCGCGGCTGGTACGACGGCGGCCGCGAGGCGCGCGTGAGCCCCTGGGTATTTGCCGCCCGCAAGGTTTCAGGTATCCCAGCCATCATTCGCCACGAGCGCTCGGCACGCGTGGCTCCTTGGGAAGGTCGCCCTCAGCGCGTGCAGCAGCCCGCGGGTGCACAACCGATGGGCTCCACCCCTCCCCGCGAGAACCGCGCGGGTGACCCCTGCGGCGGTGGCGTCGGCTGGCGCGCAAACACGCTCGGCTGCAAGATCTATCGTGAAGAAGGCGGCCGCGGCCAGCAGCAGAACCAAGGTCAAAGCCAGGGTCAGGCCCAGGGCCAGCGTCAAAAGCAGGAGCAATCCCAAAGCAAACCTCAAGCCCAAAGCCAAAGCCAATCCCAAGGCCAGCAGCAACACGTTCCCAGCAACATGCCACACTCCGAGGCTGACAAGCCCAACACAAACATGCCAAAGCCCCAACCCGGCCCCGGCAAGTACGCCGGCCCTACTCGCGACGGCGAGCCCGCCGATCTCGGCCGCTTCACCCAGCGCGGCTCCAGGCATTAGCAAGTAACCCATTTCCCGTTTCCGATGCCGACGTCCCCAAAGGGCGCCGGCATCGCGCATCTCCAGAAGCAGTTTCCCCAGATCAATCCAGGTAATACCATCGGTATGAGAAGACGGTACATACAGAAATCACCTCCCTTCTCCCCCCAATACGTGAAGTGAGCGATTTCCCCCTGTGCACACATGTGAAAAGGTATGCACAGGGGGTTTGGCTTGGGGCGCAGCAGTAGCCGCCAAGCCACCAAGCTCATCGTTCGAAGAGACGAAAGGAGAGGGAGCTTCATGGGAGAGAAACGAGACTACACCACCGTCGATCACGAAAAGCCGTATCGCTTTGACGAAGACGGGCTGCACGTGACCAGGGGGTGCGGATGGTCGGCGCCGGGATGCCACCTCGGATGCGGCGTTCTGCTGTTTACCGACGACAACGGAAAGCTCGTTAAAGTGGAGGGTGACCCCGAGAATCCCTTCAACCAGGGGCGCTTGTGCGTGCGCTGCCTCGATCTGCCGGAAGTCGTGTATTCGCCGGACCGCATCCTACACCCGATGAAACGCGACCCGAAAAACCGCGGCAAGAACCAGTGGGAGCAGATAAGCTGGGACGTTGCGCTCGACGAAATCGCCGGGAAAATCCTGGAAGCCAAGGAAGAATACGGCCCGGAATCCGTGGCATTCTACTCGGGCACCGGCCGCGACATCGGCCAGTACATCACGCGTTTGTGCTGGGGATTCAATAGCCCCAACTTCGTGTTCATGATGTCGGGCCAGTCATGCTATTCGCCGCGCGTTGCCGGCTGCTTTTCAACCTCTGGGTCGTTCTGGGTGGGCGACTACGCGCAGCAGTTCCCCGACCGCTACGACAATCCGAACTGGGAACAGCCCGACCTCATTGTGATCTGGGGCAATAACCCCATCATATCGAACTCCGACGGCCTGTACGGTCACTGGGTGGTCGACTGCATGAAGCGAGGTACAAAGGCCATCGTCGTTGACCCTCGCTTGACCTGGCTCGCTTCGCGCGCCGAACTCTTCCTGCAGATTCGCCCTGGCACCGACGGCGCCCTGGCGCTTGGCATGGTGAACTACCTGATAGAGAACGACCTCTACGACCATGAGTTCGTCGACCTGTGGTGCTACGGCTTCGATGAACTGGCCGAACGCGCCCGCGAATACCCGCTTGACGAAGTTGCCGCCATCACGGAAATCCCCGCGGACGAAATCGCCGCCGCCGCCCGCCGCATCGGCACAGCAGAGCGCGCCATTTTGCAGTGGGGCGTTGCCATCGACCAAATCAAAGAAACCATCCCCACAGCGCAGGCCGTGCTCGCGCTCTTCGAAATTACC
Source organism: Candidatus Gordonibacter avicola (assembly GCA_019113915.1). Classification (GTDB taxonomy): domain Bacteria; phylum Actinomycetota; class Coriobacteriia; order Coriobacteriales; family Eggerthellaceae; genus Gordonibacter; species Gordonibacter faecis. Next base: position 111,240 of record DXGM01000027.1, read on the forward strand.
GGCAACATCGGCAAACCCGGCACCATGCAGCAGCCCGCAAGCATTCTCAACTACGCCGCTGGCTGGGGCTCCGAATTCCTCACGCCGGAGCAGGAGGCGAAACGCATCGGCCAGGAGGAACACCCGCTCATCAAGATGGGCTTCCAGGAATGCGTCACCGACGACTACATCAAGTGCCTCGAAACGGGCACGCCCTACCCCATCAAGGTGGCATGGATGCAGACTACCAACCCCCTGGCCTGCACCGGCGTCGACGCGAAGCGCACCCTGGCCGCGCATATGAACATCGACACCATCGTGTGCGTCGACCTGTTCATGACACCCACCGCCATGGCGCTGGCCGACTACTTCCTGCCCGCGTGCACGTATGCCGAACGCAACGGCCTGCGTATCGGCGACGGCGCGCAGCGTGCCGAAACCATCAACAAGGCCATCGAGCCTTTGGGCGAGTCAAGGTCTGACATGCAGATATGTCTCGACATTGGCAAGCGCATCTCGCCTGAGGCCTGGCCGTGGGACACGGTGGAGGACATGTACTCCGACATCCTGGAAGAGACCGGCCACTCCTTCGAAGAAATGCAGGAGCTGGCGCCCGGCTATCCGCCGTTCGACTACCGCATGCACGAAAAAGGCCTGCTGCGCGAGGATGGCAACCCCGGCTTCCAAACCGCAACGGGTCGCATCGAGCTGTGGTGCACCATGTACAATTCGCTCGGCCTCGACCCGCTTCCGTCTTATGAAGAGCCAGTGCCCAGCCCCCGGTCAACACCGGAGCTGTTCGAAGAGTACCCGCTCGTGCTTACCACCGGCGCACGCGTGTGGAGCATGTTCCATTCGGAGCATCGTCAGATTCCGCGCATGCGCGCCCTGCACCCCGAGCCTCTGGTGTATGTCAACCCGGCCACCGCTGCGAAGTATGGCGTAAAGGACGGCGACTGGGTGTGGCTGGAGAATATGCACGGGCGCTGCAAGCGTCAGGTGCGCGAAACGCCCATCGTGAACGAGCACACCATCAACACCGATCACGCCTGGTGGCGCCCGGAAGCGCCGTGCGAGCTGGACGAGGGCCTGTACGATTTGTGGGACCTCACCGTTGAGAACCTTCTGCCCTACGACTGCGGCGCGTCCGGCTTCGGCGCGAATTACAAGAACACCATTTGCAAGATGTACCCGGTAGCGGAAGGAGCGTAAGCCATATGGGCGCAAAGGGATTGTTGGTCGATTACGAATGGTGCACAGGGTGCCACACCTGCGAAGTGGCCTGCCAACTTGAGCACGGCTACCCAAGCGACCAGTGGGGCATCAAAGTGCACGAAGTGGGCCCATGGGAGTACGCGCCAAAGAAGTGGCAGTACAGCTACCTGCCCGCGCCCACGGACCAGTGCGATTTGTGCGGCGCGCGCGTGGCGAAGGGCCACGTGCCCACCTGCGTAAAGCACTGCCAGGCGCAGGTTTTGAAGTACGGGGATATTGAAGATTTGGCGCGCGAGCTGGCCCAAAAGCCCAAGCAGACCCTGTTCTGCTGCGCGTCAGCTTAACCGTACCGGCTTGTTTCGGCGCCTGATGAGAGGGGAAACACCATCGGGCGCCGGCATCATTACGAAAGGGGAACACTTCATGAATAAGAAAACTCGGGCATGGATTCCTGTATGGGCCATTATTATCGCCAGCGTGCTCATTGCATTTGAGTACGGCAAGGTGCCGCCCGCCGCACCAAACATGATGGAAGTGCTGGGCATTTCCTACACCACCCAAGGCCTCATGATGACCATGTTTTCCATCGCGGCTGTGGTCATGGCGCTGTTCGGCGGCGCGCTCATGGATCGCTTCGGCGCGCGCAAAGTGGTCAGCATTGCGCTTTTAGTGTCCATCGTGGGCAATGTGGTTGGCCTGTTCTGGACAAGTGATGTGGGCATTTTGGTAACCCGCGCGCTGGAAGGCTGCGGTTACGGCGCAGCCATGACCGCAGGCCCTGGCATTATCGCCATGTGGTACGAGCCCAAAAAGCGTGGCCTCGCCAACGGCGTGTGGGGCGCGAACGTCGGCTTCGCCATGATGATTGTGACGTTGTCCGCCACCCCCATCATGGAGAACAGCAACTGGACGGGCATGTGGATCTTCGGCCTCATTGGTGCGGTGCTGGCCTTCATGCTGGTGGTTGTGTGCGTGAAAGCGCCAGCCGAATCCGAGCGTAAGGACCTGGAAGAAACCACCGGCGTCAAAGAAGATACCGAGAAGCATGGTGTTTTGTGGGGCTACTTAGCTCCGCTGTCCCTGCTGAGCGCCGTCATGTTCTTCCTGGTGGGCGGCGCAACCGACGCGTTCAACGCCTTCACCATTCCCTTCCTGAACGTCGAGAACGGCTGGAGCGAAGGCGCGGCGAACATGTGCGCAACCATTGCGGCCGCGGGTATGCTGGTCGGCGGCACCACGATGGGCGTAGTGCTTGCGCGGACGAAGGACAAGGGCATGTTGCTGTTTGTCGATATGCTGGTGTGCGCTATCGGCCTCTTCCTGTGGTTCAACCTGAACATTGGTGTAGTGGGAACGTATATCATCGCCTTTGTGCTGGGATGCTTCCTGGGCGCTGCGCCCACCGTGTTCTTCGCGATGGCTCCTGAGGTGGCACGTTCGCCGAAAACGGTTGGTGCCGCAACCGCCGTGGTGGTGCTCGGGCAAAACGGTGGCACCCTGGCCGTGCCCGCACTTGTTGGCATGATTCTTGACAGCGCTGGCTACAGTGCAGCGGCGGTGGCCATGGGCGCGTTGTCGCTGGTGGCGTGCGCAATCTGCCTGTTCGCTTTCCGCCGCATCTACAACAAGAGCAAGCGGGTCACGCTCGAATAGCGACAGCGAGCATACGCAGTTCTAAACGGTGGGCATCGGATTTACTCGATGCCCACCGCGAAGATTCGAGGTGAGGTACCGTTATGAGGGAACACTGCTTTCCGTGCCGAAACTGTGGGAAATGCCATCCCCCTTACCGCCGGGGTTTGTGTCCTGCGTGTCTGAGCGCAAACAAGCCTGACGCAAAGGTGTGCGCAACCTGCGGCTTTGTTTTCCCCGCCTCACCAGGAACGAAGGGCGGCTTGGGTAGTTTTTCATCGCGTGGCACACACGACAAGGTTTGAGCCGAGACCACAGGAGGTGACCGTTGACTGCTCAAGAGAAGCACCTGTTCTCTGAATATGAGAGCACGCGCGCGGCCGAAAGCGACGGTCGCGACCTGCTTATCGGCAACAGTTCGCGCTACGTCATCTTGGGCATTGTGGCGCTGGCCGCCTACTGGGCCTGGATCTTTTCCATCTTCCACGCCAACGTGCTGAACCCGTTCGCGGCGGAGGAATTTAACGCCTACCTGATGCTCTGCGTTATTGTTGCGGGCAGCTCAGCGCTGAGTATGGGAGCGTTTGTCCTGTTCGGGTGCTATTTACAGCGCATGGTAGACCGCATGTGGTTTACCGTAGGCATCGCCTTGCTGTCGCTTTTAACGGAGGCTCCCGCGTTTCTTGGGCAGGTGGGCGGCGAGCTGAGCTTCCCACAAGCGGGGGTGCTTTTCGCTATTGGAGGATTTGCGTCCTCGTTCATCTATTTGAAGACCGGCCCCTTTTTCGTGTGGCTGCGGCGCGCCAAGCTGATGCGCAGCATCGCGCTGGCGTTTTTGCTGGCGTCGCTTCTGTACTTTTTGCCGCTGTTTATGACCCCGGTGGTGGGAATTAGCCTGATAGCCTCCTTCCCCGTGGCGTCCGTGGCGTGCTCGCATCTAGTGAACAAAGGCATCGGACCGAAGCGACTCGATGCCGCCGAGTCATGCAGCGCCTACCGCACAGCGATTCTTGAGCGGCTGCGGGAGTTTGTTCCCACACTGCCGCGCACCTTGTTGTATACGCTCATTTTCGGCGTGACTTCCTACGCAGTGCTCAAGCTTGCCGTGGAACAAGGAATGGTGATGGTGATTGCCGCCTCGATTGCGGTGTCATCTTTGGCATTTGCCGTTTACGTGCTATCGAAGAAGGTGAAGGCCGACTCGGATTTGTACCGCATGCTGCTGCTTCCGCTGATTGCCCTTGCGGTGCTGCCGTTTCCCTACGTGCCAGAGATGCTGAAAATTTTCTTCCTGACGCTGATTATTTTTGGGTTCACCTGTTTTGATGCTATCACCTGGGGCGATTTGGCTGACGAAATAAGCGACCGCCAGCTACCTATTTATGTGTCGTACGCGCCGCCCACCATCGGCAACTTTTTCGGCATCTTCATTGGATGGAGCGTGGGCGCGCTGCTGTATGCCGAACTTGGGCAAGCGGAGTTCGACACGGGATATTCCATCTTTTCCATCATTATTGTTATTGCGCTCGTGATGCTGCTAGTGTGGGACCTCATTAAAAGCCGGAAGGAGGAATCCGGCGAGCCCCAGGCGGACGCGTTTCTCGATAAATGGAAAGCAGCGTGCGAAGAGATTGCCGAGACGCACGAGCTTACCAACCAGGAGACGAGGATTCACACCATGTTGGCGCGCGGGCGTAACCAGCACTACATTGCCGAGGAACTGTTCATTTCGCCGCACACGATTAAGACGCACACCTACCATATTTATAAGAAGTTGGGCATACACTCACAGCAGGAGCTGATTGATATGGTGGAGGCTAAGTTGTAGAAGATGCGGGTGCGAAATTTTCGCGCGAGTGGGAGTCCTGGCTGCGGCCGGGGCTCCCGTTGTGCTAGGCCTTTTGCCAGGCGGTGGAGCCTATTTCGGCGAGGGTGAAGCCGGTTTGGTCGTAGTGGATGCGGGTGACGCTGGTATTGGGGATTTTTACGGGGTCGTTCACGCGCGAGGGTTCCAGCAGGTACACGAGCGTGCGCACGACGAAGGAGTGGGTGACCACCAGCACGTTGCCGCCATCGGCGCGGCTTATGGCATCACCGGCCTCGCGGAAAAAGCTGGTCAGACGCTGTTCGATGGTTTCGAAACGTTCGGCGCGGCCCGAGGTGTCGGCTTGTACGATGACGTTTGCCACCTCGGGAAGGCGGCGGTTGTGCTCTTCGAAGGAGAGGTCTTCGCCGAAGCCGCGGGTGAGCGCTTCGTGCAGCAACTCGCCGGGCTCACCTTCCAGGTCACCGTAGCACCACTCGCGCAGCCGAGCGTCGAAGGCGAGGGGAAGCGACGCGCCCGTGCAGAGCGGCGCGCGCAACGCCGGGGATGCGGCGGCGCCGGTTGCCGCGGGATCGCTGGTGTCGGTCGTGGCGCTCAGGGAGGTCTGGGTCAGCGCGGACGCCTCGCCGCGCGCCGCAGCGCGTGCGCTCAGCAGCACATCAAGCGTCTGTTCGGCTCGACCGCTGTCGCTGGCATACGCAGCAACAAAGTCCACTTCGGCCAGACCGCGCCCCAGCTTCTCCGCGCCACGCACGCCGTCTTCCGTGAGCGGGGTGTCGCACCAGCCCTGCACCTTGCCCATCACATTGAACAGCGTTTGGCCGTGGCGTACCACGTAGAACGTTACCGGGGCACCCGGTGCCTGCGCGCCTCGAAACGCATTCGTCGCGGAAGGCTTTTCAGCCGCCGTCATGGGAGTTTGCACACGTCAACCCACGTGCAGGGCTCGGCACACTGCTGAAGTTCATCGGGAGTGAGGCGCACCGCACTGGCCGCGTTGCCGGCCGCCGGATACACCACATCGAAGCGACGTAGCGACTCATCCAGGTACACGTCTACGCCGTCGTTCACCGCGAACGGACACACGCCGCCCACGCCGTGGCCGATGAGCGGCTCCGCCTCGTCGGCGGCCAGCATCTTCGCCTTACAGCCGAACTGCGCCTTGAATTTGGGATTGTCAATGCGCGCGTCACCTGCGGCAACAACCAGCGCCACGCGGTCGCCCACATGGAACGACAGCGTCTTCGCGATGCGAGCCGGCTCGCACCCCACCGCTGCGGCCGCCAGCTCCACGGTGGCGCTCGACGTGTCGAACTCCAACACGCGCTCCTCCATGCCACGCTCGCGCAAATACGCCTTCACCTTGTCGATTGCCATCCCGGACGCCTCCCATCATGTTTCGAATCTCCCCAGTATAGCAAACGCCCCGCGAACACCAAAAGAAGTCACCCGCCGGTCACCTGCGGACGGGAAGCTGACAGCCGTCCTTCATCGCCAAACAAAACACACCCGCGGTAGCGCGCAAGCGCGTCGCTTTTTTGAGCGACGCGCTTTCGCATGGAGGGGTTTGATGCGTGCTTCTAGTCTTGTTCGTATTTGGAGAGGAAGGCGCGGGTGCGTTCGTGTTTGGGGTTGTTGATGAGGTCGGCGGCGGGGCCCTCTTCTACGATGATGCCGCCGTCCATGAACACGATGTGATCGGCCACGTCGCGGGCGAAATTCATCTCGTGCGTGACGATGACCATGGTCATGTGCTCGGCCGCCAGGTCGCGGATGACTTTCAGCACGTCTTGCGTGAGCTCGGGGTCAAGCGCACTGGTGGGTTCGTCAAAGAACAGCACGTCGGGGTTGAGCGCGAGCGCACGGGCGATGGCCACACGCTGTTGCTGACCGCCCGACAACTCGCAGGGCACCATGTTTTCCTTGCCCGCAAGTCCCATCTTGTCCAGCAGAGCACGCGCATGGGTCATAACCTCGTCTTTTGGACGCTTCTGCACATGCAGCGGCGCGTCCGTTATGTTCTTCAGCACGGTGTAGTGCGGGAACAGATTGAAGTTCTGGAACACCAGGCCAAAGCGTTCTTTCGCCTGCTTCTGTACGGCCTTCGACCCATAGACAGCACGCCCGTCGGGGCCGTCTTCGCACACCAACAAGTCACCGAACGCGAGGCGTCCCGCATCGAGCGTTTCCAGCAACGTGCAGCAGCGCAGAAGCGTAGACTTGCCGCCGCCCGACGGCCCAATGACGGCCACCACTTCGCCCTTGTGCACCGACAGCGAGAGGTCCTTGAGCACCGGCGTGTCCCCGAAGCTCTTCTTCGCGTGCTCCAACAGCACAAGCGACTGGTCAGTCATCGTTGTCACAACTCCTTATCGCAGGTCAAACAAAGGTTGCAGTCAAATAGCCTAGTCGTGGTAGTAATTCAGCTTTTTCTCTATGCGCGTGAGTATGATTTCCACAATGAAGTTGAACACCCAATAAATCGCACCGGCCAGCACATAAGGAAGCAAGCTTGCCTGCGAAGATGCAATAGCTTTGGACTGGCTAAACATCTCCATAACGCCCAGCACGAACGCAAGTGAAGTATCCTTGACCAGCGTGATAATTTCGTTGCTCATGGCCGGAAGGATGCGCTTTATCACCTGCGGCAGAATGATTTTCATGAATGTCTGCGCACGCGAGTAGCCCAGCACGGCCGCCGCTTCGTACTGCCCTTGCGGAATGGACTGAATGCCGCCGCGATAGATTTCGCCGAAGTACGCCGCATAGTTGATGATGAAGCCGATTGAGCAGGCCCAGTATTTCCAGTCGTTGCCCATCTGCAAGCCGAACAGGTAATACGGACCGAATGCGAGCGCCATAAGCTGCAACATGAGCGGCGTGCCGCGCATGACCGAGATATAGAATCGCGTGATGAGCGCAATAGGTTTGAAGCGACTCATGCGACCGAACGCCACCAGCACGCCAAGCGGCAACGACCCCACCAGCGTAATGACGAAAATCTGGACGGTGAACACCAGTCCCGACCCCAAAAGCTCCATCATTGTCGCGAATTCCATACTTATCCTTCCGCCGTTCTGCCGAACGGCGGAACGGTCGACGCTGCGGGGCGATGGAGCACGCCGCCTTGCCGATCCAAGCCTTTCTCACGTGCAAAGCACGCTTCAAAAGGCTTTCACGGCAATTCGACGCACTCCATCGCCCCTCGCTGACTTACTACGCCAACTTCTACCTCTCAGTGAGCTGGAGCATAAGACAAATCCTTATGCCCGAGCCAACAATGCTGAGAAGGGTTTGGCGGCCTCCCGGCCGCCAAACCCTTACAGAACCCAGTTGTCGTAGGTGATTCCCTGCTCGTTGTACTTCTCGCAGAGTTGCTTCACGGTGCCATCTTCGTCGAGTGCCTTGAGGGCGTCGGTCACCTGTTTTGCCAGGTCGGTGTCACCCTTCTTGAAGCCGACAGCGTAGTTCTCGGGAGCGAGCACACCAAGCTTCACATAGGCATCCGGCTTGGCTGCCATCTGATAAGCCGCGATGGACAGGTCGCAGGCAACGGCGTCTACGATGCCGCTCTCAAGCTGCATGAAGGCGTTGTTGTAGTCACCGATGGTCTGCAACTCCTTGAACGTGGCGGCAAGTTCAGCCTGACCACCCTCTTCGCTGCTTTCCAACACATGAAGCGCCGCCGAGTCCACCTGCGTCAAAACAATCTTGCCGCTTAAGTCTTCAAGCGCACTCATGCCGGCATCTTTCTTCACAATGACAACCTGCTCGTTGTACATATACGGATCGGAGAACGTGTAGTCGTCCTCGCGGTTTTCCATGGTGAAGCCGTTCCAAATGCAGTTGATTGAACCGCTGGCGATAAGCGCGTCCTTCGCATCCCAGTCGATGGGTTCGAGCTTTAGCCCCCAGCCGTTCTTTTCGCACACGGCCTTGGCAAGTTCCAGGTCAAAGCCCGTGAATTCGCCGTCGTCACCCACGTAGCCGTAGGGTGGATAGCCCTGGTCAAAGCCTACTGTCAGCGTGAACGCATCCGCAGCGCCACCGTTGTCTGAGTTCGCGGGCTTTTCTGCGTCGCCACCACCGGAGCAGCCGGCCAGCAGCGCCGCCGACAGCGCGAGCGTTGCCGCCGCTGCGACAAACGCTTTGAGGTTCTTCTTCATCAATCGTCCTCCCATTGCCTCCGCGGCTCGACGCCCAGCCCCTGATGATGCGCCCCTCAGCCGCTCTTTCACTTTACTGCGCTAAAGCGCGATCGCCAGTATAGCACACCGAACGCGACACCGCCTACTACCGCGCACAACGACCGGAGGCGGCGCGCAGCCAAACGGCACCTTCACCCCACAAGCGTCAAACCTCGTCAGCCCCCAGCCACCGACCACCCCACTCCCCCACCACAAGCCCGAGAGAATGCCGTTACTACGACAACACTAAACCCGCCAAAAAGAAAACCGGGCCGTTTTATGGCCCGGTTTTGGCGTGCTTGATTGCTTTGTTGCTGCGGGTTATCCCAGGTCGCCGGAGGCTTTTACTTTTACTCGGTTGGTGTGGCCGGGGTAGTAGGCCAGCGGCACGTCCTCGGCGTCGATGATTTCTACCGTTTCGCGGATGGCGCCTGCTTCTACGGCGGCTTCGATGGCGGCGGCGCGGGCGGCGGCCAGGGCCTCGTCGCGAGGGGTTACGTCATAATCCACCAGAGCCTCGTATACGCCGCTCACCTTGGAAATAGCGGAACCGATGGCGTTTGCGCAGCCGGCGTGCTCAGGCTTGTCGACGCTGGCCGTGCCGGCCAGATCCTGCGGCAGCACAATGGCGCCGCCGCCCACCAGCACCACGTCGATGGGGTCGCTCGACACCTTCATCACATCGATGGCATCCTCCACCAGCGTGCGGATGGCAGCCATCGCGCCCTCGGCCACCTCCTGCGGGATATCGGCCACAAGCGACGCATCCCCCACCTCAGCCATGCCCAGGCGCACGGCCACGTCAGTGGCGGTCATCGTGTCACCGCCAAACACGAGCGCGCGCTCGGTGATGGCATAGCCCACCGAATCCGGGCCCACGGTCACCGCGCCCGAGCCGTCCTCGGCCACGCGCACAATAGAGCCGCCACCGAGGCCAATGCTCACCACGTCGGGCATGCGGAAGTTCGTGCGCACGCCGCCGATGGTCACCGCCACGCCGCTCTCGCGCGGGAAGCCGTGCGCAAGTACACCCAGGTCAGTGGTGGTGCCACCCACGTCAATCACGATGGCGTCGTCGCGCCGCGATAGGTAGCTCGCGCCGCGAATGGAGTTCGTCGGCCCGCACGCAATGGTCAGAATGGGATAGCGCCGCGCGTGCTCCATGGTCATGAGCGTGCCGTCGTTCTGTGACAGGTACACCTCCGCGTTCGTCACGCCCTTGTCGGCGAGGCTGGCCGCAAAGCCCTCGGTAAACTTGCGCGCCACATCGTAGAGCGCCGCGTTCAAGATGGTGGCGTTCTCGCGCTCTATCAGGCCCATCGAGCCAATTTCGCTCGAAATGGACACGTGCACACCCTCGCCCAGCACCTCGCGCGCAATCTCAGCCGCGCGCACCTCGTCGTCAGCACGCACCGTGGAGAACACGCACGAGATAGCCACGGCCTCCACGCGCCCGCGCACGCCCTCGAAGAACGCGCGGCACCCGGCTTCGTCAAATTCCGCCAGGCGCTTGCCGTCATACTCGAAGCCGCCCTCAATAATGCGGGAGTCCACGCATACCGCCGCGATGTCGTCTGCCCAGTCCACCATGGGCGGGATGCCCACCGTTGCCGGCGCGCCAATGCGCAGCACGGCGATGGGTGCCAAGCCCTTGCGCTCCACGATGGCGTTCGTGCACTGCGTGGTGCCAAGCATGGCCTGCCCAATGAGCGCGCGGTCGATGCCGCTGGCGTCCAAGACGGCGTCAACCGCGCCCATGATGCCGGTATAAATATCGTCTGACGTGGGGTTCTTCACCGCAGCCACCACGTTTAAGTTTTCGTCAATCAGCACGGCGTCCGTGTTCGTGCCGCCCACGTCAATGCCCAGTTTATACATGGTTTAAGCCCCCTTCCGCACGCAGCGCTCTTCCACGGGAATGTAGTCGGTGTCAATGCCGAAGTAACGCGGCCCCACCAGCTCCAGGCCCTTTTCGCAGCGCCACATGTCGAAGCACTCCAGGCCCACCACCAGCACGCGCTTGCCGTACTTGAGCGCGTCAGTGGGCACGGGAATGAACGTGTCGGGGTCCACCAGGCAAATGAGGTCAGGCACCGTAGCCACAATCTCGCCGTCCACCGTGCACGCCAGGTTCTCGTTCTGGAATTCCACGCTGGCCTGGCTGCCGCGGTTCTCGGCGATGCCTTCCAGCACCACCTTGCCGAAGTTGAACGCCCCGCGCGTCTCGCGCAGCACGTCCACAATCTTGCCCTTGAACAGCTTGTACCCGCCTGTGAACTTCAGGAAGAACTCTTCGGGCGTGAGGCCTGCCGCCGCGGCCTCATCCTTCGCCAGGCGAATGGCGCGGCCCAGCTCCTCCGAGCGCGTCACAATGCCATGCACGCCGTAGTTTTTGCAGGTGTCGGCATCCATGCAGAACAGCGCAATGGTCAGCGTGCCGCCCATGGTCATAGTGGCGGCGCGCGCAATATCCTCGGTCCACTTGTTCGTGATGGTGTCCAGGATGCCCGAGTTGCCCTTCTCGTCGATAAACGCCATGGGGGTGGCAGATGCGCCCCCAATGGTGAACGTGACCATCTGCAGCTCAGGGAACGCGCGACCCATGCCGTCGGCGTCCACCATGGGAATGCCCAGGCGCGCGGCCGCCGCAATAGGCAGCATGGAGTTCACGCCGCCGGCCTCCATGGGCATGGTGGCGTACACAGGCTTGCCGTAGTAGCGCGACACCATGTCGAAGAGCTTCGCGAATTCGTTCGCACCCACGCCCTTTTCGGCCAAAATGGTGGGCGCGCCCATGGACGCAGCTGGCATGATGAATGCGCCGTCAGGCACCTCATCAGCGCTGATGAGGTCCACTTCGCCGCATTCTTTCACCGCACCGATGGCCGTAAGTTTACCAATATAGGGGTCGCCGCCCCCGCCCGCACCAAGAAGCGCCGCGCCGAGCGCGATGTCCTCAATTTCCTGGATGCCGATTTTTCGCATAGTCATCCTTCCCCGAATGCCGAAAGCCGCGCCGCGCGCGACCTCCCTAGTATAGTGCCCCTACTGGGCTAACGCCGAAGGTTCACCCTCGGTCTCATCAAAAGGCACAGAAGTTTCGCGAGGACGCGCCCACGCCACGGGGCCGCTGAAGCGCTCGCCGCCCGCCAGGCGATACGCCACCACATAGGCCACCATAGCCACCACAATGCCATTCACCGGCCCAATGAAGAACGGCACATCAAGCAGTTCCAGGCCCGGGATCAGCGCGAACGTTCCGCCCGTCACGAGCGCTACCGCAATGCCGCACACAAGCCCCACCACACCCGCAACCGAGAAACCCTCAACCGTGCGCAGGTTCGCCAGGCGGCCCTTCCGCACCACCCAGTAGTCGGCCACCATAACGCCGGCCAGCGCCGGGCCGCACGCGGAAAGCACGGTGAGGAACGCTTCGAACTGCCCGAGAATACCGCCTACCGCAAGCAGGATACCCGCGATGCCAGACACGGCCGTGGTCCACTTGGAGCCGCCTTCGTCACGCCCGAGCATCACGGCGAAGCCGAGGCCGGCCGAATACACGTTGCTCGCGTTCACCGTCCAGGCCGACAACACGAGCGCGATCAGGCCCACTGCCGGAAGGCCAATGGAGTTCATGATAATGGCGATGTCGCCCTCGCCGGTAACGATGGCCAGCGCCGCGCCCGCCATGAGCGCCACGAGCGCGGCCGGGATTACGCCCGCCACGCAGGAAAGCACCGCGTCCTTGCGCGTGCGTGCGAAGCGGGCGAAGTCGCCGGCCGTCGCGCCCGCGAACGCGAACAGGCCCACGGCCATGTTCACGCCAGCGATGAACCCGATGGCGTCGCCCGGCAGTGGCACGTAGCCCAACAGCCCCTCAAGGCTGCCCGTGCGCGCCACCGACGCGCCCACACCGTAGAGGCAGATGAGCACCAGCAGCGGCGCGGCAATTGAGCTCACCCACTTCAGGCCGTCGAAGCCCACAAGCGCCGTGGCCAACATGAGCGCCCCAAGCGCCACCGAGCACGCCCACACGGGCGCGGCCAGCCCAAATACGTCGGCCAGCATGAGCGAGAGCGACGCGCCGCACACGGCTGTTTGCACGCCGAACCACCCAATGGTTACCACGCCCACTATCAGCGATACCAGATAGCGCGCACCCGTGCGCCCAAGCGCCGGTGCTGCGAGCGAAGCCGTGGGAAGTCCCAGGTCGGACGCCTGCATGGACACGAAACACATGTAGGCCACAATGAACCCAAAGCCCATAAGCGTTGCGAGCGCCGCGCCCGACAACGCAAGGCCCGTACCCAGCGCCGCACCCACCATGAGCGTCGGCGCGCTGAACATGCCGCCTGCGCGGATGAACGCGATATCCGCCCACCCCTTGCGCTCGGCCTCGTTGATGTGAAGTCCCTCGTCAACCGCCGTCGTGCCGTTCGCTGTGGATTCGCCTGACGCCATAGATGCCTCGTCCCCCGCCCTTCGTTTGCCGTGATTTTCCGGCTGGAAAGTGTAGCACAATGGACACGATGCCGGGAAACGATCAGGGGGCGGAAGGGGGCACAGGGCGAGAGGCGCGAACGAGCGCGGGCAAACGCAGGGCTTGCTCCGCGCCGCAGTTACTTCCGCTTACCGCTCATGGTCTGCTCGATGATGTTATCCATCACATCGGGAGTAAGCATGCCCGCCGCGTAGCCGAACACGTTCCCGTCCTTGTCAATCATGAACGTGGTGGGGAACGACATCACGCCATACGCGCCGAACACTTCTCCCGTTTCGTCCATGAGCACGGGATACGTCATGTTCTGCTCCTTGATGAACGCCTTCACTTCCTCGACGGACACGTCGGAGTTTGTAGGATGATCGGCCGTTTTGGGGTTCGCCACAGCCAGCACCACCAGGTCATCCGCATTCTCGCCGCGGTCGCGGTACAGCTTCTCGATGTCGGGAATTTCGCGCTTGCACGGCCCGCACCAGGTGGCGAAGAAGTTGAGGAATATCGTTTTGCCGCGGTAGTCCGAAAGCCGGTGTTCCACGCCGTTTTGATCGAGTAGCACCTTATCAGCAAGCGGAGCGATCCGTGTTGTAGGCACCTCATCCGAGGAAGCGCCTTCCTTTTTGTCGGTGGAGTTGGACGCGCCTTCATCACCCGCAACTTTGCCCTCGCTATCCTTGGGCGTGGTCTTCGCGTCCTTCGCGTTTGCCGCATCGCCGTCAACCGTCTGCTCCTGTGCAGCCGGCGCGCCGCCAAACGACGACAAATAGCTGGTCACGCCATTCATCCACCCGGTCACCGTCATAATGCCCATCACAATGAGCAGCGCGCCGCCCACTTTCACCGTATATTTCACCACGTTGCCGTGTGTGCGGAAGAAGCGCAGCACCTCGCCAGTGAACAGGCCCACCGCCAGAAACGGCAGGATGAAGCCAATCGTGTAAACGCCCACCAGGAAAAAGCCCGTCGCGGCCGATGCGCTCGACGAAGCCATCAGCAGTACGCTGGCCAGCACCGGACCCACGCACGGCGTCCACGCGAAGCTAAACGTGAAGCCCAGTACGAGCGCCACGAGCGGGTTCATGGCGAAACGCCCCAGGTTAAACGGCAGACGCCGCTCTTTTTCGATGGCGCGCGTTTTGCCGAACGCACCCAGCATGTACAGACCGAACACCACCATAATGATGCCCGCAATGACGGAGAACAGCCGCTGATTACCCGTGAAGAATTGCCCGAGCGCCGTAAACCCAATGCCTAACAAGAAGAACGCGAAGCTGACGCCAATCACAAAAAATAGCGTGTTTATCAGCACCTTCTTGCGCGGGTACTCAATGGTGCCGTCGTCGTTTCGCTTCGCTGCGCCGCCGGCCAGATAGCCCACGTACAGCGGAATGAGCGGCAGTACGCAGGGCGAGAAGAAACTCAAAAGCCCCTGGATGAACACGGTAAAGGCAGGAATGCTGGTTTCAAGCGAGAAACCCATGGCGTGACTCCTTACGGTCGTCGTGGGCGCAGTGCGCCCGGGCGCGGGAGAGAACAGTCAGGGCAAAAGGGGCGAAATAGGCTGATGGGCGGCCGTTCGACAGCTGCGGAGGAACTCGTCGTGTGCGCTATGCCGCGGGTTGTGACCCAGCGGCGGGCAGAACCGCCGTGCCCTCAGCCGTCTGCGCACCAAAGATGCGCCGATCGATGGAGGCAATGGTCACCTGTTTCAGGCGTTCGCGGCACTCGGCGTCCAAGTCGGCGAAGAGGTCGTCCATTATGCCTCCCATGCCGGACGCCACCAGACACTCTTTGTGAACGTCACCGCTGTGCCAACGCGCTTCGACAAAGCGCACGTCAAGCGCATCGGCCACGGAAGCGAGATCGATTGCAGCGGCATCGCCGACAAACCGGTAGCCACCCTCGTTGCCCTCGCGCGTCTCAACAAGACCCGCGCGCTTGAGCGGCGCCATCACTTTGCGTACGCGCGCCGCGTTCGTGCACACGTTCTCGGCCAACGCCTCGCTCGACACGACGGACTGCTTGTGATTCAAAAACACCAATGCGTGTACTGCCACAATAAAATCGCTGTTCATTGCCCTCGCCCGCTTCCGCAGAGAGCTGACGGATGTCAACTCTTTCAACTGTTCATTTTCTTTATACAGTATATCGCGCGCTTTGGGAACCCTTGTGCGGAAAATGGGGCAAAAACAGTCGCAAACTGCACGGGGGGCGGCGGGCGGGCGCAAGGCACCCTGCCCTCGCAGACACGCCCATCCGCCGGTGCGCTAGCGCTTCAAGCTGGACAGGACACCCGGGCGCGCAGGCGGATTCGGCAGATGAATGAGACGCGGCTCGAAGTCGAACAGTTCATCGGTGGACACAACGCTGCTCACTTCGAGGCACTGCTTGAGGCACGCGTCGGCGCAGAGGTTGCACTGCACGCAGTCAGCCGCGGAGAATTCCAGGAAACTACCCTCGCCATCAGCGGGTTTGAGGTCGCTCTTCGCAAGGGCCCCCGTCGGGCAGAACACGGCGCACATGCCGCACGAACTGCACGCTTCTACGTCGATGTGCACGCTGCCGAACAGGCGCGTGTCGATCTCGGGCACCACCGAGGGCCCCAGCTGATCCATCGCGTCGAGCACGTGCATGCGTCGCGTGGGGTTGAACTGCGGCAATGTGCCCGCGTCAGACATGCGCAGCCGCTCGCGCAGCGAGGGACCAGCCGCGTCGCCCTTCTTGATGAATGCCACTTCCACGGTCTTTTCGGCCGCGTCCTTCGCCACGTCCTTGGCCTGCGTGAAGAAGCCACGGCGCGACTCGCCCAGCAAGCTGCGCGTATCCTGCAACAGCAGCGCGTCGGGAAATGCTGACGCGCGGCGAATGCGCACGTCGGAGCCCTGAGCGGCCAGCAGGCTGTTCGCCGAGGCCACCGTGGTATCAATGCCGGGCACGTTCGCGCGGAACTTGCACGTGGCGCACGTGCCATCCACCAGCACGATATCGCTCACGCCGCGCGCGGCTAGGCCCAGCAGCACGCTTTCCTCCATGCGCGCCAGGCAGGGCACTTCGGCGTACTTGGTGGGGTCGCCCACCCGCTTCGATGCGATGCGCGCACAGGCAAACGCAGCCGTGCCTTCGGTTGCCACCACGGCGTCAGCAACAGCGGATGCCAAATCCTCGTCGAGCGGCTGCAAAGGGATAAGCGCCTCAACAGGGCAAACGGTCGTACAGGCACCGCACGCTACGCAGAGTTCGGAATCGAGCGCCAGCACGTTTTCGGCCGCACCCACCGCCCCGGTCGGACACGCGTCGGAGCACTTGGTGCACGACGAGTGGCGGTTGCGCACGGCCACGCAGCGGTCGGGCGCCAGAAACACCGCCTTGCTCTCAAGCGCCTGCGCCACTTCCACAATGTCGATAAGGTTCGGCATGCCTAGCCTTCCAAGAACGATTCTTCCAGGGAGTGCAGTTCCTCGGGCGTGTTCGCATTGATGAAGCAGCCGCCCATGGGCTCGGCCTCCAGCACCGCGGACTGCGGAAACTCCAGCACCTCCACGTCGTCGAAGAACGCCTGGGCGCGTTTCTCGCCGCGATCGAGCGCGCGACGCACCGCAGGCAGGCAGGCCATACGCCGATACATCGCGTGGAACGGCTCGAAGCCGTGCTTGTTCACGGGTACTACCACGTCGGCGCCCGTTTCGTTCATGGCAAGCGCCTCCGCCACCACGAGCGACGCCGAGGCGAACACCATGTCGCACGCCACCACCGCCACATACGGGTTGCGTGCCGCCTGAAGCGCGGTGTACAAGCCGGGCAAAGCGCCGCGATAATCGAACGAATCACACACCAACTGCACGCGGTACTGCGGGAATTCCGTATGGAGAAACGCCAGGTTATCGGGCTCGTTGGTGGTGATAACCAAGTCGTCGGCCACAGGAGCCAAGCGCTCCACCAGCCGGCAAATAAGGGGGCGGCCCGCGAAGGGCACCGTAGCCTTGCTGCGGCCCATGCGGCGGCTCTCGCCACCCGCCTGAATGACCACCGTCACGCGCGGGCGCACGAAGCGTTCCTCCATGAGGGTTGCCAAACCGGCGATGTCGTCCAGGTCAAACGCCGGAACGTTGTACAGCTCGGCGGCGCGCAGGGCCTCTTCGATATCCGTAACGATGGCCACGGTATTGTTCGTGGGCAACTTGTTGGAGATGTCCACGTGGTCGGGGTGCTGCGTCTTGAAGTGCGCGTTTTCGGCCGCGATGGCTTCCTCCTGCGCGCGACGCAGGGCTTCACGAGCCTCGTCGTCGTCAGCTGGCGGCACGGTGCCGCGCGTGAACTGCGTAAAGTCGGTGCCGAGCGGCCAGCCGCGGCGCGCCCCTTCGGCGAACACTTCGGCCACGCGCGCGTCAGCCTCGTTGCCGGCGCGCATGATTTCAATGGTGGGCAGACCGCTTTTGCGATAGCCCTCCACCACCACAATGTCGTGACCCGGCATGCTGCGCACAATGTCGGAGCATTCCACTTCGCCTTCCAGCGTTTTGATGCGCGCCAACTGCCCGGGAGCCGCGATAACCGTCTCGCTCGCACCGGCGGCGCGGTGGCGGAAGGAATCCTTGCCGGGGTAGTCAATTTCTAAGCCCACGTGGCTGTGGTGCTTCACGCTGCCCACATCGTGGCCGCGCGCCACCAACTCGGCTATCAGGCGCTCGATCAGCGTTGTTTTTCCCGAATTGTGGCGTCCAACAATGGACACGGCAGGGCTTGGAATATTCACCATAATCATGCACTCGTCCTTTCGGCGCACAGTATAGCATGACCCGCGCATGACCCGCCGACGTCTCGCGAACGATCTGTCAGAAGCCAAACCTCTGTCGACAAAGGTGCTTTCGTCTGGGCTTCGCCAGCCCGCCCTTGCGGGAGTGCAGCCCTCGCCGAAAAAAAGTGTTGTGATTTTGTGGAGGAGGATGGTATACTAGATGCTGCATTTACGAAGGCTTTGTAGCTTCGGTAAAGAAAGGGGTTCTGTTTTTTGGAGGGGGCAGAACCCTTCTTCTTTCTTGGGTGCACGGAGGCCGTCGCGCGTTTGCGCGGCGGCCTCCTGCGCTTTTCGTGCCAAGTGGCGCGGCTGCGGGTAAAAGCGTGGACGACGTGGGTAACGTCGCGAGCGCGCCGGCGGCGTGAGCCGCGCGGCCGCTACAGCGGGCGGCGGGCTTCGATGGCGCGACCGAGGGTGACCTCGTCGGCGAACTCCAAGTCGCCGCCAACGGGCAGACCGCTTGCGGGCCGCGTCACACTCACACCGAGCGGCTTGATGAGACGGGCCAAATACGCTGCCGTGGTCTCCCCTTCCACGTTGGGGTTGGTGGCTAACACCACCTCGCGCACCTCTTCCGAAGCCAGGCGCTTCATGAGTTCTGCGATACGCAAGTCATCAGGGCCGATGCCCTCCATGGGCGACAGCGCGCCGCCCAGCACATGGTACACGCCCCCGTACACACCGGTGCGCTCGATGGGCGGAATGTCGCGCGGCTCACTGACCACACAGATAATGCCCGCGTCGCGCTTCGCCGACTGGCAGATCTCGCACAGCTCGTGTTCAGCGTAGTTGAAACAGCGCGCGCAGAACCGCACCTGATCTTTCACTTCGGCGATAGCCTCGGACAGGCGCAGCGCCGTCGCCTTGTCGGCATTCAGTATCCAGTACGCAATGCGCTGGGCCGACTTCGGGCCAATGCCGGGAAGTCGTTCCAGTTCATCGAGCAGTTTCTGGATGGACGGCGCCGCGTACATAGTGTTGTGCCTCGCTTACATCAAGCCGGGAATGTTCATGCCACCCGCAACGGAGTTCAGGCGTTGGGCGCTGATGTCCGACACGCCGCGCAGGGCCTCGTTGACGGCGGCCAGCACCATGTCCTGCAGCATGTCCACGTCCTCCGGGTCTACGGCCTCGGGGTCAATCACAATGCTCTTGATGGCCATGTCACCCGTGGCCACCACTTTCACCATGCCGCCGCCAGCCGTGGCCTCAAACTCCATGTCCTTGATTTCGTCCTGAGCTTTGGCCAGTTCAGCCTGCATGCGCTGAGCCTGCTTCATCATCTTCTTCATGTCCATGAGCGTGTCTCCTTCTTCGTTACCGGTGAATTATCTGGGGCGCACGCCGGGAGGGCATGCGGTAGTACGCTTGGTGGTGCGCAGTGCGCGCATGGCGGGTGCGAGTACGAACATCACTCCCGCACCTCTTCGACGACAATGCCTTCGCCGAAGCCAGCGGCCAGGATGGCTTCTATTTCCTCGGGCGATTGCGCGGGAGCCGTCGGGTCGGGCGTGGCTGAAGTGCGCGTGTCCGGCTCGGGCGGCAGGTCGCGGTCGGCCGCGACAGTGGGCTGCACCGCCTGGGGAGCGGGACTGGAAACAGCGGCCGGCTGCGCGCGCGTGGGCGTTGGGCTGGGAGCCGGGGCCAGGTCAGCGTCCGGGTAGACGGGCGCGGATGACGGGGCGGGCTCGTCGTCGTAGGGGACGATTTCGTCGTCGTAGGGCGGGATGTCGTACGCGTCGACCGGAGTTGGGTCAGGCGCAGGCGCTTGGGAAATGGGCGTGGCGGCGGCAGGCGCAGGTGAAGCGGCGGGGGCGGAAGCCGCTGAGGCGGAAGCTACCTCAGGAGCGGAGGCCGCGGCCGCAGCGGATGCAGATGCAGCACTCGCACTCACTCCTGCGCCGGCAGCCGGCGTTGCCGCCGTTTGAGCAGCAGCCGGAACAGCAGTTGCCACTGCAACAGCGCCCCCTTGTGTGTACGAGAACGGCAGCGTTGCGCCGCACGCCTGCGAAAGCGCCGCAGACACCGCATTCTGCACGTCGGGCTTTTGCACGGCCTTGAACGCAAACGCATTCTCGGCAGGGAATTCAATGAGCAGCGCGCCCTTGCCCGCGTCGAAGATAGCCTTCGTGTTGAGGAACAGCACGCCATAAGCGGCCTTGTTCTTTTTGAGCGTGGAGAGCGCCGCCTGCCAGATGCGCTGCAGCGCCGCCGGGTTCTGCAAGCTGGCAGCAAGCTCGGCGGTGATGCCGCCTGCGGGGGCCGCCGTGCTCGCAGCAACAGAGGGGGCAGGTTCAGGGGTTGTGGCAACAACCGGCTGCGCTTCGACAGGGATTGCGGGTGCGGGTTCGGCGACTGGCGTTGCAGCAGCAGCCGGAACCTCGCGGCGCGGCTCAGCGGCAGGCGCGGATTGCGGAGTTGCCACGGGAGCAGTAGCCACTGGTACGGCCTGTTCAGCGGCGGGACTGGCCGCAGGTGCAGCCACCGTCACGCTCGCGGCAGCCGGCGCCCCAGCCGCAACCGGCACCGGGGCCACCGCAGCCGGCGCTCCCCCACCCGTCACATGCGCGACGGCGGAATAGCCGCTTTCCAACGCTTCCACGCGTTCGGCCAGCGATTCCAGCGTCAAGTCGGAGTCGGGCCGCACCATGCGCGTAAGCGCAATCTCAAACGACAGACGTGGGTTCGTCGACGTCTTCAACTCAGCCGACAAATCGCCCAGCACGCCCAACAGCCGCGCTAGGCGGTCAGGTCCGAACCATTCCATCTCCTGTGCCAGTTCGCGACGCATGGCATCGTTCACCTCAAGCGCCACGTCGGTGCCGGCAAGCGACAGCACATACATATTACGGATGTGTTCAGCTAAGTCGCGCGTGAATTGCGCCAGGTCAGCGCCTGTTTCCACATACTCGGCCGTCCAGCGGAAGCACGTGGCAATATCGCGCGTACCCACGGCGCGCACGATTTCGGCCATGTCGTTGGTGTCGAGCGAGCCCAACAGCCGCTCAGCCACTTCCAGCGTCACCTTGCCCTCGCCGAACGCGATAAGCTGCTCAAGCGACGTCAGTGCATTGCGCATGCCACCTTCAGCGCGGTGCGCCACCAGGTCAAGCGCCTCGCCTTCGAATTCCACGTCCTCGGACACGCAAATGGCACCCAGGCGCGACACAATAGCCTCGGCCGAAATGCGGCGGAAGTCGAAGCGCTGGCAGCGCGAGTGGATGGTTTCGGGCACCTTCTGTGGATCGGTGGTGGCCAGGATGAACACCACGTGACTCGGCGGTTCTTCCAGCGTTTTCAGCAGCGCATTGAACGCCGCCGTGGATAGCATGTGAACCTCGTCGATGATATAAATCTTGTAGCGCCCGCGCGTGGGGGCGAACTGCACGCGGCCGATAATTTCCTCGCGCACGTTCTCCACGCCGGTGCGCGACGCGGCGTCCAGCTCGTAAACATCCGGATGCTCGCCGTTGGCAATCATCACGCAGTCGTCGCACGTGCCGTCCGGTTCGGGCGTGGGGCCGTGCTCGCACAGAAGCGCCTTGGCCAGCAGGCGTGCCGTGGTGGTTTTGCCCGTGCCGCGCGGGCCCGTGAACAGGTAGGCGTGACTCACCTTGTCCTGCTCAATGGCGTTTTTGATGGTGCGTTCGATATGCTCCTGGCCAACGACATCCTCGAATATCTGCGGCCGGTATTTGCGATAAAGTGCCTCTGACATGCAAGTCGCCTATTCTTCCCCAGGGCGTATTTCTTCTTGGCATAGTGTAGCCCACCTTGCGCGCCTGCGGGCGGCTCGTCGCAACCCGCGCAGAACTTCTACGCGGCACACGGCGCATAAAAACTACGACCGGCATCGTTGCCAACACCGGTCGCGGTTACAAACGAGAAAGGCCTGACCACCCGGTGCGTTATTCTTCCACGCGCTTCGACTCGCTGTCGTTCGACGCGTTCTGCTTGTTTTTGTGCGCATTCATGGCGGCTTTCACTGCGCCTATGATGGCCGGCGCCACGGACACCGCCACAATGCCCAACACGATAACTTCGAAGTGATCCTGCACGAACGGGATGCCACCAAAGAAGTAACCCACCAGCACAAACAGGCTTACCCACGACACGCCACCAATGACGTTAAACAGCGTGAACTTGCCGAAGTTCATATGGCCCGTACCAGCAATGAACGGGGCAAACGTGCGGAAAAACGGCATGAAGCGCGTGATGACAATGGTGAGACCACCGTATTTCTGGAAGAAGTGGTCGAGCTTGGCCATGCGCTCCGGCGTGAGCGCCTTCACGCGGCCCGAGTCGATGATGCGCGCGCCAAAGAACCGCGCGATCCAGTAGTTCGACGTATTTCCCAAGATGGCGGCCACGTAGAAGATGATGAGGGTGGCCCAGACGTTGAGCCCGCCGCCATCGGCCGAGAACACGCCCGCCGCGAACAGCAGCGAGTCGCCCGGCAAAAACGGGAAGAAGACCAGTCCGGTTTCTACGAACACAATAAGGAACAATGGTGAATACACCCACACCGGGCCGAGCGCAATAATCCACCCCGCAATAGCCCCACGCGGATCGGAAAGCAGGTTAACAAAGAAGTTGATGATATCCATAGTGTCCTTGGTCCGACCTGTAATACAAAAGTATCCCGGATAGGCAGGGGCGCTCGCCAGCGGTCCCTTATGGCTGCTTCCTCCCGGACCTGACCAGGTTCGGAACATGGCGCCGCCCCGGCCCATCCGAGATACTTATCGTGCATGTTCGCGCATGCGAATTATTAGTATAGACGATGCCGGCCTCTCATGCCCCACCCCGCCCGCACGGGCAACCAAAAGCACACAGTCAACCGTCAAATTTTACGCAGGCTTTACACGCGTGCACGCGGACAGCGGCTTGCAAGTTCGGCGATAAAGACCGCTTCATCTTCGACAGACACCATAAAATCTTCCACATCGTTTTCTATCATGACGCCCTGCAGCGAGCCGGCCCAGCCCTGCGTATTGAGCGCGTTGCGCTTGGGATAAACCGCGGTGATAAAACGATAATCGAGCGTGCGCTTGCGCAAGCCAAAAATGACGCACAGATCGTGTTCGTGCAATTCAACGTAACTGCGCTTGAACGGTGCCAGCAGAAATACTTCAAGCCCAAGCAATAGCGCAAAGGCAATCCCGCCAACAATGGCAAAAATAAGCCAGCCAGACTCAGCCCCGTGCGCCGCGAACACGAACGTGGGGATGAGGCTCACTACGCAGAGAAGCCCCAGCACCACCGCAACAACAATCCACCCCCGGTCAACTGTTCCCTGAAACTGCATACTTATTCCTCCCCCACTTCGGAAGACCCGGCAACCCCCGGCTCAAGGCTGATGCTTTGGCGAAGGCCGTTGACGCCGGATGATGCTGCGATGTTGGCAACCGCTGAGATTTCATCCAAAGAAATAGCCGAATCGCTGGCAAGCCATCGCCGATAGATCGCAAACAGCCCCGCGACAAAAAATGACACGCAGTAACTGACATACGGCCTCGCATGCGTCAGATCGAGCCGATCTTCTTCGATGAGTGCTTCGGTGAGCGCTGCCTCAATTTTCTCAAGCATTTCCTCGGCCGTAATGTGCTTATACATCTTCCGCGTGCGCAGCAAATCCGGCGCAGGGCCGGCGCTCAAACTGAAGAAAAGATCGGTCACATCTACCGTGTTGCGGTCAAAAAACGATCCTTCACGCAGCAAACGAACGAAGGTTTCGGCCTTTTCGCGCACGATGGCATCTGCCACGGCGTCCACGGTTTCGTAATGTAGGTAAAACGTTTTGCGATCAATATCAGCTTCGCGCGCTATAGCCGTTACGGTGATTTTGTGAAAGTCCTGCTCTTCAATCAAGCGCAGGAAAGCATCGCGAATGGCTTTTTCCGTACGAACAAAGCGTCTATCACGCGTTTTGTCGCGCGCAGCAGGCTTTTGAGGGAGCGGGCTCTTGCCTTCGTGAACATCGCTCATGACGTGCGCCCCACCTTCTTGCGTTCTGTGGCATACACCGCATTTGACACCATACTGGCAATTGCCGCCTCTCACTTACTCACTATAATCAACAAAAGAGAATTATTCAACAGATGATTACTATTTTACGCAGCTAAGGGAGGCACATCATGAAAGCAACCGAGCAGGTGAAACGCGCTGCGCTTAACAAAACCATGGACTATTTGCTGGAAGACCCCGAACCGCGCCTGACGAAAATCATGGACATGCTGGATAAGGTCGCGCCGGCCAACCTGTTCCCCAGCCAGCGCGCTGCTTTCCGCACCGCTATTGAGCAACAGAATAACTGGTATCAGCTAATCACGCGCGTGCTTGACCTGAATCCCGCCCTCCGCGACGACATGCTTAAGACGTTTGTGGTCGATGCGAACATGATGGCCTGGTCCAAGCAGGAGCAAATGCGCGATAAGTACGCCTGTAACATTCCGTGGGCCATCCTCATGGACCCGACGAGCGCCTGCAACTTGCACTGCACTGGCTGCTGGGCTGCCGAATATGGGCACCAGTTGAATCTGACACTCGATGAGCTAGACAGCATCATCCATCAGGGCAAAGAGCTGGGCACACACGTGTACATTTACACTGGTGGCGAGCCCCTCGTGCGCAAACGCGACCTCATGGCACTGTGCGAGCAGCACCCCGACTGCGCTTTCTTGTCGTTTACGAACGCCACACTTATTGACGAAGAGTTTTGCCAGGACATGCTGCGTGTGAAGAACTTCATCCCCGCCATCAGCGTGGAAGGGTTCGAGGAAGCCACCGACGGACGGCGCGGCGAGGGCACCTATGCGAAGGTGGGCCAGGCCATGCGGCTGCTCAAGCAGCACGGGCTGCCTTTCGGCGTGTCCTGCTGCTTCACCAGCGCCAACGCCGATTCCATTGCGTCTGAGGAATTTTTCGACTGGATGATTGACCAGGGCGCCCTGTTCGCATGGATTTTCACGTACATGCCCGTTGGCGTGGACGCGCCGGTGGAACTTATGGTGCGGCCGGAGCAGCGCGAGCACCTGTACCGGTTCGTGCGCGAAATGCGCGGGAAGAAGCCGCTTTTCACGCTTGATTTCCAAAATGACGGCGAGTTTGTGGGCGGATGCATCGCCGGCGGGCGGCGCTACCTGCACATCAACGCCGCCGGCGACGTGGAGCCGTGCGTTTTTGCGCATTACGCGAACGCGAACATCCGCGAGGTGTCGCTGCTGGACGCGTTGCGCTCGCCGCTTTTTATGGCCTACTACGAGGGCCAGCCCTTCAACGATAACCTGCTGCGCCCCTGCCCCTTCTTGGAGAATCAGGGTGTTCTGGCCGATATGGTGGAGGCAACGGGAGCACACTCGACCGACCTGCAGAAACAGGAAAGCGCGCGCGAGTTGTGCGACAAGTGCACGCGCTCGGTTGAGCAGTGGGCGCCGGTAGCTGAGCGCATTTGGACCGACCCCACCGACCCCCAGTACAAGCTGCGCCACGACCCGGGCCAGGGCATGGCCGAAACCGACAAGCACAAATTCGAACGGCTTGGCCGCGAGCGCACGGCGGTAGAAGCGAAGGACGAAAACGAGTCCGCCGCTTAGCGGTGGTGTTTGTTGCAGGAAGAAAAGGAGCCCGCCGAAATTGGCGGGCTCCTTGTTGTTTTACCTGATGTTTATGCGATTCCACCTGCGAGGTTACAGCGTGCGCAGGTTCACTTCCTTGAGCTGGCGGCCCGTCACAGCGCTGGGGGCGCCGGTCATGGGGTCGGACGCACTGCTGGTCTTCGGGAAGGCTATGACGTCGCGGATGGACGCCTTGCCACCTAGCAACATGACCAAACGGTCGAGACCAAGCGCGATACCGCCGTGCGGCGGAGCGCCCAGTTCAAGCGCATGAATGAGGTGGCCGAACTTCTCGTCGATTTCCTCGTCGGTGAGGCCGCACACGCGCAGCACGCGGCGCTGCTCTTCGGCGTTATGGATACGAATGGTGCCGCCGCCCACTTCGAAACCATCCATGACCAGGTCATACGAGTAGCTACCACACTCAAGCGGAGCGCTCTCAATCTTGTCGAGGTCCTCGTCCAGCACGTGCGTGAAGGGATGGTGCTCGGCGGCATACTTCTTCTCGTCCTCGTCGTACTTGAACATGGGGAAGTTCACCACCCAAAGCAGCTGGTGACCCTCGCGCGGCACGTTCAGCGCCTCGGCCATGTGCAGACGTAGCGCGGAAAGCACGGCGTTGGCAACCGCAGGCTTGTCGGCCGCGAACAGCAGCAGGTCGCCCGGCTCCACATCCATGGCTTCCTTCAGCGCGGCAAATTCCTCGTCCGAGAAGAACTTGATGATGGGGCTCTTCTCCTTGCCGTCAGTGGTGAACGCGATCCAGGCCATGCCCTTCGCGCCGTTCTCCGCCGCGATGTCGGCCAGCTTCTCCACGTCGCCGCGGCTCCAGTCGCCCGCGCCCTTCGCGTTGATGGCTTTCACCACGCCGCCGGACTGCGCCACGCTGGAAAACACCTTGAAGCCCGTGTCCTTCACGATATCGGTGATGTCTTTGAGTTCCATGCCGAAGCGCGTGTCGGGACGGTCGTTGCCAAAGCGCTCCATGGCCTCGGCGTACTGCATGCGCTGCAGCGGGAATTCGTGATCGACGCCCACGGCCTTCAGGGTTTCAGCCATGACGTCCTCCATGAGGTTCATGACGTCCTCGCCCTGCACGAAGCCCATCTCAATGTCCACCTGCGTGAACTCGGGCTGGCGGTCGGCGCGCAGGTCCTCGTCGCGGAAGCAGCGGGCAATCTGGTAGTAGCGCTCGATGCCGGCCACCATGAGCATCTGCTTGAACTGCTGCGGGCTTTGCGGCAACGCGTAGAAGCGACCCGGGTTCGGACGCGACGGCACAATGTAGTCGCGCGCACCTTCGGGCGTGGAATTCGCCAGGATGGGTGTTTCCACCTCAAGGAAGCCGCGCTCGTTCAGCGCGGTGCGCATGGCTTGGGCCACCTTGTGGCGCAGGTGTAGGGCCTCGAACATCTCAGGACGACGAATGTCCAGGTAACGCCACTTCATGCGCGTGGTTTCGTCTGTCTCGATGCCGTCTTCAATGGCAAACGGCGGCGTGACAGAGGTGTTCAACACCTCGACCGACTTCGCTAGCACCTCAATCTCACCCGTTGCCATGTTCGGGTTCACGGCATCGGCACCGCGTTCGCGCACCGTGCCGGCTACTTTAAGCACGTACTCGCGGCCCAGGTGCTCGGCCTTCTCGAAGTCCTCCGCGCTCACGCAGTCGGGATCAACGACCACCTGCGTGTAGCCCGCGCGGTCGCGCAGGTCGATGAAGATAAGACCGCCGTGGTCGCGGTTGTGCCACGCCCAGCCCGTGAGCACGACCTCGCGCCCCACGTCCTCGCGGCGCAGCTCGCCGCACGTGGCGGTGTGCATGCAGTATTCGTTCATGAAGTCCGTCATGGTATTTCCTTGCTCCTTGGCACGCTATCAGTATCCGCCGCACCTTCGAGGCGGCGAACGTCACTCAAACTTGGTTATTGTACTGCATGCGGGAGTGCGAGTTGAAATTCATTTGCCCTTTTCATGCAAAATGCGCGGCACTCAGAATTCGTCATCAAGATACACGCAGTTCACCCCATTATCCAAGCAGAGATTCTGCAACTTCCTATCCAACGTAAACAACGTCGCCGCCTTGCGACGCGTCAGCAGCATATAATACAAATCATAGGCAGAGTGCTGGAGGCGAATGGACTCAGACACAACCTCTGCCCAAAGATCCTCATCGTCATTGAACTCGTCTACCAGCTCACTCGCTTGCTCTCCCAAAGTGAGAGCTGCATCGCTAGAAATATAGCCTCCACGTGCATATTTACTTACTACATTAGCAAGTTCATACGTAAAGAGTTTCGGGGCCATCACCTGTTCGCCATCACCCATAAACGTCATTAATGCAGCGCCATCCTTAGTGCCGCGAGCAATCTCGACAGCCGCATTACAATCCAAAACGATCATGCCAAAGCCTCCTCATCGTACGGCAGGCCGAGGATATCGCTTATTTGACGGTCACGCTCTCTTCGCCCTTCATGAATGATTTCCACTGCGCTGGGCATGTCATCAGGAAACTTTGTCTTGTTTGCCTCAATCCGCGCAAACAGATCCTTGCGCTTCTTGATGCGCGCCACGCGGGCAGCCTCAGAGTCGTACTCGAATATCCGCGCTTTCGGTGCGATGCGACAAAACTTTTCACTATTCTGGCCATGACCAGCTTTTTCATCAAGCATCTGCTCCACGGCCACGATAGTCTGTTGGGCTATGCTGCGATGCTGACTGGCAGCGTAATCTTTCAGTTGCTCATACAGATCATCAGGGAAATCGCGCACCTGCAAGGCCGGCATAGTGAACCTCCTGGTTCGTCGTATTTCGCATGCATGCAGTATACATGTTTTTTACCTTTTATGCAAGGTGGCCGTGAATATGAGCGGTAGAGTGATATATGCGGTGTTGAGGCTGAGGTGTGGTGAGGCAAGGTTATCGTCAATCCCAGCGGGACATCTGGACATACAAAAATCGGGCCGGAAGTTACTTCCGGCCCGATTGAATTTCCGTGGTGGAGATGATGGGATTCGAACCCACGACCCCCACGTTGCGAACGTGATGCTCTCCCAGCTGAGCTACATCCCCACGGGTTTGTGCGCCTTCGCGCGAGGTCTTATTTTGCCGGTAATGGGCGCATTTGTCAAATGACGCTTCAAAATGTTCACAGAAAGGGGCGGAAGGGGGTTACGAAGATGTGCAAGAATGCCCTCGCTCGCGGATATCTACTCTTCATAGTCATCTTCTCCGATAATGACTACGACACCTCCGTAACCCTCCTCGCCGTCTTTCTCGTACGTCAGAATGTCGCCCGGCTGGCACTCGAGCACCTCACAAATGGTCTCCAACGTGGAGAATCGCAGCGCCCTGACCTTGCCCGTTTTAATGTGGGACAGGTTGACGTTTGTAATACCAACTTTCTCCGCCAGCTCATTCAGCGTCAAGTTATGCTGCTTCATCAGAATGTCGAGGTTCAGAACTATTCCCATGGCCTGCGCCTAGACTGATTCGTCTGAGAATTCTTGCAAAAGCACGCCGTATTTGAAAACAAAAGAGAAAGCGAAAACAACAGCTGCAGCAATAATAGGAGCAACGTCAATAGCCACAATTGCGCTACCTTCTGCCATTGCTCCAGCTTGTGCGGACAACCATCCCAGTCTTAGGACAGATGAGTTCAAAGTAATAACAAATTCTAATACAGCATAAAGTAAAAGCATTCCAGATATTATTCTCAGTCTTCCGACTTGGCTCATAGTAAATGGAGACAATCCTTTTGCTGCATCCGAAAAAATTCGTATAAGTGTCACACATATTGCAGCAATAATAAGGGCATGAAGCACATATAAAATCACACCGGACACACTAACAAAATTTGCACTATTAAATGAGTCTGCTGAAGCCATTGTGAAAATCATTACCGCTATTGATACAGCCCACCATATGCACAGCAGAATAAAAATTATTTTCATTAATCCGCTTATCCATTTACAAACTCGGTTCACACGTATCAAAGAGTTTTCGGTTTCTATATCTTTTTCATCAGGCATAACCGTTCCTTTACTCTATTTACCTAAGCAGTAAATAATATAGGCAGTTCAGATGCCCTTACGCATGAAATAAAAGGCCTTTTTGAAAAAGGCCTTTCAATACCTATTTGGCATTTTGTTACATTACACGCCAATAGCTAAACAAATGCCACCATTAAAACCGATAGGGTAGCAGATCGAACGCGGTTCAGCTTCACTGTAAAACAGCATCTTGTGCACCTCCTTTCGCTTGATCGAGGGCGGCGTTCATGGCCGCACCTAATGCGTCGTAGAACTCCATGGTCATCGCGCAGTAGGAGTCTTTCGACTCCAGACTGCCCGATGCGAATAGCGAGCGGGCTCTGCAGCCTCCCCCGCAAATTCGTTTGTAGCGACACGCCGAGCAGCCCTCGAAGCCGTCGACATCCATCGCGCGAAACCGCGCCGACACCGGGCTTTCCAGCGCTTCGGTCAGCGAACCGGTGAACACGTTACCCATAGCCAACTCCGGTCGATGTAACATGTGGCACGGGTACACGGTGCCATCAGCAGCAACACTCACGCCGCGAAATCCTGCACCGCAGGTGCGCTTCACCGTGAGGTTCACCCCCACAGGAGCGTCCATGGCGGGGATGGGTTTGCCGTCATCCAGCGTGAGCAGGCTACGGCCGAGGGTGCGCAGGGCATCCTCGTGGGGCAGCAGCGCCGCCAATTCATCATCGGGAGCGCAGGTCAAAAGGCTGAAATTCAGCGAGGCTCCCAAATCCTTCGACAGGCGCACGTAATCTTTCAGATCATCAATATTCTTGGCATGCACCGTGGGGATAATATGTGCCGGAATGCCAACCCTCTGCACGGCGCACACCGCTTCCACCAGCTCATCGAAGCGCTGATCTTGGCGAATGTAGGCCGGCGCCGTCGACGAGCAGCCATCAAACGAAACGGACACGCAATCGACATGCGGCGCCAGCGCCTCAAGCGCGGCGGGCGTGATGCACGTGCCGTTCGACAGCACCGTTACCGACGCGATGCCGCACGCGCGCTTCGCGTACTCCACAATCGCGGGCAGGTCGTCGCGCAAAAACGGCTCGCCACCCGAAATGACCAGTGAAGCAAGGCCCGCCCCAGCAAGTTCGTCCAGCGCATGCTGAATCTGCTCCAAGGGCGCATCGTCCAAACAATTGCGCTGCTCATCAAGCGAATAGCAGCCAACACAGTTCAAATTACAGCGCTGCGTCACATGCAGATACGCGCTCAACACCGCATCCGCCGGCTTTTCGCTGCTAAAGAAACCCCCGCGCTCCAAATGATCGAGCAACGCCGCATCCACAGCAGCAATAGCGGCAGCATCCACGTCTTCGTGCAGCATACGGCCACATACGGCCGCTCCCTCGGGCGTCAGGCCGATCACATAACCCGTGTTCAGATTGCCAACCAGGGGAATGCCAGCAAAATCAAAAGCGACCACCTGGTCACCAAATCTCATGGAGCCTCCTCACACAGCATTCTCAAAAACAAGATGCCAAAACATCAACTAAATTTCCTACTTATTTAGTCATTATTTTAACCCTTTACCGCACCGCTGTCGATATCAGGAAGAACCCGAGGTGTTGAATATATGCTGTTTCCCTATTCTTATCCTCCATCACAACGCGACAAGTTTTACTTTTTTATCGAATAATGTAAAAACTGGTATGGTAAAGTAGTCCGAGCAACACCAAAGTGCCGGTTCGCCGTCGATAGTTTCACGAACGCGCAAATGGCCTCCTC
>DXGM01000028.1 GCA_019113915.1 Candidatus Gordonibacter avicola
CCCCCATTCCCGCAGGTAGAACATATCCCCCACCCCACAACAAACCCCTTCCCCAATACCTCCCCACCTCCACACTTTCTCCACAACTAACAGCCCTATCTGCTTACCCACCACCCCCGTCTCCCACCTCAAACAAAGAAAGTCACTGAAAATGGCACAAATGTCTGTTTATGTACGGATTTTCGCCCGAATTCAGGACTTCACTGACATTGCGAAAAACTGACCTGGGGTTTCTCAGGAGGACTCCGGACAAATCCGTACCTAAACGGCGATCTCTGCCAATCCAGACTCCACCACGTGCAGAGGGGAATTTCACGGACCCCCGCCCTCGCCCTACACAGCGCTTTCTCTGCATTGTGTGACGCGCTTACGCGCTACTGATTACGCCAAGACATCCACATGTTCCTATGCTTTATGACGCGGGCATATGCAGATAAGGTTAACCTTATCTGTTCGGTTACCTTTGTAGGGATGCTCTCCAGAGCATCCGCTCCGCCGAAGGCGGAGAATACAATCGGTGTCCCTGTTTTCGCGCTTCGCGCGAACGGATGCTCTGGAGAGCATCCCTACGAGGGTTAACGTACCTGGTGGACGCCAATAAATGAAAGCTAGCTTGACCTGCGTTCTCCGCCTGCGGCGGAGAGGGCGCTTCGTGAAGCGCCCCTACTAAGGTTACCAAATAGGTTATATTTGTTTCGGTAGTATGCCCGCGTCATAATGATAGGGGATGTCTTGGCGTATTAGATAGCGCGTTAGCACGTCACCTTTTGCGGAAGCAAGCCTTCGTCGTGATCAGGAGGGTGAGCATAGGATGACAAGAGGGGTCGGCAGCGAAGCGCCCCGACCCCTCTCGGTATGGTAGCGAGTAGGACAAGAAAGAGCGTACCATCAACGTAAAGGCCTCGACCACACCTCTCGCAAAGCGGAGCGGCGCCGCCGGAGGCGGCGCACCTCTTCCCCAAAAAGATTTTTGACGCCAAGCAGACGGCTGGCGGAGGTGTCCACAAAGCGAGTTCCGCACGAGCCGAAAGCGCCAGTGGCGCTTTCGTGCGAGCTCAGGACTGCCGAGCGACTGGGCACCTCCACCAGCCGTCGTCCCCCAGGTTGAATCAGGTAGAAGCCAGCAACTTACCCTTCGCGTCCAATAAGCTTAGCAATCCTATCAGAGTACTCCACGTCCGAAATCCCCTCAGCCGCCAAGTCAATAATCGGCGCATCGTTCCAGAGGGCCTCAAGTCGATAATACTCACGAGTCTCCGGCTGAAACACATGTACCACGATGTCGCCATAATCAAGCAGCGACCAGGTTCCATCCTGCGTCCCTTCGCGATGCAGAGGCTTCACGTGCGCCTGCTCGCGCTCAGCGTCCTCAATCTCGTCGACGATAGCCTCAACCTGTCGGTTGTTCGCCGCTGTGGCAATGACGAAGTAGTCCGTCACGCCAATGAGATCGCGCACCTCCTGCACCATGATGTCGGTCGCCTTCTTTTCGTCGGCAGCACGCGCCGCAATGAGGGCGCGCTCGCGAGAGGTTACCTCGTCCTGCTTCTTGTTCAATTCGCTCACGCTTTTCCTTCCTTCTTGCATTTTGTCGCGGACACGCGCTCGCGCGCCCGGTCAACGTAAAAGTTCCAGACCTCGAGGGTTTGTGGATGAATGTTTTTGCAGCGCTCAACCAAGTTTAACAGCACATGCTGAAACGTTTTGAGGAACAGTTCCTCAAGCGGAACGCGCCCCACCAACTCGCGCAGCGCCTGAATGCCCGGGTAGTCGCGCCCGGGTTCCAGCGCGTCGGCCACATAGACTATCATGTCGAGGTCCGTCATGTTCGGCGCGCCCGCCGTGTGCCTGTCAATGGCTTGTACCACCTCGCGCGGCAGCGACGGAAACTCGCGCGCAAGCGCTGCGGCGGCCGTCGGCCCATGCAGAAGGCGGGGCATATCCTGGAACACGTACGGGTTTACCACCAGGCCCAATTCCTCAGCGCGCTGGCGTATGCCCTCGTCATCGTAGTTTTTATCCCAATCGTGCAAGAGCCCCGCCAAGCGCGCCATGCGCTCGTCAACGCCGTAGGTGCGCGCGAGTTCCTGCGCTGCATGCATCACGCCCAGCGCATGGGAAAAGCGCGCGGGCTTCAAGCGCCCCTCAAGTTCAGCCTTTCGGGCTTTGAAGAAGGTATCGGAAAGCGCATCGTGCGCGTCACAGGTACTCATAGCGTCTCCTTCCGTGCACTCGCGTCACCGGCGCCGCTATACAACCCGTGTTCAAGCACGTAGTCCAGCACCCGCTGCATGACCAGGTAGCGAATGGATTTACCCGCGGCCACGCGCTCGCGCAGATCGCTCGAGGACACGGCGAGCGCCGTCACTTCCAAATAGGACACGTCGAAGCTGCCCTCGTCTTCAATGGCGCGTCGCCGCTCGTCGGTGAGCGCGTAGCCCGGGCGCGTGACGGCAATAAGCCGCGCCAAGTCCGCAATGGCGGCACTTTCGCGCCACTTCACAATGTGAGCCACGGCGTCGGCGCCCGTGATGAAGAATAGCTCCACGTTGTCCGGGTAGTGCGCGCGCAGCTCGCGCAGCGTGTCCACCGTGTAGGTGTCGCCGCCGCGCTCTATCTCCATGGCGCTTACGCAAAACGAGGGGTTGCTTGCTACGGCCAAGCGACACATGGCCAAGCGGTCGGCCGCTGGCGTGACTGCGCGATCCTTCTTGAACACCGGGTTGCCGGCCGGCACGAACACGACCGCATCCAGGTCATACGCCTCGCGCGCCTGCTCGGCCGTGGCCAAGTGCCCAATGTGGATGGGGTCAAACGTGCCGCCCATGATGCCCAGGCGGGCGGGCTTTCCGTCGCGCCCCAGGTCATCGAAGCGCTCGCAGATCTTCGCCACTACGGACGCACCTGCCCCGAGCCGCGCAGCACGTACTTGTACGACGTGAGCGCCGCCAGCGCAAACGGCCCGCGCGCGTGCAGCTTCTGCGTGGAAATACCAATTTCGGCGCCGAGGCCGAACTGCCCGCCATCAGTGAATGCCGTGGAAACGTTCGCATACACCGCCGCCGCGTCAACGCGCGCGAGGAAGGCCTCACAGGCGGCCGCATCCTCAGCCACGATGGCCTCGGAGTGCTTCGTGCCGTAGCGGTTCACGTGCTCGATGGCCTCATCGACGCCGTCCACCACATGCATGGCCAAATCGGGCGCGAGATACTCGGTCGCCCAGTCATCTTCGGTTGCGGGCACAGTGGCAATGCCGTGCGCCGCGGCCACCGCAGCCGCGCGTTCGTCGGCATGCAATGTGATACCGCGTTCGGCCAACTCAGCCAGCGCCGCGGGAAGAAACGCCTCAGCCACGGCCGCATCCACCAGCAGCGTCTCGGCGGCGTTGCACACACCAAGGCGACGGCACTTCGCATTCACGATGATGGCACGTGCCTTCTCCAGGTCGGCCGAGGCGTGCACGTACACGTGGCAGTTGCCCGTACCCGTTTCGATGACCGGCACCTTTGAGCATTCCACACAGTGGCGAATGAGGCCTGCCCCGCCGCGCGGAATGAGCACGTCAATTGTCCCGTGCAACTGCATCAACTCATCAGCAGCAGCGCGGTCGGTTGATGCCACCAGGCCAATGCAGCCCGCGGGCAAACCTGCCGCCACGGCCGCGTCGTGCAGCACCTCCGCTATTGTTTGGTTTGAGTGCGCCGCCATGCTGCCGCCGCGCAGCACCGCCGCATTGCCCGATTTCAGGCAGATACCGGCCGCGTCGGCCGTCACGTTCGGGCGCGCCTCGTACACCACGGCCACCACGCCCAGGGGCACGCTCACACGCGACAGCTCAATGCCGTTGTCCAGCGTGCGTGCCTCCTGCACCAACCCCAAGGGGTCGGGCAGTTCGGCTAGTTCCTCAAGTGCCGTGGCCATGGCATCGACGCGACTCACGTTGAGCATGAGGCGGTCAAGCAGGCTTTCCTTCGTGCCTGCGGCGCGGGCGGCCTCCATATCGACCTCGTTCGCCGCCACAATGTCGCCCGCATGCGCGCGCAGTGCCGCCGCCATCGCCCGCAGCGCCCCGTCGCGCTCGGCGCGCGTCGTCTGGCCAAGCGCCCCGCTAGCCGCGCGAGCCGCCTCTGCAATGCGACGCACCTCAGCGCGTGCCTCCTGTTCGCCCATCGTGCCCACACCCTTTCCTACTCAAACACTATCAACTCGTCGCGGT
This sequence comes from Candidatus Gordonibacter avicola, assembly GCA_019113915.1. Taxonomy (GTDB): domain Bacteria; phylum Actinomycetota; class Coriobacteriia; order Coriobacteriales; family Eggerthellaceae; genus Gordonibacter; species Gordonibacter faecis. Next base: position 4,217 of record DXGM01000028.1, read on the forward strand.
GGACAATCGGCTTTTCGGCCAGGCTCTCAAGCAGGCGGTTTGCTTGGAGTTGCGAGCGAGTGCGGCCGATGGCGAGGGCGGCCTCGTCGCTCGCGAACGCGGCGCGACCGCGTGCGAACAGGTGCCCGGTGCCATCTTTAATATCCACGATGTCGCCCGCCTCGAAGCGTCCGTCGACCGCGCGCACACCCACCGACAGAAGCGAACTGCCGCGCTCGATGAGCGCCGCCTTCGCTCCGTCATCCACCACCAGCGCGCCACGCGCCGCATCGCCAAGCGCAATCCACAGCTTCTTCGGCGTGATTTCGTGCGGCTTCTTCGCGGCTACAAACAAGGTGCCCACGCCCTCGCCCGCCGCCGCATCCACCACGGCATCAGCCCGCCGTCCATGGCAAATGACCAAGGGGATGCCTGCCACCATGAGCACGCGTGCCGCCTTGATCTTCGTGATCATGCCGCCCGAGCCCACCGTGGTGCCCGCCTCGCCGGCCACGGCCATGATGTCGGGGCCGATGGACTCCACGCGGCCGATCAGGCGCGCCTCGGGGTTGAAGTGCGGGTTCGCGTCGTACAGCCCGTCGATGTCCGACAATATAACCATCAGATCGGCATCGATCAGGCAGGCAGCCAAAGCGGCCAGCGTGTCGTTGTCGCCGAAGCGAATCTGCTCGACCGACACCGTGTCGTTCTCGTTCACGATGGGCACCACGCCCAGCTCCAACAGGCGCAACAGCGTGTCACGCGCGTGGAGATACGCCTGGCGATCGGCCGTGTCGCGGCGCGTGAGCAGCACCGTTGACGTCACAATGCCGTGGCGCGCGAACACCTCGGCGTACGCAGTGGCCAGCGCACTCTGCCCCACCGAAGCCGCCGCCTGAAGGCTCGGCATGTCGGAGGGGCGCTTGCTAATACCAAGCGCCTCCAAGCCACAGGCGATAGCGGCCGACGTCACAATGACGGGCTGCCAGCCGGCCTCACGCACACGCGCAATCTGGTCGGCAAGCGTCTGCAAATAGGCGTAGTCGATGGAACTCTCCGACGTGGTGAGCGTGGAGGAACCAATCTTCACCACCAGACGCCGCGTACGCTCGCCTTCCACCTGCGCTTTCCCCTTGCCACTCACAGGTCTAGCTCCTTAAACATATCCTCCGCCGTGCGCGCCGACTCAAAGTCGAACGCGCGCCCGACAATGCGAATCTCGTCCCCGTCTACGGCGCCGGCGCGCTCAAGCGCCTGCTCAACGCCGAGGCGCTTCAAACGGTGCTGCAAAAACGCAACCGCTTCCCCGTTCTCCCAGTCGGTCTGCACCACCATGCGCTCCACCTGCGGACCCACCACGCGAAACACGCCGCCGCCCTGGTTGATTACCTGGAAGCGCTTGTCGCGCGCCTCGCGCTTGTGCTCCCACACGTGATCGTACTGCACGTCGGCCGCCGCTTCCGCACGTGCCGCTTCGCGCAACTCGTGCACCTTAGTGGCGATGGCAGCCTTGAGAGCCTCCACGCCTTCGCCCGTGAGCGCACTGATGCGGTAGAGCTTCGGGTCGATGGGGCTGGGGGCAAACTCGTCGCCACCAGCTGCCGCCAGGGAGTCCGCGCGCACGCGGGCGGCCAGCTGTTCGGCCACCTCTTCGGTGCCTTCGACATCAATCTTGTTCGCCACCACAATGCGCGGGCGCGCCGCCAGCTCGTCGGCGTACAGCGCCAGCTCGCGGTTGATAATGTCGTAATCTTCCAGCGGATCGCGACCCTCATAATCGCCGGTCAAGTCCACCACGTGCACAATGAGCGCCGTACGTTCGATGTGGCGCAAGAACTCGTGACCGAGCCCGCGTCCCTCGTGCGCGCCCTCAATGAGGCCGGGAATGTCGGCCACCACAAAGCTGTAGTCGCCCGAGCGCGCCACGCCCAAATTCGGCACCAGCGTGGTGAAGGGGTAGTCGGCAATTTTGGGGCGCGCGGCGCTGATCTTCGAGATGAGCGACGACTTGCCCGCGCTCGGCATACCCACGAGCGCCGCGTCCGCCATAAGTTTCATCTCAAGTTCAATCCAGCCCTCCTGGGCCGGTTCTCCCAGCTCAGCGAACGCCGGTGCGCGCCGGGTAGGCGTGACGAAGTGGATGTTGCCGCGCCCACCCATGCCGCCGCAGGCCACCACCACGCGCTCACCGTCGTGCGTAAGATCAGCAATGAGTTCGCCCGTTTCCTTGGACTCTTCGAAATACTCGCGCACCACGGTACCCACCGGCACCTTCAGCACAAGATCGTCGCCCGTGGCGCCATGCATGCGGCTACCCTTGCCGTGTGTGCCGCGCGTGGCCTTGAAATGGTGCTTGAAGCGATACTCAATAAGCGAGGAAAGACTGGCGTCAGCCTCAACCACCACGTTGCCGCCGTGGCCGCCGTCGCCGCCATCGGGGCCGCCCTTCGGAACGTGCGCCTCGCGGCGAAACGACATGCACCCTGCGCCGCCGTCGCCACCTTTCACGTGTATGCGTACTTTATCGATGAACACTTGAACCTCTGATATCCCGCACGCCGCGCCGAGGCGTCGGCTGCGCGTCGATGCGTGTGTGACGTTGCCGATTGTATATGAAAAGTGCCCCCTGGCGAACAGGGGGCACGCGAAAACAGATAACGTTACGCAGTCGTGGAGCCGAGGGGCGTTCTTACGCCTCCGGACGCACGTGAACCTTACGCTTGACGCCACGCGTGAACTCCAGCGTGCCGTCGCACAGGGCGAACAGCGTGTCGTCCTTGCCGCGGCCGACGTTCTCGCCCGGATGGAAGTGCGTACCACGCTGACGAACGATGACGTTGCCCGTCTTCACGGTCTGGCCGGCGAACAGTTTCACGCCAAGTCGCTGTGCGTGGGAGTCGCGGCCGTTACGGCTGGAACCGAGGCCCTTCTTGTGTGCCATGAGAATTCCCTCCCTTGCTTCTACTCAGCGTCTTCGGACGCGGACTTTTCAACTTTGGCGGCCTTTTTCGGGGCGGCCTTCTTCTCCGCCTTGGCGGAGCCGACCGACTCAATCTGGACGCGCGTCAACTGCTGGCGATGGCCACGCAGCTTCTTGTAGTTCTTGCGCTTCTTAAACTTGAACACGAGCTGCTTCTCGCCCTTGAACTGGTCAAGAACCACAGCCGTGACCTTGGTAGCAGCAGCCTTCGCAGGGTCAGCCTCCACCTTGTCGCCATCGACAATGCAGATGGCTTCAAGTTCAACCTTAGCACCCGGCTCGACAGCGAGCTTCTCAATGCTGAGGATGTCACCTGGGGCAACCTTGTACTGTTTGCCGCCCGTTTTAACAATTGCGTACATGAGTGTCTCCTTGAATGAAATAAACGCAAGGCGATAGCTTAGCAGCGTGATCGTAGCAAGTCAATAAGGTCATATGCACAATCTCCGCGTATCATCGCACTCTTTTCCTTGTTACGCCTCCACAGAGCGCAACGTTCATATGATACCAGATAATATGGCCACACACGGCGGCGTGGTAAGGTTTTTTTGACGACCTCACAGGTCCTTCAAAGTCCACGAAGCCGCGAGGTCGCCATCACCTTTAGTGGGATTCTGCCCAGGTGCTGCCATAGGAGACATCTACGTCAAGGGGAACTCGTAGTTCAACGATGTTCTCCATGACCTCTTTCACCATGGCGGACAAAGGCTCAATCTCTTCCTCCGGCACGCTGAAGTCCAGCTCGTCGTGCACCTGTAGAAGGAGGCGCGCCTTGAAGCCTTCGGCCATGAGGCGGCGCTGCACCTCGGCCATCGCCAGCTTGATAACGTCGGCGGCGCTGCCCTGCATGGGGTGGTTCATAGCCGTGCGCTCGCCGAAGCCGCGCTGGTTGGCGTTGCCGGCACGCAACTCCGGAATGTGGCGCTTGCGGCCAAACATTGTTTCGGCATAGCCCTTCTCTTTCGCCTGCTCAATGGTGTCATCCAGGTACGCGCGCACGCCGGGATACGCCGCGAAGTAGCGATCGATCATCTCCTTGGCCTCGGAGAACGGAATGCCCAGGCTCTGCGACAGGCCGAACGCCTGCTGGCCGTACACAATGCCGAAGTTCACAGCCTTTGCGCGGCTGCGCAGCTCGGGCGTAACGTCTTCCACCGGGATGCCGAACACGCGGCTTGCCGTTGCGGCGTGGAAGTCGGCACCGGAGCAGAACGCGGCCACCAGGTGCTCATCACCCGACAGGTGTGCCAGAAGGCGAAGCTCGATCTGCGAGTAGTCGGCCGAGAGGAACTTGTGGCCCGGCTCAATGGGCACGAAGCACTCGCGAATCTGGCGGCCGAACTCGGTGCGCACAGGAATGTTTTGCAGGTTCGGGTCGGACGAGGACAAACGCCCCGTTGTGGTCACCGTCTCATTGAAGCACGTGTGCACGCGACCATCTTCGGCGCGCATGCGCGGCAGTGCGTCTATATAGGTAGACTTGATTTTCGCCAACTCGCGGTAGCGCAAGACGAGGGCGGGCAACTCGTGGGTGGTCGCAAGTTCCTTGAGCACGCCGGCATCGGTGGAGTAGCCGCGCTGGTTTTTCTTGAGCGGCTTGAGCCCCAGCACTTCGAAGAGAATGTGCGAGAGCTGCTTCGGGGAATCGAGGTTGAACTCCTCCCCCGCCAGCTCAATCACGCGCACCTTGAGTTCGTCAAGTTCAGCTTGGGTCGATTCGCCCAGTTCAGCCAAGCGCTCACAGTCGAGCGCGGTGCCCGTGCGCTCCATAACGGCAAGCACGCCCACCAGCGGCAGGTCGATGTCGAAATAGGCGCGATGACTGCCGTCGCGCTCGATGGCCTCGGTGAGCGCGCCCACGAGTGTGTACGCCGCCGCTGCCTGCACTACGGCCAGGTCGCGCTCGGTCTTCGTCTCGGGAAGCACGCCGCCGCAGTACACATCAAGTAGCGCGTCGTAGGTGTACTCGGTCACCGACGAGTTCAGCACGTAGCCCGCCAACCCCAGGTCAAAGGCGCGCACGTTCACCACGTCAGCGTCGTCCACCAGCGCGGGCTCGGTGGTGTCAGCCGGGTAAATGCGGTGGAGTGCCTGTTTGACATCGAACGTCGCAAACGACCCTTCACGCACGATGCGCGCGAAAGTAGCAAGGCCTTCCTCGTCTTCGAAGAGCGCCGTGCCCTCCGACGTGCTCACCACGCACGACAGGCTTGGGTTGAAAAGTGACACCTGCTCGGGCTCGGCAAACGCCACGCCCACCGTCTCGTCGCGGCCCATGGCCGCTTCCAAGAGCGCCTTCGCTTCGCTCCCGTGCACAACCGGCTCCCAGGAAAGCTGCGCCGGCTTCTTTTCCAGTTCACGGCCCACCAGTTTCAGCACGCGGCTGAGGTGTGAGTTGAACTGCACTTTCGAGAAGGCCTCGGTCACCACTTCCGCGTCGAACGACGGGAAGCTGCACGCCTCCAAGTCGAGCGGGAATTCCACGTCGCGCACGATGGTAGCCACCTCGCGGCTGGCGAAGGCAGCATCCTTGTTCTCTTCGATGCGCTCCTTTTGGCGGCCTTTGAGTTCGTCGGTGTGCTCGTAGAGGCCCTCCAGGTTGCCGTAGGCTTGTAGCAGCTTGGCGGCCGTCTTCTCGCCGATGCCGGGCACGCCGGGGATGTTGTCGGAGGCGTCGCCCTTGAGGCCCAGGTAATCGGGCACCTGAGCAGGCGTGATGCCGTAGCGCTCCTTCACCTCTTCCGGACCGTAAATGGCAACGTCGGTGATACCCTTCTTCGTGGTGACAATGCGCGTGAGGTCGCTCGCCAGCTGATAGGCGTCCTTGTCGCCCGTCACGAGCAGCGTTTCGTAGCCCAGTTCCTCGTTGCGCGCGGCGATGGTGCCCAGCACGTCGTCGCCCTCCCAGCCCTTGATGCGCACGACGGGTATGGCCATGGCTTCCAGCAGCTCTTCGATGATGGGGAACTGCACTTTAAGGTCGTCGTCCATGGGCGGGCGCTGCGCCTTGTACTGTTCGATGGCTTTCATGCGGAATTCGGGGCGCCCGGCGTCGAAGGCGCAGATGAGAGCGTCGGGGGCCGCAATGTCGATGAATTTCAGCAGCATGGCCATGAAGCCGAACACCGCGTTGGTGGGGCGGCCGTCGGGGGCGTTCATGGTTTGGGGCACGGCATGATAGGCGCGGTGCATGAGCGAGTTGCCGTCGATGACGGCGATCTTCTTCGGCATAAAGCTCGTCCTTCGTCGTTGGATGTGAGGTTAACAAGTATAACCCATGGGGGTGGTCCGCGCCGGGGTGGTGCAGTACCCAGTCGCTCGGACAATCCTGGGCTCGCGCAAAACGCCCACTGGGCGTTTTGGCTCGTGCGGAACTCGCTTGGTGGGCACCGCACCACCCCGCCGCTGCGTTTTCGCTATTTGGTTCTCCTTGAAAATATCATATGAGACGGGTAGGACTTGCCCGTCGGGAGAGATCAACCGGCAAGTCGGGACAACTCGCTCAGCACCTTGTGGAGAAGAGGGGTCAACCCGAGTACCCTCATTGCCCCCCGAGAAAAAACTGCCGGGGGACTACCCCCGGCTCTTGGAAGTAGTTCCTTGCGGAACCACCAAAGACTTTATACCACAATTAAAGTTTGACTCCGAGAGGGAAATGGAACTTGCGGACTCTTGGACCTACACGCTCCAGAGGTAGCCTACGCCTCGGATGGTTTCTAGGTGGTGGGCTAGGTCGGGGCCTAGTTTGGCGCGGATGCGCCGAACGTGGACATCGACGGTGCGAGAGCCGCCGTAGTAGTCGAAGCCCCAGACGCGGCGCAGCAGCGCGTCGCGGGAGTAGGTGCGGCCCGGGTGTGTGGCAAGGAACGTCAGGAGCGCGTACTCTAAATAGGTAAGGTCGAGGGGCTCGCCAGCCACCGCTACCTGGTACGTGGCCAGGTTAATGCTGAGGCTGTCCACGGTCACCACGTCGGATGAGGCGCTTTCGCTTCCTGGCCACAGCAGGTTGCGGATGCGCGCCGTACACTCATCCGCTGAGGCGCCGTGTACCACAAAATCGCTTTTCACCTGCACGGGCATGCGGAATTCGCCGAGATCACCCTCGTCTACGATGGCCAAAAGCGCGCCGACACCCTCTTCTACTAATAATGGTTCTGCCTCGGCCACGCGCTCGAACGTGCTGCTGCGCGCTTCGAATACCACCAGATCACAGCCCGGATGAAGCGCAAGCAGCTTCTTGAACTGGAGGGATGAACCGGCGAACACCTCGGCATCAAACGTCGAGAGCACCTGCTGGAACTTGTGCGCATTATCCAGACTGTCCGCAATAAAGATGACGGTTTTTCTCATATCAGTGCCTCGCCCACGCTCACGCCCTCACTTCCGCCGTCATCGCTACAGCACCGCCAGGTAGCGGTCGCGCTCCCAAGAACTCACGTTGCCCTGGTACTCGTTCCACTCGGCGCGCTTGGCGCTCACCAGGTAGGAGTGGATGTGTTCGCCCAGCGTCTCGCGCATGAGATCAGACGTGGCGAACAACTCCACCGCTTCGCCCAGACTTTCGGGAAGGGTGTGGAAGCCCTGGCGGCGCAAGTCCTGCCGCGAGAGCGCGAACAGGTCCTGGTCTTCCGTGGGAGGCTGCAATTCCAGTTCGTCCTCGATGCCCTTGAGGCCCGCGGCCAGCATCACGGCGAAGGCCAGATAGGGGTTGGCCGCCGGGTCCGGGCTGCGCAGCTCAATGCGGCAAGCGTCCTCGCGCTCGGGCCGGTAGCGCGGAATGCGCACGAGCGTGGAGCGGTTGCGGCTGGCCCACGACAGGTAGGTGGGTGCTTCCCCACCGCAGATCAGGCGCTTGTAGGAGTTCACGAACTGGTTTGTGATCACGCAGAATTCAGGCGCGTACTTCAAAATGCCCGCGATGTAGTGCTTCGCCACCTTCGACAGGCGGTAGCCCTGCGGGTCGTTCGGGTCGAAAAATGCGTTGTTGCCCTCTAGGTCAAACAGGCTTTGGTGCACGTGCATGCCGCTGCCGGGCGCGTCCGAGCGCGGCTTCGGCATGAACGAGGCGTACACGCCGTGCTTGAGCGCAATTTCCTTTACTACTAATTTATAGGTCATGACGGCGTCGGCCATGGACAACGCATCGGTGAAGCGCAGGTCAATCTCGTGCTGCGAGGGGCCGTTCTCGTGGTGTGAGTACTCCACGGGGATGCCCATTTTCTCCAGCGTGAGCACGGTGTCACGGCGCAGGTCAGAGGCGTAATCGAGGCTCGTAAGGTCGAAGTAGCCGCCGCGGTCGAGCACCTCGGTACCTTCCGCATCCTTAAAATAGTAGAACTCCAACTCCGGGCCCACGTTAAACACGTAGCCCCGCTCGCGCGCCTTCGCCACGGTTTGTGCAAGCACGTGGCGCGGGTCGCCCTCAAACGGCTGGCCATCGGGCGTGCGGATGCTGCAGAACATGCGCGCCACCGCGTTGTGCTCGGGGCGCCACGGCAGCACCTGGAACGTAGAGGCATCGGGGAAAGCCAGCATGTCGGATTCCTGCGTGCGGCAAAAGCCCTCGATGCAGCTGCCGTCAAACCCCATGCCGTCAGCGAAGGCATCTTCCAACTCCCCCGGCACCACCGCGAACGATTTCATAGTCCCCAGCACGTCGGTGAACCAAAAGCGGACGAAGTGCACGTCACGGCTCTTGACGGTTTTGAGGACGAAATCCTCATCGGGATTCGTGGTCATGGAAGCTTCCTTTCTCTTGCGTGATTTTTAGTATACCGCGCGCTGCGGCCGGTGGTGCACGGCCCGCCACCTCCCCAGATAACATCCGCATGACGAACTGCCACGCGAGCGCGCAGACGATTACAATGTCTCCCGGAGAAACCGCCCGCCTTTGTAGCGCGGCCACAGAAACAAAACCGGAGGTAGAACACTATGGCTATGACGACTGAGCGCACGTGCGCGCTTGAGGAAGCAGGTATCGATTACGCCGACGCGCTTGAACGGTTCGGCGGTAACGAAGCGCTGTATGCGCGCCTGGCGGTGAAGTACGCGAACGACCCGCACTTCGCCGCCTTAGAAGAGGCACTTACCGCTGACGATACCGAACGGGCGTTTAGCGAGGCACATGCGTTGAAGGGCGTAGCGGGCAACCTGTCGTTTGCCGCACTCTACAACACGGCAACTAAGGCATGTGAGGACTTGCGTGCGGGAGATCTTGAAGCGGGGCGCGCGCACCTACCGGCTTTGCGCGCCGAGCACGAAGCGGTGTTGGGCGCGTTGGGTTCGCTTGCGAACTAGGCGGGGGGCGCAGGCGCAGCGGGCGCTGCGGGTGGCACCGCGTTCCCCGCGGCCGCGCCCGCGAGGAATGGGCGTCGGGTGGTTCTTGGCCGCATGAGCGCCCATCCTGCTATAATAGCCCGGTTATGGATACCAACGACTCGCAGACAACCCTTCCCCGCCCCGGTGCGCGCCCGCGCGCGGCGAAGCGCATCGCGGTGGTCACCATGGGCGTGAAGCTCGGTGACGAGACGCGGGGCTACACCCGTTTTCGCTTTTTGTCGGAACTGCTGGCTCGCGAGGGCTTCGAGGTTGACCTGATCACCTCCACGTTCCAGCACTGGGACAAGGCGCAGCGCGACTGTTCAAAACCCTGCTACCAGGGGCTTCCCTACCGCATCGTGTTCATTGAGGAACCGGGGTACCAAAAGAACCTCGACCTGGCGCGCATCCTCAGCCACCGCACGGCCGCCAAAAACCTGCGCGCGCACTTCGAGCGCGAGGCGGGGGCTTATGACTTGATCTATGCCGAAATTCCGCCGAACGATGTGGCGCGCGTGTGCGCCGAATGGGCCGAGGAACAGCGCATTCCCTTTGTGGCCGACATCAACGATTTGTGGCCCGAGGCCATGCGTATGGTAGTGGACGTGCCCGTGCTCAGCGACATCGCGTTCTACCCCTTTGCCCGCGATGCCCGACGCGTCTACCAGCTGCTTTCGGCCGCGGTGGGCACGTCTGACGAATACGCGGCGCGACCGGCGAAGGATCGTGAGAAGCCGTATCCCCATATCACCGTGTATGTAGGCAACGATCTCGCCTCCTTTGATGCCGGCGCCCACGCGCACGCCGCCGAAGTGGAGAAGCCCGCGGGCGAAGTGTGGGCAACCTACGCGGGTACACTGGGCGCAAGCTACGACCTTGCCACGCTGGTGAGAGCCGCAGCGCTGCTGGAGCAGGAGCGCCTAGAGCGCACGGCTGCCGGCCAGCCCGCACTTCCCCCCGTACGCGTGAAGGTGCTCGGCGACGGCCCCGACCGCGCGCGCCTGGAAGCGCTGGCCGCCGAGACGCACGCACCGGTGGATTTCCTCGGCTATATGAAGTACGAGCAGATGGCGGCGTGGCTTTGCGCGTCGGACATCACGGTGAACTCGCTCGTGAAGTCCGCAGCGCAAAGCATCGTGACGAAAATTGGCGACTACCTGGCCAGCGGCAACCCCCTTATCAACACAGGGTCAAGCCCCGAGTTTCGCGCGAAGGTGACCGCCGATGGCTTCGGTGTGAACGTGGAGGCTGAAAACCCCCGCGCACTGGCCGATGAGCTGGCGAAACTGGCGGGCCATCCCTCGCTTCGCAAAATCATGGGAACAAAGGCGCGCACCGTGGCCGAGCGCGAGTTCGATCAGCCGCACTCCTACCAGACAATCGTTGACATGCTGCGCACCTTGCTTTGACCACCGAAAAACGCTTATCACGCGCCCGCTCATGGCCCGACAGCGCTCTGAGCAGGCTGTTCACACGCTACACGCTACGAACAAGGAGCTAAGTTTTGACCGAGCACAGACGCATATCGTTCTCACCGCCCGACATTACGCAGGCCGAGATTGACGAAGTGGTTGACGCGCTGAAGAGCGGCTGGATTACCACCGGTCCGAAAACCAAGGAGTTTGAGCGTCTGCTGGCCGACTTCACGGGCGCCGAGCGCGTGGCCACGTTCTCTTCGGCCACCGCCGCGCTTGAATGCGCCCTGCGCGCGCTGGGCGTGGGGCCGGGCGACGAGGTGATTACGAGCGCGTACACCTACAGCGCCTCGTGCTCGGTGATTTGCCACGTGGGTGCGACACCCGTGCTGTGCGACACGGCTTCCGGCTCCTATGAGATGGACTACGACGCGCTCGCCGGGCTCATCACCGAGCGCACGCGCGCCGTGATTCCCGTTGATATCGCGGGGCGCATGATTGATTACGACCGGCTGTTTGCCGTGCTGGAAGAGGCGCGCGACCGCTGGCAACCCGCGAACGACATGCAGCGCGCGATTGGCCGCGTTGCCGTGGTGGCCGACGCCGCCCACTCACTCGGTGCGACGCGCAAGGGCCAGCGCTCCGGGTCGGTTGCCGACTTTTCCGCGTTTTCGTTCCATGCCGTGAAGAACCTCACCACCGCCGAGGGCGGCGCACTGGCATGGCGTGCGGGGCTCTTTGATTCCGATGAGCTGTACCAGAACCTCATGCTGATGTCGCTGCACGGCCAAACGAAGGACGCGCTGTCGAAAACCAAGGCCGGGGCCTGGGAATATGACATTGCCTTCCCCGGGTGGAAGTGCAACATGACCGACATGCAGGCCGCCCTTGGCCTCGCTCAGCTGCGCCGCTACCCTGCTCTGTTGGCGCGGCGGCGTGAACTGGTGGCCCGCTACGAAGCTGCGCTTGCGGGCACAGGCGCGGAGGTGCTGCGCCACTTCGAGGACGCAACGGGCGTGAGTGCCGCCGGCGCAGCCGACGATGCAGCCCAGCGCGCCGACGCGGGCGGGTTCGCTTCGAGCGCGCACCTCATGTTGGTACGCCTGCCCGGCAAGTCCGCGGCATTTCGCAACGCGCTCATTGAGCACCTGGCCGAAGACGGCGTGTCGGCAAACGTGCACTACAAGCCGTTGCCCCTGTTGACCGCGTATCGCAACCTCGGATTCGACATTACCTCGTTCCCAAACGCGCTCGCGCAGTACGAAAACGAGGTGACCCTACCGCTGCACACGCTGCTGTCCGACGACGACGTGGACTACGTGGCCGCGGCCTTGAGCCGCGCAGCTCACGTACTTGAAGCCCAGGGCGTGAGCTGATGTACGCACGGTTCGGAAAACGGGTGTTTGACCTGGTGGTGGGCATTATCGCCCTCCCCTTTGTGCTGCTAATTATTGCTATTTTGGCGCCGCTCATTCACTTCGAAGACAAGGGGCCCGTGTTCTACAACGCGCCGCGCGTCGGCAAGGACGGGCGCGACTTCAAAATGTACAAGCTGCGCTCGATGAAGGTGAACGCGCCCGATTTGACCATGCCCGACGGCTCCACGTACAACGGCGCCGACGACCCCCGCATGACGCGTGTGGGCGCGTTTATGCGCAAGACCTCGCTTGACGAGATGCCCCAGTTCCTGAATGTGCTCAAGGGCGACATGTCGGTGGTGGGCCCGCGCCCCGACCTGCGCCGCGAAACCGAACTTTACCAGGGAGACGAGGCGCTCAAGCTCACCGTGAAGCCCGGCATCACAGGCTACGCCGCGGTGTATGGCCGCAACTCGCTGCCGTGGCACGACCGCCTGGCGCTTGACGTGAAGTACGTGCGCACCATGAGTTTTGCCCTGGACGTAAAAATATTCTTCAAGACGTTTTCCACGGTGTTCAAGCAAGAAGGCGTGTTCGTTGAGGACGAAAATCCCTCGTAAAGCTCCCTTTCTCGCGCGTGCGGGTTGCACCGCTGCTTTGGCGCCGCACGCGTGCCCCCACCGTCTGGCGGCTCCTTTTACGCGGCTGTTACACAGCTAGCACATCTCTCCCTTACACTACAATGGAGAGGTTCACGCGAAAGGAGCACCACCATGTCCTCATCACGCCGTCCCGCCGCGAAGCTGCTTGCGCTTGCGCTGGCGGCTCTTTTGTGCGTCTCGTCCACGCCGCTTGCCTTTGCGGAGGAGAACGCTGCCGCCACGCCCGAGATACCTGCTGGCCAAACTGACCAGCCTGCTGAAGTGCCTGAGGTGGGTGGGGATGCCATCGCGCCTGATGGTGACGCTGTGGATGCGGGTTCTGAGGGCGAAGAGGTGGAAACAGAAGCGGGGAGTGCGCCTGATGCGCTTGAGCCGGAAGCGCCCTCCGAAGAGTTGCTTGAAGCCGAAGAGGCTCTGAAGGCGCAGGAAGAAGCTGCTTCTGCCGTGATTCCTGCGGGCATCTATACGCTGGTCAACCCTGCCGCCGGTAAGGTGGTTGATATCGCAGGGGCTTCTGATGCCGATGGCGCGGCCGCGCAGTTGTGGGAGCGCAACGGCTCTTTGGCGCAGGCGTTTTCGGTAACGCGCAGCAGTGACGGGTTCTATGAACTGCGTTCGGTGTGCTCCGGCAAGCTACTTGATGCCGATGCGGGCTCTGCCGCACCCGGATCGCGCGTGCAGCAGTGGGGACGCGAGTCGGCCACGAACCGCCAGTGGACCTTCCAGGCGCTTCCCGAGGGCGGCTATGTGCTGATGTGCCGAGCCACCAGCCTGGTGCTTGATGTGGCTGGTGGGGCAACCGCCAACGGCACGGCCCTGCAAACGTGGACGGCGAACAGTACGCCGGCGCAAACCTTCACGCTTGAGCCGGTGACGGAACTTCTACCCGAGGGGTTCTGGACACTGCGCGCCCGCACGGGTTCGGCACGCGCGGTGGAAATAGCGGCGGGTTCCCCTGATCAGGGTGGCACTGCCCAGATATGGTCATGGAACGGCACGCCCGCCCAGCGCTGGCGCGTGGCCTCATACGGCGATGGTACCGTGAGCCTGGAAGCACTCTGCTCGGGAATGCTGCTTACCCAAAGCGGTGAGCAGGTGGTGCAGGCTCCCGCAGCAGCTGGCGCGCCCTCCCCCACCCAGCGCTGGCGTGTGGAAGCAGCACCGTTCGGTGGTATTGCGCTTCTGAACGCGGAATCCGGCCAGGCCCTTGATGTGTCCGGTGCCGGTGACTGGGACGGGTGCCCGCTTGGGGCGTACACTCCCAACGGCACGGCGGCCCAGGCCTTCGCGCCCAGTCGCGTTGACCAAATTGCGGCTGAGGGCTGCTACGAGATTATCTGCGCAGCTGACGGCCGCGCGCTCGACGTCACCGGTGGATCCCGGGACAACGGCGCGAACGTGCAGGTGTGGACGCCCAACGGCTCAGGCGCGCAGAAGTGGAACGTGTATGGCGCGGGCGGCGGCTACTACGTCATCGTGAATGCCCGCTCTAAGAAGGCGCTCGACGTCCGCGACTTCGGCATAACTCCCGGCACCAACGTTCAACAGTGGGCCAAGAGCAACAACAACGCCCAGCGCTGGCGCATCGAATACGCAGGTGGCGGCACCTATCGCCTGGTGTCAGCCTGCGGTGGCCTCGCGCTTGACATTGAGGGCGCCGGCGGTTGGGATGGCGCGAACGCGCAAACGTGGACACCCAACAACACCCCGGCCCAGTCGTTCCGCATGGTGCCGACGACCTACGTGGCTCCCCCGGAGGGAGCCGTCAAGCGCGCCGACGGCAGCTGGGACTGGTATAACGCCAACGGCGATCTCGATCGCGCGGGCGCCATCAACAAGCTCATGTCCACCGCCCGCTCGCTTTTGGGCGTTCCCTATGTCTGGCTGGGTGTGTATCCCCAGGACGGCGGCATGGATTGCGCGTCGTTCACGTGGTATGTGTATCGCCAGCTGGGCATCGACATCGGGTTTGAGACGTACTACCAGATCAACGATGGCTACCATGTGAACTCGCTCGCCGAGGCCAAACCGGGCGACCTCATTCTTATGTACTTCGGCTCGTGGCCCAACTACAACCCGCTGCTGCCCGAGCACGTAGTGCTCTACGCCGGCAACGGAATGATCTACGAAGAGCCCGACTTCGGCGGCCACTGCCAATACGTCCCCCTCTCCTCCAAAGGAGCCGGCCGCATAGAAATCCGCCGCATCATCCACGACTGAGGAAATGAAGAAGGGATTCAACCTGTCCGGCTGGGGGCCTGGGAGGGTTCTTGGCACGCCGCTCCGCTGCTCAAACGTCCTTTCGCGCTTTGCGCGGAAGGACGTTTTCGTGCGCTGCGCTCCTTCATGCTTTAGCATGCGCCCTAAGGGCGCAAAAAGATGGTGCTCAGAAGCGCCAAGAACCCTCCCAAACCCTTCAGCCTACATGGCTCCACTAGAGTGACGCGCTTACGCGCTACCTATTTAGCCAAAGACACCCCATCTACCCCAACTTTATGACGCGGACTAATTAACCGGAAAGCATTACCAATAGACAGGTTCTCCCGGGGAATAGCCAAGTTGTCCAGGAGGATAACCAGGTTATCCAGATAGGCAGGTTGATCAGGGGATAGCCAGGTTATCCAGGAGGATAGGCAGGTTGACCGTAGGGGCGTTTCACGAAGCGCCCTTTCGCGCAAAGCGCGAAAACGCAGGTCAGGATACCTTTCATCTACCATCGACAACCAGGTAAGTCAAACTCTGTAGGGGTGCTCTCCAGAGCACCCGTTCGCGCGAAGCGCGAAAACGCAGGTCATGTAGAAATTTTCTACCTGCGTAACACAGACGCGAATCTTTATTGACCAGAGCAACAACGTCAACACCACCGGCCCCCTATGTCATTCTGAGCAGGCGCGAAGCGCCGTAGTCGAAGAATCCCGTGCGGCGCCAGCAAGAAATCGTCCAAATGAGCGCCCGCGTCATAATGCGAGGGACGCGAATATCTCTTGGCGTAATCAGTAGCGCGAAGCGCGTCACACTTTTTCACGCGGCAGAGACGCAGGGCCCAAAACCACACAGGCGCGCCCGTGATGGGAAAGCGCGCCTGCGGGTTATGCGACAGGACGGGTGGCCCCGGCCGCGAGTGGGTGGAGTAAACCTAGGAAGCGTCTATTGCTTCCACCACATAGGAGAGGTTCGCAATAGCAACGTCACCTTCCGGGAAGTAGTTCAACTGGGTACCACTAGGAAGAAACAGACTGAAATCCACCGCAAATGTGGTTGGATTGGTAGTGCTCCCCGCAGCTAAAGTCCAGCCGCCATTGGGTATGGACGTATCGGCTGAAGTAAGCGGAACTCTCACTTCCTCGTCAGATCCTGTTTTCGGAGTAAGCAGAACGCGAAGTCCATCAGGGATAGTACCCTGAGCAAAAAGTGAGGCAGCACTGCTGGTTGGTACACCCTTTACCGCAGTAATCTTGAGGGACTTAACGGTTCCGGATGAGAAGGAAAAGTTCTCCTGACCAGTAACGTTGCCCGCAGCATCAATCTGAACAAGAGCTTCACTTGGGAAAGTGAAATCTATTTTCAACGTCCAGTGAGCGGTCAAAGTGACATTGTTGTCGTCCTTGTCCCAGTTGGCTTTGCTATTACCTTCCTCGTCGTA
>DXGM01000003.1 GCA_019113915.1 Candidatus Gordonibacter avicola
CGCGACGGCGAGCAGTCGCCGGGCGCTTCCATGAACACTGAGGAGAAACTGGTTGTCGCGCGTCAGCTACTCCGACTGAACGTGGACGTGATTGAGGCGGGCTTTCCCATTTCAAGCCCGGGCGACTTTGAATCTGTGCGCCGCATCGCCGAATTGGCCGGTGACCAGGCTGTTGTCTGCGGCCTCACGCGCGCGGTGGAGAAGGATATCGACTGCGCGGCCGACGCGCTCAAGTACGCGAAGCGCCCGCGTATCCACACGGGCCTCGGCGTGAGTCCGAGCCACTTGCGCGACAAGCTGCGCATCACCGAGGACGAATGCATCGAGCGCACCATCAAGTGCGTGAGCTACGCGAAGAAGTACGTGGAGGACGTGCAGTTCTACGCCGAGGATGCGGGCCGCTCCGACTACGACTTTCTCGTGCGCGTGATCCAAGCCGCCGTGGACGCGGGTGCCACCGTGGTGAACATTCCGGACACGACGGGCTACTCGCTGCCTGAGGAATTCGGCGCGCGCATCAAGTACCTGATGGAGGGCGTGCGCGGCATCGAGAACGTCACCGTGGCGGTGCACTGCCACAATGACTTGGGCATGGCCACGGCGCTTGCCATGGCGGGCGTGAAGAATGGTGCCACGCAGATTGAGTGCACTATCAACGGCCTCGGCGAGCGCGCGGGCAATACGGCCATGGAAGAAGTGGTCATGGCCATCAAGATGCACGAGGAAGAACTGGACGCCCACACCGATATCAACACGCGTGAATTCGTGAAGGCAAGCCGCCTGGTGTCCTCCATCACCGGTATGAACGTGCAGGCCAACAAGGCCATCGTGGGCGCAAACGCGTTCGCGCATTCCTCCGGCATTCACCAGGACGGCGTACTGAAGAAGCGCGACACCTACGAGATCATCGACCCGGCCGACGTAGGCGCGGGCGCAAGCCAGATTGTGCTCACCGCGCGCTCAGGTCACGCGGCGCTCAAGCATCGTCTGGAAGAACTGGGTTACGAGCTTGAGGGCGAGGCGCTTGACCAGGTGTATGAGGCCTTCCTCAACTTGGCCGACAAGAAGAAGGAAGTGTACGACGAGGACTTGGAAAGCCTCATCAACGAGCGCGACCGCAACGAAAGCGCGCTCTACACGCTGGAGTCGGTGCAGATCAGCTGTGGCTTCCCGCTTACGCCCACGGCCACGCTTACGCTCAAGGACGCCGAGGGTGAGACGCGCACGGTGTGCGAGTACGGCACCGGCCCGATTGATGCGGTGTACAAGGCCGTGAACAAGATCATCGAGGTGGAGAACGACCTCGCCGAATTCTCCGTGCAGTCCGTGACGCGCGGCATCGACGCGCTTGGTGAAGTGACCGTGCGCGTGACCGCCGAGGGCGGCAAGGTGTACACCGGCCGCGGCGCCGACGGCGATATCATCGTGTCGTCCACGAAGGCGTACCTGAATGCCCTCAACCGTCTGCTGTTGGACAAGCAGGAGGGGCGCTAGTTGACAGCTGGTTCTCGCTTGCCATAATGGTGCAAGACAGAAAAACGTTCGACGTTTTTGCGGAGCGGAATTGCTTATGCGATTCCGCTCTAGTTTTTTGTGGGGCAAGGTTTTATTCAAGTCATCCTTAACCGCTCAAACTCAATTGCTACCTCATTAGCAGCGTTTCCTGACCGTTGACGGAGTTCCATAAAACGACGACTGACACAGCGCGCGCCCGCACGTATGCTGAGGGCGTTGGCTCCCCTTGAGAGCCGCGAGGTTGCACGCGGCGGAACGTCCGCCGCAGGATGAAAGGACGCACGCATGGAAAATCCTGCCCAGAAGTCTTACCAGCTCTATATCGGCGGCGAGTGGCGCGACGCCTCGGACGGCGGTACGCTTGACGTGTTCTGTCCGGCCAACGGCGAACAGCTTTCCACCATTGCCGACGCGACGAAAGAGGACGTGGACGCCGCGGTCGATGCAGCGTGGAAGGCGTTCGAGACCTGGAGCAAGACCGACAAGGCAGAGCGCGCCATCATCCTGAACAAGGTCGCCGACCTCATCGAAGAGAACTCCGAGAAGTTCGCGCTGTTGGAGTCGCTCGACAACGGCAAGCCCATCCGCGAGACGCGCGCCATTGATGTGGCGCTGTCGGTTGACCACTTCCGCTACTTTGCCGGTGTGCTGCTGGCCGATACGGGTGAGGCCGACATGCTGCCTGGCAACATGATGTCGCTCACGCTGCACGAGCCCATCGGTGTAGTGGGGCAAATCGTGCCGTGGAACTTCCCGTTCCTTATGGCCGCGTGGAAGTTGGCACCGGTGTTGGCGGCCGGCGACTGCACGGTGTTCAAGCCCTCGTCTACGACGTCGCTCACGGTACTTGAGCTGGCGAAACTTACGGAAGGTATCATTCCTGCGGGCGTGTTTAACGTCGTGACGGGCCGCGGCTCGAAGTCCGGCCAGTACATCCTCGACAACCCGCGCATCAGTAAGCTGGCGTTCACCGGCTCTACCGAGGTGGGTCGCGACGTGGCTCGCGCGGCGGCCGAGCGCCTCATCCCGGCCACGCTGGAGCTGGGCGGCAAGTCCGCGAACATCATCTTCCCCGACTGCAAGTGGGATATGATGCTTGACGGCATTCAGCTGGGCATCCTGTTCAACCAAGGCCAGGTGTGCTGCGCCGGCAGCCGTATCTTCGTGCACGAGGATATCTACGATAAGTTCGTCGAGGACGCGTACCGTGTGTTCGGCAACGTGAAGGTGGGCATGCCCTGGGAGGACGACACCCAGATGGGCAGCCAGATTGACCAGAACCAGATGAACAAGATTCTCGACTACATTGAAATTGCCAAGCAGGAAGGTGGCCGCGTGCTCTGCGGCGGCGAGCGCGCCACGGAAGGCGAGCTGGCCAAGGGCGCGTTCTTGAAGCCCACACTGCTTGAGGTGCCGAACAACTCCTGCCGCGTGGCGCAGGAAGAGATCTTCGGCCCAGTGGCTGTGGTCATCAAGTTCAAGGACGAGCAAGAAGTCATCGACATGGCCAACGACTCGGTGTACGGCCTCGGTGGCGCCGTGTGGACCCGCGACATCAACCGCGCCTTCCGCGTGGCTCAGGGCGTGCGTACAGGCCGCATGTGGGTGAACACCTACAACCAGATTCCCTCCGGCGCCCCGTTCGGCGGCTACAAGGAATCCGGCATCGGCCGCGAAACCCACAAGATCATGCTCGAACACTACACCCAAACCAAAAACATCATGATCAACCTCGGCGAAGAACCAAGCGGCTTCTACCCGGAGAAGTAGGGGAAGGCAAGCAAGAAGAACAAACAAAACGGGCAGCCGAGGCTGCCCGTTTTTGCTGAGAGGGTGGCGTGTCGCAATGAAAAGAGTGACGCGCTATCGCGCAAGCTATTGAGCCAAGAGAGGATACCCTTCCCATCTGGCGTAATTAATAGCGCGTAAGCGCGTCACCTCATGTTACACGGGGGAGGAACAGAGGAATCGAAACCCCTTCGTCCATGGTGGAGCGCGGATTGGCAGAAAAGTCGTTTTAGGTACGGATTTTTCAAAAGCTCATTAGAGAAACCCCAGGTCAATTTTTCCGCGAAGCCATCGATGCAGCGAAATTGGGCGAAAATCCGTACCTAAGGGCGATCTCTGCCATTTTAGGTTGGTGGACTGCCAGTTAAGGTGGTGTTGGGGACAACGTGGCAACATACCGGTGGCGGGCTGGCGGCAGATGGGGGTTGTGCTCGTGGTTGCCACCCTGGGGGCTTTACGCTGAAAACTCGATTAAACCAGCGAAAGGAGCCTGCATGAGTACGCTTGTTGTGCTTGGATATCCGAGCGAGGCGGAGGCCAAGTCCGCCTACCAGAAGATTCTCGACCTCGATAAGGATCTCATCGTTAGCCTGCAATCCGTGGCCGTGGTGGCGCGCCGCGCCGACGGCAAGTATGACGTGGTTACCCCCGGCTCGAAGGTGGGCACCTCAGCCGTGTGGGGCCTCTTCTGGGGCGTGTTGTTCGGCCTGCTGTTCTTCGTGCCTATCATCGGTGCGGCGCTCGGCGCTGGCATTGGCGCGCTCACGGGCCTCATCGTGAAGCGCGGCGTGGACAACGACTTCCAGGATCGCGTGCGCAACCTGCTGTCCAACGATGACAGCGCGGCCGTGTTCATGGTGGTTGACGAAATGACCACCGACAAGTTCGTCCAAGCCATCAAGCCCTTCGGCGGCGACGTCCTGCAAACCTCCCTCTCCTTCAAAGACGAGGAAGAACTCAAGCACGCCCTCTTCAAGGAATAGCGCACCTGCGCACCAGAGCCCCCGGCGCTCACAGCGACAGCGCCGCCAGTGCTCACATGCTTACCAAACGAAAGGAGGCCCGCCACCCGGCGAGCCTCCTTTCGCGTTCCTCAAGCGCCCCTAAAAGTCGCTTCGTTGCATGTTGAGGTAGTTTAACAACTCGCTTCGCTTGTGAATTTGCATCTTGTCGTAGATGTGGCGGATGTGCGTGTTCACGGTGTAGGGCGAAATAACCAGCTTCACCGAAATGGTGTTGGTGGCATACCCGCGCGCGATAAGGCCCAGAATCTCCAGCTCACGGGCCGACAGCGAAAACTCCTTGGCCACTTCCGCGCAAATCTCGTCGATCTCGGCTTTCGAAGGCGGCGCAGCCGTCAGCGCCAAAATGCTGAACTCCTGGCGCACCAGTGGAATAAGCAGCGCCGCCAACACGCACACCAGCACCAGGCACGTCTCAGGCGTAATGGCGAACGCCACGTCGGGCGCGTGCTCATACGCCACCGCCAGCGTGTTGCCCACCGCAATACCCGCGCGCACAAACCCACCCGAGAAGCTAAACGCCAGCGCCGGCGAGTTGTACCCCTTCGACGTCAAAATACCGAAGTACATAATAAGTAAGATTTCAAAGATGGATGAAATGCCCAGCGCCATAATAAAGGCGGGGAAGTACAGCGCCTCGTCGGCCAAAAACAGCGAGAACGCCACAATTTCCAATGCCAGCAGCCACGGGTACAGCTTGAAGATGTTCACCTTGTCCTTGGACGCGCGCGAAATGCCTGCCAGCACCAACATAATCACCGCGCCACACAGAATGCCAATGGTGAAGCTGGACACCTGCGTCGGCAGAACCTGCCAGGGAATGATGGCCGCCAAAAAATACGCAGCAACCGAAGCCACAAACGAGATGGCACACACGGTGACCATGCTCTTGAGTGCGCCCTGCGAAGCGTTTTTCGGCAGCAGCGGCGGGAACGAGCGCTCGCCATCGCGCCGCGCCAGCATAAGCAGCGCGCCGGAGGCAAGCGGCAACAGCGCCGTGAACACCGTGGACACATAAGGTGGCAACACCAGCGCCAAACCCACGCACACCAGCAAGGTGATGCCAAACGTCGTCCCAATATGCTTAATAGTGAATTTCGCCTTCACGCACGCATAGCGCTCGCCCCAGAGAATCCACAGCGCCGCCTCCGCCGCACCCAAAATAAAGGACAGTAGGTACGCCACGCCCGGCACCTGAAACGAGAACGGCGTCAAACACAGCACCAAGGTAGCCGCCGCCGCAAGGGCGGGCGCCACCCACGCAATCCATCCGTACGACGACAGGTGCCGCTTGCGCCCCAGTACCAGTGCAATAAGAAACAAAAACAGTACCGTGGCACCCAAATTAACAAGCCACGAAATAGTCACGCGCTCATCGAGTAGTTCCGTTTGCACGAACATGTGCGGCACGAACCAGAGCGCGTAGTGCCATGCCAACAACAGCGCGAAGCCAACATATTTAACAGATGGCTGCGTCACAAACGCGATCCACGACCCACCCGTCGCGCCCTCGCGCCCGCTCTTTCCCCCGGACTTCCCCTCCAGTGCTTGATCCATAGTGCGCCCACCCTTCCTGCTTGGTTGTGCGATGGATAACGATGCTTACGACCTGCCCCGATTTCTCCCGCGCGGTGCAAAGAAGACCCGCGCTACTCATTGGTAAAAAACTATCACCAAATCCTCGGTAATGCCTCACAAAAAAGTAAGTATTCGGTTGTTCGCGCCGATTTTGCGATGGCAAACCACCCCTCGGCGAGCAGTATGCGCTCATCGGCCCGGAACCCGCTTCCCACGGCACCCCGGGCGCCGCCAAGGGGAAGTGTGAAACCGGTGAACTGCAAGGAGAAAGGAAAGCGCAATGTCACTGCTTGCCAAGAGCAAGGGTGAGGTCACCTATAAGGACCTCTCAGGGGTCCATAAGTGGTTCCTCATCATTCTCGTGTCCATGGGCTCATCCATTATTTACACGCCCGTGTATCTGAAGAACGTGTTTTACGAGCCCCTTATGCAGGGTCTCGGTTGCACGAATGCAGACCTGGGGGCGCTGCTGTCGTGCTACGCCATCGCTGCGGTGGTGTGCTATCTGCCCTCGGGCATTCTCGCGGATAAGATTCGCATGCGCACGCTGTCGTGGGTAGGTTTCGGCGGCACGGCGGTGCTCACGTTTGTCTACGCAATGCTGCCTTCACTCGCGCTGCTGTATGTGCTGTTTGTGGGCTTCGGTATTACCTCCATCCTCATCTGGTGGGGCACACGCTTTAAGATTGTGCGCCTGTGCTGTGCTGAGGATGAATACGCCTCCAAGATTGGCACAAGCTACTCCATCTATGGCGCGGCGGGCCTCATCATCGGCCTCATCAACGCCGCCATCGTGTCGGCCATTCCGGTGCCGTCTGAGGGTATTCAGGTGCTGCTGGTGTTCCTGGGCGTGCTCATTGCCATCCTGGCGGTGCTGTCCTTCCTGTTCATCCCCAACTTCAAGGGCGAAATTGACCCGAACGCGAAGCTTTTCAGCCTGGGCGAAGTTGTGCAGGCCATCAAGCACCCCGGCGTTCTGTGGGCCTGCCTTGCGTACTTCTGCGTGTATACGGTGTATCAGGGCGTCACCTACACCACGCCGTTCATGACGACGTGCTTCGCCGCCCCGGTGTTCATCGTGTCGGTTGTGGGCCTTATCCGCACCTACGGCATTGGCCTGATTGCAGGCCCCGTGGCTGGCCTGTTCGCCGACAAGCTGCTGAAGAGCCCGTCGAAGTCCATCCTACTCTTCTTCGCCGCCGCCGCCGTGGTGCTGGCCGCCTTCCTCGTGCTGCCGCGCGACGCGGGCATGGTAGTGGCTGTGGCTGCGCTCATCGTGGTGCTGGGCTTTGTCACCTACGGCGCGTTCTCCATCGGTTCGTCGCCGCTCACTGAGGCCAAGGTGCCCATGTCCATCTTCGGTACGGCCTCCGGCATTCTGTCCGTCATCGGCTTCATGCCCGACGTGTTCGTGCACACCTGGTTCGGCGGCATGATTGATGCCCAGGGTGAAGCCGCGTTCAACACCATCTTCCTCGTGCTGATTGCGTTCGCGGTCGTGGGCTGCTTCTGCCTGGTCATGACGCGCCGCTCCATGAAGAAGAACGAGGCCCTGGAAGCCGCCGCTCCCGCGAGCGACGAGGCTGTGGCCGCCGCCAAGTAACAGGGCCGGCGCGCCCCACGCGCCCATATTCGGATTGCCAGCGGGGAAAGGCCCCGTTGGACCATCGCCAAAAGGAGGATCGTCATGGATTTCAAACTGACGGACGAGCAGGAGCTTATCGTTGACAGCTACCGCGAGTACATGGAAAGCGAGAACTGGGAAACGTACTTTCATGAGTGCGACGAAAAGCACGAATACCCGCTGCGCTGGGTGAAGGGTCTGTGCGAGCTGGGCTTCGACCAGATCATGCTGCCGGAGAGCCACGGCGGCCTGGGTCTTGAGCAGCCTTGCGTCACGCTCATGGCCGTGTATGAGGTGCTCGGCCGCTACGGCGCCCCCACTTACGTGCTCTACCAGCTGCCCGGCTTCGAAACCGTCATCCGCGAGGGCACCGAAGAGCAGATTGAAGCCGTGCTGTCCACGCTGGGTTCCGGCGAGCAGATTTGGAACTCCGCCTGCACCGAGCCGGGCGCGGGCTCTGACGTGGGAGCGCTCCAGACCACGTACAAGCGCGAGAACGGCAAGATTTACCTCAACGGCACCAAAACCTTCATCACGTCGTCCGCCGGCGTGAAGTACCTGGTCATCATGGCGAAGAACGCCGACGACGAGACCATGTTCACCGAGTTTTTCCTCGACATGTCCAAGCCGGGCGTGCGCCTGTCGCCGCTCACCAAGCTGGGCCTGCGCATGGACAGCTGCTGCGAGGTGTACATGGATAACGTGGAGCTTGAGGAAAAGGACATCTTCGGCAAAGAGGGCAACGGCTTCATGCGTGGCGTGTCCGACTTCAACTTCGAGCGCTGGCTCGTGGGCGCCTGCGACTACGGCACTGCCATCAGCGCGTTTGAGGACGCTATGGCGCATGCGAACACCCGCATCGCGTTCGGCAAGCCCATCAGCCGCTTCCAGCTGAACCAGCTCAAGATCACCGAGATGTGCATCAAGCTGACGAACATGAAGAACATGCTGTACGAGGCCGCCTGGAACGCCGACAACAACGACGGCAACTTTGACCCGGCCGCAGCCGCCATGTGCAAGTACTACTGCGCCAACGCCGCCTTCGAGGTGACCGACGACGCCATGCAGATCATGGGCGGCATCGCCGTGGCCTCCGAGCACCGCATCAACCGCATCTGGCGCGACCTGCGCGTGGACCGCGTCTCGGGCGGCACCGACGAGATGATGGTCCTGGCCACCTCCAAGGGCGCCTCCATCAAGTACAAGCAGAAGTAAGCAAGCGTACGCACTGTCATCACCACTACTATAGGAGGAATCATCATGGCACTTCCCACTGAAAAGCCGTCTTATGGGCCCCTCGATGGCGTGAAGGTTGTGTACTCGGCGGTGGAACTGGCCTGCCCGAAGGCGTGCGACTTGCTCGCCGACTGGGGTGCCGACGTCGTGTGGCTTGAAAACACGGGCGCGGGCGACACCATCCGCGACACCCCCTACGTCAAGCAGGCCGAGCGCCGCAACCAGCGCTCCGTGGCCCTGAACTACTTCTCCGACGAGGGCAAGAAGATCCTGTTCGAACTCGTGAAGGATGCCGACATCTTCATGGAGGCCTCCAAGGGCGGCACGTACGCCAAGCACGGCGTGACCGACGAGGTGCTCTGGGAGATCAACCCGAAGCTGGTCATCGTGCACGTGTCTGGCTTTGGCCAGGAAGGCGACATGAAGATGGTCAAGCGCGCCGCCTACGACCTCACAGTTATGGCGTACTCCGGCTACATGTCGCAGAACGGCACGCCTGAGCAGCCCATGAACCCGGGCCCCTACGCCGGCGACTACTTCAACACGCTCATGATTGCCTCTTCGTCGCTGGCCGCGCTCTACCGCGCCGCCAAGACGGGCAAGGGCGAAAGCATCGACCTGGCCATGTACGAAACGCTGCTGTCCATTGGCCAGTACTACCTGGTGGACTACCTGAACGAGGGCATCAAGTGGCCTCGCCCCGGCGCCCGCAACCAGAACCTCTGCGGCATCGGTGAGTACCAGTGCAAGGACGGCTTCTTGGGCATTTGCCTCTACGGCGTCGACCAGAACAAGTACTTCCTTGAGGCCATTGGCCTCGGGCATCTGTGGGGCACCGAGGACATCCCCGAGGACACGAGCGGCCTGTGGCTTTCGAACCCGCATGCCCGCGAGATCGAAGACGCGTTCGAGAAGTACTGCGCCGAGCGTTCGAAGTACGACATTGAGGAAGACTTCGCGGCACACCGTATTGCCGTGCAGGTAGTCATGGAGTTCGAGGATCTCGTGAAGGAAGAGCACCTTGAGAAGCGCGGCGTGTGGCAGGAGTGGGAGACGGCCGACGGTGAGGTGTTCAAGGGCCTGGGCGTGTTCCCCAAGTTCAAGAACAACCCTGGTCAGATTTGGCGTCCCATGCCTCCGCAGGGCGGCGACACGGTGGACGTGCTGACGAAGCTGGGTTACACGCGCGAGCAGATCGACGAGCTGGCGGCCGCCGGCGTCGTGAAAATCGCCGAATAAGTAAGTGGGGAGGGCTGGCTTGTCGCACGGCGGCGGGCCAGCCCTTTTCGGGTGGCGAAGGTGGCCGCCCGTGCGCTGCGGCGCAGGTTGTACGAGCGGAAGGGGAGGGTGAGTGACGTGTGTGACATCGTGGGGAACGAAACGGTAAGAAGCCTCTGGGAGGGCCTTGTTGCCACCTGCGGTGAACGCACGTTTTTGCTGTTCCGCGACCGGTCGGGGGCAACGCGCGAATTCACGTATGGCGCGTTTGACCGCCTGATCAATCGGGCTGCCAACGTGTTTGTGAGCCTGGGGGTGCAGCGCGGCGAGCGCGTGGCAGTGCAGCTGTGTACGTGCCCCGAGTTTCTGCTGTGCCTGTTTGGCCTCGCCAAGATTGGTGCCGTCATGGTACCCATGAACGAGCAGTACCGCGCCGAGGAAGCGGCCTACGTGCTTGAGCGCACGGCTGCCTCACGCGCGGTGATTGAGCCGAAGTTCCTCGACTTGTACCGCACCGTGTGCCACGAGAACGACGTGTTGCCCCAGGGGTTGCTGGTGGCACGTGTCGATGACGAGGGCGTAGAAGGGTGCGCAGCCGCGCGCGAGGCGCTTGCTAAGGATGCGTCGCTGCGTGATTTCGCCGCCTTGCTGGGTGCAGCGCACGAGGACCTTGACGAGATGCGGGAGTTGTCTTCGGACGATCCGGCTGAGATTATCTTTACCTCTGGCACCACCTCACGTCCCAAGGGCGTGGTGCTGACGCATGCAAACCTGCTGTTCAGCGGCTTGTACGGCGACTGGGAGACGGCGCTGCGCTCCGACGATAGGCTGCTTACCACCATGCCAGCGTGCCATTCCAACTTTCAGCTTGCGGCGCTCATGCCGGTGCTCACGGCGGGCGCGACGCTCATTGTGGTGGAGAAGTACAGCGCGAGCCGCTTCTGGTCGCAGATTCGCGAGTTCCGCGCCACCCTCACCCAGTGCGTGGCCATGATGCTGCGCACGCTTCTGCTGCAGCCGCCAACGCCGCAGGATCGCGACCATGTGCTGCGCGACATTCTGTACTTTTTGCCGGTGTCCGATGCCGAAAAGGAAGAGTTCGAGCGCCGCTTCGGTGTGACGCTGATGAACACGTACGGCTCCACCGAGACGATTGGTTGGGTGCTCACCGACCCGCCCACGGGCCCGCGTCGTTGGCCGAGTGTGGGGCGTGTGGGGCTGGGCTACGAGGCGCGCATCGTGCGCGATGACGGCACGGAAGCCGCACCCGGCGAGGTGGGCGAGATTCAGGTGCACGGCGTGCCGGGGCGCACCATCATGAAGGAGTACTTCGACGACCCCGCCGCCACGGCGGCGGCATTCGGCGCAGACGGGTGGCTGCGCACGGGCGACAAGGGCTACGTGGATGAGGACGGCTGGTTTTTCTTCGTGGATCGCAAGGCGAACATGATCAAGCGCGCCGGTGAAAACATTTCCACCACCGAGATTGAAAACGTGCTGGTGGGACACCCCGCTATCGCCGAGGCTGCCGTCATCGGCGTCCCCGACCCCATTCGTGACCAGGCCGTCAAAGCGTTTGTCCTCCCGCGCGAGGGTGCCACGATAACCAAAGACGAAGTGATTGCCTACTGCGAAGAACATCTCGCCAGCTTCAAAGTCCCCTCGTTCGTAGAGATCGTCGATACCTTCCCCCGCACCTGCTCGATGAAAATCGAAAAGAAGTTGTTGCGCTGATCTGCCGATCAGCGCAACAGGTCGACGCTGCGGCTTCCCGTAGCACCCGATCTTGGCGTTTTTTCGCTTACCCTCACGTGCAAAAGCGCGCTCGGCCGCGAAACACGCCAATCTCGGGCACTACGGTAACCCTCGCTGACTTTATTGGACCTGTAAGAGATGTAAGGAGAATCCCATGGCTATCAGTACTGAGATTGTGGGTAAGGAGTTTGGGCCGTTTGTTCGGGAGTATACGTTTAAGGATTTGGAGATTTGCGCGCTCGGTTGCAACGCGGGGTTCGACGGGCAGACCGACCTTGAGTATGTTAACGAGCACGACGCGGCGAACCCGCAGCTGAAGGTGCTGCCCATTTTCGGTGTGCCGCTGACGGTGCACGAGGAAATGACGCGCACGCTCGATTACGGCTACAACTACGACGGGTCGCTGCACTATGGCTTTGAGATTCGCTTGCACGCGCCCTTCAAGATGAACGACCGTGTGGAAACGTTCGTTACGCAGGACGCGCTCTACGATCGCGGCGAGGGGCGCGGATGCCTCTCCAAGCAGACGGGGCGCTCGTATTCGTCGGATGGCACGCTGCTCTGCGAGACCGAGACCTGGGACGTGTGCATCTACGATGGCGGCTGGGGTGGCCCCAAGCCCCCGAAGGACATCGTGGAGATGCCTGATCGCGCGCCTGATGCGGTGGTGGCCGAGACCATGCCGCTCAACATGCCGCTCATCTATCGCCTGATGGGCGACTGGCACCAGCAGCACATCGACTTCGCCTACACCGAGCAGACGGGCCTTGAGCGCCCCATCGCGCACGGCGTGAGCCTCGGTGGCTTCACGATGCGCCACATCATCAGCTCGTTCTTCCCGGGCGAGCCCGAGCGCATGAAGCGCTTTAAGACCCGCATCACCTCGCCGGTGCTGCCCGGAACAAAGCTTGAAACCCGCATGTGGAAGGTGGGCGAGAAGGAAATCCGCTTCCAACTGGTAGACGCCGACGCCGACGAAACAGGCGCCAAGCCACACCTGAACTTCGGCATCTGCGAGTGGGAATAAGCGTTCCGCCGGCCTGACGGCCGTCGGAACTGCTCGACGTTTTATCAACCTGTGAAAAAGGGGACAAAATGAGCGATGTGAAGCATCTGACACAGGTGAGCAGTCCACCGATGGGGGAGGTGGCTGACGGGGCCAAGCAAATCGCTGATGGTTTGGTGGATGTCTCCAAGCGCGTGGTGAAAAAGACGCTTGACGACGTGTCCATGACGCCCTTCTTGCGCAAGATCACGTTCTTTGCGAGCGGCGGCGCGTTTCTCGACGGCTACGTGCTTTCGCTCATCGGCGTGGCGCTCACGCAGATTGTGCCCGCCTTCGCGCTCACCACCGAAGAGAGCGCCGCCATCGGCGCATCGGTGCTCGTGGGTATCTTTTTCGGCACCATTTTGGGCGGCTATGTGACCGACCGCATTGGGCGGCGCATCATGTTTATTGCCGACGTGGTGGCAATCTGTCTGCTGTCGCTCTGGAGCGTGCTCGCCCAGGCGCCCTGGGAGTTGGTGGCCGCACGCTTCCTCATTGGTATGTTCATTGGCGCAGACTATCCCATTGCCACCTCGCTCATCGCTGAATTTGCCCCCAAGAAAAGCCGCTCCATCAACATGGGTATTGTGTCGGCCGCGTGGTACCTCGGGGCTACCGTGGCAGCGGTCGTGGGCTACGCGCTCTATAGCGTGGAAGATGGCTGGAAGTGGATGCTTGCTTCGCCCATCCCCATCTGCGTGTTTCTGCTTATCGGGCGCAGCAAGGTGCCCGAGTCGCCCCTGTGGCTGATCGAGCGCGGGCGCACCGAAGAGGCGCATGCGGTTATGGAGCGCGTTTACGGTATGGACGTGGAAATTGAGCGGCCCGACCCTACGGTCAAGCGCATGACGGTGTTTGAAATCTTCCGCGGTGGGTATCTCAAGCGCATTGTGTTTTTGGGTGTGCTTACGCTCTGCCAGGTGGCACCCATGTATGCCATCTACACGTTCGGCCCGGAAATCATGACGGCGTTTGGCCTGGGCGCGGGCCATGAGGCCATCCTCGGCGAGAGCGTTGTGAGCCTCTTTTTCCTCATTGGGTCTATCCCGGCTATGTTCTGGCTGAACTCCATGGGCCGTCGTCCGCTGCTCATTCGTTCGCTGGCGCTTATGGCAGTGGGCCTGGTCATTTTGGGGCTGTTTCCCGACGCGCCGGTGTATGTGGTGGTGCTTGCGTTTGGCTTGTACGCATTTTTTAGCGGTGGACCAGGCATTTTGCAGTGGCTCTATCCCAACGAACTCTTTCCCACCGAAGTGCGCGCCAGCGCTGTGGGCATCGCCATCGCGTTTTCGCGCATCGGCACGGTGATAGCCACCTACGGCACGCCGCTGTTTTTGGCCACCTTCGGCGTGGGTCCCACCATGTTGGTCGCAGCGGGCTTGGTCATCCTTGGACTGGTCCTCTCAATAGCCATGGCCCCCGAAACCCGCGGCAAAACCCTCCAAGAAACCAGCTCCCTCACCACCCCCGACACCCACCCCGAAAACGCGTAACAATAGTAACGTTTGACAGTAACAACGCAACGCGTTACTATCGCTCTATGATAGTTTCCTTTGCAGATGGAGATACGGAAAAACTCGCATCGGGTAGGCGAGTTCAGCGCTTCGTTCCCTTTGAACGGGTGGCGCTGCGCAAGCTTCGTCAGCTTGAAGTAGCCACGGTGCTGGATGACTTACGCGTGCCGCCGGGCAATCGCCTTGAGGCCCTCAAAGGAAATCGCGCAGGTCAATATAGCATCCGTATCAACGATCAATTCCGCCTGTGTTTCGTTTGGACGGACGCGGGCGCGCAACATGTGGAAATCGTCGATTATCATTGAGCGCAGTAGGGTGAGGTGAAGAGCATGAGTGAGGTGAAAAGTAGGGAGGTGCGGCTCGATCCGGTGACGCCGGGGGAGTTGCTCCAGGAAGAATTTTTGAAGCCACTGGGTATTTCGCAGTATCGGTTGGCGAAGGAGATTGGCGTTCCGGCGCAGCGCATCGGGCAGATTGTGCTCGGGAGGCGCAGCATCACGGCTGATACCGACCTTCGACTGTGCCGCTTTTTTGGTTTGTCGGAGGGCTACTGGCTGCGGGCACAGGCAGCGTATGATACCGAGGTGACTCGCGAGCGCCTTGAGCCGGAGCTTAAGAAGATCAAACCTTGGTCGCGTGCCGCGTGCTGGTAAAATTTGATTAACGAGAGCGTGCACCAAAAAGCCCCCGGTCCTTGAGGATGGGGGCTTTTTGGTGGGTGGGGCTCCTTGGCGAAGGGGAGCCCTGACGGGGGATGGGAAAGGAGAGGAGGGGTGGTTACTTGCCGATCCAGTTGGGCTCGCGCTTCTCAACGAAGGCTGCGGGGCCCTCAATGCCGTCGGCGGTCTTCTCAAGGAAGCGGTAGGCGGCATCCGAGTAGCGCATGGCGTCCTCTTCGGACATCTGGTCGGCGGCGTGCACGATGTACTTCGTCCACTTCAGAGCCAAAGGCGCGTTCTTCAGGCAGGCCTCGGCCAGCTCGATGGCCTTGTCCATAACCTCTTCGGCCGGCACAACATAGTTGATGAGCCCAAGCGCCTTGGCTTCGTCAGCCTTGATCTTCTTGCCAGTGAGCAGAAGTTCCATGCAATCCTTGCGGTTGATGTCGCGGGCGAGGCGCACAAGACCGCCGGTGGAGGCGATGATGCCCAGACCCACCTCGGTGCAGCCGAACTTGGCGCGCTCGGAGGCCACCACCATGTCGCAGGACAGCGCGATCTCCATGCCGCCACCCGCTGCGGAGCCGTTGCACGCCGCAATGACGGGCTTGGAGCACAGGCGCGCGGTCAGGCCGCCGAAGCCATGCTCAGTGACGGTCTGGCACTCGCCGCCCTCAGAGAGTTCGGAGAGGTCCTCGCCCGCGCAGAACACCTTGCCGGTGCCGGTGACGATGATCGCGCGCACCGCCGGGTCGGTCTCGGCGTTGTTCATGATGTTCTCCATGGCCTTGGAGGTGACGCCGTTAAGCGCGTTTGCCACCTCGGGGCGGTTGATGCGGATGATCAGAAGACCGTCCTCACGAAGCTCGGACACCACGGTGTCGGTACCAAAGTAATCTGCCATTAGTTCCTCCTTGACGGTTCAGCTTCCCAGCGAGCGGCGTTCGCGCCCGCGGCACTGGAACTATCATGCGCCTCGCGCGCTGGGCGCGCATCGCAAGGCGGGCAGTATCTCGATGATACCGAAAAAGGGGGCATCGCAAGAAAAGCAGTAGGGAGGTCATGCGATGCTTGTGACCGGGGGTTTTGCCGATGTGCCCTGCTCAGGTGGCGTGTAGGGGTTGCGTGGCACATTCGCACTCACTATGCCCTGTTCCCGGCATCGCAAAACGGCAGGTCGGGCATAGTTAATTCATAAGTAACCGCAGGTTCACAGGCATTTTGCGATGACGGCGCGGCGGGCGCACGGCATAGTGCACTCAACGCGTCGGGGCCGCACGCTCAGCGAACGATCCCGGCACCTTATACCAGTCAAGCAAGCATAAGGAAACGAGAAGGGAAAGGTTAGCATGAACATCGTTGCTGCTTTCAAGGTGGTTCCCGACGACCAGGACATCCAGGTGGCTTCCGACCGCAGCCTGGACTACTCCAAGGCCAAGGGTATTGTGTCCGCCTACGACCTGAACGCGCTGGAGGCCGCGGCCCAGCTGGCCGCCGCTGCGGGCGATTCGAAGGTGGTTGCCATCACGGTGGGAGGCGCCGACATCGACGACTCTAAGCTGAAGAAGAACGTGCTCGCCCGTGGCGTGGACGAACTGTATATGACCGCTGGGGATGCAACCGCGAATCTCGACGCCAACGCGACTGCTGCGGCCCTTGCTGAACTCGTAGGCACGGTGGGTGACTTCGACGTCATCCTCTGTGGCGACGGCTCGGCCGACAACTATGCGCAGCAGACCGACGTGCAGCTAGCCGCGCGTCTGGGCCTTCCGGTGGTGAACGGCGCCACGAAGATCACGCCGAAGGAGGGCGCGCTTGAGGTGGAGCGCACGCTGGAAGATGTTGTGGAAACGGTGGAAGTGCCGCTGCCGGCTGTGGTGTCTGTGTCGCCCGACATCGCCGTGCCGCGCATCCCGGGCATGAAGGACATCCTGGCCGCTGGCAAGAAGCCCATGAACGTGGCCGCCGCGGACGGGGTCTTCGACGCGAAGATTGAAGTGGTATCCTGCCAGGCTCCTGAGCAGGCCGACCGCAAGCTTGAGATTCTCGACGCCTCGGCCGACGGCGCCATCGAACAGTTCGCCGCCGCCCTCAAGGCCGCGCTGTAGCATTCCCGCATCCATCCGTCGCATACAGAAAGGGAGAGTTGATACCCATGAAAGCACTTGTTATTGCTGAGCGTCAGGACGCCGCGCGGGAGCTCGCCGCCGGTGCGCGCACCATGGCCGACGAGGTTGTGCTCGTTTCCTTCGGCGAGGCCCCCGAGGCCGTTGCCGACAAGATTGCCCGCATCGCCGTTCCCGAGGGTGCCGTCCTTGACGACGCAGCCGACACCGTAATTGCCGTGTTCGACGCCGAGCATCCGGGCGTGGTTCTGGTTGAGCCCACGCGCCACATGAAGACCATCGCCGGCAAGCTGGCCGCACACGCGGGCGCCTCGGTCATCACCGACGTCATGTCCTTCGAGGGCGGTGCGAAGAGCCTCTACTTCGGCGGCGTGGCCGAGCGCGTGCAAAAGCCTGCGGGTGACGTGGCTTTCTACACCGTGTCCGCTGGCGCGTTCGAGGGTGCTGAGGCCTCGGGCGCGAACGCTGTGGAAGAGGTGGCCTGGGTGGCTCCGGCCAACCCGGTGAAGCTGCTTGCGTCCAAGCCCATCGAGAAGAGTGGCGTGGATTTGTTCAAGGCTGACGCTGTGGTGGCAGCCGGCCGTGGTTTCACCGAGGAAGCTGACCTTGACCTGGCTCGTGCGCTCGCCGACAAGCTGGGTGGCGGCCTTGCGTGCTCGCGTCCGCTTACGGAGGGTGTGAACTGGCTGCCGACCGAGCTTTACGTGGGCGTGTCCGGGCTCATGCTGTCGCCGAAGGTGTATGTGGCGGCTGGCATTTCTGGTCAGATGCAGCACATGGTTGGTTGCAACCGCGCGGGCACTCTGTTCGCCATCAATAAGGATAAGAACGCGCCGGTGTTTAAGCAGTGTGACTACGGTCTGGTGGGTGACGTGAAGGACGTGCTGCCGGCTGTGGTGGCGGCTCTGTAGGACCTGGATCAACCTGTCCGGGGAGACTCCCGGCATGCCCAGTCGCTCAGACAGTCCTCGCTTCGCTGCGGCGACGCGAAGCTAGTCCCTTTAGGGAAACTCGCTTGGTGGGCACGCCGGGAATCTCCCCTCGATTGACGATGTTGCTGCTTTGTTGCCCTGAACATTCGGTGGTCGCAAAGCGGTGCATTTTGTCATCCTGAGCGGAGGCCGTTAGGCCGTAGCCGAAGGATCCCGTGCGGCGTTAGCGTGAAAACTCGCAGGCTCAGAATGGCGAAGAGAGTATCACTGCAAGGAGAAAGGAAAACCCAAGATGTCTGAAACTGATTTCGACATCATCGTGGTGGGATCGGGGTGTGCAGGAGCGGTGGCTGCTTATGTGGCAGCGAGCGCTGGTAAGTCTGTTCTGGTGGTGGAGCGCGGCAACTTTGCGGGCGCTAAGAACATGACCGGCGGGCGTATCTATTCCCACTCGCTGAAGAAGGTGTTCCCGAACTTTGAAGAGGAAGCACCCCTTGAGCGTAAGATCACGCATGAGCGCATGGCGTTCATGGATCCCGCGGCGCAGATGGCTATCGACTTCACCTCGCCGGAGCTTGCCGAGGAAGGGAAGGACTCCTACTCGGTACTGCGCGGTCCCTTCGACCAGTGGCTGGCGGAGAAGGCCGAAGAGGCGGGTGCTGAATACATCTGCGGCATCGCGGTGGAAGAGCTACTGAAAGACGAATCTGGCAAGGTGTACGGTGTGCGTGCGGGTGAGGATGAAATTACCGCTCAGGTGGTTATCCTCGCTGAAGGGTGCAACACGGTGCTCGCCGAGAAGTGCCTTGGCAATCCGCGTCCCAAGCCGTCGCAGATGGCGGTTGGTATCAAGCAGGTGTATGAGTTGCCGGCCTCCCAGATTGAAGACCGGTTCCTCGTGCCTGAGGGCGAAGGTGCGGCTATGCTCTTCGTGGGCGACTGTACGCATGGCAATGTCGGCGGCGGGTTCCTCTACACGAACAAGGACTCCATTTCGCTCGGCCTGGTGGCTACCATCTCGCTTGCGGCCGATGGTGCGAACGAGACCCCGGTGTATCAGATGCTTGAGGACTTCAAGAATCACCCGGCGGTGGCGCCCATCATCCGCGGGGCGAAGCTGGTGGAGCACTCCGGACACATGGTGCCCGAGGGTGGCTATGACATGGTACCCACCTATGTGTTCGACGGCTGCCTCGTGGCCGGTGAGACGGCGGGCCTTTGCATGAACATGGGCTATCAGGTGCGCGGCATGGACTTCGCCGTTGCTTCTGGCCAGATGGCTGGCGAGGCAGCGGTTGCGGCTATCGACGCTGGTGACACCTCAGCCGCTGGCCTTGCCTCCTACAAGAGCGCCATGGAGAACTCCTTCGTCATCAAAGACCTTGAGACGTTCCGCCGCTGGCCCCACACCATGGAGAGCTGGTCGAGCATGTTCACCGACTACCCCGTTATGGTGAAAGAGATATTCAATGCCATGTTCTCAGTAGACGGCGCGCCTCAGCAGCCTCTCATGAAGCGCATGATGCCTATCGTGAAGAAGCGCGGGCTCTTCAAACTTGCGGGAGAAGTGCGGAAGGCGGTGAAGTCGCTGTGAGTACGGTTAAAGAAATCACGGTCAATGTTGATGAGTTTCTCGCCCTTGATAAGTACGAGGTGGACGAGGAGAACGCTCACATCGAGTTAGTGGAAGACCCCGACACCGAAGAGTTTCTGAAACTCGTGCGCGTGTGTCCAGCGGCGCTCTACAAGATTGACGAAAACGGCGCGAAGTCCTTCGACTACGCCGGCTGCCTCGAATGCGGCACCTGCCGCATCGCCTGCGGCGACACCATCGTCAAAAAGTGGGAAAACCCCCAACCCACCATGGGCGTAGAATACCGCTTCGGCTAATAGGTTCCGTCGGCCTTCCAGGTTCGGGAGGCCGACGTAATTATTTGATTTCGGAAGGCGCCTTGTCTGTGTGCGAGGCGTCTTCTTGCGTCTGCTCCCGTTTCCGTAGGCCCCACCAGTACAAACCGAGCATGATGGCGGCGGCTGCGCCGGTGAGGGCGACGATGCCTACGACGAAGTTTGGCCATTCGAGGGTGGCAAGCACTGTGGCTACCGAGGTCAGAATGCTGTACGAGAAGTTTGAAAACGACGACGCGGCTCCCACGCGGTTGGGCGGCTGGTCAAGCAGCACGACGAAGGCCATGGGGCGCACGATGCCCTCGGCAAGCGCGTAGGGTACAAACGCCAGCAGAAACAGCACGGGCGAAATCATGCCGAACGCGGCCAGCAGCACAAAGGACGCTGCGGTCAGGCCAACGCACAGTTTCAAAATAGTGCGCACGGAAAAGCGCTTCGACAGCGCCACATACACATAGGGCGCCGCAATAGTCACGAGGCATGCGGCAGCGTAGATGCAGCTGTATTCCAAATACGACACGGCGAAGAAATCCAGCAGCACGTACGACACCACGGCGATGAACGCGAAGTAGGGCATGCCTGCTATGCCCATGAACAGAGCAAGTGCCATAAATGAGCGGCTGCGGCCGAGCGTGCGCACGTCGCTTACCATCGTGCGAAGCGACGCCAGCACGCCGGGTCGCTCGGCACCGTCTTCGTGCGGGTGTGTCTCGGAAATCAGCAGCGACAGCACAAAGCCCAGCACACCGCACACGGCCAAGAATTCGAAGATGCCGCGCCACTCGGCCAAGCTCAAGAGTAGCGTTCCTAAAAACGGCGCAACTGCAGGTCCAATAATGATGAGCGATTGCAAGCTGGTCATGGCAATTTGCAGGTCGGGGCCTTCGTAGGCATCTTTGATCATGGCCGTCTCAATGGTTGACACCGCGCCATAACCCAGCGCCTGCCCGATGCGAAACGCCACCAGCAATTCCACGGTGGGCGCGATGGCGCACAACACCGATGACGCAGCGAACAACCCACATCCTGCCACGAGTACGGGCCGTCGCCCGAAGCGGTCGCTGATGGGCCCCGCTAACACCACTCCCACGGCGCAGAACACGAAGAACACAAACACCGTGAGGTTCAAGTACGCCGCCGACACGCCAAACGCGCGCTGCATGCTGGGCAGCGCCGGCACGTACATGTCGATGGACAGGATAAGCAGCAGGTTAATGGACAGCGCGCACACGAAAAACGAATGCGGCCCCAAATGCTTTTGCGGATGCGTGAGTTGCACAAGTTCCCCTTCTCAAGCGTTGTGACCCCAGATCACGGGCCGCGCAGCAGTATAGCACCGCCCGCCGGCTGCATCGCACCGTGCGTGCGCGTGTTTCAAATTGAGAAAGGGGAGGGGTGGCGCGTGTTGCGTGCGCCACGTGCAGGCCCCGTGCGGCTCCACCTTCGCCCCCCTCCGCCGTCTTTCCGCCATCAAACGCCGTTTCAGAGCGCGCATGGCCTCGAAAAGCGCGATAATAGCAGCCATACGAAAACGCCGACGAGGGGAGCGCTCATGGAAGAGAATCGCCTGGGGAAGAAAATTGTTACATTGCGCGAGGCGCACCATCTGTCGAGCCAGGACTTGGCCAGCCGTTGTGGGCTTGACCTGGAACTCATTGAGGGTCTTGAGGCGGGGGAGGTGCCCGCTTCGCTCGCGCCGCTCATCAAGATCACGCGTGCGCTCGGGGTGCGCCTGGGCACGCTCATGGATGACGACGAGGACTTGGGTCCGTCCTACATCGACGCCGCACAAATGGCTGAGGTTGAGCGTACCACCAGCTTGGAGACCACTTCGGGCGGCGACCTCAGCTACTTCAGCCTGGCTGCCGGCCGTCCGTCGCGCCACATGGATCCGTTCATCATCACCGTCACGCCGTCCGGCGAGATGGATCACGAACTGGTGGGCCACGAGGGCGAAGAGTGGCTCTTTGGCATGGAAGGCGCCATCGAGATTGAGTACGGCCAGGAAACCTACGTGCTCCATCCCGGCGAAAGCATCTACTACGACTGCATCGTCCCCCATCAAGTCCGCGCTCACGACGGCCAAAACGCGAAATTCCTGGCTGTGGTCTATACTCCGATCTGACGATCGGAGTATAGACTCGACGCTGCGGCTGGCTGCAGCACCCAATCTTCGCGCGATCCCGGAAGCTCACGTACCGAAGTACGCTTCGCTTCCGCGATCCCACGAATCTTGGGCACTGCAGCCACCCTCGCTGACTTTGCCTGACCTGCGAGTTTGAAAGAAGTGATCCTATGACCGATACCCCCGCTCCCATCCCCGGTTCGCCCGATTATCCGTTGCATTCGGAGCTTACCATTGGGGCGTACTTCAAGCAGCAGGTGGCTCTTGACCCTGATCATGAGTTCGTGGTGTACCCCGACCGCATGCTGCGTTGGACCTACAAGGACTTCGACGAGCGTACGGACAACCTGGCGCGCGGCCTTATCGCCATCGGTTTCAAACCGGGCGATCATCTGGGCGTGTGGGCGCGCAACATTCCCGACTGGCTCACGTTCATGTATGCCACGGCCAAAATAGGCGTGGTCATGGTCACGGTGAACCCCATCTACAAGAGCCACGAGCTGGACTACGTGCTGAAGCAGTCCGACATGAAGGCCCTCTGCGTCATCGACGCCTACCGCGACGTGGACTACCTGCAAATCATTCGCGACCTTGTGCCCGAAACGCTCACCCAGCCGCGCGGCTACCTGAATTCGGAGACGTACCCCTTCCTCAAGCACATCATCTACATGGGGCCGGAGAAGCACCGCGGCTGCTACAGCGTGCCCGAACTCATCCTGTTGGGACAGCACGTGCCGGAAAGCGCGCTTGCGGACGCCGCCGCGCAGTTCGACAACAACGACGTGGTTATGATGCAGTACACCTCCGGCACCACGGGCTTCCCGAAGGGCGTCATGCTCACGCACCGCAACATCCTGAACAACGGCTTCTACATTGGCGAAGGTCAGAAGCTGGGCCCGGACGATCGCGTGACCCTGCCGGTACCGTTCTTCCACTGCTTTGGGTGCGTGCTCGGCGTGATGGCGAACCTCACGCACCGCTCCACCATGATCATCGTGGAAGACTTCGACGCGGGTCTTGTGCTGCAAGCCATCCATAAGGAGCGTGCGACTGCCGTCTACGGCGTGCCCACCATGTTCATCGCCGAGCTTAATCACCCCGACTTCGACACGTTCGACCTCACCAGCCTGCGCACAGGCATCATGGCTGGCAGCCCGTGTCCGCCGGAGACAATGCGCGAGGTCATGGACAAGATGTACATGAAGGAAATCACCATCTGCTACGGCCTCACCGAAACGAGCCCCGTGTTCACACAGACAAGCGCCGACGACGACATCGAGCACAAGTGCGAAACGGTTGGCCGCAAGCATCCGCCGGTTGACGTGCGCGTGATTGACCCCACCGACGGCCACATCTGTGGCGTGGGTGAGCCGGGCGAGCTGTGCTGCAAGGGCTACAACGTGATGAAGGGCTACTACAAGATGCCCGAGGAGACGGCGCGCGCCATCGACGCGGACGGCTACCTGCACTCCGGCGACCTGGGCACGGTGGACGAGGACGGCTACTACCGCGTGACGGGCCGGATCAAGGACATGATCATCCGCGGCGGCGAGAACATCTACCCGCTTGAGGTGGAGAACTTCCTGCTCACCATGCCCGGTGTGCTCGACGCCCAGGTGGTAGGCATTCCCGATGCACGTCTTGGGGAGATAGTGGGTGCCTTCATCCGCGTGCGCCCCGGCTACGAAGACATGACCGAAGAGGACGTCCGCGCCTTCGCCATCCCCCGCATCGCTCGCTACAAGGTGCCCAAACGCGTGTTCTTCGTGGACGACTTCCCCATGACCCCGTCGATGAAGGTCCAAAAGTTCAAGCTGCGCGAAATGGCCGAAGAACTGGTGAAAGCAGGGAAGTAACAAGGAGGGGGCTGCAACAACAGCCCCCTCCTGCTTTGTAAAAATGTGACGCGCTTACGCGCTACCGAATACACCACAAGATGGTCGCCCTCCCTATCACTATGACGAGGGCTCTTCCATGTATCATAAACCTCACTAAAAAGGTTATCTCTGTAGGGGCGCTTCACGAAGCGCCCTCTCCGCCGTCAGGCGGAGAATTCAACCCTGACCTGCGTTTTCGCGCTTCGCACGAACGGGTGCACTGGAGTGCACCCCTACGGAGGTTATGCTTCTTGCAAGACCTCGCCTACTAGTCAGTCGACCCGCGTCGTAAGGTAAGGGATGACGGGTAACCTCGTGGCGTATTAGCTAGCGCGATAGCGCGTCACACTTATTACAACATCCTCACGCTGGCGGGTTCTTTGGGGGCGGTGCGGTGGTAGCGGACGGCGGGGTGGCCTAGCACGAGGGTGGCTACGACGTGCTGGCCCCGGTGCAGGCCGAGCATGCGGCGCAGGCTGGGGGAGAAGCGCGTGGCGGTGGCGAAGAAGCCGCTGTAGAGGACACCGAGGCCGCACGTCTCGGCCATGAGTGCCATGTTGGCGGCGGCAAGCGAAGCATCCACGGTGTCTTTCGCCACCACGGCAAGAGCCACGGGCGCGCCTTTGAAGAAGAAGTGCTCGTCAATCTCCACGCGCGCCACCGATGCATTGAAGCGCTTCACAAAGGGGAACAGCCTCCTGAACAGGCGCACGGCCACGCGCTCAACCTCGGGTAGCGCGTCGCGCAGCACGACAAATTCCACGTCTTGGGCGTTGCCGCCAGTGGGGGTCACGCGCCCGGCTTCCACAATGCGGTCAATCACGCCCGCGTCCACGGGGCGCGCAGCGAACTGTCGCACGCTGCGGCGCGCCTTGAGCGCCAGCGCCAGCGTGTCGGCATCCACCCTCACCGGTCCGTGTAGCTCCATAGGCTCTTCGTCAAACCCGGTCATCGACACGGCACCCTTCGGGCAGATGGCCACGCAGTGTCCGCACATGATGCACTGCTGCGACACCACGTGCGCGACGCGCTCTTCTACCACAAGGTTGTTCATGGGGCAGTCGCGCTTGCAAAGCCCGCACCCGATACACGCCTCCGCGTCAATCATCACTTCGTGCGTGCGCTTCATTGAGCAGCCTCGTTTCCCCAGCACAGCGCGTCGTCCATCACGTAGTGGCGGTGGCGGCCCTGCGACACCTTCTTATACTCGATGGCCGAGGTGG
Organism: Candidatus Gordonibacter avicola; assembly: GCA_019113915.1. Classification (GTDB taxonomy): domain Bacteria; phylum Actinomycetota; class Coriobacteriia; order Coriobacteriales; family Eggerthellaceae; genus Gordonibacter; species Gordonibacter faecis. Next base: position 25,149 of record DXGM01000003.1, read on the forward strand.
GGCAACCGCCGATACACGCCATGCAGTGAGTACACGACCCCTGCCATACGGGGCGTCCGCCTTCGTAGCGGATGTTGTTCAGCGGGCAGCGCGCGGCACAGCGCCCGCACGAGATGCACGCGTCCGACACAGTGAAGCCCTTGTCGTGCACGTAGAATCGGTAGAAGAGCGGGTTCACCGGGCCGCTTTCCAGTTTCCCTACCATAGTGGCCGGCTCGGCGGGGAAGCGTTTGCCCGCGCTCACCATTTCAGCCAGGCGCGCGATGCGGGGGCGCGCCGCTTCCATAAGGGCACGGCACTCTTCCTCGCTCGGCGTTGGCCCCAGGGCCAGGTAGTTCTCCGGCATAGCCACGCCCGCAAGCCCGCGAAACGTGAGCCCTATCCGCCCGCACAGCCCCGCGGCATACGGCGCCGCGTTGCCCACGCTTCCGCCGCAGGTGAGCACGAAGTACGCCTCGCGCGAACCCTCGAAGCGCGCCTTCTCCATCCACTCTTCCACCAGCCGCGGCACGCGCCACGAATACGTGGGCATCACGAACACCCACGGCCGCTCGGAGGTAAAGGTGCCCGCCGTCCCGTCTTTGATCTGCCGGTTGATGGACACCAGTTCATCGCCCAGCTGCTCGGCCATCTGCACCGCTGCCCGCTGACTATTGCCGGTACCGCTAAAGTAGAGAATCATGGCGCTCCTTCGATACTTCCGTTCGTCAATGTGAGACATACTGTATCATAGGGGCGTGAGCACCTGAACCCATCGACGTGAGACAAAGGGAGCGCTTCTGTATCATGGATAGGAGAAAAGTGGCGAACCAGCAGGTCAAAGACCGCCTTCTTGATGCGCTGTTGGAACTGGCGCAGGAAAAGGATCTCTCGCAAGTGAAGGTGACCGAACTGGTGGCGCGCTCCGGGGTGGCACGCGCGTCGTTCTACCGCAACTTCACGTCGGTGGAGGACATCGTCGACTACGGCATCCAGCGCATGGCGCGCCTCTACCACGAGGGCATGCCGGCCGATGCCGCTCCCCGCAGTCGCGAAGCCGTGCTCTACCAGTTCCGCTTCTATCGCGAGCATGCCCCCATCGTGCTCGCGTTTCACCGCGCGCATGCCGCCACCACACTGCTCGATGTGCTCACCGAGTGCAAAATTGCCGAAGCAGGTGATATGCCCGCGCGCTCCATCAAACGCTACGAGCTGTACTACTTTGCCGGCGCGTTCTACAACATGTTAGTGTGCTGGCTCGAATCCGGCATGCAAGAAACCCCCGAAGCCATGGCCGACGAATTCCTCCGCATCGCCGCCGGAAGCACGTCACGCGAAAGCGCCTTGCGACCGCCCAACGCGCTACCCCGCGTGCAGCTCTATGCCAAACGCTCGCCCGCGTGCGCGCCCGGTGTGACGGAGTACACCTCTTCCACGTGGATGAAGCACACGCCCTTGCTCGTATAGTCGTACCCCATTGAACTCAGGATGGCCTGCACTTGCGCGGCCACCTGCTCGTAGCGCGGCCCCTCGTTTTCATACGTGACGGTGCCCTTCACCTGAAAGCCGCCCTCATCATCCCAGACCGACAGCGCAACGTAGGGGTTCGCCTGCAGATTCGCCAGCGACTTATTCAGGTACTGGTCAGATACCATTACCGTCTCGGCGTCCATCGCCTGCTTCATGCTTACCGGCACCACGTTTGGCACCCCGTCAGCGCACGTGGAGAACGCGGCGGCGTAGGCGTTGTTGATCATGTCCTGGCATTCTTGCGACATATGAGCCATGATGTCCCCTTTCCTTTGGCGGGACCTCCGTCCGCTCTGACCTTAGTCTACGACGATTTCCGTGCGCAGGGGTACGGGATTCTTCAGACAGTCACCAACAGGGCAGCGCTCTTCGGCCAGGGCGGCAAGTTCGCGCAGCTGTTCCTTGTCGGAGCCCGACAAACGCAGCGTAACGCGCACCTCTTGCAGGCCGTTGCGCACGTCGGGGGCCTTCCCCATGAAGCCGTCGGGGTCGAGATCGCCTTCCACGTCCACGCTCACGCCGGAAAGTTCCACGCCTTTCATCTGGGCGAATATCATGGTGGCGATGGTCTGGCAGCCGCCGAGCGCACAGAGCAGCCCCTCGACGGGGTTCATGCCAGTGTTTCCGCCGCCCGACTCGACAGGCTCGTCAAACGTGATGGTGAAGCCGCGGCTTTCGGCTTTCGCCTGCAATGCAGTTCCCGTGCTCACCACGGATACCTTCGATGTTTCAAGCATGGTGTGCTCCTTTCCTTGCCGCCGTGTGGCGGCCTTGTTTCAAGATAGGCCAAGGATACGGCGGCTACCCGCGCGAGAGAAGTCGTCCGCAAAATGTTGAGCCACTAAAAATGTTTTGAGTAACTTCACGAAGACAAGAAAGCGCGCTAAGGTGGAGAAGGTGGCTGTTGTGCCATTGCAGGGAGTGCGGCCAGGTGGTGCAACCTCGCGGGGAAGGGGAGTGAAAACATGGCCTATCAGCGCAAACTAGAGAAAGATATCCGGTGCCCGTTGGAGTACGGGCTTGATGTGTTCGGCGGCAAGTGGAAGTCGCGCATCCTTTGCGTGCTGTCGGATGGCCCCTTGCGCTACAGCGCGCTGCGCGACGAGATGGCCGACGTGAGCGACGCCGCGCTCGCAAGCGCGCTGAAGGATTTGGCGCATAGCGGCATGGTGGCGCGACGCCAGTACGAGGAAATTCCACCGCGCGTGGAATATATGCTCACCGAAAAAGGCGCTTCCACCATTCCCGTGCTCCAGCATATCTGCCACTGGGCCGGCCAGTATCACCGCACCTGTGACGACGCCGCGCCCACTCGCTGTCAACGCTGCGACTATCGGGGCGGCAGTGCGGAATAGGTCGCTTGCGATACGCCCGCAGAGGTGCTCTAGCCCGCAAGCAGCTTGCAGGAGAGGTGGACGCGCAGCACATCCACGTTACTTGTGCCGAGGTTTTCCAGGTCAAGGCCTGAAATGGCCTTGATGCGCTTCAGGCGATACGCCAGGGTGTTGCGGTGGATGAACAGCGCTTCGGCGGTGCGTGTGGCGTTGCAGCCGTGTTCGAGGTAGGCGAGCGCGGTAGACACGTGTGCGGTGCCGTCGCGCTCATCGGCCCGCGCCAGGGCGACGGCGGCGGGGTCAAGCAGCCACACCACATCGCCGCCTTCGTCGGTCAGTCGACGCCGCGCATCTTCGAACCAGCAGTCGTCGTAGAAGCCCATGGCCGTGGCCAAATAGCGGTCGGTCTCGTAGGGTTTTATCTGTTCGTAGGCGAAAGCGGCCTGGTCGGCGGTGGTGCGCAGGCGCGAGAAGTCATCCGACAGCGACGAGAACCCGGCGATAAAGCGCAGCCCTTCCGGCCCACCAGGCAACAACCCTGCACGAAACTCTGTTAGCGGATAGTCAACGTCGCGCGCAATCATGAGGTGTGCGCCGTTGTCTTCGACAAACTGGGCATGCGGGTACAGCTCGGCGATGCGCCGCTCGGCTTGCAGATGCGGCCCCAGCTCACCCGCCCCCTCCGCGCCCGAAAAGCACACCGCGTAATGCGGATCTCCTACGCTCCATCCCAGCTCAGCCAGACCATATTCCAACACGTGCGGTCGCACTGCATTGCCGGCCAGAAGTTCCTGAAACGGGCCCAGCGCCGAGTTCGCAATCTGAGGGTAGGCACGCCGCGGCAAAATGAGCGCCAGCAAGTCGCCCACGTAATCGGCCAGCGCCAGATCAGCAGGACCCAGTGGCGCGTTCACATCCACTAGCTCAATGCAGCCGTGATATTCGCCCTCCACCAAAAGGTTGCGCACTAAATAGGTGCGCCCGCCCGTTTCCGCGTCGCTCACTATATACGCGCGCTCGCTGCTGAACGCGTTCTCCGCGCTGCGCATCCACGTATCGAAGTACACCTCGGTGGGGCACACGCCCGTCTCAATGGCCGGGGACCAAAACGGGTCGCGGAAATCATCTGGCAGCCGCCCGGCCGTTAGCACGAAGTACAGTGCCGAATCCGACAGCATGAGCGGGTTTGCGAACATGGTGGCCACCATGTCGAACACCTCTTGCAGCGGCGCATCACGCGCCATGGTGGAAAGCACGGCCTCCGACCAGGTGTCAAGCCGCATGCGATACTCCAACAAACGCGTCAGCAAGTCGCGCGCATCTGGCAGGTCGGGCGCATCGGGAAGAAGTAGGGCGGGAAGGCCCCGCGTGTCACAGGAGGCGCTCGCGCTGCGCACAAGGAAGGCCCCACCGGCCTCAAACACAGCGGCGTTCAGTGCGATAAATTCGTCATACTCAATAATGAAAAGGCTTGTTGCGCGTGGGAAACTCTTGGGGCCAAATATCTCAACGCGGTCGAGATCGAGCGTGGCATTGTGCACAAAGCGCTCAAGAGGGTGCAAATTGGCCAGTTCGGCGGACACCAGGTCCAGGTTGAACAGCATGACAACTCCTTTTGGCGGCAAAGGCCCTCGTAAGCCGTGCGCGCAATTGATGCGCGCTTCCTGCGGGCGAGCGCACGCTCAGGCGGGTAAGCGGCGGCACCTTCGGCAACAAATCGGCAACGCGGCGTTTTCTGTACCTCTACTTTTACGCGTTCTATCAGCGATGATGTTTATGATTGTACAAAATGCACAAAGCGAATCGGTGGTTTTTTGGGCAAGCGAACGATGACGGCGGTTACCGGGCTGCGTAGACTGTGCGCCGTCATTTTCCACCATCATGAAGCATCGAGACGTATCAGCGTGACAACTGCATATGACGAGAAGGAGGACTGCATGGAGCTAACGAGGCGTGGTTTCCTCAAGGGTTCGCTTGCTGCCGGCGGTTTGGCTGCGGCAGGCATGCTCGCGACGGACGGCTGGCTTGCCCCGCAGAAGGCGTACGCGGGCATTGGCCCGGCGGGCGAGACGAAGGTCGCCTACGACGAAGAGCACATCGCGTGCACGTACCATCAGGAGCACTGCGGTGGCATGTGTCCTTTGCGCTGCACGGTGCGTGACGGCCGCCTGGTTAAGGTAGAGCCGAACCACTGCGTGGACGACCGCTACGAGACGATCTGCCTGAAGGGCATCTCGGAGGTTCAGCACATCTATGGTGCGGGCCGCGTGCAGACGCCCCTCAAGCGGACCGGCGAGCGCGGCGCGAACGAATTCACGCAGGTGAGCTGGGACGAGGCGCTTGACGACATCGTGTCCCAAATCAAGGAAATCCAGAAGCGCGACGGCAAGGACGCCGTTATGGTAACGGCCTCAAGCGAGGCGAACATGCCCTTCCTTGCGGCGCTTTTAGGCGCGCAGACCGGTGGCAACACCGGCATTGACGTGGGCACGGGCAACGGCCTTGACCCCGCCATCGGCTTCGGCGGCGGCTACGCCATGGCCACGGGCGAGGCGCGCGATTGGGTGAACTCCCGCATGGTGCTTACCGTGGGTAGCAACTTCTGCGAGTCCAGCCTGCCGCAGGTACGCCTGTTCTTCGAGGCCAAAGAGGCCGGCGCGAAGATGGTGGTGGTCGATCCGCACTTCTCCACCACGGCGGGCAAAGCTGACGAGTGGGTGCCTATCGAACCCGGCACCGACGCGGCGCTCTTCCTGGCTATGACCAGCGTTGTGCTTGATGAGGGGCTGACCGACGAGGCGTTCATGACCACGCACACGTCGCTGCCGTATCTGGTGGACGACAAGGGTGCGCTCGTGCGCGACCACGCCGAGGACCCGGCCGCCGAAGAGCCCGAAACGGGCGAGCAGAACCCCTTCTTTATTATAGATGCCGCAACCGGCCAGGCTGTGCCCTATAACCAGCCGGGCGTCACGCCAAAGCTTTCCGGCACCGCCGAGGTCAAGGGCGCGAAGTGCCGCACGGCCTACGACCTTTTGGTGGAGGGCCAGAAAACCTACACGCCCGAATGGGCCGAAGGTATCACGCATATTCCCGCCGACAAGATTGTGGAGTTGGCACGCGCCTATGCGAAGGGCCCGTCGTCCATCGCGCTGGGTTGGGGCGGCAACGACAAGATTGGCAACGCCGACATCGCAGGTCACGCGGCTGCAGTGCTTGCCGGCGTGACCGGCAACATCTGCAAGCCTGGCGCGAACATTGGCGTGTTCGTGGGTGGCTGCTGGAACGGCCGTTCCACGTCGCTTGGTGCATGGGAGTTGCCCGAGGATATGACAACCGCCACCGACGAGATGGCCGCCTACGACATGCGCGAAAAGCCCAACAAGGTGAAGGCGTACATCTGCTGCGGCGATATGATGGCGCAACACTTCGCCAACATGGCCAAGACCGAGGACTGGGCGCGCTCACTTGACCTCATTGTGTCCATCGACCCCTACTTCACCGAAGGCGCGAAGTGGGCCGACTATGTGCTGCCGGCCACCACACGCTTCGAGCTGGATGCTCCCGTGGGCAACGCCAAGGTGGGCTACAACCAGCTCGTGCTGCAAAACAAGGTGATCGACCCGCTGTTTGAGGCCAAGACCGACTTCTGGATTCAGAAGGAATTTGCGAAGCGCCTTGGCGTGGACGACGCCCTGCCGAAGGATTCGGTCGAACTAGTGGAAACCATTCTCTCTGGCGCGGAAGACCCCGAGATCAGCACACTCACGGTGGACAAGATCAACGAGCACAACGGTGCCTGGCCGCTGCCCGGTATTGAAGAGCCGCGCCAGGAATACGCCGACTTCGTCTTCGACACGCCGTCGGGCCGCTTGGACGTGTACTACGAAAACCTCGCCCCCTACGGCCAAGCGCTTCCCCAGTGGGAGCCGCCGCTTGAGGCCTACGCCGACAACCCGAAGCGCGCCGACTTCCCGCTGCAGCTGGCGAACGTGCGCACGCGCTTCCACATCCACAACCAGTTCAACGATGCGCTGTGGATTCAGCAGTACTTCGAGCCCACGCTTGATGCCAACCCGGCCGACCTAGAGGCACGCGGCCTGGCCACCGGCGACACCGTGGAGGTGTTCAACGACCGCGGCAGTTTTGCGGTGTGCGTGCACGGCAACCCCGCCATCCGCTCGGGTTCGGTGCGCCTCGTGGAAGGTGCCACGGCCGATTACCTGGTGCGCGGCAACATGCAATCCGTCACGAACGACGCGCAGGTGGAGCGCGGAAGCGAGCTCATGTGTGGGCCCGTCATTCCGTTCTCCGACACGCTCGTCGAGATCAAGAAAGCGTAGGTGATTCGCCATGACGAAACTGGCCATCGCCATTAACCTCAACCGTTGCGTGGGGTGCCACACCTGCGCCAACGCCTGCAAGATGCAAAACAACGTGCCCATGGGCATGCTCTGGAACCGCATTCTGACGAAGGATACCGATGTCATCGACGGCGCGGTGGGGGAGTATCCCAACCTCAAGCGCGTGTATCTGCCCGTGCAGTGCCAGCACTGCGAAAACGCCGCCTGCCAAAAGGTGTGCCCGACCGGTGCCACGTACAAAGACGAAAAGGGCCGCGTGGAAATTGACTACGACAAGTGCATCGGCTGCCGCATGTGCATGGCCGCCTGCCCGTTCAATGCCCGCGTGTTCAACTGGACCGACCCGGTGCGCGAACCCGACTGCAACTACGGTGACTCGCGCGTGCCCGTGCGCGGCAAGGGCGTGATGGAGAAGTGCACGCTGTGTAAGGAGCGCACGGACGACGGCGACATGCCCATGTGCGTGCGCGTATGTCCCGCCCGCGCTCGCACCTTCGGCGACCTCGACGACCCCGAAAGCGACATCTCCAAACTCGCCCAATCCACCGAAGCCCACCACCTACTGGAAGAAAAGGGCACCAGGCCCCAACTCTTCTACATCGGACTTTAGGTTCCGTCGGCCTGACGGCCGACGGAACTGGTCGACGCTGCGGTCGCCCGCAGCACCCGATCTTCGCACGATCACGGAGGCTCACGTACCTTGCGTACGCTTCGCCTCCGCGATCCCGCGAATCTCGGGCACTGCGGGCACCCTCGCTGACTTACTACGCCAACCAGTGGGTTATGGAAGGAACTACTATTATGCAGTTAACGAATACTTATAAAATCGCGTTTGTGGTGCTGGGCGTGTTGGTGGCGCTTGGTGTGGGCGCGTATGTGTACCAGTTTATCGGCGGCCTCGGCGTCACCGGCATGTCGAACGGCACGTCGTGGGGCCTCTACATTGCCAGCTTCATGTTCTTCGTGGGCCTGTCGGCGGGCGGCCTCATCGTGGCCTCGTCCGCGTCCATCTTCCATGTGGCTGAGTACAAGAAGGTGGCGCTGCCGGCCATTATCGTGTCGCTCATCTGCATCTGCATCGCCGGCGCATTTGTGCTCATCGACCTCGGCGGCATCGTGCGCATCTTAAACCTGTTCGCGTCGCCGAACTTCATCTCGCCGCTTCTGTGGGACATCTGCGTCATCACAACATACCTGGTCATCAACCTGATCTACCTGTATTTCATGACGTCGAAGAAGCCGGGCGCGAAGGACAAGGTGGCCATCGTGTCGCGCTTCGCCCTGCCGGTTGCCATCCTCGTGCACTCCGTGACCGCGTGGATCTTCGGCCTGCAAATTGCGCGCGAGGGTTGGTACTCCACCATCATGGCGCCGCTCTTTGTGGCATCGGCCATGGACTCGGGTCTCGCGCTTTTGCTGCTCGGCCTTCTGTGGATGAACCGCGCGAAGGTGTTCGCCACCTCGAAGAAGCTCATCGCGAACCTGGCGGGCCTGTTGGCCGTCTGTATTGCGGTTGACGGCTACATGGTGGGTTGCGAGGTGCTCACCATGGCGTATCCCGGCACCGAGCACGGCATGGCGGTGTTTGGCGAAATGGTGTCCGGTGCCACCGCACCGTTCTTCTGGATTGAAGTTATCGTGGGCGTCATCATTCCGTTCACCATCCTTGTGTTCGCGAAGAACCGCCGCCGTACGGGTTTGGTGGCGCTGGCGTGCGCAGGCGTGGTGGTCGGTGTATTCTGCAAGCGCATATGGCTCTTGTTCACCAGCTTTATCTATCCGAATGTGTCCGGCGCGCCGGGTCTCATCTCCGGCTCAAGTTCCACGCGCGGCGTATTCGGCATGGACGGCTGGGCCGTGGCCAGCTCCTATATGCCCACGCTCCCCGAAATCCTCATTGTGGTAGGCATGATAGCCCTCGGCATCCTGGCCTTCCTTATCCTGAGCAAACTGCTCCTCACCTACAACCCCGCCCAAGCCGAAGCCGACGACGCCGCATGCGTCTGCGAGGTGGAAGTAACAAAGCAACCGTCCGCGTTGTAGAAATGTCTGGCTGCGCGCGTACTGCGTATCTGTGAAGTGCGCGCGCAGTATAGAGTGCCCAATAAGTTTTCAAGCAGGGATATCCTTGGCATTGTTTACATATTGTTCTGAAAGAACAGGGGCTTGCTTTATGAAAGACGCCCCTTCCCAAATTGCCTCCAAAGACTATACTGTTTATTATATTCATCATTTTGAGGAATAGAGGTCTTGCCCATTACTGAGAGCGAGGTTGGGAAAAATGCTGCGCAGTTTCGGAAATAGTCTGCTAGGCAAGAGAGTTGCTATAGCGACGCTTGCACTTGCTCTTGCTGTTGGCATGGTTCCTGTCTCGACGTCAGAAGCTCGCGACGTTGAAAATCTCGCGGGGGGGGGGGGCTTTTAAGTAGCAAATCTGTTGCGGATGGTGTGACGCGGTTTCACGAACAAGCATCCGCCAGTGTTTCACTCGCTCAGTATTCTCAGCCTGCCGCTGGCGAGATTCGTTCCTGTGGTTTTACATTCCGCGTGCTTCCTGATGCGGAGTCTGTTGCGTTGGTGGGTTGGTATGGCGAAACGCTTGAAAGCGATATCGTCATTCCCTCCTGTGTTTCGAGCGGTTCTGATTCATACGCCGTTACAATAATTGGAGATCCCGCAAAACAAAACCTTTTCGAGGGCGCACCTATCGAATCCATTTCTATTCCAGCTTCTGTGGAAACTATCTTGGATGGAGCGTTTTCAGGATGTTCTTCGCTCTCATATATCACTGTTTCATTGGATAACGAAAACTATGCGTCCTACGATGGTATGCTGTTCTCGAAGGACCTTTCAAACCTTCTGTTCACTCCCGAAGGTAAAAAGGGTGTTGCCTATATTCCTAGCCAAACTGTCTTAGTTGCGGCTGAAGTTTTTTCCCAGTGTTCGGGACTTATCTCCGTCGAAGTAGAAAAGAGTAGCGTCGCCTTCTCTTCCTGGAATGGCATTCTTTACTCAAAGAATAGGGAAAACCTCGTAGCATGCCCTCCGGGCGTAGGTGTTTCGGCGGTAATTGCTACGCAGACACATGCGATTGCCCCGGGTGCTTTTAGTGGATGCTCTCTTACATCAATTATTGTATTGGGTGATTTGAATGAGATTTCTCCCGAGGCGTTTGACAATGCTTCTAAAGACACAGTTGTGGCTCTTGTGGGCTCGGAAGGCCATCAAGAGGCAAGGGGGATTTGGGAAGATGCCGGCTTTTCGCGGTTCTCCAACTCTGCATTACCAGGCGATCTCTCCTTGCAAGGTCGTTTTAAAGAAAGTGATTCCACGGCCGAGAATAAGGGTCTCACTAGTTATGGCCTTTCATTTACGTTGCTGGATGATTACACCCTTTCCGTTTCATGGATGGGTCCGGGTGAGCCTGCCGACGATTTGATAATTCCTGCTTCGGCTCAAGTTGGAAGCGTTTCCTATCGTGTCTCATCTATTGCTCCCAGAGGTTTTGCTGGGTTGTTGTCACTTGAATCTCTCAAGCTCCCTGAGGGTATAGCATTGATCGGAGAGGGCGCGTTTGCGGGCTGCTCGAACTTGGCTTCTATTGAATTCTCTCAGGGTCTGATGGAGATTGGGGAGCGAGCTTTCGAAGCAACGGCACTTGCAGAGGTGTGGATTCCAGACTCGGTTGTGGCTATCAAATCTCGCGCTTTTGCATCCTGTAATTTACTTACGCGTGTTGTCACCCTCGGTTCACCAGAGGTTGCAGTTGATGCTTTTGTTGAGTGCTCGAATGTTTCACTCTATTGTCCGCAAGGGTCCGAAGAAGTTTGGAAATCGACCGAATTGACAGCGGGTAGTACTGTTCAGCCTTTCGGAATTGAACTTGCTAAAGAGTCACTTATTCTTATGGTTGGTGAAGAGGGAGATCTTTTCGAAGGAGCATTTCTTGAGCTACCCGAAAACGTCGAAATTATCTATTCTTATGCTGCTGCGCCCTTGTCAATTGACGCCGGTACGACACGAGGGAAGGCTCAGGGTTCGACTGATGTTGTAGTAACGCTTGCACTGGATGGGATTGAAATTGCCCGCAGCTCACGATTTGTTGAGGTACTACCAAGTTCACAGGCAACAACCGAAACCATTTCAGTAAGAAATTCATCCCTTTTACCGTCGGCTTATCTCATTAGCGCTCGTGCTGTTCAACTCAGCGTTACGGCTCCTGTTGTGGTGACGTTTGGAGACGGGGAGGGGTATGACGTCGCTAATCCAACGGCGAGTGTAACTTCAAGCAGTCAGTTCGAAAATTATTCGGATTTTCCAGTTGCTATGGAAAGCCTCACCTGTGTTGACGCTGGTGCTACTGAAGTGCTTGAGGCGAAAGCAGACGCTTCGGATATCACTGCACAGAACCTGTTTAGTCTCTATCCGAAAAAAGATGATTCTAAAGCTATTTCTTTTGGCCTTGGTCCTACGGTCAGCAGTGTACAACCTGGTCAGGGTGATTTTGTTATAGCTTCTAACAGTTCGCTCGAATGCACCTATCGCTTAAATCTGAATAACGCGAGCGTAAAGGTTGGGGCTGCCGATTACGGTATGAGTGTCAAACCCCTTGCTACTGTTTCATATATGTTTAAACGAGATGGCGGGGGTGGCACTGAAGAGGATGTTTTCTATCTCAAAGACTCGAAATCGGGAGTTGTGTATAGCATTGCTGACGTGAAAACTCACGCTAACAGTATTGCGGAGTATGGAAGCGAGTCTCCCTATTACCTTATGTACGCTGAATACCTTGCAGACGAAACTGCTTATGAATGCAAGACCGTTTGGAACAAAGTTGCGTACGATGTTCGTCTTGTTGGCATCAATCATGACATTTTGACGACCCCTGTTGATAGGAGAACAAAGGCTGGCCTCACTTTCCAATTTGTCAATCTTCTCGAATCAATATATCCCATGAACGGTTCAAACTCCAATTCGGGGGGATGGGGTTCGAGCGCATTGCATGCAAGTATGAACGATGGCGAGATTTGGGATATGGTTCCATCCGAACTTCGAGACGCACTTGTTCAGGTCGAGAAAAGCTATGGCAGTGAAAGCACTTCTACCAGCTCTTCGGTCAGCGTTTCTCATGACACACTCTTTCTCATGACCTATTACGAATACACCGGAGCGGTATTTGATGGATGGTCGAAGTATCGTTGGGTTACAGAAGAAGGCTATCGTTATGAGTACTATCAAAATAAACCCATTCAGACAAGCGGCCCTAATAGCTTGATGGAGAAAGGGAAGCAATTGACACCGGATGATAATACAAGTTGGTGGATGCGTTCAGTCCGGCCAAACTTCCCAGGTGATTTTATGGGAGTGTACATCAATGGTGACCTGGGTCTGAGCGGAACACGTTCAGCGTCTACGCCCTGTGGCGTGTGTCCCTGTTTCTGCTTCTGATTGCGCACGGGTTTTGAGATGGGCACTGCATTTATCATCAAACGAGCAACAAGAGAAAAAGCACTTTGCATAATGAAAGTGCTCATGGCTTTTATTGTTGTGGCATGTTTGTTGATGTTGACTGTACCGAGAAGCGCCTATGCCAATGCTTCGCCAGGGAAAACACAGCTGGGCTTGCGTATTACCGACTCATCGAAATCCCAAGGGTCGGCTGAGGATGGTCAGCCAGGGTCAACCTTGCTTGGCATCCGCGTCACGACGTCTTATGTTTCTGTGTGTGTTCAGTTTGCTAGTAACGGAGGCTCCGAAGTAGAATCTCAGACAATTCGAAAAGGCGATCAGGCTGTCGAGCCGGCAATACCACAGCGCGACGGATACACGTTCTCTGGCTGGTTTTCAGATGCTCTTCTCACGGAACGGTATGACTTCGGTTCTGCAGTTGCGGGGGATATGGTGCTCTATGCAAAGTGGGATGCCGTTATCTCGTGCAAGGTTCCAGCTGCGGCCGAAATACTGATTGACGCGACGGGTCGGATATCCAGCGAGAGCATGTCTTTTACGTCTTCATCAGTTGTGCCCTTGGAGATAAGTGGAGCCGTTAGTTCTGTGCGAAGTGGAGCCTCTTTGCTCATACCTCACGATACTGATAGAGCTGCTGTTCAAATTGTACTTACTCCCGATAAAGAAGGGACCAATGAGGTGATGGTGCCCTTGGACACAGCGGGCAAGGTAGTAGCACTTGGCTTCGTTATTCCGGAGCGTCAAGGCGACCAGTTGGGCGCGCTTTCCGTCTCTTTTGGATTATCTTTGCCCCAGAGTGCGAGTATATCTTATGTTGTTAACCCTCTTGAAATTTCAGCGGTAGAGTATGTTGTAAAGATTCTCGAATAAGAGCACCCTTCAGCTTCAGCATTTTGCGCTTTCTTAGGGTCGTAATCTTCCTCTGTTTAAATGTGGTGAGATTGCGAGTGGCCTGGTGGGGTCACTAGGCAAGCGGGGCATAATATGGTATAAATTGCAAAGCAAAGCGCACGGGATGGGGCTTTAAGCAGGTGCGCACCATACTTTCGAAACATGAGAAAGTGGGCTTGTTCCCGCTTTCTTTGTTTGTAAAGGGTAGTATGCCGCCTTTCAGGAGACATACTACGCAGCACAATGGCACGGCGTTGCGCGGGAAGGCGCAACGGAGGCGAGAGGAGACGGACGTGCTCAGCAAGAAGGAACAGCAGCTGCTCGACGCGCTGACTCCCCGGGCTGACCAGGAGGGCGTAGAGCTGGTGACCGTGGAGGTGGTGGGTGCGAAGAAGGCGCCGACTATCCGCGTGTACATCGACACGGCTGACGGCGTGAGCTTCGACGAATTGTCGGCAGCCCAGGCGTGGATCAACGACCTCATGGACGAACTTGACCCGTTCCCCGGTGCCTATACGCTGGAGGTTTCTTCGCCCGGCATTGACCGCCCGCTGCGCACCGCCGAGCACTTCATGCGGTTCGTTGGCGAGACGGCCGTGGTGAAGTCTGCGCCGCAGGATGGCCGCAGCACGTTCACGGGAACTATCGTTTCGGCCGATAGCGACGGGGTAGTCCTCGCCGTTGACGGCGGAGACGTGCGCATTGCGATAGATGACATTAAACGCGCCCATCTCAAGGGCACGATCGATTTCAGCTCTTAGGAAAGGACGAGTAGACGTGGCAACTTCAGAACTGATCGAGGCTTTGCAGGCATTGGCCCACGAGCGCAAGATCGACGAGTTCTACCTCATCGAGCGCTTGGAGCAGTCGCTGGCCAAGAGCTACGAGCGCATCCTCGACCTCGAGTGGGATGCCCGCGTAACCATCGACCGCCAGACCGGTCGCATCTACGTCTACGAGCTGGTGCCCGTAGGCGAGCCCGATGAAGAAACCGGCGAGTACGCCGAATTTGAGGAACGCGACGTCACGCCGGCCGACGTGAGCCGCATCGCCGCGCAAAACGCCAAGGGTGTCATTGCGTCCATCGTGCGCGAGGCGGGCCGTCAGTCCATCTACGAGGAATTCTCCGATCGCGTGGGTGACCTTGTGACGGGCACAGTGCTGCAGGGCACACCGGACTTCACCATCATCAAGATTCGCGACGGCGTGGAGGCGGAACTGCCGCACTACGACCAGAAGCGCAACCCGAACGAGCGCAACGAGCGCCCCTCAAACGAGCACTATCGCCACAACCAGCGCCTGAAGATGCTCATCATTGAAGTGCGCGACCCGAATTCCGACGCGCCGAAGATGCGCGGTGAGCAGGCACGTCCTGCTATCGTGGTGTCGCGTACGCACCCGGACCTCATTCGCCGCCTCTTCGAAATTGAAGTGCCGGAAATCTACGAGGGCCTGGTGGAGATCAAGTCCATCGCCCGCGAGCCGGGTGCGCGCTCCAAGATTGCCGTCGCGTCGCGCGAGACGAACCTTGACCCGGTGGGCGCCTGCGTTGGTCCCAAGGGCAGCCGCGTGCGCATGGTGGTTGAAGAGCTGCGCAACGAGCGCGTGGACGTCATCCAGTGGAACGAGGACCCGGCCAGCTACGTGGCCAACGCCCTTTCGCCCGCAAAGGTGACCAACGTTCTCATTGATGAAGATAACCATTACGCCACCGTGGTGGTGCCCGACGACCAGCTGTCGTTGGCCATTGGCAAGGAGGGCCAAAACGCCCGTCTGGCCGCGCGCCTCACGGGGTGGCACATCGATATCAAGAGCGCGTCGTTTACGGGCGAGCCGCTGGTCAACGGCGATAACATGCTTATCGACGAAGACGCGGATGCCGAAGATGAGGCGCTGTGCGGTTACGTGAGTGAAGACGGCGTTCGCTGCCGCAATCACGCACGGCCGAACAGCCGCTACTGCGGTGTTCACGCGGATCTCGACGAGGCCTAAGGACTACGGGGTAGAACGCACCATGGCGGAGACAACGAAACGGCAGCGCAGCTGCATCGCATGTGGAAAGCAGGCCGGCAAGACCGAGCTGTTCCGCATCGTGCGCGGCCCGGACGGCTTCGCCGCGTTCGATAGCACGGGCCGTGCACCGGGGCGCGGGGCGTATGTGTGCTCCCAGGAGTGCTTCGCCACCGCATGCAAGACCAGGAAGCTTGAACGGGCGCTGAAGACGAAGCTCGATCACGAGGATTTGGAACGAATCGCAGCCGAGGTGTCTTCGGCGCTGCGCGAAGCGTAAAGGAAGAGGAGTGGTATATGGCCAGCATGCGTGTACATGAGTTGGCGAAGGAATTCGACATGACGAGCAAGGAATTGCTCGATAAGCTGCATGATATGAAAATCCCTGCGAAGAGCCATGCGAGCATGCTCGCCGATGCCTACGTGGCCAAGATCAGGAAGAACTTAGAGCCCGAGATCAAACAACGTGCGGGCCAGCTTGAAGACGAAGAAGCGCGCAAGCTTGCTGAAGAGCGTGCCGAGGCCGAGCGCAAGAAGGCCGAAGAAGAGCGTGCCCGTCGCGAAGCGGTAGAGCAGGAGCGCGCCGCTCGCGAAGCGGAGCGCGCCCGTCGCGAGGCTGCCGAGGCGTCGGGGGAGGCCCCGGCGGAAGGCGAGGGTGGCGGCGGCGACAAGCCCACCAAGGCTCCCGTTGCCTCCCCGTTCGAGAGCCTGGCCAGCCAGATTGAGAGCGAGAAGGAGCGCGTGGCCCGCGAGGCCGCCGAGGCGCGCGCCCGTGCTCGCGCCGCCAAGGCTGCGGCCGAAGTGGCGAAGAAGCAGGCCGTGGAAGAGGCGCTGCGCCAGCGCAACAGCAAGGGCAAGAAGAGCACCACGCAAGCGGCACCGAAGAAGCCCGCTCCCGTGCTGGGTGCCAAGAAGGCAGCAGGTGGCTTTGACTCGCTGCTTTCGCAGATTGAGGCCGAAAAGCAGCGCATTGAGGCTCAGAAGAAGCAGGGCGGCAACGCGCAGGCTGGTCGCGGTGCGGGTGCTGGTGCAGGGGCTTCTGCTAATGCGCCCCGCAAGGGTGGCAAGAAGGGTCGCGGCAAGGCGGCCGGTTTCGAGCAGGTTGTGCCGGAGCTTGAGCAGCAGCGGGCCACGGGCGAAGATCGCTACGCCCAGATGGCTGTGCAGGCAGAAAAACTGCAGCGCGACAAGGTGCTTGCCGAAGCCCGCGCAGCCGTGGCAGCTGCCACCTCGCATGAGGGCGAAGGCCGCCGCAAGAAGCGCAAGGAGAAGCGCGAGGCCGAAAACCGCGAGCGCTTGGAGATGGAGGCCATTGAGAAGGGCCTCGACCCCACGCTCGTGCTGGACGATTCCGTGGTGGAAATTCCCCAGGGTACGACCGTGGCCAAGTTCGCCGAGCTTCTGGGCGTGCAGCCGAACGACATCATCAAGCGTTTGTTCCTGTTGGGGCAGGTGCTTACGCTCACGCAGTCGATGGCTGATGACATGATTGAACTTATTGCCGATGACATGGGCCGCAAGGTGCGTGTCGTGTCGCCGGAAGAGGAATACGCGGTGGTCTACCACGACCGCGACGAGGACTTGAAGCCGCGTCCGCCGGTGGTTACCGTCATGGGTCACGTCGACCACGGCAAAACCTCGCTTCTGGACGCCATCCGCGACACGGGTGTTGCCGCAGGTGAGGCGGGCGGTATCACGCAGCACATCGGTGCTTCCGTGGTGGAAATTGACGGCAAGCAAATCACCTTCATCGACACGCCGGGCCACGAGGCCTTCACGGCCATGCGTGCGCGCGGTGCGCTTATTACCGACGTTATCGTGCTGGTGGTTGCCGCCGATGACGGCGTTATGCCGCAGACCATTGAGGCTATCAACCACGCGAAGGCGGCTGAGGTGCCCATCGTGGTTGCCGTTAACAAGATTGATAAGCCCGGTGCGAACCCTGATCGCGTGCGTCAGGAACTTACCGAGTACGGCGTTATCCCTGAGGAATGGGGCGGCTCGAACATGTTCGTGGAGGTGTCGGCCAAGCAGCGCTTGCACATCGACGACGTGCTGGAAACCATCATTTTGCAGGCTGACGTGCTGGAACTGAAGGCTAACCCCGATGCTGAGGCCTCTGGCTTCGTCATCGAGGCAAACCTCGACAAGGGCCGCGGCCCCGTAGCCACCGTGCTCGTGCAGCGCGGCACACTGCACCCGGGCGACGTGGTGGTGGCTGGCACGTCCTACGGACGTGTCCGCGCCCTCGTTGACCCGCGCGGCAAGCACGTGGATGCCGCTCTGCCGGCCGACCCGGTGGAGATTCTTGGCCTCAACAGTGTGCCGGTTGCCGGTGACGAATTCCGCGTGTTCGAAGACGAGCGCGACGCCCGCAAGCTGGCCGAGGAACGCGCGCTGCGTGCCCGCTTGGCCGAGCAGGATGCCAAGAGCCACATGAGCCTGGACGACCTGTTCAGCCGCATTGAAGAGGGCAAGCAGACGGACCTTAACCTCATCGTGAAGGCCGACGTGCAGGGCTCCATCGAGGCGCTGCGCGACGCGTTCGACAAGATGGATCAGTCCGAGGTGCGTATTAACATCGTGCACTCCGCCGTTGGCGGCATCACCGAGACCGACGTCACGCTGGCCTCCGCCTCCGACGCCATCATCATCGGTTTCAACGTGCGTCCCACGGGCAAGTCGAAGGTGCAAGCCGAGAAGGAGAAGGTGGACATCCGCCTGTACCGCGTCATTTACCAGGCCATCGAAGAGATCAACGCAGCGCGTGTGGGCTTGCTGTCTCCCGATATCGTGGAGGTGGACACCGGCATCGCCGAGGTTCGCGAAACCTTCAAGGTGCCGAAGGTAGGCACGGTTGCCGGCTGCTACATCACCGAGGGCGAGATCAACCGCGACGACAAGGTGCGCATCGTGCGCGACGGCACCATCATCTTCGAGGGCACCATGGCGTCGCTGCGTCGCTTTAAGGATGATGTGAAGTCGGTGAAGCAGGGTTACGAATGCGGTATCGGGATTAACAACTTCCAGGACCTTAAGGTTGGCGACACGATTGAGGGCTACCAGGTGAAGGAAGTCGAGCGCACCGAGTAAGTTCAACCCGAAGGTTTACGAGCTGCCCCGCGGATCTACCTGCGGGGCGGTGAGGTGGGTGAGGGTCAACCTGGTCCGCGAAGCGTCCGGCACTACTCAGTCGCTCGGACAGTCCTGAGCTCGCACGAAGCGTCCACTGGACGCTTCGGCTCGTGCGGAACTCGCTTGGTGAGCAGTGCCGAACACTTCGCTGCGGCACTTTCTCAAACCTCGCCCGTCTCGCTTTGAGGCAACTCTGTGGTTACCGATCAAGCAGTTTGTGGCGAGTAAGCTATTCGCGCGGTAAGCTGGCGGTGGACAAATTGCCCTCTCTCTAAAAGAAAAAAGGAGGCTCCATCATGAAGCAGAGTTCTTCTAATCGTAAAGTTAATGAGCAGGCGCGGGAGGTTATTGCGAGTATCCTGCTGTTTGAAATTTCTGATCCGCGGCTGGAACTTGTTACGGTGACGGGCTGTGAGGTTAGTTATGACCGCAGCGTGTGTAACGTGTTTTACACCACGGAGCCTGAGCGCTATGAGGATGTGGCGGCAGCGTTTCAGAAGGCGGCGGGGCGTATTCGGTCGCTGATGGCGAAGAAGTTGTCGTGGCGCGTGGCTCCGGAGTTGCGCTTCTTGCTTGATCAGAGTGTCGATCAGGCCGAGCGTATCGCTTCGGCACTTCAGCGCGACGCGCATCGCAGCGCCATTGTTGCGCCGACGGAAAGTGATGTGCCGGCCGATGCCGATCCGTTCGCTGAGCGCGAAGCTGAGGTCACGCAGGCTAATGGGGAGGGTGCATGAGCGTCACGCCACAAACCAATACCGATTTACCCGCGCTCGCTCGCATCTTGGGCGAGCGCGACAACTTTGTTATCTGTGGGCACGTAAGCCCTGATGGCGATTGCATTGGCTCGCAGCTGGCGCTTATGTTTGCGCTGCGCTTGCTCGGCAAGACGGCCACGTGTCTGTTGGCTAAAGACGAACCAATTGACGTACGCCTGACGTTTTTACCGGGATCAGATGAGTTTATTCCGGCGGCGGCGTTTCAGGGGGTGCCGTCCACGTTCATTGCGGTAGATGTGCCGCTTAAGGAGCGCATGAACTCTGCGGCGGGGCATATTTTGGATGCGTGTGAGTTCTCCGTCACCATCGACCACCACGCGGTGGACGAGCGCATGACCGATCTCGCGTATGTCGACCCGGCCATCGCCTCCACAACAATGCTCATCTGGGAACTGGCGGGGCTTTTGGGGGTTGAGCGTGACGCGCGTATCGCCCAGTGCTGCTACACCGGCCTGGTTACCGACACGGGCCGCTTCCAGTATCAGAACACCGATGCGCCGGCGCTTGCGGCGGCGGCGCAGATGGTGGAAGCGGGAGCCACGCCGGCTGACGTGTCGCGTCACATTTTCCAGAGCCGTTCGCTTCCTTCCATTGAGTTGGAGGCGCTTGCCATTGAGCGCATGCATTTAGGCGCGCATGGCGCGTATGCACTCAGCTGGATTGAGCAGGCTGACTACGCGCGCACGGGTGCGGTCAAGGCCGACGGCGAGCCGCTCATTGATGTGCTGCGTTCGTTGCGCGGCGTACGTGTGGCGTGCATGTTGCGTGACCAGGGCGACTCGGTGCGCGGTAGCTTCCGCGCTAAAGATGATACCGATGTGGCGGCGCTGGCACGCACGCTCGGTGGCGGCGGACACCGCGCTGCTGCGGGCTTTACGGTGTCGGGCCCCATGGTGGCTGCCGTGGCGCGCATTGAGGATTTGCTGACTGAAATGCTAGAGGAATCGGCGGATTCTTCTGCGCAGAACACAGGGGAGCACGCGTCGTGAAACGAGGGTCATCGGGGCTCTCGCTTGTCGTGGGCGTTAACAAACCAGCAGGCATGACCTCGCACGATGTAGTGAATCGCTGTCGGCGCATTTTCGACGAGCGGCGCGTCGGTCACACGGGTACGCTTGACCCGATGGCCACGGGCGTTCTGCCTATCTGCGTGGGACCAGCTACGCGCCTGGATGCCTACCTCACTGGCCACGACAAGCGCTATCGCGTGCGCATCGCCTTTGGCGCGGCTACCACCACCGACGACGCTGAGGGTGACATCATTCGCACGGGCGAAGTTCCCGCGTGTGTGCTTGACCCCGCCTTTGCGACGTCGTTTGTGGAAGGCCTGGTGGGGGCACGCAAACAGCTGCCGCCGGCGTATTCGGCCATCAAGGTGGAGGGCCGGAAGGCCTGTGATGCCGCACGTCAGGGCACTATTATCGATCTCGCTCCGCGCGACATTGTGGTGCATGAGGCGCGCCTGCTCGCCGTGCGCGATGTGGGCGACGATTCGCCCTATCCCTCGTGGGATGTGGAATTCTTTGTGTCGAAGGGTACCTACATTCGCTCCCTTGCGCGTGACGCGGGGGTGGCCGTGGGGTGTCCGGCGCACGTGGCGGCGCTTGAGCGCACCCAAATTGGGTTGCTGCGCTTAGAAGAGTGCGTCACGCTGGAAACGCTTGCTGAGCAGGGCCCGCAGGCGGCGCTCGATCCGGTGCGCCTACTGGGGGTGCGCTTCATCTATGCCGATGGCGCGCTCACGGCGGCGGTGCGCAACGGTAACCCGTTGCCGGCTGATGCACCGCTGTTCGAGCGCCGACGTGCGGGGATGGCGCTGGAGTTGTGCGCGTGTACGGCGGGGGTGCGCGAAAGCTGCACGCCGCCTGAGGACGGCGAGGTGGTGGCCGTGATAGGGGAGAATAAGCTCGTGGCGCTCTATGCCTACGAGCAGAACCGCGACGCGTATCGCGCGCGGTGTGTGTTTCAGACAGGGGTGTCTCGCGGTGGAGATATATAAGGTAGAAGACGGGTTCGACTCCGTGTTCTTCGCGGGGTCGTCGTGCGCGTTTGGTGTGTTCGATGGTGTGCATCGGGGGCATCAGTTCCTCCTTGCGTGCGCGCAAGAGACGGCGGCCGCATCCGGCGGCAAGGCGGTGGCGCTCACATTTGACGTCGATCCCGACGAAAAGCTGCATCCCGACCGCCTCAAGAAACTCATGACCAACGAAGAGCGCTTGGCCGCCCTTGCTGCAACCGGCGTTGATGCCGTGGCGGTGCTGCCGTTCACGCCCGAGTTCGCCGCTTCAACGCCCGATGAATTCCTTCAGCGCACCTTCGACGGCACGCCACCTGCGTATTTGCACGTGGGATCTGACTTCCGCTTCGGTGCGAAGGCGGCAGGCACCGTGCGCGAGCTTGAAGCGTGGGCGGTCCACACCGGCACACAGGTATGCGCGCACGATTTACAGGGGGCCGACGGCGCGCCCATCACGGCCACGCGCATTCGCCTTCTTCTGGCCGAAGGAAACATTGAGGAAGCGAACCGCCTACTCGGACATCCCTACTTCGTGACGGGCACGGTGCAGCCGGGCCGCGGCGAGGGGGCCGACCTCGGCTTCCGCACGGCTAACCTCGTGATCCCTGATCAGCTGCGTGCACTCGGCGATGGCGTGTATGCCGCCTGGGCCACGGTGGATGGCGAGCGCTACAAGGCCGCGGTCAACGTGGGGGTGGCAGCTACGTTTGCCGACCGCGCGACGGCCACCTGTGAGGTGCACCTGCTGGACTTCGACGGCGACCTCTACGGACGTCCGGTCAAGGTGGAGTTTCTTCACTGGCTGCGGGCCATGCGCGCCTTCGACAGCATCGACGAACTCATTGCCACCGTCAAAGGCAACATTCAGTGGGTGAGGGATAACCTCTAAGCCGCTCTCAGACACCGCGTCAACAATTCGGTGTCCGTTTGGCGGCGCAGCAGGGCTTCGTCTCCAAAAAATCTCGGTTTCCCCTTCACATTATCTGCGAATACCCTAAAATGGGGCAGTTGCGATCTTCTCACCACGATGCCGGGTGAAAAGGCCGCATCGCCAGTATTGGACGAAACAAGGAGGATACACGTGACTACTGCAGTCGCTTGGATGGCTCCCATCTGTGCCGTCATCGGCATTTGCATGGCGGGCTATCTCGGTTCCTGGGTGCTCAGGCAAGACCCCGGTCCCGACAAGATGAACAACATTTCGCTGAAGATTCAGCAGGGCGCCAAGGCGTTCCTCATGAGCGAGTACAAGTTGCTCATCATCTTTATGATTGTCGTTGCTATTGTAATGGCCATTTTCCTGTCGCCCATCACGGCGCTTGCGTTTGTGACCGGCGGCATTATGTCGGCTGCCGCGGGCTATGTGGGCATGCATGTGGCCACGCGCGCGAACACCCGCACGGCGCACGCTGCCGAGGAATCGGTGGCCAAGGCGCTGAACATCAGTTTCAAGTCGGGCCTCACTATGGGTCTGTGCGTGGCGTCGTTCGCCCTGCTGGGCCTGTCGCTCTGGCTCATTGCTATGGTGTTTGGCCTGGCGTTTGGCGTTGACATCAACCAGCAGCTGGCCGACCTTATGCACACGAACATCGGCATGGTGGAAGGCTTCGCCACCGGCGCTTCCGCCGTGGCACTGTTTGCCCGTGTGGGTGGCGGCATCTACACGAAGGCGGCCGACGTGGGAGCCGACCTCGTGGGTAAGGTTGAGGCGGGCATTCCCGAGGACGACCCGCGCAACCCGGCTACCATCGCCGACAACGTGGGCGACAACGTGGGCGACGTTGCGGGTATGGGCGCCGACCTGTTCGAGTCCTACACCGGCGCTATCCTGGCTCCCACCATCCTCGCTGCCACGTTTGGCGCGCTGGGTGGCTACTTCGCCACGGGCGACTTGGTGTGGGCGCTTGTTACGCCGGTCATCATCGCTGGTTGCGGCATCATCACGTCCATCATCGGCCTCTTTGCCGTGCGCGCCAAGGAAGGTGCGGAACTGCACAAGGCGCTGAACCGCGGCACGTACGTGGCTGCTGGCATTGAAATTGTCGTGATCTTCTGCCTGTTCTACGTGTGGAGCACGCAGTCCACGGAAGCGCAGCCGCTGTGGCTGTTCGGCTCCGTGCTGTGCGGCCTCATTGCGGGCCTGGCCATTGGTAAGATCACCGAGTACTTCTGCTCCGACAAGTACAAGCCGGTGCACAAGATTGCCGACGCGGCCGACACCGGTGCGGCGACGGTTATCATCGAGGGCATTGGTACGGGCATGCTGTCCACCATCGCTCCCATTATCCTGGTGGCGCTCGCTATCATTGGCGCCTATACGTTTGGCAACATGGCCTTCCCGGCGGCTTCCGCTGAGGGTGGTATTGCGGTTGGCCTGTTCGGTGTGGGCCTGGCTGCTACGGGCATGCTGTCGAACACCGCTATCACTATTGGCGTGGATGCGTACGGCCCCGTGGCCGACAACGCTGGCGGCATCGCTGAGATGGCGGGTCTGCCCGAGGAAGTGCGCGACCGCACCGACGCGCTTGACGCCGTGGGCAACACGACGGCCGCTATCGCGAAGGGCTTCGCCATTGCGTCTGCGGGCCTGTCGGCTATCTCGCTCTTCGTGTCCTACCAGGCCACGATGCACCATGCTATTCCGAACTTCGAGTTGACGCTCACCGACCCGCTCATTGTGGCTGGTATCTTCATTGGTGCCATGATGCCGTTCATGTTCGCCGCCCTTACCATGGGTGCGGTGTCGCGTGCGGCTCACGCCATGGTGGAAGAGGTGCGCCGTCAGTTCCGCGAGATCAAGGGCATCATGACCTACGAGGCCGAGCCCGAGTACGACAAGTGCGTGGCTATCTCCACGTCGTCTGCACTGCGCGAAATGATGCTGCCGGGCTGCCTGGCTGTGGTGGTGCCGGTGCTCATTGGCTGCTTCAACCCGGCTATGCTCGGCGGCTTCTTGGCCGGCGCGGTTGCTACGGGTATGCTCATGGCTATCTTCATGTCGAACGCCGGTGGCGCGTGGGACAACGCGAAGAAGTACATTGTGCAGGGCTATCATGGTGGCAAGGGTTCCGAGGCTCACAAGGCCGCCGTCGTGGGCGACACCGTGGGCGACCCGTTCAAGGACACCTCTGGTCCGTCCATGAACATCCTCATCAACCTCATGACCATCGTGTCTCTGACGTTTGCTCCGCTGTTCATCGCCGTGCAGGCCATGTTCTAAATCGCGCAAGCACGTAACGTTTGTTGTCAAGAACCCCTGGCGGTGTGCCGGGGGTTCTTGTTGTTGAGTGGATGCTTGTTATAAGTGCAGACGGCAAGGGTAGAACCCTTGCCCTACGTTCAACCTATGAAAAAGAACGTGCTGTGAATGCAAACACGCCACCCGGGGAGGGGCGGCGTGTGGAGTGAGTGGCGGAGACGTGTGCGAATCGAACGCACCCGAGACGTTCTGCACGCCCCGCAACGGCTTTGAAGGCCGCGGGATCCACCAGGAATCCTTCCATCTCCTTATAACAAACGCGAACGACCAAAAGGCCGTCCGTTTTTGTGGTTCACCTATGATACTGCATTTCCGGCGTGTCCACGGGGATTACACGATCCGTCATCATGCTGTCGCTGTGGTGCACGTCGCGCCGTTAGGTGCGCTTGGGACCCAGTTCGCGCTCGTCGCCCACGCGGCGGGTAACACCTTGGGCATCGAAGTGCTCCAACAGGGGAATGGCGTACTTGCGGCTGACCCCGAGGGCATCACGTAGCTCAGCCGCCGTCGCACGGGCGTACGTGTGCAAGAAGGCAACCGCAGCATCTTCAAGCGCGGTATAAGCAGCGGTGCCGAATACGAGGCTGGGGCTGACGCGGTGGATGCGCCCTGCTTTTTCAAGTGCGCTGAGTGCGCGTCGGGCTGCAGATGCTTCGACACCTGCTTGAGTGATGAGGTCGTCAACGCTGGGCGGCGTTGATCCTGCGTCGGCGAGGAGGCTGATCAGGGCCGCGGCTGCTTGCTCTTCGAGTTTGCGGGCGCCGGCGCCCGCTTTGGGGTGTGCGATGAGGCCGTCATCTATCATGACCTGGCCTGCACCGAGCGCGTCCTGCACGAGCGCTTCGAAGCACGCTTCAGTCAAGCGCGTGGGCAGGCGATCGAGCAGGGCTCGCTTCGAAAGGCCGGGTGCGGTGGGTTGCTCGGCGTGGAAGCGCAGCAGTTCGTTTTCCAGGGCGGACGTGTGCTTTTGGAGTAGGCCGCGCGTTGTGTAGTAAGCGTCTGGTTCCGTGCTCAGTCGCGCGAGCGCACCGGCAGCGTGACGGTCTTCTAACCGACGTGCGGCTGCATCTTCGGAGATGCTTGCTGCACGCGCCACCTCGGCGGCAGTGACGGGCGTTTTCTGCTGCGCGAAGGCGGCATCACACGCAGCTTCAACATCACCGGCAAGCAGGGCATCCAAGAGAGCCTGCTCGCCTTCGCGTAGGGTGGTGCGTCGGCGGGGGTGTGGATGCAGCACGATGCCGCCACCCACCACCTGCACCGGCGTGAGCGAGCGCATAACGAAGCGATCGCCCGTCGATACGGGCAGTGGTTCGTCCAGGCGAACCTGCGCGAAGGTGGCGCTGCCGGGAGCCAGTTCCGCCAGTCCGTCCATGAAGAGCACGCGCCCCAGTACCTCCGCCGTACCATGGGCAATGCGCATGCGCGTCCCGGTGGCGAGGGGTGTGGCGTCGCCCTCGGTACCCAGATAAGTCACTTGAGCGTCGAAGCGATCGGTCGGGCGCAGGGTTTCCGGTGTGGTGAGCAGCATGCCGGGACGCACATCCTCGGTGCTTACCGCACCCAGGTTTACCGCAACGCGGTTACCGGCTTCGGCGCGCTCTACTGCCTGTCCGTGCGTTTGAACGCCCCGGACGCGAGCGCGGGGGCCACCGGGTAGCGCTTCCAGTTCGTCTCCCGGTGTAATGGCGCCACTCCACAAGGTGCCGGTGACCACGGTGCCCGACCCCTTGATGGAAAACGACCGGTCGATGGGCAGCCGCGGCGTCGTGGCATCGTGCGCGCGCGTGAGCCCCTGCACGGCCCGCGCTAGTTCGGCGCGCAGGTCTGCGAGTCCCTCTCCGGTTCGGGCTGATACGGGTACGAGCGGAGCGTTCGCATAGGGCGTGGACGCCAGGTACTCCCGGACTTCCTCGGTAATGAGTTCGACCCAGTCTGCATCCACGAGATCGGTTTTGGTGAGTGCTATCACGACGCGCTCAATGCCCAGCAGTTCCAGCACCGCGAGGTGTTCAGCGGTTTGTGGCATGACGCCGTCGTCGGCCGCAATGCAGAGCAGCGCCAGGTCAATGCCGGTGGCACCCGCTATCATCTGGCGTACAAAGCGCTCGTGACCAGGCACATCCACTACGCCAAGTACCGTGCCATCATCCAGCTCCAGGCGCGCGAATCCCAGCTCGATGGTAATGCCGCGACGCTTCTCTTCGGCCAAGCGGTCGGGGTCGGTGCCGGTAAGCGCTTGCACGAGCGTCGATTTGCCGTGGTCAATGTGCCCGGCCGTACCCAAAATAAAGTGCGGGGCGGTCTGCGCCAGGGTATTCACCTCGCGTGTCATGCGCCCACCATCTGAAAATACTCGGCGAAGGCGGCGGCAAGTTCGGCAACTTCTCCCTCATTCAACAGGGTGCGCGCGTCGCAGAGAATCGCGTCTTGCTTGATGCGACAGACCACCGGCACGTCGCGTCCCGCCACGAGGTACCGCTCGCAGTCCTGCGCGCTGCCGCGGAGAAATTCCACGCGCGCGGCGCAGGTGGGAATGTCGCAGAGTGGCAACGCCCCGCCTCCCGCGCGAGCCACCTCCGGCACCACACTCACGCGCGCCGCCTCGGCCGGCACGGCGTCGACAAGAGCGCATGCCACGGCTTCGGCGCGCTGCTGCACGTCCTCAACTGGCTCGGCCAGCATGCGCAAGGTGGGAATTTCGCGCAGAGCGCGTTCCTCGTCCAGATACAAGCGCAGCGTGGCCTCCAAGGCGGCGAGTGTCATCTTGTCCAGGCGCAGCGCGCGGGCGAGCGGGTTTTTCTTCAGGCGCTCAATAAGGTGCTTCGAGCCAGCGATGAT
Source organism: Candidatus Gordonibacter avicola (assembly GCA_019113915.1). GTDB lineage: Bacteria > Actinomycetota > Coriobacteriia > Coriobacteriales > Eggerthellaceae > Gordonibacter > Gordonibacter faecis. Next base: position 52,757 of record DXGM01000003.1, read on the forward strand.
GCCCGCCTGTGGCCCGCCAAGCAGCTTGTCGCCCGAGAAGGACACCAGGTCACAGCCCGCAGCCAGCGATTCTGCCACCGTTGGTTCCGCGTACGCGCCGAAGCACGGCAGGTTCAAAAACGCGCCCGAACCCTGGTCTTCGTACACCAGCAGTTCCTCAAAGTCCGCGCCCGCTGCCGCCTCGCGTCGTCGTGCGTTTTCGGCGTCGGCCAGGGCGCGCAGCTCCTTCACGCCCACGCTCTCCGTGAAACCCACCACGCGGAAGTTCGAGGGGTGCACTTTCAGCACCATGGCCGTGTTTGGCGTGATGGCGGCCGCGTAGTCGGCCACGTGTGTCTTGTTGGTGGTGCCCACCTCGCGCATGAGGGCGTGGGACTGCGCCATGATGTCGGGCACGCGGAACGACCCGCCAATTTCCACCAGTTGCCCGCGCGACACCACGGCCTCGCGTTCGGCGGCGAATTCGGCTAACACCATCATGACGGCGGCTGCGTTGTTGTTGACGGCGAGCGCAGCCTCCGCGCCGGTGAGCTGGCAGATGAGGTGCTCCACGTGGCTGTGACGGCTCCCGCGCGCCTGTGTGGCGGGGTCATATTCCAACGTGGAGTAGCTGGCCGCTACCTGCGCGACGGCCTCAACGGCGGCAGGCGCAAGGGGGCTGCGGCCCAGGTTCGTGTGCACGATAACGCCCGTGGCATTCACCACGCGTCGCAGTGAGGGCCTCTCAAGCGCCAGCGCCCGCAGCCGCACGTCGGCCATGAGGGCGTCCTTATCAACTGCGGCCACGGTGCCCGTAAGAATGCCCGTGCGCACCGCATCCACCGCCTCGCGTGCGCACGCAACCACCCTCTCGCGTGGCAGACGCTCCGCGAGCGCCTTCACGGTATCGTGCGAGAGCACTTCTTCAATCTGCGGAAGGGAACGCAAGAGCGCACGCTGGTCTGAACTGGGCATGAACAGGGCCTTTCTCACAGGGGAGGCAAGTAGTGCGGCCTCCTCGCAGGTTCGCATCCCCCGATTATACCAGCACCGTGTTGCCTTCACGTTGTCCGCACGGTCACGGCTGTCCATTCGCGCGCGAAGGGGATGCGCTATACTGCGCTTTTGAATAAAGAAATGAAAGCGGGACGTATGATTTACTTCGATAACGCGGCAACCACCATGAAAAAGCCCCCTGAGGTGGTGCAAGCTGTCGTGGAGGCGCTGCAATCGTTTGGCGGGGTGGGGCGCGGGGTGCATGGCGCGTCGCTTTCGGCGGGCATGGCGGTGTATGAGGCGCGCGAGGCGGTGGCACGGCTCTTCGGTGCGCCGTCGGCTGCGCGTGTGGCGTTCTGCTCGAACGCGACCGAGGCGCTTAATGTTGCTATTGCGGGGTTAGTACGTCCTGGTGAGCGGGCGGTGACCACGGCCGCGTCGCACAACTCGGTGTTGCGGCCGCTCTACCGCGCTCGTGCGCAGGGCGCTGACGTGGACATTCTGCCCGTGGCTCCCGACGCCTCCATCAACTACGACGCGCTGGAAGCGCTGCTTGAGCGCCCGACACGGCTTTTGGTCGCAACGCATGCCTCCAACGTGACGGGCGACGTGTACGATATCGAACGCATGACGCATCTTGCTCACGCTCACGGGGCGCTGCTGCTGGTTGATGCGGCCCAGACGGCGGGCGTGGTGCCGCTTGACATGGGCACGATGGGCCTTGACCTGGTGGCTTTTACGGGGCACAAGAGTCTGTTTGGCCCCCAGGGCACGGGTGGGCTATGCGTGGGCGAAGGCGTGGAAGTGCCGCGTTATAAGGTGGGCGGTTCGGGCATCAAGAGCTATGACGAGGAACACCCTTCCACCATGCCGGAGCGCTTGGAGGCGGGTACGCTGAACGGCCACGGCATTGCCGGTTTGGCGGCAGGTATCGCGTACCTTGAGCGCGTGGGGCTTGACGCGGTCGCCACACAGACGCACGCGCTGGTGGAACGCTTTGAGGCGGGCGCTCGCCAGATTGAGGGCGTGCGCATTCTGGGAGGTCAGGCCGACAGCGGCCGTTGCGGCATTGTGGCGCTCAACGTGGGTGACGTGGATTCTGCGGTAGTGAGTGCTGCGTTGAACGCGGATTTTGGCATCTGCACGCGGGCGGGTGCCCACTGCGCGCCGCTCATGCACCAGGCCCTCGGCACGATGGATCAGGGTGCCGTGCGCTTCAGCTTCTCGCACCTGAACACGATGGATGAGGTGGAGGAAGGGCTACACGCGCTTTCTCAGGTGGCGGCCGCGGTGCTCAAGGATGAGGCGCGCGCAGGGGTATAATGGAGCGCACCAAACGAAAGGAATCGCACATGAAGATTATCGATGCGTTCGGCATGCAGTGTCCGAAACCGCTCGTGCTGGCCAAGAAGGAAATCGACGGCGGCTGTCGCGAACTGGCGGTGCAGGTGGACAACGAAACGGCCGTGAAGAATCTCACGCGCTTGGGTAGCAAGACGGGGCTTGCGGTGTCAACCGATGTGATTGAGGGCGGCTGGCTCGTGTCGTTTTCCGAGGGCGACGGCGCAGCGGTACCGGTGGAAGCGCCCGCTCCTGCCGCTGCTTCTGCCTGTGCGGTTGGCGGCGGTTGTGGCTACGCGGTGTTCGTGGGCAAAGATCATGTGGGCGAAGGCGATGGTGAACTGGGCTACAACCTCATGAAGATGGCGCTGTACACGCTGTCCGAATCCGACGAGGTACCCGCTTCGCTTCTGTTTATGAATTCCGGCGTGAAGCTGGTGGCTGGCGGCGAGCAGCAGATTATCGATAGCGTGAACACGCTCATCGAGAAGGGTACTGAGGTGCTGGTGTGTGGCACCTGCCTGGATTTCTACGGCCTGAAAGAGCAGTTGGCGGTAGGTGAGGTATCCAACATGTACGATATCCTTGAGCGCATGCACGAAGCCGCCAAGGTCATCACGCTCTAAGGCGCGCCCCCGTGGAACCTTCTGCTTCCTTTTATGTGATAGCGTTCGAATCGACGCACGCGGCCATGGCGGCCAACAAGGCCCTTGCGGCCGCGGGCTGTGCCTTCGCGATGATTCCCACCCCCCGCGAAATCAGCGCCGGATGCGGCATGTCGCTCCGCTTCGCCGCCCCAAGCGATGCCGAAGCCCAAGTGACGGCCCAAGGAGTAAGCGAAGCGCACAGCCTCGCCGCACTCTACGCGAAAGAATACTCCGGGTATCGGCTAATAGAGAAATTGTAGGGAAGAAAAAGGACGCAGGAAATGTATCCCTTCCTGCGCCCTTCACTGATACTTTAAATGGTCACGCTCACTATTCCGCAAACGCAATCTTTCCGGCTTCGCCTTCTACGACGCGGCCGATGAGGGCGGGTGCACGGCCGCTGCGGCGCTCGAATGCCTGCTCAAACGTGTGCGCTGCCTCGGGCGGGATGGCAACTAGGAGGCCGCCCGATGTTTGCGGGTCGCACACCACGGCCAACCTGTCGTCGTACTCGGTATCCGAAAGCGCTCCCTTTTCCACATAGCCCTCGGCCTGATCCATGATGGCGAACGCGCGGTTGGGGCGGCAGTAGGCGCTCGCTAATTCCAGCACGCCGTCGAAGAGCGGCAGGGCATCGAAGTCCACCACGGCGGCGCAGCCGCTTGCTTCCAGAAGTTCGTGCAGATGCCCGGCGAGACCAAAACCCGTCACGTCGGTAGCTGCATGCACGCCCGATTCCGCCAAAGCTGCAGCACCGGCGGCGTTCAGTTCCATCATCGACTCCACCACCGGGCGCAGCTCCGCCTCGGTGCGCAGGTCGCACGCGCGCGCCGACACCATAATGCCCGTGCCGAGTGGCTTGGTGAGGTAGAGCAAATCTCCCACCTGCGCGCCCGCGTTGCGCACGATGTGGTCGGGGTGTACGGTGCCAAACACGGTGAGGCCGTACTTCGGCTCCGCGTCGTCGATGGTATGGCCGCCTGCGACAAACGCGCCCGCCTCGCGCACGGCATCGGCCCCGCCGCGCAGAATTTCGCTTGCCACCTCGGCACCCAGCGCCACGTCAAGCGCCAGCAGGTTCAGCGCCACGTGCGGCGTTGCGCCCATGGCGAACACGTCGGAAAGCGCGTTGGCTGCCGCGATACGCCCGAACTCATACGGGTCATCCACAATAGGTGTGAAGAAGTCCACGGTGAGCACAGCCGCCATCTCGTCGGTGAGCTTCCATACGGCCGCATCATCGCTCGTTTCGAACCCGAGCAGCATACGCTCACGATCCATAGCCGGCTGCCCACCTGCCGTAACGCCCGTCGCAGCCAAAGTATGCAGTATCTCGTCGAGGTCGCCCGGACCCCACTTAGCCGCTCAACCACCCTTAGAGGTAAGCTTGGTCAACTTAATGCGCTCAAGTTCGTCCATAGTAACTCCTTGTCGGCGCCCGCCCTGGGGTGTGTTTGTTTTTCGCCAGTATAACAGGAGCGCCAGCGTTGTCGTATGAACGAAAGCGCGCTGATACCGTCTACCGACGGGTGCATCGGATGGTGGGGCCCAGTGAGGTGGTGTGCAGGGCCTCGTGATAACATCAAGCTTTTCACTGGGGTATACGCGAAAGGGTGGTCATGCGAGGTAAAGGTGCTGGTAAATCCATGGTTTGCATGATGTGTGAGCGGAGCTGAGCAGCCGTGGCGCGCGTTGAATTTTGTCCGCCGTGTTCGTCTGAGACGGCTGAACGGCCTATTCGCATCATTTTGAACGACACGCTGGTGGCCGTAAGCCAGGGGAGTCCCTATGGGTTGCGCGAGCTTGCGGTGGGATATCTCCTGTCGGAGGGGCTTATCACCGACCGCGAGCAGCTGGTGAAGGTGATAGAAGACGCGCAGGGCGCGGCGGTCCACGTTACATCCTGTGAATGCGTGCGGGAAGGGTACGTGCCGCTGCACCGTGTGACCTCGGCCGGTTGTGCGCAGTCGGCCGTGCTTGCGGCCGGGAACCCAGCACGCCCCGCATCCTCACTCAAGCCAAGCATCACCTTCAACGCCGACGCGCTTCTCTCCTGCATGGACGAACTCTGCACGTGCAGCCCACGGCGCAACAGCGGTAAGTGCGTGCACGGCTGCGGCCTCAGTGCGCCGGGAGAGGCACACCTGGCGCTGGTGCGCGAAGATATTGGCCGCCACAATGCGCTCGACAAACTCATTGGTCAGGCGTGGCTTGACCGCATCAATGTGCGCGACAAAGCTCTGTTCATCACGGGGCGCATCAGTTGCGAGATGGCGCTCAAAGCGCATCGCGCGGGCTGCCCGGTTCTCGTGTCACGCAAGTCCGCCACCGACGAGGCGGTGCTCCGCGCGTCCGAGCTCGGCGTGGCGTTGGTTTCCCACTGCCGCGACGGCGCGTTGCGCGTCCTTTCGTGCCCTGAGCGTATTAGTAACTAAATGCCCTCTGCGCTTCGTCCCCCCCCACAAGCCGAAAAAAGAGCCACGAACCATCCCTCTACCTCACGCTACCCGCCCAAACATTTCTGACCTGGCAAAATGCACACGCTACTCCGTTTGCATGACACGGCACACAGCGCTCTCCCGGACAAAATCACGCGTCTGCATGATAGGCGAGCCGTACGTTTCGGGGCATACTGGGCCTCGTTGAAATCAGGCGGCGCGCGCATTCGCAAGACGTCGCACGAACCTTTTAGGAGGCGCACGTACATGAAGATCCTCGGCATGGGTATGCCCGAACTGCTCATTATTCTTGCGGTTGTTCTGCTCATCTTCGGCCCCAAGAACCTTCCCAAGTTGGGTGCTTCCCTTGGCAAGACGGTCAAGGGCCTGCGCGAAGGTTTGGGCGGCACTAAGGATGAAGTGGCCGAAGAAGTTGTGCTCGTTGAAGAGGACGAGGAGGAGGAAGAGCCCGCGCGTCCCGTTTCCCGCACCGTGAAGGCCACCAAGAAAAAGGCTCCTGCTACCGAAACGGTGTAAGTACTGCCGCATCGTACGCGGTTTGAAGCACTTGTTATTTCTTCCGACCTGCGCCTTGTTTCCGGGCGCTGAGTCGTTGAAAGCGGGCGCGTAACCTCCCTCCCTCACGCGCCCCCGCACGCCTCCGCGCACGCTGTCATGCGCGGAGGCGTGCGCGTTTTCAGGAGGAAGGTACCCCGGCACCTTCTGCTCGCACGCTCCTGCTATCATGAATGCTCGTTTTACTGGGCAAGAAGAGAGGCATTCATGGGGCAGGGTGCGAAAACAATGCGGCACAAGGTACGGGCATCCCTGCGCCCTGTGGTGGGATTCGCCTGCAACCAGGGCTTTGTCTTTTCACTCTTCTATTTGGGAACGAATCGGGCGCTCGCGTTTGGCCCGCACGCCTTCGAGCGGGCCGATCTGTTCGGCACCCTGGCGTTCATGGTGGTGGCGTTCGTGCTGCTGCGCGCTGCGTCCGAACGGGCGCGTGCGGCGCTGCTTTCGCGGCCGCTTCTGTGGTGCTACGCGGCGTTGCTCGTGGTGGGCTCGGCGCTGCCTACACTCGCGGCCGATGTTTCCGCAGCGGGGCTTCTGGTGGAATGCGTTCTTGTGGGCATGCCAGCTGGGTTCATGCTGGCTGCGTGGGGTCGGGCATTGGGCGCGCGGCCCTTCGCGCAGGCGACGTTCGAGGTTTTCGCTGGTTCGGCGCTGGGGGCGACGGTGTGTTTGGCGCTTTCCCTTGTGCCGGTGGCGGGTGTTTTGCTGGCACTTAAGCTGCTGCCAGTAGGAAGCGTGCTCGCTCTGCGCGGGCTGGCACCGTTCGACGCGCCCCGGGCAAAAGAAGCGCGCGCGGATGCAGGGGAGAGCGAGGGGGAAGGTTCCTCGCTTTCGTTCGGCGACCTCTTCGCCACGAGTGCTCAACGGGCGGAAACGGCGCGCCTGTCAAAAAAGATTGTCGCAGGTACGGTGCTCTTTGGCCTGGCCGCGGGCTTCATGGAGACCTATGGCTCCGAACCGGGCATGGCGTCCACGCCGACGTTTTCTGCAACGCTGCTGTTGTTTGTGCTGTTCTGCATTGCTGCGCTCCAGTTTATTGCAACCCCTGCCGAGGACGCTGCGGCTCCCGTGAAAGAGGCCCGTCGTCGCGAGGTGCGCGGGGCACCTCTGCCCACGCCGACGGAGGCGGAAGGCCCGCTTGATAGCGTGTATCGCCTGGCCATCCTCGTGATGATGGCGGGCTTTCTCTTCGTGCCGGTGCTTTCCGATTTCGGCGTGCCGGGTGAAGCCATTGTGCTGGCGGGCTATTTGGGACTCACGTATGTGCTGGTGTCGCTCTTCTTGGTGATGGCGCGCCTGACCGGCCAAGATGCGGCGCTCTCGTTCGCGCGCGGCTTTACAGCGCTGTTCGCGGGCGAGATGGCGGGCATTGGCCTGGGCAACGTGCTTGACGTGGCCGTGCCCACCGGTCAAACGCCCTACGTTGTGGTGGCGTGCGCGGGACTCGCGGCGCTCTTCGCCTACCTTTTCCTGTTCACGGAGCGCGACTTCCGCGCGCTGTCGGTTATTGCGCGCGACGCGGATCGCTTTGACGACGCGTGTGCCTACATCGTTCAAACGTGTAGTTTGTCGAAGCGTGAGGCAGAAATTCTGCCCCTTGCCCTGCGCGGTCGCACGGGTGAGCGCATTGCCGCCGAGTTCTTCATCTCGAAGAGCACGGTGGACACCCACCTGCGGCGTATCTACACCAAATGCGGCGTCCATAACCGTCAAGAACTCATCGACCTGGGTGAACGTACGGCCCGCGCGGAGTTCCCTGACCTCGCCGCGCAAGATGCCGCGCCCGCGTTTCGCACGAAGCGCTAGGCTAAGTCGGCGCAGTAACCGCGCGCCACAGGGCGCTGGGAACGCTCAGGGAACAGGTGAGCGTGCAGGGCGGTGAAGTAGCTGTCGGTCATGGAGGCCAGGTAGTCGGTCACAATTTGGTTCGGCTCGGTGGCCAGGTAGCTCTCAGGTGTGATGGAGGATGACTTCGCACACAGAGACGTCACGTGGTGGCGGAACACTGGCGAGGATTCATCGCCAGCCAGAAGGTCGGCCAACAGGCGCTCGTAGAGTTCTTCGAACATCTCTTCCACCACATTGCCTGCGCCCGACACCATGCCTTCGCGCTCATAAATGAGTTCGTAGTTTTGGCGCTTGGCGCGCTTGAGGTCGGCAAACATGTCTTCGCCAAGCGCAATGCGGTCGCGCCCGTAGCTGTGATTCACAATATCCACGGTAAGGTTGTTGATAATGATGGTGTTGCGCTTACCCATGACCGTGGTCTCGAACGGCGCGTATGACGAAAGCACGCCCATATCCACAGCGTCGGCACGGTCCTTGCCCACATATGCAATCATGTCGGACACGCGCACGACGCACCCTTCCAGCGTGGAGGGTCGCAAGCTTTTAATGGTGCTCTCATCAGCGGTGCAGGCTTCCACGAGCCCGTCGAGCGTTTCGAAATCGTGCGTGTCGCCCATGCGCAGCACCTGCTGGGCGAATTCGCCGTTGTGGCAGAGCACGCCATCGAGCGTTTGCAGGCTGATGTTGCGACGATAGAGCTGGTCAAGTACGCGTACCGAGTGCACGTTGTGGTTGAAGAAACGCCCCGTGCGCTCGTGATAGCACTGGTTGAGGTAGCGTTCGCCTGCGTGCCCAAATGGCGTGTGGCCCACGTCGTGGCCAAGCGCGATGGCCTCAATGAGCTCGCAGTTCAGGCCCAACAGCGACCCGATGCCACGCGCGATACGGCTCACCAGCTGTACGTGCAGCCCGCGTCGGCAGATGTCGTCGTTTTCCACGAACGAGAACACTTGCGTTTTGTCGGCGTAGCGGTTGTAGGCCGGCACGTTCAGGATTTTCTCGATGTCGCGCGCGAAGGCGGGGCGCGTGAGCGTGGCCCTATCGTGCGGGTTCGGCTCGCGGCGTTTCACCTGGGCGTCGTCGAAGGCGTGCGGGTGTTTACGTCCCGCCGCGCGATCGGCGCGAATGGCGGCTTCGATGTCTGGGTCAAGGGTCAGGTAGGGGATGCTCTCGCTCATGGGTGTCCTCTTTCGTCTCGTTCGAGGACATTGTAGCGCATGAGGTGGCCGCGCCGTGCGACAGCGTGCGTTCCATCACGCGCGCGGCGAGCGCGGCATCCCTTCCTTATATATATTAGTAGCGGTACAAAGCCGCAATGCTGGCGCCGTTGGGCATTTGCTCGGCGGGAAGCTCCAGCACTTCGGCATCCTGGGCGAGCGCGGCGCGGGCGAACTGGTCGGCAAGTTCCGGCCCTTGGAAGCGCTCGTGGGGCTCCTGTTCAAAAAGCACCACTGCGCCGGTTTCTTCATTGAAGCCGCCGGGAAGATACACATCTTCAGCTACAAAGAGGGCACGCACCTTGCGTTCCACCAGGGCAAGCCCGATGTCTGCCGGGTCAGCCGAAGCGCCGCCATGCGCCTCGGCATCGCCGAAGAGCTGCAGCAGCTCACGCGCGTGCGCCTCACGGGCACGCTCAATTACCACACGTGCCTCGGCTAAAAGTTCGGGTTCGCCTATTCCACCGACATCCTTCTCGATACCTTCATCAAGCAGATGCGGCAGCGTGGACACACGGCGAAACGCGGCCTGATGCTCGGGCAAGCTCACCAAAATGACGGGCAGGTCAACGTCCTTCAGCAGGCGTTCTGTCACCACCTTGTCCACATAGCGGAAGAACTTTTCGGCCTCTTCCTTCTTCACGTCGTTGCGCGACTTGTAGCCATGGTAGGGCGGCATATGGTTTTCGAGCGACTCATAATCGAGCGCGCCCTCGAGGCCGTCATACACCATCGGGAAGAGCTCGCTGAATTCGTCGGACAATCCCTCGGGAAACTTCCAGCGGCGCAGGGAGCCGAAGTCGCCTTCGATGAGGGCAAACCGGTCGGCTGACAAACCGAGCAGCACATAGTGTGACCCGAACGCGAAGTTCTTCAGCAGCGGCTTCACATAGAAGGAATCATCCACCACCGCAAGCGGCCCGACCGCATAGCCTAGCTGGTATACGAGCGTACGGTCGTTGCCGACCAGCACGGCTATGCTCCCTGCTGCACCTTCGGCCAGCTCATCAAACCGCTCGATCACCTGATCAAGACGCGCATCAACGCCCGTATGCTCGCGGTGTGCGAACTCCTGTTCAAGCTTGTCATTCACCTCTTGCAGAAGCTCCTTTAGGCGAATGCGCGCGGCGGCGCGGTCGTCCACCGGCAGATAGAGGGACACGAGCGGCCCTTCGGCCTGCTCAAAGAGTGTGGCGTCGAAATCGGGCGCGACCGTAATGTCGTCATTCATAGCAAAGCCTCCTGAAAGCCGGGGACGAAAAGGGGCGCCTCGCAAGCGCCAAACGTGTTCCGCCAGCATAGCAGCGCCCCCGTACCCGGCGAGAAAGCGCGACGGTACCGTCAGCGTTCGGTTGGCAATCTGCTGATCTCGCCGAGGTCGGCTGCGACGGCCTACCCGTGCGCTATACTATTGGGAACACAAACGGAAGGGCAGACATGGCGGGCATCAACGAAGACGACATACAGAAGGTGCGCGAGGCAAGCGATCTCGTGGCTGTCGTCGGCGAGCGCACGCCCGTGAAGCAGCGTGGGCGTGATTTTTGGTGCTGCTGCCCCCTGCACAACGAAAAAACGCCGTCGTTCAAGATCGACCCGGTGCTGCAGCTGTGGCACTGCTTCGGCTGCGGCGAGGGCGGCGATGTGTTCGGCTTCCTCATGAAGACCGAGGACCTCACGTTTCCCGAGGCTGTGCGCAAGTTGGCCGCTCGCGCCCACATTGAGTTGGCCGACGACGGGCGCACGCGCGTGGCGAACAGCAAGAAGGCGCGCCTGAAAGCCGTGTGCGAGGAATCGGCCCTGTTCTTTCATCAACAACTCATGCGCAACCCCGAACCCGATGCGTCTAACGCGCGCAGCTATTTGGCGAAGCGCGGGCTCGGCGGCGAGGTGCCGAAGCGCTGGCGGCTGGGTTTTGCGCCCGGACACGGCGCGCTGGTGCGCCATTTGGCAGCGCTTGGCTTCAAACCGAACGAAATGATTGAGGCGAATGTGGCCTTGAAAGGTCGCGATGGTCGCTTGCGTGACCGCTTCTACAACCGCATTATCTTTCCCATCAACGACGCGCAGGGCGAATGCATCGCGTTTGGCGGACGTGTGGTGGGCGTGGGCGAGCCGAAGTACCTGAACTCGCAGGAGACGCCGCTCTTCCATAAATCGCAGGTGCTCTACGGGCTTGACAAGGCGAAATCGGCGATGGCTTCCACCGGCGTGGCCGTGGTGGTGGAAGGGTACACCGACGTTATTTCGCTGCATGAGGCGGGGCTGGAAAACGCGGTGGCTACCCTGGGTACCGCACTCACGACCCGCCATATTCGGATACTTTCGCGCCATGCGCAGCATCGTATTGTGTATCTATTCGACGGCGATGCCGCAGGTCAGCGTGCGGCTGACCGCGCGCTGGGCTTTATCGACGAGAGCATGACGCCCGAAGCGGGGCGCCACCAGGTGGAGCTGGCCGCCGTCACGCTGCCCGACAACTTGGATCCCGCTGACTTTGTGGAGGCGCGCGGCGTGGATGCGCTGCGGGAACTCGTGGCCGACGCGCAGCCCCTGCTGAAGTATGGCATTGACCGCCGCCTGGCTGCCCAAGATCTCAGTACAGCCGAAGGGCGCGCCCGTGCGCTCGTGGAGGCGCTGTCGGTGCTGGCACCCATTAAGGATTCCATCCTCGCGAAAGACTACGCCATGCAGATAGCGGGTCGCGTGCGGGCGCGTGAGGAAGATGCGCTTGAACAGCTGGCACGCTTGGAACCGCCGCGGCGCGGTGACGAGGAAGCGGACGAGCCTTCGGGAGGCGCCTCCACCGACCAGTTAACCGCGGCATCGCCCGCGTCGGCGCCTGAACAGGGAAAACCTCGCCGCGCTCTGCCTCAGGCTGAGGTGAACCGTCGTCGCTTTGAGCGCGAGTTCTTGAGTTTGACCGCCCAGCGCCCTGAACTGGCGCTTGCTCACGCCGACGCGCTTGCGCAAACCCAATGGCGCGAATCCGTACATGCCGCGCTTGCGCAGAGCGTACTTGACACACTCGCTGCCGACCCCACCTCATCGGGTGCGCGCGTCATCAACGAGGCCGCTCGTGAGATTCCGCGTGCGGCGGGCATTCTCACCTCGGGAACCATGGATGCGGGCACCGATCCGGGGGCGCTTGCGCGCTTTTTGGCCGAGGAGCTGGCCATAGGTGACGTGGAAGACACCGTAGCTTCAATGCGTGCGCAGCTGTCCGACCCCGCGTCGCTTCCGCCCGACGAGTACGAAATGCTCTTCCAAACGGTGACCGCGCTGCAAAAAGACCTCACGAACCGCCGCCTCGCTCATAAACCTCTCGTCACGGAGTAGGGGAGCGCCGCCTCGCGCACCCTCGTGCACGCGCTCCTTGTATAGAACGTGTGTTCCTTTTTCGGTACTCACTCGTACTGGTGTACGGGCGTGGTATACTCTTCACGAGAGAAAGGAGGAGCCATGAGCCCCTTCATTTGGCTGGGAATTGCGGCTGTGATGGCCGTTGTCGAAGTGGCTTCACTCAGCCTCATCACCATGTGGTTTGTCGTGGGTGCCCTCATTGCCTTTGCGGCGAACTTGCTGGGCGCAGACGTGCTCATACAGGTGGTGGTGTTTTTGGTGGTGTCGGTGGTGTGCCTTATTGTGCTGCGCCCCGTCTTTGTGCGCTACCGTGACCGCGGCAAGCAGGAAGAGCCCACGTGTATTGGCCTGACGGCCGTGGTGTGCGAGGCTATTGACAACGACCGCCTCGTCGGGCGCGTTGAAACGCCTGATCACATGACCTGGGCTGCCCGCTCCGCCAACGGTGCGCCCATTCCCGAAGGTGAGAACGTGATCGTTGTCGGGCAGGAGAGCGTCAAGCTCATCGTTGAAAGAAAGGTGTCCTCATGATTGATCCTGTGCTTATCGCTCTTATTGTCGTAGTGGTGTTGGTGGTGCTGTTCAGCGTCACGTGCATCAAAATTGTTCCGCAGGCCGAAGCTGCCATCGTAGAGCGCCTGGGTTCGTATTTGGCTACGTGGGACAACGGTCTGCACATTAAGGTGCCGTTTATCGACCGCGTGCGTCCTTTTGTCTCACTCAAAGAGCAGGTGTTCGACTTCCCGCCGCAGCCCGTCATCACGAAGGACAACGTCACCATGTCCATTGACACGGTGGTGTTCTTTAAAATTGTGGACCCGAAGCTGTTTAGCTACGGCGTGGAAAACCCCATCATCGCCATTGAGAACCTGACGGCTACCACGCTGCGTAACATCATCGGCGACCTGGATTTGGACACGACGCTGGTGTCGCGTGACACCATCAACGCCAAGATGCGCTCCATTTTGGACGAGGCAACTGACGCCTGGGGCATCAAGGTGAACCGCGTCGAGGTGAAGAACATCACGCCGCCTGCCGCTATCCAGCAGGCCATGGAGAAGCAGATGAAAGCCGAGCGTGAAAAGCGTGAGGCCGTGCTTCTGGCCGAAGGTGAAAAGCAGGCTGCCATCACCATTGCTGAGGGTAACAAGCAGGCGCAGATTCTCGCCGCCGAGGCTGAAAAGCAAACGGTCATCTTGGCCGCGGAAGCCGAGAAAGAAAAGCAGATTCGCGAGGCCGAGGGTGAAGCTGCGGCTATCCTCAACGTGCAGCAGGCAACGGCCGATGGCATTCGCATGGTGCGCGAAGCCGGTGCCGACCACGCCGTGCTGACGCTCCAGGCCTACGAGGCCTTCAAGTCCGCTGCGAACGGTCGCGCTACCAAGATCATCATCCCCTCAGATATCCAGGGCATTGCCGGCTTGGCTGCCTCGTTGAAGGAGATCGTGACGGACGCTCCCGAAGCAAAAGCCTGATCAGCGGGTTTTCATTCATCATGCCACACAGGGCGAGTGGAGGGGTACACCTTCTGCTCGCCCTTCTTTTTGCGGTGGTGGCGTCGGGCATGGAGGCGTGGCTTCCCTTTCTCACCTCGGGTTTCTGTGGATGTTTCCCGCAGGATACTAGACAACTTCCCGGTGAAACCGCACAATGACGAGCATATGAACGTTTACGTCCCGGCCCTGCGCCGGGACGCCTTCGATAGCAGAGAAAAGGACGTGCCGACGTGATTTCCATCGTACAATCGCCCAATCCCATTTTGAACACGGTGTGCGAACCGTGCGACTTGAACGACAAAAGCCTGCGCAAGCTGGCGAAGCAAATGGCGAAAGCCATGTACAAAAACAGCGGCTGCGGCCTGGCGGCACCCCAGCTGGGCGTGGCGCAGCGACTGGTGGTTATCGACTGCGACCAGGACGAATCCGGTGAGGAAGACCCTATTGTGCTGGTGAACCCCGTACTGATAGAAACAAAGGGCGACCCGGTGACGGAAGGGGAGGGGTGCCTGTCGTGCCCCGGCATTTCGGTACCCATTTCACGTCCGCCATGGGCACGTGTGCGCTACTTCGATTTGGACGGCGAAGAGTGGGAGATTGAAGGCGACGGGCTGTTGGGTCGCTGCCTCCAGCATGAACTCGACCACCTTGACGGCATCACCATGTTTGAGCGTGCCGATCCGCTGGCTCGCATCCAGGCGCTGCGCGACTACGACGAGGCCCTTGCCCAGGGTGCGAAGCCCGGCGAAACCTCACTTGAACCGCGGGTGCGCTAATCATGCGCGTCGTGTTCATGGGCACGCCGGAGTTCGCGGCCACCATTCTGGAAGACTTGTCTCAACAGTACGAAGTGGTGGCCGTCTACACGCGCCCCGATGCCGTACGCGGCCGCGGCAAGCAGCTGGAGCCTTCGCCGGTGAAGCGTACGGCCGAGCGCCTGGGTCTTCCTGTGCTCACGCCCCGCACGCTGCGCACCGAAAAGGCGCAGGCGGAACTGGCCGCATTTGAACCCGAGGTCATTTGCGTTGCCGCATACGGGGCTATTCTGCCCAAGGCGGTGTTGGATATTCCGAGCCATGGCTGCCTGAACGTGCACGCGTCGCTGCTGCCGCGCTGGCGCGGGGCTGCACCGGTGGAGCGCGCGTTGTTGGCGGGCGACGAGGAAACAGGCGTGTGCGTCATGCGCATGGAAGAAGGCCTGGACACGGGTGCTTTCTGCGTGTGTCGCACGGCGCGCATCGACGCTAAAACCGCCGATGAACTCACCGATGAATTGGCGAACCTTGGCTCGCATGCGCTGCTCACGGCCCTGGTGCATGTGCAAAACGACGCGGCCGAATGGACTGACCAGGACGAGTCACTAGTTACCTATGCCTCGAAGATTGAAAAGGGTGAGCTTGACCCGCTCCCAACCGACACGGCGGCCACGGCCGTGCGCAAGGTGCGTGCCTCGAGCGCAGCGCATCCGGCGCGCGCGATTCTTGCGGGGCGGCCGGTCACCCTCTGCGCGCTGGTTGAACCCGATGACGCACGGGGGCGCGAACTTGCTTCTGGATTGCCAGCAGGAGAGATTCGCTTCGCGGGCAAGCGGTTGTTCCTGGGCTTTGCCGATGGAGCGGCTGAGGTGTTTTCGGTGAAGCCCGACGGCAAGCAGGCCATGGACGCGAAGGCGTTTGCCGCCGGCGTGCAGGGTATCAAGGCGGGCGGCATGTGCTGGGAGGCTGCGCATGAGTAACGAGCAGCGCCGCGCATCCAAATCACGTGTGGGTCGCGTGTCAAGCGATGCCACTCAAAGCACAGCGCCGCGCACCTCGTCCAAGGCGAGCCCGGCGCGTCGTGCCGCGTTGGACGTATGCCGCGCCGTGCGCGAGCGCGATGCCTACGCACAAGACCTCATTGCCTCACATATTGATTCCTCGCGCTTGAGTCCGGAAGATCGCGCGTTCGCAACGCTTTTGGTGCGTGGTGTGACGAGCGCTCAGGGCACGCTCGATGAAGTGATTGACCGCGCCCTGCGTTCGCCGAATGACGTACAGGATGACGTGCGTGATGCGTTGCGCATTGCCGCCTACGAGATCATGTTTTTGGACAAAAGCCCGCATGCGGCCGTTGACCAGGGGGTTGAACTGGTGCGTGCCGTGCAGCCTCGCGCCGCCGGCCTCGGCAACGCGGTGCTCCGCAAAGTGACGGCGATGAAGGAGGACTTTCCGTTTGGCGATCCGGCGCGTGATGTGGCGGCACTTGCGCGTGCGAATGCGTTTCCGCTCTGGCTCACCAAGCGCCTCATTGCCGATTTAGGGGCACCCGCGGCGGTGAACTTCATGCGCGCTTCGAACGAGCCGGCACCGGTGCATATTGCGGTAAACGAGATTCGCGCGAGCGCCGATGAAGTGCTCTCTGCGTTTGCTGAGGCGGGCTCGCCACTTGAGCCGGACGGCTCGGCAGGAATTGAGGTGGCGGGGTGCTACCGCGTGCACGACCCCCGCGTACTGCAGCACAAGCGCGTGAAGCAGCTGTTTACACAGGGCAAAGTGCTCGTGTCGGATGCCACCTCCCAGCTCATTGCCGCTTCCGTATTGCCTGATCACATGCCCGCCTCTCTGTTGGAAATTGGTGCCGGCCGCGGCACCAAAACCGTACTGCTGCAAAGCGGGGCCCTGCGCGCCTACGGCAGCCAGGTGGAACTTTCCACGCTGGACAACCATGCATTTAAGACAAAGCTTCTGCGCGAACGCGCCGCAACGTACGGCGTGCACGTGGCCGAGACCTTAACGGGTGATGCCACCGCGCTTGATGACGTGGTGGGAACGGGCCTGTTTGATGCGGTGTTCATCGACGCGCCGTGCTCGGGTTTGGGCACGCTGCGCCGCCATCCGGAAATCCGCTGGCGTTTGACCGAACAGCGTGTGGGCGAGCTGGCGGCGCTCGAACTGGCGCTTCTGCGCTCAGCCGCCGGGCATGTGGTGCGCGGCGGTCAGTTGGCGTACGCCACCTGTTCGGTCACGCATGCTGAGAACAACGGCGTGGTGAAGCGCTTTCTGGAAAGCCCTGAGGGCGCCGCCTTCGAGCTGGCCCCCCTGGCGGGTCGCTCGTGCATCGCCCCGCCGCTTGTGCCCGGTTCCCCCGACGCTCACTTTGCGGTGCGTTTCATACGCACGCGATAGTCCGCACAGCTCTCAAGCGCGGGGCTGGGTTTTGTTCATAAGAACTGCCGTTCACGGATACGCGTGAGAATTTTCTTCGTTTCCGCGTGAAGCCGACCAGAGTGCTATACAATAGGAAAACTTTTTCAAATGATGGCGCGCCACCTGCGAAGGCGGCGCTCGGATGACCGTAAAGGAGGTCTGCGCTCATGGAGCCGAATATCAAGGAGGTGGCCGGGCGCATCCGCGCTCTGCGCGAGGATTTGGACCTCACCATGCAGGAGATGGCCGACGCGACGGGGCGCTCGGTGGCTGAATACACCGCTCAGGAATCCGGCGAACAGGATTTGTCGTTCACCTTCCTGTTCAAGTGCGCCCAGCGCTTGGGTGTGGATGTCATTGAGCTTCTGACCGGCGAAAACCCCCACCTGACGGGCTACTCGCTCACGCGCGCTGCCGACGGCCTTTCTATCAAGCGCCGCGCGGGCTTTGAGTATCTGCACAAGGCACCGCACTTCAAGGATAAGCTTGCCGAGCCGTTTTTGGTCACGGCACCCTACCTTGAGGAAGAGCAGAACGTGCCCATTCACCTGTCGTATCACAAAGGACAGGAACTCGACTTCATCATCTCAGGCAAAATGCGCTTCGCCTACGAGGACCATGTGGAAGAACTCGAGGCCGGCGATTTGCTGATGTACGACTCCGGGCGCGGTCATGGCATGATTGCCACCGGCGGCGAGCCGTGCGTGTTTTTGGCTGTGGTCATGAAGCCGAACGGGGAGATTATCTAGGCGCTGCCGCGTTTTCGCGACCGCGCCCCACCTTCGATAATCAATCCGTCTCGCGACGGGTTCTTCCGCTGCATCTTGAGTAAGAAAGAGCTGTTCATCATGAGAAATATCAACCTTCGCTTCGTCACGGAAACCTACGACGAGGACGGCTTGCTGACCGATTTTGCCGTCAACTGCCCCGAGAACTTCAACTTCGGCTACGACGTGGTGGATGACATTGCCGTGAACGACCCCGATCGGCGCGCCATGGTGTGGTGCAACCCCGAAGGCGAAGAGCACGTGTTTACGTTTGCCGACGTGAAAACGTGGTCCGACAAGACGGCGAACTTCCTGGCCGCGCAGGGCATCGGTCGCGGCGACATGGTCATGGTTATTCTGCGCCGCCACTACCAGTTCTGGTTTGTGGCCACAGCGCTGGCGAAGCTGGGCGCGGTCATGGTGCCCGCCACGTTTATGCTAAAAGAGCACGACCTGGAGTATCGCCTGAACGGGGCCTCGGTGAAGGCTATCATTGCCACCTCGCTCGGCGACATCGCACAGGTGGTGGACAACGTGGCTGACGCGTGCCCGACGCTTACCTGCCGCATTCTGGTAAATGGCGCAGGTGGCGGCCTCACGCCGGAGGATGCGGAGGGCAACCTCGTATTCCCCGATGACGGGCTGCCGTTGGGCGCGGCGCTTTCCGGCCCGGACGGTATTTGCGCCGCACCGATTGAGCGTGCAGGGTGGCTCGATTTCAACACGGGCGTGCGCGCTGCCTCGGCCGACTTCGCGCGCGTGGACACGCTGGCCGCCGACCCCATGCTCATGTACTTCTCGTCCGGCACCTCGGGTAACCCCAAGATGGTGCTGCACGATTCCGAATACGCCATTGCGCACCTGGTCACGGCCAAGCACTGGCACAACGTGAACCCCGACGGCCTGCACTTCACCATCGCCGATACGGGCTGGGGCAAGGCCGTGTGGGGCAAATACTATGGCCAGTGGCTCATGGAAGCGTGCGTGTTTACGTACGACTTCGACCGCTTCCACCCCTCCGAAATTCTTTCGCTCATCGGGAAGTACCGCGTGACCACGCTCTGCTGCCCGCCCACGATGTATCGCATGATGATGGCCGAGAACATCGACGCCTACGACCTCACGTCGCTCGTGTACTCCACCACGGCAGGCGAGGCGCTGAACCCGGACTTGTTCGATTTCTGGAAAGAGCACACGGGACTCACCATTTATGAGGGCTTTGGCCAGACCGAGACGCCACTTACCATTGCGAACCTCACGGGCTCCACACCGCGCCCCGGTTCGATGGGTAAGCCCGTGCCGCTGTACAACGTGGAAATTCAGCGCGCCGACGGCAGCCGCTGCGACACGGGCGAAACGGGCGAGGTGTGCATCGACATCCATCAGAAGGCTGCCGGTATCATGTTGGAATACTACCGTGACCCGGTGAAAACCGAGGCCGCCATGCACGACGGTTGGTACCACACCGGCGACACAGCCTGGTGTGACGAGGACGGCTACTTCTGGTACGTCGGGCGCAACGACGACGTTATCAAGTCGAGCGGCTATCGCATTGGGCCCTTCGAGATTGAAAGCGTGCTGCTGGAACACGAGGCCGTGCGCGAATGCGCCGTTACGGGCGTGCCCGACCCGGTGCGCGGCAAGGCCGTGAAGGCCACCATCGTACTGGCCGAGGGCTTCGCGGGCACCGATGTGCTCACTAAAGAGCTCCAGACCTGGGTGAAGAAGCGAACGGCACCCTATAAATACCCGCGCATTGTGGAGTACGTGGACGCCCTGCCCAAAACCGTGAACGGCAAGATTCGCCGCGCCGCTATCCGCGAGGTGGACGAAGCAGAAGCTCCGGAGGGCTTGGTGTGACGGCGAAGGGCGGCAAGGGCCAGATGAGTGGAGCTGAGATTGCTCGTTTTTTCTCCAGCGGGCCTTTCGATAGATTGAAGCCTTTGCCCAGTTCAAGACCTCCCATAACACTGACAGCAGTCGTGGTTATTTGCGGGCATTATGGGGTAGGCAAGACTAATCTCACCCTGAATCTGGCGTTCGATATAGCGACGCGCGGGTTTGCGGTGACTGTCGTTGACCTTGATGTAGTGAACCCGTTTTTCCGCTCAAGCGACTATCGCGCACGGCTTGCCGAACACGGTGTGCGCCTCATTGCGCCCGTGTTCGCCGGCACGAACCTCGACGGCCCGAGTCTGTCGGGAACTATCCTGCCCGCCGTTGAACAGGCACAGCGCTCGTGGTTGCCACTCTCTGCTTCAGTGTGTTCTCCCGATGAGCCTGCACCTATCGCAGAACGGCAAAAAAGAGAAGTGCTTATCATCGACGCGGGTGGCGATGATGTGGGCGCGACGGCGCTTGGTCGCTTCGCCAATACGGTGGCAGCCGGGCCCTACGAGATGCTGTACGTGGTAAACCGCAGTCGCAATCTCACGCAGGAGCCGGCGGAAGCAGCCGCCATCCTGCACGAAATTGAGGCGAAGTGCCACCTGCGT
Source organism: Candidatus Gordonibacter avicola (assembly GCA_019113915.1). GTDB lineage: Bacteria > Actinomycetota > Coriobacteriia > Coriobacteriales > Eggerthellaceae > Gordonibacter > Gordonibacter faecis. The sequence goes on from DXGM01000003.1 coordinate 73,102, forward strand.
GCAACCGGCATTGTGAACAACACGCACCTTCAGGATGACACCGACGGCGACGCTATTGCGCAAGGCATTCCCTTTGCTGAAGCTGTGGCGCAGGCGTGTGAGCTTCCCCTTGTGTGCACGACGGTGCCCGCCAGCGGCCTCGCGCAGGTCACCGACCGGGAAATCGCCCGCGTTGCGCCGAATGAGGGGGCCTGCGCGCTCTATCCTGTGCAAGTATATGTAAGAACTCCCTGGCAATAAGACTGAGAGCGCACCGGACCCCGTGAGGGTTACCCTGTGTGTCTGGACGAGATAAGAGAGGCGAATCATGGCGAGCATTAGCGTAGACGACTTCTTCTGCAAGGGGTGCGGCCTGTGTGTCGACGCGTGCCCCGAGCATATCATGGCGCTCGACCACGACAAGATTACCGCGAAGGGCTATCACCCCGCGTACTGCACCGACCTGGATGCATGCACGGGCTGCGCGTCCTGCGCGACGATGTGCCCCGACGTGGCCATCACGGTGGAAAGGTAGGACGGCATGGCAGAGAAAGTGCTCATGAAGGGCAACGAGGCCCTGGCGGAAGCTGCGCTGCGCGCGGGCTGCCGCTTCTTCTTTGGTTACCCCATCACGCCGCAGACCGAACTTGCGGCGTACATGTCCAAGCGCATGCCGAAGGTGGGTGGCACGTACTTGCAGGCCGAAAGCGAGATTGCGGCCATCAACATGGTGTACGGTGCGGCGGCGGCGGGCGCGCGTGTCATGACGTCGTCTTCCTCGCCGGGCATTTCGCTCAAGGGCGAAGGCATTTCCTACATGGCCGGCGCCGACTTGCCGGGCGTTATTATCAACGTGCAGCGCGGCGGCCCTGGCCTTGGCGGCATTCAGCCGTCGCAGGCCGACTACTGGCAGGCCACGCGCGCACTCGGTCACGGCGACTTCCGCGTGGTGGTGTACGCACCCTCCACGGTGCAGGAAATGGCCGACTACGTGTACACGGCCTTCGACGTGGCCGACAAGTACCGCACGCCCGTCATGATTCTGGCCGACGGCATGCTGGGCCAGATGATGGAACCCGTGGTCATGCCCGAGCCGCGCGACGAGCAGATCGAGAAGCCGTGGGCCACCACCGGCCACAAACACCAGCGCGCCCACAACGTGGTGAACTCGCTGTATCTGACCGCTGACGAGCTGGAACGCCTCAACATCGAGCGCTACGAGCGCTATGCAACCATCGAGCGCGAAGAGCAGCGTGCTGAAACCTTCCTCGTTGACGACGCCGATATCGTGGTGGTGGCATTTGGCGCGAGCGCCCGCGTGGCGCGCTCGGCCGTGGTTGCCGCCCGCGAGAAGGGCGTGAAGGCGGGCCTCATTCGCCCGATTACCCTCTGGCCGTTCCCGACGGATGCGATTGAGGCCGTGGTGCCCACCGCACAAGCGTTCCTTTCCGTTGAGATGAACATGGGCCAGATGGTGGACGACGTGCGCCTGACCGTGGCGGGCCGTCGCCCCGTGGAATTCTTCGGCCGCACCGGTGGCGTTATCCCGACGCCGGTTGAAGTGCTGGTCAAGCTTGAGGACATGAACGAAACCATCGCGAAAGGAGGGGAGTAGACCATGGCTGAAAAGGAAACGAAGGTTGTGTTCGAGCGCCCCCATGCGCTGTTGCCTGTTGTGACAAACTACTGCCCCGGCTGTTCGCATGGTATTGTGAACCGTCTGGTGGCCGAATGCCTCGATGAGCTGGACGTGGAAGGCGACGCCATCGGCGTTGCGCCCGTGGGCTGCTCGGTTATGGCGTACGACTTCTTCGGCTGCGACATGATTGAGGCCGCGCACGGCCGCGCCCCGGCGGTGGCCACCGCGGTGAAGCGTGTGCATCCCGATGGTGTCGTGTTCGCCTACCAGGGTGACGGCGACCTCGCCTCCATCGGTATGGCCGAGACCATTCACGCCGCCACGCGCGGTGAGCATATCACGGTCATCTTCATCAACAACGCTATCTACGGCATGACGGGCGGCCAGATGGCTCCCACCAGCCTGCCGAACCAGGTGACGCAAACCTCGCCCTACGGCCGCGACACGGCTCAGGCGGGTTTCCCCATTCGCGTGTGTGAGCTGCTGAGTTCGCTTGATGGCGTAGCGTACCTGGAGCGCGTGACCGTGGACAGCCCGCGCAATGTGCGCAAGGCGAAAAAAGCCATCAAGAAGGCGTTCAAGAATCAGATTGACGGCGTGGGCTACTCGCTTGTTGAAGTGGTGGCAACGTGCCCCACAAACTGGGGTTTGACACCGCAAGACTCGTTTGAGTGGATGCGCACCAACATGCTTCCGTACTATCCGCTGGGCGTGTACAAAGACGTGGTGGCCGATGGCTTTGTGAATGCGGCGGAAGCTGCTGCGGCGCGTGCGGCCGACTGCCCTATTGCGAACCCTGCTCCGCAGACGGAAGGGAGTGCGCAATGAGCTGCAACCTGAACATTGTGCTCGCAGGCTTCGGCGGCCAAGGTGTGCTGTTCGCCGGCAAGCTGATTGCCTACGCCGGCCTCATTGAGGACCGTGAGGTGTCGTGGCTGCCCTCGTACGGCCCTGAGATGCGCGGCGGCACCGCCAACTGCAGCGTGTGCCTGTCGGACGACCCTATCGGCAGCCCGCTGGTGCTGGCGCCGAATGCACTCGTGGCTATGAACCAGCCTTCGCTCGACAAGTTCGAGCATAGCGTGGCTGAAGGCGGCGTTGTGGTGGCCGATTCCACGCTCATCCTGAACATTCCGGAGATCCCCGGCGTGAAGATGTGCGCCATTCCCGCCACCGCGCTGGCCGAAGAGGCGGGTTTCAAGAAGCTCGCGAACATCATCATGGCCGGCAAGCTGTACGCCGAGACGCACTTCTGCGAAGAAGAAACCCTCTGGAAAGCCATGGAGAAATGCGTCCCCGCCAGCAAAGCCGCCATGCTCGAGATGAACAAGAAGGCCCTACAGATTGGCATGAACGCGTAACCCCTTGTCATCCTGAGCGGAGGCGCGAAGCGCCGGAGTCGCGACGCGAAGCTAGTCCCGCAGGGGAAGGATCCCGAGCGGCGACAGCAGGAAAAGTTGCGAGTTTTTGTTTGGGAGACCGTGTGATTGATGAAAGGAACTTCATGGTAGCTGAATTGGCCGAGATTGGCCTGCGTATAAAAGGCCTCCGCGAGGCGTGCGATGTCACGCGCGAAGAAATGGCGGCCGAACTTGAGGTACCCTTGGAGACGTATGTCCGCTGGGAAGAGACGGGTGACGATGTGCCCATCTCCGCCATTTATCACATGGCACACCACTTCGGTGTCGAGTTCACCGAGATTCTTACCGGTACGGCGGCAAAACTCAACACCTATCAGGTGGTAAAGAACGGCGAAGGTCGCGAGGTGGACCGCTACCCCGGCTATCACTTCGAAGACCTCGCATGGCGCTACACCGGCAAGATTATGCAGCCGCTTCTGGTGGTGCTTGACCCCTCCGATGAACCTGCGAAACTGGTGACGCACACCGGGCAGGAGTTCAACTTGGTGCTTGAGGGTACTGTAGTGGTGACCTGGTGTGATAAGGAGTTTGAACTGAATGCGGGCGATAGCATTTACTTCAACCCGGAGTATCCGCATGGACAGCGCTGTGGGGGAGACGTACCTGCCAAGTTCGTCACCATTATTGCTGAATGACCTGCGGGACGAGCATGGCGGGTGAGGAACGCCGTGCTCGGGCAGTCCTGAGCTCGCACGAAACGTCCGTCGGACGTTTCGGCTCGTGCGGAATCTGCGCGCGGCGTCCCTCACCCGCCATGCTCTGCACTTTGTTGGTGGCGAACTTGTCATTAACAACCTGATGAGAAGTTCAACCTGTGAGATAGAGAGAAAGAACGCGACCAGTGAACTACATCCTGAATAAGTATTGTCCCCGCATTGATTTCGACTCATACGAGGACTTCTACGAGAACTTCCAGATCAACGTGCCTGAGGCGTTTAACTTTGGGTTTGACGTGGTGGACGAGTGGGCGCGCGTCGAGCCGGAGAAGCGTGCGCTGGTGTGGTGCGATGACCACGACGGCGAGCGTACGTTTACGTTCACCGACCTGTCTCGCTTGTCGAACCAGGCGGCTAATGCTTTCCGTAAGCTGGGCATCGGCAAGGGTGACGTGGTCATGATGATTTTGCGTCGTCGCTGGGAGTATTGGGTGTGTGCGGTGGCGCTTTGCAAGCTGGGAGCCACCATTATTCCGGCGTCGTTGCAGCTCACGAAGAAGGACATCGCGTATCGCGCCAACTCCGCACAGGTGAAGATGATGGTGTGCGTGAATGACGACTACGTGTGTGGGCAGACTGAAGAGGCGCTGCCCGAGTCGCCCTCCATTGAGAACCGCATCATTGTGGCGGGGGAGCGCGCGGGATGGACGCCGTTTGATGAGTTGATTGCGGGCGAGTCTGACGAATTCGAGCGCCCGACGGGTGAGGCGGGTGTCACGTCGAAAGACATCATGCTCATCTACTTCACTTCCGGCACCACCGGCATGGCGAAGGCGGTGTGCCACAACTTTGCACATCCGCTGGGGCACATCATCACGGCGAAGTATTGGCTGCAGGTGGAGGAAAACATGCTCCACATGTCTGTGACTGACAGTGGTTGGGCGAAGTTTGGTTGGGGTAAGATCTACGGCCAGTGGATTGCCGGTGCCACCATTTTCGCCTATGACATGGACAAATTCGTGCCGACGAAGCTTTTGCAAAAGATTCAGGACTACCAACTGACTACCTTCTGTGCGCCGCCGACGATGTATCGCTTTATGCTGCAGGAGGACGTGAGCGCCTACGACCTGTCGAGCGTGCACAACTTTGCCACGGCCGGCGAGCCGCTGAATGCCGAGGTTACGCTTGCGTGGGAGCGTCTGACCGGCAAGAAGATTCGCGAGGGCTTCGGTCAGACGGAGGGTCCTGTGCTGCTGGCCACGTTCCCGTGGATTGAGCCGCGGCCGGGCTCCATGGGGAAGCCGTCTCCGCTGCTGAACATCAAGCTGCTGGATGACGACGGTCAGGAAGTGCCCGATGGCGAAGAGGGCGCCATTTGCGTAACTGGTCTCAAAGAGGCCTACCCGCCAGGTCTGTTTGTGGGCTACTACCAGGACGAAGAGCGCACGCGTGAGGCTGTGGGTGGGGAGTACTACAACCTGCACGACATGGCGTGGCGCGACTCGGATGGCTACTGCTTCTTCGTGGGTCGCAACGACGACGTCATCAAGTGCTCGGGCTATCGCATCGGCCCCTTCGAGGTGGAAAGTGCGCTCATCGAGCACCCCGCCGTCGTGGAATGCGCCGTCACCGCCGCACCCGACCCCATCCGTGGCAAGGTGGTCAAAGCCACCGTCGTGCTGGCAAAAGGCTGGGAACCCTCCGATGAACTGGTGAAAGAGCTTCAGAACCACGTAAAGAAGACGACCGCGCCCTACAAGTACCCGCGCGTTGTCGAATTCACCGACGAACTCCCCAAAACCATCGGCGGCAAAATCAAACGCAAACTAATCCGCACCAACGACGGCATCAAAGATTAGCGGCAGGTTCAGGGGGCTGTAACAAAAGCCCCCTTTCCGCTGCACAAAAGTGTGACGCACTTCACGCTGGCTATTACGCCACGACTTTTCTCGCATCCTTTACCTTACGACGCGGGCTGGCTGGCTTGTAGGCATTGTCTTGCGATAGGGATAACCCCCGTAGCGGCGTTCTCCAGAGCGCCGTTCGCGCGAAGCGCGAAAACGCAGGTCATTATTGCGTTCTTTGCCTGGCGGCTGCGCGGATCTCACCTCTAAAGGGACTGGGCATCTCGCGCCGTCGCGGATTGGACTTCTACGGGTTGTTCCCTGTCTCTCTTGTGCTCTTTGGCTTGCGTGATTTGCGGTGACAGACAACGAACGATTTTCACGTGAAGCATCGGGGTACACTGTGCGTGCTATGATAGAGGCATGGAATCGAACCATCCGACATATCGAGACTTTGCCTGTTGGGCGGCGCTTCCGCTTGACGAACTTGAGCGTGATTGTGAGATTCAGGCGTTCCGTGCAAGCGGCCCCGGTGGACAGTGCGTGAACACTACAGACTCTGCCGTGCGTATGACGCACCTGCCAAGTGGCATAACGGTAGTGTCACGTGAATCGCGCAGCCAGTTTCGCAACCGTCAGCTCTGCCTTCAGAAGCTGCGCGCCGAATTCACTCGCCGCGCAGTGCCTCCCAAGGTGCGCCGTGCAACCAAGCCTTCTCGCCACGCCCGTGAACGTCGCCTCGCCGACAAACGCCACCGCGCCCACCTCAAAGCCACCCGCCACCTCATCGACGAGTAACGTTCGCGTTTCTCTTCACCAACAATCTTCGCACAGTTCGGTGACTGCTTGCTCAGGGGTCGTATCGTTGTCCTGTTGTGATGGATGGCGCTTGGCGGTGTGTCGGCGCCTGTGATAGAGGAGGCACTATGGCGGAATTACAGAGTGCGAAGGATCGCATTGAGATGCGCAACGGATATAGCATTCCCTGCGTGGGCTTTGGAACGTGGAAAATGCCTGATGGCGAGACGGGGCTTGAGGCGTTGCATCAGGCGCTCGCCGACGGATATCGTCACATCGACACAGCGGCAGCGTACGGCAATGAAGAGACGGTGGGTAAGGCTCTTGCCACAGCCGACATTCCGCGCGAAGAGTTGTTTGTCACCACGAAGGTGTGGAACGACAGCCGTGGTTATGATGCCACGTTGAAGGCGTTCGAAGAATCGCGCGCCAAGCTTCACCTCGATTACCTGGATCTTTACCTCATCCACTGGCCGGCCGCTCAGGGCGCGGATGCCGATTGGCAGCGCACCAATCAGGAAACGTGGCGGGCGCTTGAGTCGCTCTACCTGGATGGCAAGGTGCGCGCAATCGGCGTGAGCAACTTCAAGCCGCATCACCTGGAGCCCCTCATGGATGCGGCGGAAATACTGCCCATGGTGAACCAGATTGAGCTCCACCCCGGGTGCAACCAAGAGGTCACGCGCGATTTCTGCAATCGCCACAACATCGTGGTGGAGGCGTGGTCGCCACTCGGCAGCGGACGCGTGCTTGAAAACCAACTGCTCATCGACATCGCTGCCAGCTACGGTTGCACGGTGGCGCAGCTGTGCCTGCGCTGGTGCCTCCAGCGTCGCGCTATCCCGCTGCCGAAGTCCACGGACGCAAGCCGCATTTCGGAAAACGCGCGCATTTTCTGGTTCAATCTCACCGACGAAGACCTCCAGCGCATCGACGAGTTAGACCCTCTCGGCCAAAGCGGCCTCGACCCCGACACCATCGACTTCTAAGCGATAGCAAACACCAACCGCACTTCCCCAGAAGGCCCGCCTCACGCGGGCCTTCGTCATGCTTGCCGTCTGCGAGAACTTAGCTGGCAGCTAATGAATCCACCCTTGCATTTCACTAGCATGGTTGCTGCTTCGAAGAAGCTACTCATACAAGGGGATTTACTTACACGAAGGAGAGATGTGCTATGAAAAAGTCTATCGCCAGGGTGGTGCTCGCGGCCTCGTTGGCCGGATGCATGATGCTGTTCGGCTGTTCATCCGGAGGATCTTCAGTGGAAAATGAAAAAACTTCCGATCCCACACCTCCCGAGCCTGCTCAGCAGCAGGAACAAGCTGATTCAAAGTATGCGGTCACAATCGATGATTGTCAGGTGACTTCGGATTATTCTGGAAAACCTGCTATCGTTGTCACCTATACGTTTGCGAATAATTCAGAAAAAGCAACGTCTTTTGTTGTAGCTATTTCTGCAAAGTGTTTTCAGAATGGGGTGCAACTTGATTCGGCAATCGTGAATGATATCGATAGCCAAAGCACGATGAATGAGATCAAGCCGGGTGCCACTACTACAGTACAGTGGGCGTATTTACTTGACGATCAGTCTGATGTGAGCGTGGAATGCACCGAACTTATTAGCTTTAGTGACGCAGTACTTGCAGAAAAAACGTTCTCCGTCGCTCAGGCGTAGAGAAGTGTGTGCAAGGGCGTTGTGCTGCTCCAACGCCCTTGTTACATCGATCTGATACCATGAAACGAAACCCTCAACCAAAGAAAAGAAGGAAACGGCGCGTGAGAGAGCCTTTAACTGAAGAACTGCTTCAGGAGTTGTTGGCGGCTCCTGATCCGCGTAGTTTTGCTGAGAGGCATCGGCTGACTAAGCGCAGCCTTTCGGAGTATCTTCAGTATTTGCTTGACGAAAAGGGGTTTGAGCGATCAGACATCGTACGCAAGGCGGGGCTTAATGACACGTTTGGGTATCAGATATTCATGGGGCAGCGCGGCGCTTCGCGCAATAAGGTGTTGCAGCTTGCGTTCGCCATGGGACTCACACTAAAGGAAGCCGACCGGCTGTTGCAAGCTGCCGGCGCAAACCAGCTCTACTGCAAAGACCGCCGCGACGCCATCATTATCTTCTGCCTCGACCACGGCTACACCCTCCAAAAGACCGACGAAGAACTCTACCGCTTCGGCGAGGACACCATTTGCTGAAAGCTCTGGGCGCCGCAGCTGCTTTGGCGGTTCGCGCGACGCGTACTGTGCGGCTTCTGGTACCATACTGCTGTTATGTCTGACGAACTTGCCGAACACCTCGATACCCTTGCGCGCGATGCCTGCTACCGGACAGACGTCGTGCTGAAAAGCAGTCCCTTTGAAACCACGGAACGCGTGTACTTCAAGGGCGAAAATGGGGCAGAATTAGGCCCCTTCGTTCGCAAGGCCATTGACCGAGACGCGGGGCTTGGGATTGCGTATGAGCGTATCTGTGCAGCTCAAAAGGCTGGGCGCCGCTTTCGCTATCTGCCGCACATTATGGATTGCTACGACGTGGGCGGAAAGCTTGTCGTGGTGATGGAGTACGTGGGTGGCGAGACCTTGGCTGAAGTGGTGTATCGCTGCGACCCCTCCATCGCGCTTGCGTGTGACGTTTTTCCGCGCCTCTGTGATGCGGTGACCGAACTGCACGAAGGGTTTGATGTGCCACTTATCCATCGTGACCTCAAGCCTTCCAATATCATGTTGTCGCGCGATAGCATGACTATCATTGATTTTGGCATCGCCCGTGCGTTCAAGGAAGACTCTGACGAAGACACGCGCCACTTCGGGACGAGGGCCTACGCGCCGCCTGAGCAGTTTGGGTTCGGTCAAACCGATGTGCGTTCGGACGTGTATGCGCTTGGAATGCTGCTCTATTTCTGCCTAACCGAAAAAACGCCTGATGCGAAGGCGCGTAAAGCGGACTTTCGGGAAGAAGGGCTGCCCGAGCCATTTCGCGCCGTGATAGAACGTGCCGCTGCGTTCGATCCAGCTGATAGGTTTGCGAGCGCATCCGAGCTGAAGCGCGCGTTCTGCGAAGCGGCGGCAACCGTGGTGCCCGACAGTGCGTTTTTGGGCACTGCGTCCGCAGCCTATGAAGTGCCACGCTTTGCCTCAGGAGCCAGCGGTTCTTTCAACCCCACCGTGCAAACCACGCTTACCTCCACAGGAGGCAGTGACGGCGAAAAGCCCATAGTTCCTTCTGGCCGCGTAAAGGGGAGCCGCGTCCCGCGCACCGTGTTCGGAAGTTTTCTTGCGCGTATTCCGTTTCCCGTTGGCGTTATCTGGGATGTGGCCCTTGTTCTTTTCTTTGCCTTCTTTTGTGTGGCGGCATTTAACAGTGCTATTAACCCCTCTGCTGAGTCGATTCAGATGGGTTCAACTTTGTGGGCGCGCCTCATGGCTTATGGCAGTATAGCGCTGCTCATGATCGGACCGTTTCTTTTTACGCTATCAGATCGACGTCCCCTTGTTCGTCTGGTGCCGCGGTTTGCCTCGGTGCCAGTTGAAAGGGATATGGCGGCTTGTCTGGTCATTATTATTGTTGGGGCGCTTTTGTATGCTCTATCGGGGGAACTTGTTGCGCAGTAAAGTGACTTCCTCTCTCTTTTTCCTTCGTCATTAGAACCTATCAGGGGCGCTACGGCTGGTCAACAGCGTGCGGGGTGCCGTTGGAGGCGGAGGCTGGTGCGGCTAAAGTGGGTCGGACGGGGTGCGTGGCTTGGGGCTGCGTGCTAATTGATGACTCGGAAGGAGCCGCGCATGGGAACGGGCGCGCAGCACAAGGTGGCGAAGCATGCGGCAAGTACCACCGCTGACCCCTCGACGTCGGCATCCGCGTCGACGTCGGGCGCGGGAAACCAGCAATCCAACCAGGGATCTGGCTATAAGCAGCAGCTGAAGCGTGTGCTCACGGTGCCGGACATGATTGTGTATGGCCTCATCTTCATGGTGCCCATCGCGCCGTTTGGCATCTATGGCGGCGTGTTCTCGGAATCGGGCGGGATGCCCGCGCTGGTGTATCTGGTGGGTACGCTCGCTATGGTGTTCACCGCGCTTTCGTACGGCATGCTTATTCGCGAGTGGCCCGTGTCGGGGTCGGTGTATGCCTACACCTCACGTGGCCTGGGAAAAGGCATTGGTTTCGTGTCGGGATGGACGCTGCTTTTGGACTATTTGCTTATCCCGTTGCTCATGTATGTGGTGGCCTCGACGGCACTCTCCGGGCTCGTGCCCGAGGTGCCGCCCTGGGTGTTCTCCATCGTGTTTGTGGTGGCGAACACGTTTGTGAACGTGCGCGGTATTGCGCTCACTGACATTGTGAACCGCGTCGCGCTTGTGCTGGAGTTGCTGGTGCTTGCCATCTTTGTGGTACTGGGTGTGCGGTGGCTGCTCACCGACCCCGCGTCGCACGGATTCTCACTTGACCCCTTCTACAACCCGGCCACGTTTGACCCGAACCTGGTCATGAGCGCGGTATCGCTCGGTGTGCTGTCGTTTCTAGGTTTTGACGGCATTGCAACCCTGTCGGAAGAAGCCAAGGATGGCCGGCGGGGCCCAAGCCGTGCCATGATGGCGTCGCTTGCCATTGTGGGCGGGCTGTTTGTGCTGCAAACCTACATCGCGGGCTGCATCAGCCCTGATGGCGCGGTGTTCGCTCACAACCAAGGTAATGCGTTCTACCTGGTGGCGCAGCTGGTGGGAGGGCGCTGGCTCTACGTGGTGTGCGCGGTGGCCACGGCGTTGTCGTGGGGCATCTTCACAGCCCTTGCGGCGCAGACAGCGGTGTCGCGCATCCTGTTCGCCATGGGGCGCGACGGTGGACTGCCGCATGCGCTTGCGAAGGTGCATCCGAAGTACCGCACGCCGTATGTGGCATCTATTTTCGTGGGCGTACTTACGCTGGTGTTGGTGCTGACGTTTGGGCAGATGGGCTCGGACACCATCTCCCTCTTCGTCAACTTCGGCGCACTCACGGCGTTTTTACTGCTGCACGTCACCGTGATTGGCTACTTTTTCGTGAAAAAGCGTGACGGACGCTGGGTGGCGCATTTGTTGGTGCCACTGTGCGGTATCGCAGTAATTGGCTATACGTGGTGGAGCCTTGATGTGCCGGCGAAAATTCTCGGCGTAACCTGGATGGTTATTGGCATAGCCTATTACCTGGTGCTTCGCTACGTCTTGAAGCGTGAGGTGCACCTCGGCGGCTAGCGCGGTGCTACAATAAACGAAGAGCGTCCGCCTCGTGAAAGGATCTCCTATGAGTATCGTCGCGGCTTACGTCGTTCCCCATCCGCCGCTCATTATTCCCGCCGTCGGGCGAGGGGAAGAGCGCGCGATTCAGCACACGATTGATGCGTATGAGGAGGTGGCGCGCCGCATTGCCGCGCACGCGCCCGACACCATTGTGGTTGTCTCGCCCCATGCGCCGGCGTTCTATGACTGCTTCCACGTGTCCACGGGAGACGCCGCCCATGGCGATATGGGAAATTTTGGCGCGTGGGACGCGTCCATGACGGTGCCCTACGACCAGCAGTATGCCTCCGCCGTGTCGGCGTGTGCGCGCGGTCGGGGTGTCCCCATCTGCGGCAGCGGCATGCACGACGGGGAGCTGGATCACGCCACGTTTGTGCCGCTGTATTTCGTGAATGAACAGTATGGCGGCTACCAGCTGGTACGCGCGGGGTTGTCAGGGCTTGCGGCGGCCGACCATCGTGAACTGGGTCGTTGCATTGCCGAGGCGGCGCGCGATTTGAATCGCACTACCGTGCTCATAGCGAGTGGGGATTTGTCTCACAAGCTGAAGGCGGACGGGCCGTATGGATATGCGCCGGAAGGCCCCGTGTTCGATCGCGACGTGACGCGGCTGTTGGATGCGGGCGATCTCGAGGGACTGTTCCATTATGATGGGGCGTTTTTGGAAGAAGCCGCCGAATGTGGCTTGCGTTCATTCCAGATTATGGCGGGCGCACTGGACGGTCTTGCGTGTACGCATGAGCTTTTGAGCTACGAGGGTCCGTTCGGCGTGGGCTATGCCGTGGCGGCGTTTGAGGTGAAGGGCGCGCAGGGTGACAACGCGGTGCAGGCGGCCGTTGATGAAGAAGCCGACGTACGCGAAACGCTTGATGAAGCGGCTGAGGCTCGCGTTGACCCGTTCGTAGCTCTGGCGCGTCGTGCGGTTGAGGCGTATGTGCGCACGGGACGCCCTCTTGCTCTGCCCGACGGACTGCCGCCTGAACTGGTGGATCAGCGTGCGGGTGTCTTTGTGTCGCTGCATGAGCGCGGCGACTTGCGCGGATGTATTGGCACGATTGATGCCTCTACCGCCTGCGTGGCTGAAGAAATTATACGCAACGGAGCGCTGGCGGCGAGCGAAGACCCACGTTTTGCCCCGGTGCGCGAAGATGAGTTGGATGCGCTTTCGTATTCGGTCGACGTACTGTTCCCGGCCATGCCGGTGAGTTCTTTGGATGAGCTGAACCCCACGTGCTGGGGTGTCATCGTGGAAAAGGGGAGTCGCCGCGGGCTGCTGCTGCCGGACTTGGAAGGTGTCGACACGGTAGAAGACCAGGTAGCCATAGCTAAACGCAAGGCGGGCATTCATCCTGGTGACAACGACGTGGAACTGTATCGCTTTGAGGTGGTGCGTCACGACCGGGGAGGGGAGGCTCGTTGTGACTGAGGGGCACTTTCAGCATTGTCCACCTGCCACGTAGAGGTGACAACCCTCGTTATCCCCGGCCTCAACGACAGCGAGGAAGAGATCGAGCGGGCGGCATCTTGGCTCGCCTTGCTCGACCCTTCCATCCCGCTGCATCTCACGCGCTTCTTCCCGAGCCACCGGATGCTTGACCGGCCGCCCACACCGGTGGCCACGTTGCAGCGCCTGGCCGCCGTAGCACGCTGCCACCTGGACGACGTACTGCTCGGCAACTGTTAAATCAACCTACTAAATGGCATCCGTGCGCAGCGCTTCCACGATGCTACCGGCGCGAGCGCGGTGGAGAGCGTAGGCTACACTCAGCGCAAGTACCACCAAAACTACGGCCACGGCGGCACCAAGGTAGGGCCAGGGTAGCGTGAATGCAAGCCCCATGAACGACTGTGTCGTGGCCAAGTACAACGCATATGCCACCGCAATGGCAATTACCAGGCCGATAACCAGCCCGCGCACCGCATAGCTTGCGCATTCGTAGGCCAACATACGGGCGAACGCGCGGTTGCCCATGCCGGTTGAGCGTAGCACGGCGAACTCGCGGGTGCGCAGGATGATACTGTTGGCCAGCGTATTGAACACATTCGCCACCGCAATGAGCGCCGTAATGACCGAGAAGCACAGCACGAACAGTTGCATGGCTTGCATCATCAAGCGGTTCTGCCGCGAACTTTCGGTGATGTCCGCCACATTAAACGTGACCCCGCTGTAGGTAGCGCCCAGCGCTTCGAGCGCTTCGGCAGCCTTCGCGTGATCGTCCGCCTTGAACGAGAAGCTGGCGTTTCCGTAAGTCAGCGGGCTCTCGCTGCCACCGGCCGCCGCGCTTTCGGGTAGAATGAAAGCGGGGAAGCGGCTGCTCGCAGCCATGGTATTGAGCACGGCCGGCTCGTCCTCGGTGAGCGCGGCCACCTCCAGCGCTATCGATGTTGCCACTTCGGACGCGGGCAGCATCTTTATATCGTAGTCGGTATCGGCTTGAGTGTTAATGAAAGCCACAGCCGGCAAACCATCGTCGCCTTCGCTCATTCCGATTGATAAGAAGCCCTCTCTATCCTGAATTGTGTACAGCGAAACGGCACCGACGTTCGCGAACGGTTTGGTGGACACGTACGTGCCGTCCGACAGAACGTTGTTGAACGTATTGAGGCCAAGAGCACGCAAGTGTGCCGGATCGGCGAAGGCGCTCTCGTCCTGCCCCAGCTCATTCACGAGCTTACGCCACGACGCATCATCCACGTAGAACAGCGTGGCATCGCCATAATAGGTGCCATTCTTCCCGAAACTACGTGGGTAGTACGACGGCATCTGCTCGGTGTCAAGACTTTCGCGCACCTCGCGTGCTTCGGTGGTAATCATGTCACCAGGGATAACTACCTCGGTTTGACCCTGGCGCGCCGAGCCAAGGAACTCAACGCCGTCGAGTGTGCGCGCATCCGCAAGGAAGTGGTCGAGGTCCTCCACATGGTCGGACAGCATGGCATCGTTGCTCGCACTTGAATAGTCGATGTGTGCCGACACAATCACATCCGCGCCGCTGCCGGCTCCACCACTGCTTTGGGCTCGTTCCATGATGGGGTCCATGGCAACCGCCAAGCTGCCGGTGGTTACAATAAGCACAGTGCTCACCGCGAGCGACGTTACCACCGTGCGCCCGCGCGCGGTGGAGCGGGAAAGGTTGCGGTGCGCCACGAATCCGGGGATGCCGAACAGACGGCCGGCAAGCCCCAGCTTCACCGACGTGCCGTCCGCGCTGGCTGCCCCTTGCGCTCGGCGCGCTTCGAGAGGTGGACGTCCTGCGTCTGCCGGATAGCGTCCACGGCGGATACGCGTGCCGCGCGAGCGGAGGGAATCCACGCGCTTGCCAGCAAGGTTGCCAGCGAAAGCACCGCGGCCACAACCATCACAAACGGTTCTACCTGCACGGAAAGACCCGTCTCGTTGCCAAACATCGTGGCAAATGCCTCCTGTGTTACGGCGAACACACCCGCCGTCCCCGCCACACCCAGCGCAAGGCCCAGCGGCACGCCTATCACACCAAGCACCAGCGCTTCAACAAGCACGCTGCGGCGCAGCTGTCGCTTCGACGCGCCAAGCGAGGCCAACAGCCCGAACTGCCGCGTGCGCTCGGCCACCGAGATGGCGAATGCGTTGTAGATGAGCGACACCGACGCCACCACAATCACCACCGCCAGCACCGCGGCAACCATCCAAAGCGTTCCCCAGATGGGATTGCCGACGTCGATGCCCTGGTAGCGGAAGAGGTTCGTGTGGTAGATGGTTGCGTCTGAATCTGAGGCACCGGCTGTGGTCGCGAGCTCTTTCATGGCATCGAGGCTGGTCACACCACGTGTGGTGGCATAGGCGGCAAGAGCGCCTTCCTCGGTGTCGCCAGAGACGGTCAACGCCACAATGGAAGAAGCTGATGTGGTGTAATAGTCACCGCCGAAGGGAGGCTGGCGCTCATAGAACCCTACCACTGTGAAGGTTTGCGGCTGGGCATCAACGATCTCGCTCTGAGGTTCGCCGTCATCGGATACGGGTTCCACCTCGAAGCTCCCTGTAGCAATCGTACCGTCGTCGGTTTTTATCATGTGAGTGCCCAGGTCAAGTTCAAGCGTGCTGCCCACCGCAAGCGGGCCGCCGCTGCGAGCACCGGCGCCTTCCAGCTCCTGCCCACGGCTGTAGTCCGGCAGCACGATCTCGCTGGGGGCTTCGGGCATGCGGCCTTCAATCAAATCGGGCAGCTGCGCCAGCGTCATGCCGTCAGTCTCCCACAACCCCTTCTCCACGGCTGGCAACTCGCGCACGGCCACGTAGGAGCCAATGTACTCCGCTTCCGCCTCGGAAAGCTTCGCCATGCCTCGTTCGCGCATGAGGGCCAGGTCAACCACTTGATCGTCGGCCGCGAGATTCGCTACGGTTTGCTCAGATACGCCCCGTGCGAAGATTTGCCACGTGCCTTCGGTGTCTGCCGTGCGTTCGTAGAGGCCCGCCTGCACGCTTGCCACGCTCGTTAGTACTGCAGCCAACAGCGCTGTGGAAAGCGCGATGCCTGCCACGGTAACGGCGGTGCGCACGCGGTTCTTCGCGAGCGACCGTAAGGTGAAACGCGTGAAGATGCCAGCCATTTAGCGCCGCCTCTCGTCCGAGGCAATGCGCCCGTCCTCGATGGCGATCACACGGTCGGCCGCGCACGCGATGTCCTCGTCGTGTGTGATAACCACGAGCGTCTGCCCGAACTGGCGGTTCGAGTCGCGCAAGAGGCCCATGATCTCACGCGAGTTGCGCGAGTCGAGGTTGCCGGTGGGCTCGTCGGCCAGCACCACGGCCGGCGCGTTCATGAGGGCGCGCCCAATGGCCACGCGCTGCTGCTGGCCGCCCGAAAGCTGGTTCGGCAGGAAGCGCTCGTGGCCGCGCAATCCCAGGCCGTCGAGCAGCGTGTTCAGGCGTTCCTCGTTCACCGGGCGACCGTCCATCAGCACGGGCAGCGTCATATTCTCCACCACGTTCAGCACGGGAATGAGGTTGTAGAACTGATACACCAGCCCCACTTCGCGGCGACGCAGCACGGCCAGTTCTTCGTCGGAGCGCGCGTACACGTCGGCACCCGCCAGCCGCACGGTGCCCGAAGTGGGCCGATCCACGCCGCCCATCAGGTGCAACAGCGTGGACTTGCCGGAGCCCGACGAGCCCACAATGGCCGTAAACTCGCCCTGCGTGATGTTCAACGACACGTCGTCAAGCGCTTTGAGGGCCGTGTGCCCCTGCCCGTACACCTTCGTGAGATGTTCGATGGTCAGAATGTCCATAGGTATGCCTTTCTCGCTGGGAGGTCTACCAACCAGTCTGCCACCCCACCCTTGCCCCGGCGTGAAACCCGCATTACAGAATAGTCACTTTACCTTCAGAAGCGAGAGAAAGCCCTACAAAACGGGATACACAAATCTGCCCCCCATAAAAACTAAGGCGAAACTGCATGCGGCTCCGCCCTTACAAAACCCGAAGGTTTTCACATCGTTTTGTTGGCACGCGGAAACTGGAATTTAACCTATCGTTTGTTCCGCAAATCCAACGGGAACACCATTTTCATACATCCATTCTGAAACCTTTGTGATGGACAATTCAAAAAACACTTCATCGGTTTGAATAAATTCATCTTCCTTACTAAATGAATCAGGATAACGCATGAGATAGGCTTCCTTTATTTTACTGTTACTCTCATCGAGCGCAGAACCGAGCGTCTTTGCGTAACCTGTAAAATAGAAATTTCCAACGCACACGGCAATATGAGAATTAGCCGTCATTTCTTTTGCTTTTCTCGTAGCGGCTGATGTTCTAATGAATAGTCGCAATCCAATATTTACTGGACTAACGGGTCTGGAAGAAACAACATCGTTCAAACTTGTTGATAAATAAATGACTTCAGCCTCATTCAAGGTATTCTCTAATTTTTTCAAATCAACTTCCATGTAGCAAAATCTCCCAACTTCCAATTTTTCGTCCGATAAACTGAAACGATCTATTTCTTTACACCACCATCTTGGGAA
Organism: Candidatus Gordonibacter avicola; assembly: GCA_019113915.1. Taxonomy (GTDB): domain Bacteria; phylum Actinomycetota; class Coriobacteriia; order Coriobacteriales; family Eggerthellaceae; genus Gordonibacter; species Gordonibacter faecis. The sequence goes on from DXGM01000003.1 coordinate 90,722, forward strand.
AGGTGAAGTCGAAGCGCGCGCCGGAGGTGGTGCGGTTGTTGCTGGCGCGGAGGGTGCCGCCTTGGGCGGTGGCCAGCGCTTGGGCAAGCGAGAGGCCAATGCCGAAGCCCTCGGAGCCGGCGCCACGATAGAAGCGCTCGAACAGGTGGGGGAGGTCCTCGGGCGCGATGCCGGGGCCGGTGTCAACCACGCGCAGCCGCAGGGCCACGGCATCTTCGGTGGCGCTGATGCGGATGGTTCCGCCGGTGGCCGTGTGCTCCATGCAGTTCTTCAGCACGTTGCCCAGCGCCTCGGCGGACCAGGCGGCATCGCCGGTGAATGTCGCGCCGGGTTGCACGTCCACCTGCACCGTGATGCCCCGCAAGTCGAGCGCGCCTGCGAGCGGAGCCAGCGCGTCATGCACGAGTCGCGCCACATCGACGGGAACCGCTTGCACGCGAATGGCACCCGCGTCGGCCTTCGCCAGCTTAAGCAGGGTGGTTACGAGCCACCCCACGCGGTCGACGAGGCCTTCCAGCTCGCGCAGCGCGCGAGCGCGCTCGGCTTCGCTTTGGGCGTCCTCGATAGTGGGCACCAGTAAGCTGATAGCCGTGAGCGGCGTGCGGATCTGGTGCGACACATCGGCTAGCGCGTTGGCTAACGCCTGTTTCTCCTGGTTGAGGTGTTCGTTTGCGCCTGCGAGTGCGGAGGTCATCTTCGTCAGCTCGTTCTTGAGTACGGCAAGGTCGCCTTCGCGATAATCCGAGAAGTCAATACGCCTCCCACCGTGCAGTATCTCGTCAACCTCCGCAGCTAACTGGGCGATCTCCTGGAAGCGCTGCACCGAGTACGCCCAGAACAGCGCGCAGGCTACCACCCCCGCGCCAAGCACCCAAAGGCTTGTCTGCGGCCCGGAAAGCAGCCAAGCGAGTGCGGCGAGTATCGCCAGTACGCCGGCCATCAGCGCTAATTCGGCGGCGAAGGTGCGGTTCCTCAGTAGGTTCATGCGCGTCCCCTTACGCTCCGGCTCCTGGTCCGGCCTTATAGCCCAGGCCGCGCACCGTGAGCACCAGCTTCGGGTCGGCCGGGTCGTCCTCAATCTTGTCGCGCAGGCGTTTTATGTACACATTCAGCGTGTTGTCGCTTACGTATTCGCCGGCGCTGTCCCAGATGGCGTTGCGCACATGCTCGCGCGTGACGAGCCGTTCCTGTCTCTGCGCGAATAGAAGCAGCAGTCGGTATTCAAGCGCCGTGAGCGCCACCTCGCACCCCGCCTTGCGCACGACGGCCGCCGCGGGGTCAATCTCGACATCGCCCAAACGCACCGTGGCCGCCGCTGCACCACCCGCACGCCGCAGCACGCTTTTGATGCGCGAGAGCAACTCGCGAGCGCGGAAGGGCTTGGCAATGTAGTCATCGGCCCCCATATCGAGGCCCGCCACGGTGCTGTACTCATCATCGGAAGCCGTCAGAAAGATAACCGCCGGCGCTGGATCGGCCGCCTTCGCCGCCGCGCACACCGCAAATCCGTTGCCTTGCGCGAGCGCCACATCCACCAGCGCCAAATCAAACGCCCCCGCGCACAGCAACTCCACCGCCTCGTCCTGCCGCGCGGCATTTGCGGTTTCATACCCTTCGCGGTGCAGCAATTCCGTCAAACTACCCACAATGGTCGCGTCATCCTCCACAATAAGTATGCGCATGCTGAAGCACCCTTCTCGAAACGCGTGTTGTAAGGCACGGTACCAGAAAACACGCGGAAGGGAAGAGGAAGGGGCACCTTTTAGGAATTCATGACGCGGTTGATGCGCTTGAGAACGGGGTAGGATATCGCGGCGCCTACGAGTGCGCCAAGGGCGTCGGGAAGCCAGCTGGCAAGGCCCATGTCCCAGGTGAACAGGCGATAGAGAGACACAGCTGCACCGAACAGGAGCGCGATGGCGGCCGCAGCCATGCACGCACGACTGAGCGGCATATGCTGGAAGAGCGCATTCGCCAGCAGAAACGCCAGCCCTGCGAACACCACAGCGCGCACAAGCGCGGACGATGTCACAAACCCGAGCGCAATAGCCACCACGCCAGCCACCACCAGCGCCCAGCGTCCAAACACAACCAACCCCCGCGAGGGGGAAGGGGATGAGCCATGAGAAGAGCGGTTGTCTGTTGGTTTTGTCATACTTGAATCATACTGTGTGAGCATCGGTTATCAGATAATACAAATGCTCTGGCAAATAGGTGTTACTCAGACGATGTCGCGTCGCAATTCATGAACCTTCAAGAATGGTTTTGCCTAGGCGCCCGCACCGCTTTTACCGCTGAGCGCCAGGAGCGCGGCGTTGTGCCAAATCGGGCACGGAATGCCTCGGAAAAACTTCCCTGTCGGGCGAAGCCCGTCTGCTCTGCCACAGCAGAAAGAGGCAGGTCGGTATCGGCCAAAAGATCGCACGCGCGTTCCATACGCAGCTCGCGCGCGTATTCGCCAGGCGACAACCCACATGATGTGCGAAAAAGGCGCGCGAGTTTCGTGGCACCGACACACGCTTCGTGGCAGAGTTCATCACTACTCACAACGCGGTGGAGGTTATGCTGTAACAGTCGCTGCGCCCGCGCGAGAGTACGCACATCCTCTTCCGACAGATGCTCGAGACCCATTCGGTTGTTCGCAAAACGCCAGTCCACAATCAGGGAGCACGCCTCAATGATCTTGCTGCGGTAGTAAGCTCGCGCCGTGACGGCGCTTGGTCGAGCACGCCGCAGGTCGTCGAGCAGCGCAGCGAGGCCGGCTGGGCAAGCGGAGCCATCAAGCGCGCCGATGGCCGACGATAGCACCACGGGGTCGCAGCTAAGTTCAAGGCTCACCGCACGCAAACCTGAGGGCAGAAGCGCGACAAAGGTTTCGCCGAGTCGTTCGCCCGCGTGCACGGGCTGGTAGTAGGGCCGTCGTTTCCATATGTGACCGACAACCGTTCGATCAGGTCCCTCCTCACAGGTGCCCAGGTAGGGGAGCATTGTGTGCGAATACGAGCCGAAGTACCAGCAGTCGGGCGCGTCGCAGGCAAAGCCGCCATCCTTGTGCAGGGTGAATGTGAACGCCCCGACAGCAAGCCCCTCTTCAACGGCGAAGTACCAATAAAAACCTTCGCCTCGCGCAGGGTCGAAGGTCCAGACGCGTCCCTGCCGCCCCTGCGCCCCTGGTGGGGCGGGCACGCCGCCAAGCTGTATGATCTGAGGAGAGAACAACTCCTCCACCTGCGACTCAGCAGCATTGGATTCGCTCTGGGGGCGGTCTGTTCGCAGGGCGGGCGCAATTTCGGCCCGCGCTTCAGCTTTTTCGGCAGTGTCACGCAACGGCAACCTCCTTCCCTTGCAGTTCCTCCTGCTTCGTTAGTATGTTAACCATGGATAACAATGATAGCATACCACAGGCCACGGTGCACACCGTGGCACCTCAGGCGAACTCCGGCGCGTGCACGGCATCGTTCTCAGGAAGAATGGCACCAAGGCAGGTGCTGGCTCTCGACGCCGCTGAGGCAAAACGCACATCCGTCACGTTTCGCAGATTGGATCCCCGTGTGGCTCTCGGCATCGTGCTGCTGCTCAATGTGACTGCGTTCTCGTCCTCGTCAATCCTCTTCGAGCTGGCCGCAATGGGCGGCAGCGCCGCAGCCATGTGTTGGAGTGGACGTACGCGGTCGGCCCTTCGCTGGCTTGTCGCCTATGCCGCGTTGCTCATGCTTAGCACGCTTTTCGTGGCGGGCGGGGGGCTGCTCGCGCCGTTCGGGGCATCGGTGACGATGATTCGCCGGGTGCTCTGCATTGCGGCGTTCGCATCGAACATGGTGGCCACGACGCGTGCGGGCGAGTTGGCCTGCGGTTTGCAACGCTTGCGCGTTCCGCGCAAAATGGCGTGTGCCCTCTGCGTTATGCTGCGGTTCTTCCCAACGCTTGGCCAGGAGTTTCGCTGTGTGCTCGACGCGATGAAAGTGCGGGGGGTGGCGCTCACGCCTCTGCGTTTACTACGTCACCCGCTGCAAGTCATCGAGCACGTGCTTGTGCCGGTGGTGGCACGCGTGGGCATTGTGGCTGACGAGTTGGCGAACGCTGCTGTCGTCCGCGGTATAGACTCTGACGCTTCCCGCACCTCCTACTTCGATCTGCGGATCCGTCCTTGCGATTTCGTGTTTGCTGTTTACTTCGCCGCGCTGACCGTTCTGGTTGTTGCGACGCGTTGGGGGGTGCTCGTATGAATGCCGTGTCGTTTAATCATGTGTCGTTTCGCTACTCAGACGCCGAAGGTGCTTTGAGTGAACAGGTACTCGACGAGGTGACGCTCGAAGTGCCTGCTGGTCAATGTTTGGTGCTGACCGGCGCGTCGGGTTGCGGCAAGACCACGGTCACGCGCCTTGTGAACGGCTTGATCCCGCATGTGTACCAGGGAGAACTCGCCGGGGAGGTGCGCGTGTTCGATCGCTTGACCGACGAGTTGGGCATGGATGATCTGTCCCGGCGGGTTGGCTCGGTGTTTCAGAACCCGCGCAGCCAGTTCTTCAACCTGGATACCACCTCTGAGATTGCGTTCGGCTGCGAGAATCTGGGCTTGCCGGCGAACGAGATACGCTCCCGGGTGCACGATGCGGCTTGCGATCTGGGAGTAGAGCACTTACTTGACCGCGACATTCGGGCGCTGTCGGGAGGGCAGCGTCAAATGGTGGCTCTCGCGTCGGTCTACGCGTTGGGGCCGGATATCCTCGTGCTCGATGAGCCTACGGCGGCACTTGACGTGCATGCGATGCGCACGCTTGCGCGCACAGTGGCGCGCTGCAAGGACCTGGGCAAGACAGTAATCGTTTCGGAGCACCGGCTGTGGTGGCTGCGCGACATGGCTGACCGCATCGTGCACGTGGAGGGCGGCCGCATCGCCCATGATTGGACGGCAGAAGAGTTCGACGCACTTTCTGTAGACGAGCGGCATGCACTCGGCCTGCGGGCGTGGCGACTCGATGAACTGCACGCACCCATCGGCCCAACGAGTGGCACCCAGCGGGGCGCCAACGCTCCACCCGCGTTCGCTGTCGAAGACCTCCATGTGGGCTACGGTCGCGCAAGGGACGTGCTGTCCGGTGCGACGGCGGCATGGAGGGCAGGCAGCGTTACGGCCCTCGTGGGCAGTAACGGCGCAGGTAAGAGCACGCTCGCGCGGTGTGCGGCAGGCTTACATCGCGAGCGTGCGGGTTCCGTAGCGCTCGCCGGACGCTCAGAGCCGTGTCGTCGCCGCGCCGGTCGAGTGTTTCTCGTCATGCAAGAGCCGGGCTATCAACTGTTGAGCGATACGGTACGCGGTGAGTTGGAGGGGGCAGCTGTGCACGTTGGCCGCCAGACCGACGTAACTTGTCTGCCAGCGGCGGAAGCGCTTTCACGCTTTGGCCTGGAAAACCTTGCTTCTCGCCATCCGTTGTCGCTGTCGGGTGGGGAGCGCCAACGGACAGCCATCGCAGTTGGTACCTTGCAGGGTGCGCGCGTCGTCGTGCTTGATGAACCCACGAGCGGTTTGGACTACGGCAACATGGAACGCGTGGCGCGTGAGCTACGCCGTTTGCGTGATGAAGGCGCGTGCGTGCTGGTCATCACGCACGACTATGAGTTTTTGTGTACCGCCTGTGACAGCATAGTGGTGCTTGACGGCGGCGTTGTGACCGACCACTACCGCCTCGACGACAACACGCTCGACAAAACGCGACGTACGCTCGGGTTCGCCTCGTAGTGTTTCCTACGCGGAAGCTGTTTCACTCTTACGTCTTTGGTATCAATCTTCGGAAAGGAGTTTCACTCATGGAAACGACAACAACAAAAACGAAAACGAAGGTATCTACGAAAGCTGCGATCACGGGCCGCACTGCGGGCAGGATGACAGGCCGCGATTACGTGCTGGTTGCGCTGTTCGGCGTGCTGCTGTTCGCGGTATTTATGGCCTGCTCAATGGTGTTCTCAGCCAACGCGAACATGGCATGGTTCACCCACACGGTGGGCGCCGTGCCTGGTGGCATCGTGTGGACGTACGTGCTGGCGCGCGTGCCGAAGCGCGGCGCAGTGGCGGTAATGAGCGTGCTCGTTGGTGCTCTGGGGCTGCTTATGGGTATGTTTTGGACCGGCCCGGTTGGTATTGTCGTCGGCGGTCTCGTTGCCGAACTCGTGCTGGGGGCACCCACTCAGCGCACCGCGACAAAGCGTATTGTTGCCTTTGCGGCCTTTGTACTGTGCTTCTGGGCTGGGCAGATATCACTCATCTTCATTGCGGGGCAAACCTATGTGGATATGTGCGTAGCCATGGGCCTATCGGCCGAGTACGGCCAGCAACTCGTTGACTTCGTGTACGGACCTCTCTGTCTTGTGGCGGCCTGCACCACGGTGATCGGTTCGGTGGCAGGCGGTCTGCTTGGTGAAAAGCTGTTCAAGAAGCACTTCGCCCGCATGGGCGCGTAACGCAAGAGAACACGGGAGTGCAGCGTCTGCTGCGCTCCCTTTTGGTCTCACAACCTGGCCGTTGAGCCAGGTTGTGCGGCGGAAAGGAGCTTTTTATCATGTCAAACGAATCGTCGGCCGCCGCCGCTCCGCTTGCGGGCGATGCTGTCGCGCCGATATCGACCGAAGTTTGGCGCGATGTCGGAAAGGAAGCGAAGCCGCGAAACGCCATTCTACGTCTGCTCGACTTCGCTGGTCCCCGAAGGAAGCTTGCTGTTATCGGCTGTATCCTTTCGGCGGTGAACGCCGTCGTGGCGCTCATGCCGCTCGTGTTCGTGTGGTTTGTCGTGCGCGACCTTGTGGCCGTTGCGCCGAACTGGAGTGAAGCTGCTGACGTGACCCAGTGGGGCTGGTGGGCCTGCGTCTTCGCAGCGGCGGCTCTCTTCATTTATCTTGGAGCACTCATGTGTACGCACCTGGCGGCATTTCGCACGGCGGCTAACATGCGCCGCGCGGCCCTCAAGCACCTCGGGCGCGTACCGCTCGGGTACTTCGACTCCCATGCTTCGGGGCAGGTGCGCCGCATTGTGGATGGCTGCGCGGCCCAAACCGAGGACGTGCTGGCGCATAAGCTGCCCGACTTCGTGGGCTCGCTCGTCACGCCGGTGGCGTTCCTCGCGGTCATGCTCGTATTCGATTGGGTGCTGGGACTCGTGTGCCTCATTCCGATTGCCGTGTCATTCTTCGCCCTGTGGTGGATGATCGGCCGTCAGACGAAACGCGACGGCATGACATTCATGGTGCGCTACCAAGACGCGCTCAACCGCATGAACAAGGCGGCCGTGGAGTACGTGCGCGGCATTCCCGTGGTGAAGGTGTTCCAGCAGACGGTGCATTCGTTTAAGGCATTCTCCGAGGCCATTATGAGCTACCGCGACATGGCTGGCAGCTACGCGAGGTCGTGTCAAAAGCCGCAGGTCATTCAGCTTGTTGCCATCAACGCCACCTTCGCCGTGCTCGTGCCGGCAGGCATCCTTTTGGCGCACAGTGCGGGTGACTTCGCCACCTTCCTCACCGATTTTCTGTTCTATGTGGTGTTTTCAGCCTTGACCACCATCATGATGTCGAAGGTGATGTACGCCGCCGAGGCTGTGCAGATGGCGCAGGACTCCGTGCGTCGTATCGATGAGGTGCTGAGCGTGGAACTTTTAGCCGAGCCGCCGGTCGATTGCGGCTTGATGCCGCGCGATGCCTCGATCTCGTTCGAACGCGTCGGGTTCACCTATCCCGGCGCCGACGGGCCGGCGCTGTCGGGCGTAAGTCTGGAGGTTCCGACGGGTGCGACGGTAGCTCTTGTAGGACCGTCCGGTGGCGGCAAGACCACGGCGGCCAGCCTCGTGCCGCGTTTCTGGGATGCGTGCGAGGGCGTCGTGCGTGTGGGTGGCGTGGACGTGCGCGACATCCCCACGAGTGAGCTCATGGCGCAGGTGGCGTTCGTATTCCAGAACGACCGATTGTTCAAGCGCAGCCTGGCCGACAATATTCGCGCTGCTTGCCCTTCGGCCACGCGCGCTCAGGTGGAGGCGGCGGCTCATGCGGCGCAGTGTGACGACATTGTGTCGAAGTTCCCAGCGGGCCTCGACACGGTGGTGGGCGCGAAAGGCGTCTATCTGTCGGGCGGTGAATGCCAGCGCATCGCGCTTGCCCGCGCCATCTTGAAGGACGCGCCCATCGTGGTGCTTGATGAGGCCACGGCCTTTGCCGACCCCGAGAACGAGGCGCTCATTCAGGCTGCGCTCGCCGAGCTGACAAAGGGCAAGACGGTGCTGATGATCGCGCATCGTCTGTCCACCGTGGTGCACGCCGATGCCATCCATGTGCTTGAAGGCGGACACCTCGTGGAAAGCGGCACGCATGACGAGTTGGCTGCGGCCGGTGGTTTGTACGCGAAGATGTGGGACGACTATCGCACGTCAGTGTCGTGGAAAATCGAAAGGGGTGAAAGCCATGCTGCGTAACATGTTTGCGCTCACCGAGCAGGGTGTCCGCGACTTCAAGCGGGGAGCGGCATCGGCCGCGCTTGCCAACATCGTGCTCATGGCGCCTATCGGGCTTTTGTACCTGGTCACATCAGAGTTCGTAGCGCATCTCGTCAATCCAGCTGTGCCGCTGCCCGCCTTGGGCGGCTACCTTGTGGCCATCGTGGCCATCCTCGCGCTCATGTTCGCCACCCAATGGCTTGAGTACGCCAACACCTACAACGTGGTGTATGACGAGAGCGCACGCAAGCGCGTGAACCTGGCCGAGAAGCTGCGCCGTCTGCCGCTGTCGTTTTTTGGCAAGCGCGACCTGTCGGATCTTACGAGCGCTATCATGAAAGACTGCGCCGATCACGAGCGCATGTTCTCGCATGTCATGCCGCAGCTGTTCGGGCTGTCCGCCTCGACGCTTGTGGTGGCTGTGTGTCTGATTATCTTCGACTGGCGCCTTGCGCTCGCGGCGTTGTGGCCCATCCCCGTGGCCGTGCTGCTGGTGGCGGGCACGGCGAAACTACAGCAGCGAGCCGGGCGGCAGCGCAACGCTGCGAATCTCGCACTGACCGATTCCCTTCAGGAATACCTCGAGTGCGCCCGCGAGATCCGAGCGACGAATCAGACCGACGCGTTTTACGACAGCGTCAGCGAGCGAGTGCGCGACTTCGAGCGAGCGAAGATCAAGGTAGAGCTGGTAACGGGCGTTTCAGTGTCGTCGGCACAGGCCTTCCTTAAGTTGGGTACGGCCACTACGGTGCTGGTGGGTGCACTGTTGATTGCGGCGGGGCAGGTGGATTTCATGGTGTACTTTTGCTTTCTGCTGGTGGTAACGCGCGTGTACGATCCCATCAATCTCGTGCTGCAGACCACGGCCGAGCTGCTCGACTTACGCCTGAACGTGAAGCGGCTGCAGGCCATCGAGGCCGAGCCGGCGCAAGCGGGTTCCAAGACGTTCGAACCAGCGGGGCATGATCTGGCCTTCGAGCAGGTATCGTTTTCGTATGGCGATGGAGAGCGTGTGCTTGAGGATGTGACGTTCACAGCCCGCGAAGGGGAGGTGACCGCCTTGGTAGGGCCATCGGGCGGCGGCAAGTCCACCTGCGCGAAGCTGGCGGGCCGCTTTTGGGATGCGTCGGAGGGCACGGTGCGCGTGGGCGGCGTTGACGTGGCGGGCGTGGATCCTGAGACGCTGCTGGCCGATTATGCCGAGGTGTTCCAGGACGTGGTGCTGTTTGACGACACGGTGATGGGCAACATCCGCCTGGGCCGGGCCGATGCCACCGATGAGGAGGTGCGGGCAGCGGCCCGCGCTGCGAACTGCGACGAGTTTGTGGCGCGCATGCCACAGGGCTACGACACGATGATCGGCGAAAACGGCAGCCGCCTGTCGGGCGGTGAGCGGCAGCGCATCTCTATCGCGCGTGCCATTTTGAAAGATGCGCCGGTGGTGCTTCTCGACGAAGCCACCGCCTCGCTCGACGTGGAGAACGAGACGCAGGTGCAGCAGGCGCTGTCCCGCCTGCTCGTGGGCAAGACGGTGCTCGTCATTGCGCACCGCATGCGCACGGTGGCCAATGCCGACAAGATCGTCGTGCTCAAGGAGGGCCGTGTAGCCGAACAGGGCGCACCGGCCGAACTCATGGCCCGCGAGGGCGGGCTGTATCGCCGAATGGTGGACCTACAGACCGAGGCCGCCGGGTGGTCGCTCGCGTCATAGTTTCTATTGAAGGCGAACCTGTCAGGTTGACAGTAGGGTAAAGACTTTGTCCTTGCTAGCAACCACGTTTGACCTACAAGTTTTCTCATGCTGGGCGACAAGGGTAATCCTTATCGCCCAGATTTTTGCATTGGAATTATTTCATGTTCCTCACGTTCATGGCGCGCATGGCGTTCAGGATAGCGATGATGGCTACCCCCACGTCGGCGAACACGGCAAGCCACATATTCGCAATGCCGAAGGCGGCCAGCACCAGTACCAGCAGTTTTACGCCGAGGGCGAACACGATGTTTTGCCAGACGATGCTCATAGTGGTGCGCGCAATGCGGATGGCACGGGCGATGTTGGACGGCTTGTCGTCCATGAGCACCACGTCGGCCGCTTCGATGGCGGCGTCTGAGCCCATCGCGCCCATGGCGATGCCGATGTCGGCGCGCGTGAGTACCGGTGCGTCGTTGATGCCGTCGCCGACGAAGGCCAGTTTGCCTTTGCCGGTGCCGTGGGCATGCGTTTCGTCAAGCAGCTTCTCCACTTCGGCCACCTTGTCCTGGGGGAGCAGCTGCGCGCGGTATTCGTCAATGCCGAGTTCTTGCGCTACGGCTGCCGCCACGTCGGCGCGGTCGCCGGTAAGCATGACGGTTTTGCGCACACCGGCCGCTCGCAGCGCGGCTATAGCTTCAGCGGCATCCGGTTTCACCACGTCGGCAATCACAATGTGGCCCACGTACTCGCCGTCAAGCGACACGTGCAGGATGGTGCCCGTCAGTTCGCAGTCGTGGAAGTCGGCGCCGCATGCGCGCATGAGCTTGTCGTTGCCCACATACACCGTGCGCTCGTCCACGCGCGCCCGCACACCGTGGCCGCTCTGTTCTTCGACCTCCGCGATACGCTCGCGGTCGATGGGCCCCGCATACGCCGCCTTCACGGAAAGCGCGATGGGATGGTCGGAATATGCCTCGGCGTGCGCGGCGATGGAGAGCAGCCGGTCGGGGTCGATGCCCGTCTCCGGGTGCACGGCCACTACGTTGAACGAGCCGTCGGTGAGCGTACCCGTTTTGTCGAACACGACGGTTTCCGCATGCGAAAGCGTTTCGAGGTAGTTGCTGCCCTTCACCAGGATGCCGAGGCGCGACGCCCCGCCAATGCCGCCAAAGAACGACAGCGGCACGCTGATGACCAGGGCACACGGGCACGACACCACGAGGAACACCAGGCCGCGCTGCACCCAGTCCGACCAGCTTTCGCCGAAGAAGAGCGGCGGAATAACGGCCAGCAGCACCGCAATGCCCGTGACCGCCGGTGTGTAGTAGCGCGCGAAGCGGGTGATGAAGTTCTCGGTGCGTGCCTTCTTCTCGGCGGCGTTTTCTACCAGCTCAAGGATGCGGCTTACGGTGGACTCGCCGAAGGGCTTGGTCACGCGCACGGTAATGAGACCGGTAAGGTTCACGCACCCGGAGATGATCTCGTCGCCCTCGCGCACCTCGCGCGGCACCGATTCACCGGTGAGCGCCGCGGTGTCAAGCTGGCTTGCTCCGCTGACTACCACGCCGTCGAGCGGCACCCGTTCACCCGCCTTCACGACAATCTCATCACCGACGGCCACCTCGTAGGGGTCAACCTGCACGAGTTCGCCGTCGCGCTCCACGTTGGCGAAGTCGGGCGCGATGTCCATCATCTCGGCGATTGACGCGCGGCTCTTGCCCACGGCGTAGCTTTGGAACAGTTCGCCCACCTGGTAGAACAGCATGACCGCCGCACCCTCGGCCATGTGCGGGTCGCTGTCGGGGAAGAGCACGAGCGCGAACGCGCCGATGGTGGCCACGCTCATGAGGAAGTTCTCGTCGAACACCTGGCCGTGGCCGATGTTCTTCGCCGCACGCAGCAATACGTCGTAGCCGGCGATAAGGTAAGGAATGAGGAACAACGCAAACTCCGCCCACAGCGCCGCCGTCTCGCTGCCAAGCCACGTGGAGAGCGGCATAAGCTCCGCAATCACGTAAGCCACAACGAAGAGCGCAATGGCAATAAGAATGCGATTCCTCGTACGTCTTTGTTTTCTATTCATGGGATTGATCCTTGAGGTTCGATTAAGTTTTAAGTGGTTTGTCATCCTGAGCGAGCGAAGCGAGTCGAAGGATCCCGAGCGGTGCCAACCGAAAGACTCCCAGCTATCGCCCGCTCGGGATCCTTCCCCTGCGGGACTAGCTTCGCGTCGCGACTACGGCGCTACGTGCCTCCGCTCAGGATGACAAAGAGGTTTGCTTCACTACCGCACAATCACACAGTCGGGTTCTATCTTTTTGCAGATGCGGGCGGCTTCTTCGACAATTTCGTCGAAGCGAGCGTCGTCGGCTTCGAGCACGAGTTTCTGGGTCATGAAGCTCACGGTGGCGCTCTTTACGCCGTCGATGCTCTTGATACCGTTCTCCATTTTGGCGGCGCAGTTGGCGCAATCGAGATCCTGAAGTTTGAAAGCCTTACGCATAGTGGTTCCTTTCGATCGGATGTCATCCTGAGCGGAGGCGCGCAGCGCCGGAGTCGAAGGATCCCGCGCGGCGCCAGCTGGATATATTATTCGCAGATATGGGTCAGGCCTTGGGCCAGCATGGTATGTACGTGGTCGTCCGACAGCGAGTAGATGACGTTTTTGCCGTCACGCTGGAACTTCACGAGGCGCGCCTGCTTGAGTGTGCGCAGCTGGTGCGACACGGCGCTCTGCGTGGCGCCAATGAGCTCGGCGATGTCGGCGACGCACAGCTCCGTGCCCATGAGGGCGTAGAGAATTTTGATGCGCGTCGTATCGCCAAACACCTTGAAGAGGTCGGCGAGGTCATAGAGAAGTTCCTCGTCAGGAAGGGTAGGGGGAAAGCCGTTTTCGGCCGCATGCTGAGCATTGCCGCACGAGCACCCACCGTCGTGGGAACTCGCCTTCGTCGCGGCCTCCTTATCAGGAGTGCGGATAACGGGCACTTTCGCGTTCTTGGTTGTTTTCTTCGATGCAGCCATAGTAACCTCTCAACATATGAACAACTGTTCATAAGTATACGAATGAGAAGCAGCGTGTCAAGAGGGTTCTTAAAGATTTTGTTACGGGCCTTACTTCTTTGCACGAGCTGCTTCCTGGACGCCGACCGCAATTTCGTTCAAACGACCACCGTGGCTTCGTGGTATTGTTCTCATCTTGGACGAAAGGGAGGACATGGGAACGCTTGAGGAATGGAACGTACGGCCCGAAGTGCGGGGTGCGCGCCTGGCCGACCCTGATATGGGCGCGGAGCATCGGCACATCGCGGAGTTTCGGGCGTGTTCGGGAGTGGAGCTGGTGACGCTTGAGGGTGTCGTGCAGCCGTTTCCCCTGCATTTCCATGACTTCTGGACCATGGGCGAAATTGTATACGGGCGCCGCCGCACCACGTGTCGCGGTGAGGTGCGTGAGCTGGGGCCGGGGGACATCGTGCTGTTTGGCCCTGGTGAGGTGCACGGCTGCGAGCCGATGAACGGGGAACCGTTCTTTTATCGCAGTGTGGTGGTGCCGAATGACCTGTTCGCTCAGGCGTGCGGGGAAACGCCGGCGCGTTTCGATCGCTTTACCGTGCGTGACGAGGCGCTGGCGTCCGAGCTTGGAGCGGTGTACGCGCTCGCGGATGATGCGATGGCCGACGCACTTGAGCAGGAGGAAGCGCTCGCTGCCCTCATTTCCCGTGCCGCCACGTACTGCGAGGGCGCTGCCATTGAAGACCCCGCACCAACTGCCACCTCCGCCGCGGTTGAGCGCGCCCGCGCCCTGCTTGAAGAGCGCTGCGCCGCTGGCCCGACGCTTGCCGAGTTGGCCGAGGTTGCGGGTCTTTCGCGCTACCATCTGGTGCGGGTGTTCGCGGCCGAAACGGGTCTTACGCCGCATCGCTACTTGCAAGCTGTTCGCGCGAACCGTGCACGTGACCTGCTGGCGCAGGGTGTCGAGCCCGCCGAGGTGGCCGCTCGCGTTGGCTTTTCTGACCAGGCGCATATGACCCGCGTGTTCAAAGCTCTGTTCGGCCTGACGCCCGGACGCTACCGGGAAGCGGCGGCCGCATCCGCGCGCCATGACGAAGAGGGGCGGTAACCATGCCAACAATCGCCGAAGGAGAATCCAGCACTTCAACCGAGACAGCGCTTCGTCATCCCGCAGCACGCGGGCATGTCTTTGCGCTGGTCACCGTCTTGGTATGGGCGGTCACCTTCGTGTCCACCAAGGTGCTGCTCGTCCATTTGACACCCATCGAAATACTCTTTTTCCGCTTCGTCATTGGCTTTGTTGCGCTTGCCGCCCTGCGTCCGCGCCGGCTGCACGTCGAAGGTTTCAAACAGGAGAAATGGTTCATGCTTGCAGGTGCCACCGGCATCACCCTCTACTATTTATTAGAGAACATTGCGCTCACGTTCACCACAGCTTCCATCGTGGGCGTGGTGGTGGCTGCAGCACCCCTGTTCACGGGCGTGTTATCGGCCCTCGTGCTGAAGGAGCGTTTGCGCGTGCCGTTCTTTCTGGGGTTTGCGCTTGCGATGGCGGGCGTGTGCTTGGTGAGCTTTGCGGGCGGTGCGGCCACCGACGGGCTGGGGGAGGCCGGACTCACGGGCGTGCTGCTGGCGCTTGCCGCGGCCGCCACCTGGGCGGTGTATTCCATCGTGACGAAAAAGATAGCGGGGTTCGGCCACGACAGCATCCTTGTAACGCGCCGCACGTTCGCGTGGGGCTTGCTGTTTATGGTGCCCACACTGCCGTTTTTGGGCTTCTCACCCGACTGGGGTTCACTCGCTGCGCCGGAAATGTGGGGCAACCTGGTGTTTTTGGGCCTCGGCGCAAGCGCGCTCTGCTTCGTCACGTGGAACCTTGCGGTGAAAGAACTCGGCCCGGTGAAAACGAGCCTCTATATCTACCTGGTGCCAGCCCTCACGGTGCTTGCGTCTGCCGCCATCCTCAGCGACCCACTCACGCCGCCCGTCATCGTAGGCGTCCTCCTCACCATCGGCGGCCTGCTGCTTTCTGAGCGAGGGAAATAGCACTCTTGGCCCGTTGCGTGTACCTGCCTAATGAGAAACAACGGGGAAGGGTGAAGCAAAGTGGGTGAACTTATGCTTCAGGTGCGCTTGTAAGAGGCAGGCCTTCGCGGTTGAGAAGTGGGGCGTAATTTCCGGTGAGCCAGAGAGTGGCTTCCTTCGTGTCAAGCGCGAGGGGCATGCGGTCATGGACCGGTGCCACTGTTTCATTCGGCTGTGTGGTTACCAGCGAGAAGCACCCCTGATCGTGAATGCCTGCCAGCAGAAGCGGCGCGCCATCGGGACGTTCGAAGGCGTATTGGCGCTTCACGGGCTTGCCGGTGCGCGCGCTTGGGACGGTTTCGGTGGCGTGTGACTCGTAAAACGCCCACGCTGGCACAAGGCAGCGCCGCTTCGCGAGCGATTCCGCCCACATGCACGTCGGGTCATCAAGCGCCGTTTCAATGCGCGTGTTAAACACCGGCCCCTTCTTCCAAGGAACCTCAAACCCCCACACCATATCCGCGACCGCCAGCTGAGCGCCCACGCCAGTTGGCGCAATAAGCGGCACAACTGCCTGGGGAAACGCTTCGCGCTGCACCCCCGGCGCATCCGACACTGGCGCGCTTAAAAAAGGACGCCACGCCTCCAGCGGGTCAAGCACACTCAACTCGCCCGCATGTGCCGCCACATCGCGCGCAACTTCAGCAGCAATACGTGCCACCTCCGCCCGCTCAACCACCACAAACCGTCGACACACGGTGTTTATACCTCCGCTCTTAGCGCGCACTCAATCGTGCGGGGCATTGTATCACGGCCTTCAACCGTCCGCGGGTAGTCCAGTGATTGACGCTTGACAATACCCATAGGGGGTATATACTGACGCCAAAAGAGAGATGCCCCTAGGGGGTATATGAAAGGCGAAGGAAGTGCACTCATGGAAGACAAAGCCTGCTGCCATCAAAAGAATACCCCGCGCTCAGAAGAGTTACAGGCCGATTTGCAAAAGCGCCTCAACCGCGCAATCGGCCAGCTCAACGGCGTGAAAGCCATGATTGAAGACAACCGCTACTGCGGAGATGTGCTCACACAACTTGCGGCCGCCGAAAGCGCCGTGCATCGCGTCTCGGCGCTTCTCCTGCAAGACCACCTGGAAACCTGCGTCGTCGAACAAATCCAAAAAGGCAACGTAGAAGTGGTCGACGAAGTAATGCAACTACTCCAAAAGTTCTCACGATAGAGAGAGTGAAGCCCCTTCCTGTCATCCTGAGCGAGCAAAGCGAGTCGAAGGATCCCGTGCGGCGGTAGCGGGGAGGCTTTCAGTTAACACCGCACGAGATCCTTCGACTTCGGCGCTGCGCGCCTTCGCTCAGGATGACAAAAGGGTGCGGCAATAGCGAATGGGTAGTTCAGGCTTCAACTAGAGAGGAATTCGTCGTGAAGGTGACGTTTGATATTGCGGGTATGACCTGTGCGGCGTGCTCGGCGCGGGTGGAGAAGGCCACGCGCGCGGTGGACGGCGTGCAGGACGTGGCCGTGAACCTGCTTAAGAATAGTATGGAAGTGGAACTCGATGACCTCAACACGGCAACCGCCATCGAGGCAGCCGTGGAAAAGGCGGGCTATGGGGCCACCCAGCGCCCCGAGCGGGGTGCTGCGCCCAGTACTCGCGCCGCCGAGGCGCGCCCAGTGGCCGACGCTGCGGCCGAAGCCAAGCGCGTACGCAACCGCCTCATCATATCCATCATATTCACGATGCCGCTGTTTTACCTGTCCATGGGCCACATGTTCGGCTGGCCGCTGCCGGGCTTTCTCACGGGCGACTCAAACATCATGCCGTTCGCCTTTACGCAGTTTTTGCTGCTGCTGCCCGTGATCTTTGTGAACTTCAAGTTCTTCCGCGTGGGTTTCAAAACGCTCGCGCACGGCGCGCCGAACATGGACTCGCTCATCGCCCTCGGTTCGGCCGCATCCACCATCTACGGCGTGTACGCGCTCTACAAAATTGGGTACGCGCTCGGCGCGAGTGATGCAATGGGCGCGCATGTGGCGGTGATGGATCTCTACTTCGAGTCCGCTGCCATGATTCTCACGCTCATTACACTGGGGAAATACTTCGAGGCGCGCGCGAAGGGCAAGACCACCGACGTCATCGCGAAGCTCATGGATTTGGCGCCGAAGGAGGCCACGCGCTTGGTGGACGGCCGCGAAGAGCGCATTCCCGCTGATGACGTGCGTGCGGGAGATGTGTTGGTGGTTCGCGCGGGCGAAGGGGTGCCGGTAGATGGTACGGTGCTTGAAGGCACCGGCACGCTTGATGAGTCGGTGATCACGGGAGAAAGCGTGCCGGTGGACAAGGGTCCGGGCGATACGGTGACGGGCGCTACCGTGAATCGTACGGGATGGTTCACCATGCGCGCCGACCGCGTGGGCGACGACACCACGCTCGCGGGCATTATTCGCCTGGTTGACGAAGCCACGTCCACCAAGGCTCCCATCGAGAAGCTGGCCGACAAGATTTCGGGTGTGTTCGTGCCTATCGTTATTGGCATTGCGTTGGTCACCTTTGCGGTGTGGCTGCTTGGTGGCGCAACGCTGGAAGTGGCGCTCTCGCACGCCGTGAGTGTGCTCGTTATCTCGTGTCCCTGCGCGTTGGGCCTGGCCACGCCCACGGCTATTATGGTGGGTACGGGCCGCGGCGCACAAAACGGCATCCTCGTGAAGTCGGCCGAGGCACTGGAAACGGCGCACGGCGTGAAAACGGTCGTGCTCGACAAGACGGGCACGGTCACGGAGGGCACCCCGAGCGTCACCGACGTACGCGTAGCCCCCGGCGTGGACGAAGCGCGCCTGCTTGAGGTGGCCACATCCATCGAAGGCCGCTCCGAGCATCCGCTCGCACGCGCCGTCTGCGACTACGCCCGCGCACACCAGGCGTACCCCCTCATCGTGGAGGACTTCAAGCAGATTCCCGGCGAAGGGGTGGAAGCGCTCGTGGATGATATTCCCACGTGTGCGGGTAACCTGCGCATGATGGAGGCGCGTGGCATTGCGCCAGGTGAGTTGGCTACTGTTGCGCAAACCTTCGCTGACGAGGGCAAAACCCCGCTCTTCTTCGCACAGAACGGCGAGGTGCTTGGCGTGCTGGCGGTGGCCGATACCGTGAAGCCCTCAAGCGCCGCCGCACTGGCCGAACTCAAGGCCATGGGCATTCACACCATCATGCTCACCGGCGACAATGAGCGCACCGCGGCCGCCATTCAGCGCGAAGTGGGTGCCGACGAGGTTATTGCGGGCGTGCTGCCCGACGGCAAAGAGCGCGAAATTCGCCGCCTGTCCGAAAGCGGCGCCACGGCCATGGTGGGCGACGGCATTAACGATGCGCCCGCGCTTGCCCGTGCGGATGTGGGCATTGCCATTGGGGCGGGTACCGACATCGCCATCGAAAGCGCCGATGTGGTGCTCATGCGCAGTGACCTGATGGATGTGCCTGCCGCCATCCAGCTGTCGCGTGCCACCATGCGCACCATCAAGCAAAACCTTTTCTGGGCGCTCATCTATAACGCCGTGTGCATTCCCGTGGCCGCTGGCGTGCTGTCAATGTGGGGCGTGAACCTGAACCCCATGATTGCCGCTGCCGCCATGAGTTTGAGTTCGGTCTGCGTTGTCACGAACGCCCTGCGCCTGCGCGGCTGGCGCCCCCGCTTCACGGCAGTCGCACCGCTCCCGCCGTTGGAAGCGTCACTTCCTGAGGGAACACCGGGCACCACGCCCGAGAACCAGACACAAACCGAGGACGCAGAAGCGCCCGCACGAAAGGAGATCACCATGGAGAAGACGCTGCACGTAGAAGGCATGATGTGCCAGCACTGCGTGGCTCACGTGAAAAAGGCCCTGGAAGGCATCGACGGAGTTGAAGAGGCCGTGGTTGATCTCGATGCCGGTACCGCCACCGCCCACCTGACTCACGATGTGCCCGCTGATACGCTGTCCGCCGCCGTCGTTGACGCCGGCTACGAAGTGACCAGCATCGACTAGGCATTGCGTCACAAGTGCAGAGCAAAAAGGGGAGGGACACAGCCCTCGCGTCCCTCCCCTTACATTTGTTCACTTACAGAACGCTCTGCGCCTCGCTAGCACCCGGCGATAATCTCGCGCAGGGCTGCAACCAGCTTCTCGTTGTCCTCGCGCGTGCGCACGGCCACGCAGAAGTAGCGGCCATCGGAAAGCCCCGGCGTTCCTTCCAGCTTGCGAATAAGGAACCCGGCCAGCTGCAAACGGTTCGCCAGCTCTTCGGTGTTTGCCACGTTCAAATCTAAGTCCGGGCCGTTCTCGAACGTACACATGACGTAGTTCGCCTCGGCGGGGAAGATGTCGATACCCGGCACCAGGCTAAGCATGCACTGCATCCAGGGAATTTCGTACTCCAAAAACTCGCGCGTGCGTTCCAAATGCTCGCGCTCAGCCAGGGCTAACTCGCCCAGTACCTCGGCAAACATGGGCACGCAGGAACTGTCGTAGAAGCGCGCGATCTGCGCGATGGTGTCAGGGTGCGCCACGCAGTAGCTAATGGGAATGCCCGGCATGGCGTACGGTTCGCAGAACGAGCGCACCACCACCAGGTTGCGATGTTCGCGTACAAGCGGCACCATGCTTTCGCCGCCGAGCGTCAGCTCAATGGAGCGTTCGTCCACCACCACCCACGTGCACGCTTCCAAATAGGAAAGTAACGTGGGCAGGGGCAGAAGGCGGCTCGTGGGATACCCCGGGTTCGCCAACACGGCGGCATCGAACACAATACCGTGGCGAGCAGCCGCCGCGGGGTCGGGCATCACAAAGCCAGCGGGCCCAGAAATTTCCACCACGCGATGACCAGCGTTGCCGGCCGCAAGTGCGTACTCAACCGGGCCCGGCACCGTCACGCCCACCGTGCAGGGCTGATAGGTTTGCGCAACGGCACGCACCATGTCGCCCACAGTTGAGCCAACCAAGAACGACTCCACCGGCATGCCGTGCTGACGCGCCAGCACACTGCGCAGCGCGTGGGCCTCGCGGTCAGGCGGGTAGTTCAACTCGCCGGCCGTGAGGGCATCTTGCATGGCGCGAATGAACGAGGGCGGCGTCCCCAGCGGATTCGCCGTTCCCGAGAAATCAATCCAGTTCATTTCGGTACGGAGTTCATAGGGAGGGGAGAGCAGCTGTTCAGGCAGTGCAGTGACTGCGGCACGCACGGCAGAGCGCGCCTCGCTTCCGTTCGGCATCTTTGGTGTCTCTCCTTTCCCGTTCGAACCCGTGTGTGCATGAGGGCCAAAGGGGAATCTGAAGCGTACGTTTCAGCTGGTGGCAGATTCAGAAGCGGCCGTGCATGCCCATGGCATCCAGCCGCGCGCGGCACGTCGGATGCAAGGGAATGATTATCCTAGCACAACTTGGCAACCGGCGCGCGTCGCATGGTAGACTAATCCTTATATGAAGCCAGAATTCCCGCAAAGCGCAGCGCCCCTCCACGGCGCCAGCACCCCCGCACGAGCGGCGGGAACTGCCACCACGCCCGCTAGCGTAGAAAACACGGGGGCGGAACGCGATGCCTTACCGCTGGAGCCGTGGGAAGGCCCCGCCATTTTGCTGGTAGACCTGGATGCGTTCTTCGCGTCGGTTGAGCAGCTGGACCACCCCGCGTGGCGCGGCAAACCGGTCGTGGTGGGCGGCGACGCGGACAAGCACGGCGTGGTGTCCACGGCCTCGTATGAGGCGCGTGTCTTCGGCGTGCGCAGCGCCATGCCGGCCTCCACCGCCAAGCGCCTGTGTCCCCAGGCCATTTGGACGCACGGCCACTTCGACCGCTATCGCGAAATGTCGAACAAGATTATGGACATCCTGCGCGCTGAGACGCCGCACGTGCAGCAGGTGAGCATTGACGAGGCGTTTCTCGATGTGACGCCCACCACGGTGAATCGCGAACACCCCGTGGCGGTGGCGCGCCGCATTCAGGTGCGCGTGGAAGAGTTGGGCGTGACGTGCTCCATTGGTGTGGGCACGTCGAAAACCATCGCAAAAATTGCCTCTGATATGGATAAACCGCGTGGGTTGACCGTAGTGTATCCCGGCGGCGAGCGCGACTTTTTGGCGCCGTTGCCCGTGCGCACCATGAGCGGCATCGGCGCGGCGGCCGAGGAAAAACTGCGTACCCGCGGCATTCGCACGCTGGGGCAGCTGGCCGACGCCGACCTAAATATGCTCGTGCGCCTGTTCGGTAAGAACGGCCGCGTGATGCACCTGCGCGCAAACGGCGGCGACGATGCGCCGGTTGAGCAAGACGACATCGTAAAGTCGGTGTCGAACGAAATGACGTTTGCCGTCGATCTCACCGAACGCACCGACATGGAAGCTGCCATTGCCACGATGGCGGCGAAGGTGGGGCGGCGCCTGCGGCGCAAAGGGCTGCGCGGCCACACGCTCAGTTTGCGCGTGAAGTTCAACGACCTCAGCGTGCGTTCGGTGCAGCGCCAGCTGCCGAACCCAAGCGACGACGAGCTGGCGTACACGCCGCTGCTCTATCGCATGGTGGATGAAATATGGCGCCCAGGTATGCCGCTGCGCCTCATAGGTGTGGGCATGAGCGGCTTTGACGAGGTAGCGGTGGTGCAGGAAAGCCTTTTCGACGTGGCCGAAGCCGCGCCCACCGAAGACGACGTGGAGCCCGTGATAGCTGACGCGCGCAAGCGCCGCGGTCTCATTGAAGCCACCGACCTTGTGAAAAACCGCTTTGGCGAAAGCGCCGTTCGCTTCGGCCACGAACTCCGCAACGACGAAAACACCACCGGCTCCGCCGCCAAAAACCCCGCAGACTATAAATAGTTGAATGCTCCGCCTACGGCGGAGAGGGCGATTCGTGACGCTTCTGGCGTAATCGGTAGCGCGTAAGCGCGTCACACTTTTTGCTATCGCTTGTCAGCCAAGAAGAACAAAGCCATAGTGCCGGGGCCCGAGTGGGCGCCGATCACCGGGTCGACGTAGTTGATGACAACTTCCTTTACGCCGAAACGCTCCTTCACCTGGTCGGCCACATATTCGGCCTCTTCCAGGCAGTCACCGTGAGTGATGAACACCATTTGCTGGTCGATGGGCTGAATGGCCGACTGCTCCATGTGATCCACGAGCGCGTTCAGCGACTTCTTGCGGCCGCGCACCTTCTCCAAAGGTACCAAGTGGCCCTCGTCGTCCACGTGCATGACCGGCTTGATGTTCAGCATGGTGCCCGCCCAGGCCGCCGTCTTGGATACGCGGCCGCCGCGGAACAAGAACATGAGGTCATCCACCGTAAACCAGTGGGCCAGATGCAGCTTGTTTTTCTCCAGCCAGTCGCGCACTTCTTCGATGGAGGCACCGGCGCGGGCGCGCTGCACGGCGTGCCACACTAACAAACCCTCGCCGCCTGAGGCCGCCAGCGTATCCACCGCAAGAATGGTGCGCTCAGGGAACTGCGCGGCCAAATCGCGCATCAGCAGCTCAGTGGCCTCAAACGTGCCCGACAGCCCGCTCGAAAAGCCAATGTACAAAATGTCGCGGCCCTGCTCCAACAGCCCGCGCATAAGCGCCTCGGAATCGGCCAGGTTCGGCAGGGAGGTGGTGATCACCTTGCCGTCGCGCATCATGGTATAGAACTGCGCAAGGTCGGTGTGTTCGCCTTTGAGGTAGCTTTGATACTGCTCGCCGTCCACCATAAACGTGAGGGGCAAAATGTGCAGCCCGAAATCATCAATCATGTCCTCAATGAGGTTACTGCTTGAGTCGGTGACAATTTCAAAATTCATAGCGGTCCTCCGATGCGCTCTCGCCGCCTAAGCGACGGGTGATGTCCTCGGTAAAGTATACCTATTTCCCTGCAGTTTCCTGTGTCACATTTTTGAAATGTGGCCCCGCCGCGCGGGAATGTGCGCGTATTGGCCGCGCATTCGCCTATACTATAGCGGTTTGAAAGAAAAGCGTCTTGACGCGCTGAGCATAAGATGAAAGGTACGGACGGCCGTGGCGAATAGTTACAAAGAAACGATGAACCTGCCGAAGACCGACTTCGCAATGCGGGCAAACCTGCCCGAAAGCGAGCCGAAGCGCCTTGCGAAGTGGGAAGAGGAGCGCATCTACGAGCGCGTGCTGGAGAAGAACAAAGACGGCAAGCCGTTTATCCTGCACGATGGCCCGCCGTATGCGAACGGCCCCATCCACATTGGCCACGCTTTCAACAAAATCCTCAAGGACTTTGTGAACAAATCCCACGCGCAGCGCGGGTTCTTCACGCCGTACGTGCCGGGTTGGGACTGCCACGGCCAGCCCATCGAGCACATGGTGGAAAAGACGCTCGGCCCCGAGAAAATGGCGAAGATCGACCAGCCGACGCTGCGCCGCCTCTGCCGCGAGTGGGCCGAAAAGTACGTTGACGTGCAGCGCGAGGGTTTCAAGCGCCTGGGTGTGAACGGCGACTGGGAGCATCCCTACCTCACGTTTTTGCCGAACTACGAGGCCGGCAACGTTGAGGTGTTCAAGAAGATGTATCTGGACGGCTCGGTGTATCGCGGTCGCAAGCCCATCCATTGGTGCTCGCGCTGCCATACGGCGCTCGCCGAGGCGGAAATCGAATACGGCGACGAAACTTCTCCCTCTATCTTTGTGAAGTTCAAGCTGGACGTGATGCCCGGCATGTTTGAGACCGCGGGTGCCACGGGGGATGCGTATGTGCTCATCTGGACCACGACGCCCTGGACGCTGCCGGCAAACACGGCCGTGTCACTGGCGCCCGACGCCGACTACGTAATGGTGGTCGCGGATGGTTCGAACATGATCATGGCGCGTGAGCTGGTGGAACAGGTGGCTGAAACGGCTGGCTGGCAGGACTGGCATCTGGTGGAAGAGTCCACGGGCACCCTGGTGTCTTTGAAGGGCCGCGAGCTCACGGGGCTCACGTACACGTGCCCCATCCGTCAGGATCTCAAGGGCACCATCATCTACGGCGACCACGTGACGCTGGACACGGGTACCGGCTGCGTACACACGGCCCCTGGTCACGGCCAGGACGACTACCTGGTGGCGCTCGAATTCGACGTGCCGCTGCTCATGCCGGTTGACGACAACGGCGTGCTCACCGACGAGGCGGGCCCCTTCGCCGGCCTTTCGGTGGACGACGCGAACCCGGTTATCATTGACTGGCTGCGCGAGCGCGGCACGCTGGTGGCTGAGAAGAAGATCACGCACAGCTACCCGCACTGCTGGCGCTGCCACGAGCCCGTCATCTTCCGCGCCACCGACCAGTGGTTCGTGTCGATGGACAAGAATTCCCTGCGCGAGGATGCGCTCCATGCCATCGATAACACGGTGGAGTGGATTCCCGCGTGGGCGAAGAACCGCATCGGAAGCATGGTGGCCGATCGTCCCGACTGGTGCATCTCGCGCCAGCGTTCGTGGGGCGTGCCCATCCCTGTGTTCAAGTGCGCGAAGTGCGGCAACACGGTGGCGAACGAGGCCACGTTTGACGCGGTGATCGACCTCTTCTATCGCGAAGGTGCCGACGCGTGGTTTACGCGCAAGCCGTCCGAGTATCTGCCGCGCGGCATCAAGTGCGAGACCTGCGGCTGTACCGAACTGGTGCCCGAGAAGGACATTTTGGATGTGTGGTGGGAGTCGGGCGTGTCGCACACCTCCGTGCTGAAGCACCGCGCTAATGAGGGCCTGCGCTTCCCGGCCGACATGTATCTGGAAGGCTCTGACCAGCACCGTGGCTGGTTCCAGTCATCCCTCCTCACCAGCATGGGCGCCTACGGTGTGCCGCCGTACAAGAGTGTCATGCACTGCGGCTTCACGGTGGACGGCGAGGGCCGTAAGATGTCGAAGTCGCTCGGCAACGGCGTGGATCCGGCCGAGGTTATGGCGAAGTCCGGCGCCGACGTGCTGCGCCTGTGGGTGGCGAGCGTTGACTACTCGCAGGACGTGAGTATCTCCGACGAGATTCTGCAGCGCACGAGCGAGGCCTACCGCCGCATCCGCAACACGTTCCGCTTCCTATTGGGCTCGCTCGACGACTTCAACGACGAGCGTAACGTCGTCACCGAGTGGGATGTGCTTGAGCCGATGGATCAGTGGATGATGGTGCGCACGCAGCACCTGCTCGCTGACGTGGAAGCAGCCTACGACGACTACAAGTTCCACCTGGTGTATCGCGCGGTGTATGACTACATCGTGAACGATCTGTCGTCGGTGTACATGGACGCCACAAAGGATCGCATGTACTCTGAGGCGCCCGATTCGCCGCGCCGCCGCGCCGTGCAGACTGTGCTCATGAACATTCTTGAGGTGCTTGTGCGCGTGCTGTCGCCCATCCTGTCGTTCACGACCGACGAGGTGTGGGAACACTACCCGGTTGCGCTGCGTGAGCGCGAAGGCCGTCCAACGAACGTACAGTTGGCGGGCTGGCCTGAGCGCCGCGACTTTATGCCCGCGCTGCCCGAGCATGCCGCTGCCGAGAAGATTGCCGAGAACTTCGGCGTGGTGCTGGGCGTGCGCGAAGTGGTGACCAAGGCGCTTGAAGATGCCCGCGCGGAGAAGGTCGTCAACAAGAGCCAGGAGGCGGCCGTCGTGGTGCGTGCGCCGCGCTCGGTGCTCGACGTGACGGAGCAGTTCGACCGTGAGGTGTTCGAGGAGCTGTTCATCGTGGCGAGCGTGGCCTTCGAAGAGGCCGACGAGCTGGCGGTAACCATCACGCCCGCTACCGGCGAGAAGTGCCCGCGCTGCTGGAACTACCGCGAACTGGGCGGCAACGCTAACCATCCGGATGTGTGTGAGCGCTGCGGAGATGTGCTGGACATCCTCGCGGCGAAGGGGGAGTAGGCTCTTGGAGGAGCAGAAGCACGCCGAAACCGCCAGCCCTGCCCCCGCGCGGCTGGCGGGGCTCTCACGCCCCCGCGCTGCCGTGATTCTCGCTGCCCTTGTGGCAGTGTGGTTCGCGCTTGACCAGCTTACCAAGGCATACTTCAACGGCTCGTTTGCGGTGGGCGAGGTGGCCGCGGGGCCGTTTCTTGGCCTCGTGCGCTTCCGCCTGGTGCACAACACAGGCATGGCCTGGGGACTGTTTGGCGACTCGACGTTTCTGCTGGGCGTGGTGTCGCTTCTGGTGTGCGTGTTTCTAACCGCGTATCTTTTCGTGCTTTCGCCGCGGCCGAGTGTGTTGGAAACCATCGGCGTGGGGCTTGTGGTGGCGGGTGGCCTCGGCAATGCGCTAGACCGCTTCACCCTGGGTTACGTGGTGGACTTCATCGAGCCGGTGTTTATTGACTTCCCGGTGTTCAATGTGGCTGATATTGGAGTGATGTGTGGGTTTGTGCTGTTTGTGGTCGGCATGCTGCTCAGCTATCGTCGCGCGGCGCATGAGGAACGCCAGCTTGCGGCATCGGGCGAAGAGGGCGAGGATCAATGAGTCGTTCGCTCTGTCATATCGTGGCCGCACCTGATGCGGGCATGCGCCTTGACGCGCTCTTGGCGGAGCGCGGGTTGTACCCCAGCCGCAGCGCTGCCGCGCGCGCCATCGAAGAGGGCGTCGTGTTCGTGAATGGCACCGTGGTGGCCAAGAAGTATGCCGTGGCTTCCGGCGACACCATTGTCTATGAAGTGTCCGAAGACCCTGCTCCCACCAAGCTGGAAGGCCAGCCCATCGACCTGGACGTGCGCTTTGAAGACGACCATCTTATGGTGCTGTCGAAGCAGGCGGGGCTTGTGTGCCACCCGTCGGTCGATCACTACGACGGCACGTTGGTGAACGCGCTCGTGTATCGCTGCGGGGCGGGCAATCTCTGCAATGTGCAGGGCGAAGATGACCGCCTGGGCATTGTACATCGCCTCGACCGCGACACAACGGGCCTTATGCTGGTGGCCAAGGATAACGCAACTGGCGAGGCGCTCATGGCCGACATCCGCGACCGCGCCGTCGACCGCCGCTACCTGGCGCTCGTGCATGGCGTGATTGCGCACGACACCGGCATGATTGATGCGCCCATCGCACGCTCGGCCAACGAGCGCACCCGCATGGCTATCCGCGACGTGCCCTCGGCGCGCGACGCTGTTACCACCTTCCGCGTGCTGGAACGCTTCGAACACGGCTCGCGCGACGACGGCTACACGCTCATCGACTGCAAGCTCTTTACCGGCCGCACGCACCAAATACGCGTGCACATGGAATACGCCAAGCATCCGTTGGTAGGCGAGCCCGTTTACACGTCGAACGCGCCGAAAGATGCGGCGGCAAACTGCGGACTTGAGCGGCAGTTTCTCCACTCGTTCATGCTGTCCTTTGAGCACCCGATGACAGGCGAGTCCCTTTCCTTCGCCGACAATCTGCCAGCCGACTTGCAAGGGGTTCTTGATGCCCTCGCGCCGCGCAGCACGGGGCGCACGGAGGCGGGCGACGAAGTGTTCTCGCTTCTAAGCAACGCGCCCCACCCGTATCTTTAGTCCTGCGCAGGTTCCGGGATAATTCCGCTCTTTCGTTGTTCACTGGTCGCAAAGCGCCGGCGGAAGGCTACACTGGTGCCGAATCGTCAACGACGAGGCAACCTGTCTCACACACGAAAGGGACTGTCATCGTGCACGAGCAAGACCGTTGTGGCATCCTTCTGGCGAATACCGGCACGCCGGCCGAACCGCGTCCTCACGCAGTGCGGAAGTATCTCGCAAAGTTCCTCTCGGATCCGCGCATTGTTCCCATGAACCGCGTGGGATGGTGGTTTATTCTGCACGCATTCATCCTGCCGAAGCGCGGACGGGCCTCGGCTGAAAAGTATGCGGCCATCTGGACCGACGAGGGTTCTCCTTTCGCCGTTGCGCACGACAAACTTCAGCATGCACTGGAAGCGCGGCTTCAGGAAGAAGGCTTCGATGTGGTGGTGCGCTGCGGCATGAGCTACAGCGAACCGTCCGTACACGATGCCGTTCGCGACCTCAAAAAGGGCGGGTGCACACGCCTCGTGGTGCTGCCGTTGTACCCACAAAGCGCGCATTCTACGACGGGCGCTGTGTCCGACGGCGTGCAGCGGGCGCTGCGTAAGGAGCGCTGGGATGTGCCGCTCACCTTCGTGGACAACTACCACGACAACGGCACCTACGCGCGCGCCATCGCCGCTTCCATCAAGCATGCCGGGTTTAACCCTGATTCTGATGACAAGGTGCTGTTCTCATTTCACTCCATTCCGCTCACGGATATTGAAGAGGGCGACACCTACGAGCTGCAGGCGGGAGCTTCCAGCTTGCATATAGCTGGTGAGCTGGGCATAGACCGTAACCGTTGGACTATTGGGTATCAGTGTCGCTTCGACAAGGGACGCGAATGGCTTTCGCCCTATACCACCGACGTGCTGGCACGTTGGGCCGAGGCACGGGTTGGGCGCGTGTTTCTCGTGTGCCCGAACTTCGCCGTGGATTGCCTGGAGACGCTCTACGACGTTGACCACGAACTCAAGCCGTACTACTACGACAAGATTAAGGAAACGGGGGGCACCCCGCACGAGGACAGCCTCGTGTACGTTCCCTGCCTTGACCGCAGCCGCGCGCACGTACGCGTACTGGCCGACGTGCTGCGCCCCCATGTGGAAGGAGACCGCTGATGGCCGAACGAGAAGCGCTGAGCGTTGAGGAAGCGCGCGACGCACGTCCCACGGTGCTGGTGGGTGTTACGGGATGCATCGCCGCGTACAAGTCCTGCGAGATCGTGCGCCTTCTGCAGAAGGCTGGCGTGCGCGTAAAGGTGGTCATGACCGAACACGCCACCGAATTCGTGGGGCCCACCACGTTCCGCGCGCTCACGCGCGAGCCGGTAGCGGTGGGGCTGTTCGACAACCCGTCGGACCCCATCCACCACATTTCGCTTGCTCAGGAGGCCGACGTCTTCGTTATTGCGCCGTGTACCGCGAACGTCATTGCCAAAATTGCGAACGGGTTGGCCGACGATCTGCTGACCACGACCGCGCTTGCCTGCACGTGTCCGCTGGTGGTGGCACCGGCCATGAACGTGAATATGTATGAGAACCCCGCAACGCGCTACAACATCGGGAAGCTGCACATTCGCGGCGCACGTATTGTGGAAGCGGACGAAGGGTATCTGGCCTGCGGCGATGTGGGGCGCGGGCGCTTGGCGGAACCCGTCGACATCGTGAGCGCGGTGCTGGATGAGGTGGGGATGACGCACGACTTGGCCGGACGCCGCGTGCTCGTGACGGCGGGCCCCACGGTGGAACCGCTTGATCCGGTGCGCTACCTCACGAACCGCTCATCGGGTAAGACCGGCTACGCCCTTGCGCGCGCGGCGGCGCGACGAGGGGCGGAAGTGACGTTGGTGTCAGGCCCGGTGGCGCTTTCTGCACCGGAAGGCGTGCGCACGGTGCACGTGGAAAGCGCGCGTGACATGCTTGTCGCCGCCGAGGCGGCGTTTGCTACGGCCGACATCGCGGTGTTTTCTGCTGCAGTGGCAGACGTACGTCCAAAGGAAGTGGCAGCTCAGAAGCTTAAGAAGGGTACTGAGGGTGTGGACTTGAGCACTATTGAATTGGTGGAGAACCCCGATATCTTGGCCACCCTTGCCGTCAGGAAGCGCCCGGAGCAGGTGGTAGTAGGCTTCGCTGCTGAAACCAACGACGTGATAGCCAACGCCCAGAAGAAACTCTCCACCAAGCACGCCGACCTGATTGTAGGTAATGAGGTGGGAGAGGGTCGCGCGTTCGGCACCGACGACAACGAAGTCTGGTTTGTCTCAGCCGAAGAAACCTACGCGCTCCCCCTTATGTCCAAAGACCGCCTCGCCGACGAAATCCTCGACAAAGCACTCCAGTTCTTCAAGTAACACCCAATGCTACCGTAGGGCAAGGGCTCTGCCCTTGCCGCTGCGAAAAAGTGTGACGCGCTTCGCGCTAGGAATGTGAGAAAACTTGTGGCATACTAGCCAGCGCGATAGCGCGTCACACTTTGTCCGCGCCAATCTGGCAGGTAAGGAACTTTCGTTGTGGCGCTTCATGCTGAAAATCGTCAATTCGCGTAAATTCCTTCTTGAAATGTGAAAGCGTTACCGGTAAGATAAGCAAGCTGTTTGAAACGCCCCGGGCGCAACAAGCAGGAAAACGGGTTGTGGCGCAGTTTGGTAGCGCACTTGACTGGGGGTCAAGGGGTCGCAGGTTCAAATCCTGTCAACCCGACCAGCAACTACACAGGTCGGAAGTTCAAAACTTCCGACCTGTTTCTTTTCCGGGAGGGAAGTATGAAACACCGCGTAACGGTGACCGTCCTCGAAACCACGGTGAACACGGCGCTTCAGAAAGCGTATCTGGCGAATCCTGAAAGCGGGCCGTGCCCTTGCTTCTCCGAGGGCGACGTTTTCGAATTCTGGCGCGAAGAGGGCCGTGACGATTTCTACCGGTTTGGCGGAGACACCCGCTTTCCCTGTGCGGAGGCGTGGGATTGCATCAGCCGCTACCTCTACACTGGCCTGCAAGGTGGCGCATTCATGCAGAAGTGGACTCGCGACGAGCGCGTGATGATTGCCTGCTGCAACGATGGCACGCGCCCGGTCATCTTCAAGCTTGAGCGCAGTGACGTGCCCGAGACCGACGAAGATCGCCGCTACCTTGAAGAGCACGATTTCACCTGGGGTGCCGCTGACGCCTATACCGGCTAGGCTGCCTTTCTGCCGTGTTACACGGCGGTATCAGATTACCCTCGATGCGCAACGCGCTGCCCACAACTCGCATACGGCCCGCTCATGTGGGGGTGTGTGTCGCTCCACTCCACTATGCTCCAAGATGAAGATTGACACAGTGGTGGAAGGAGTGGTGCAATTATGAGCATTATTGTTTGGATTATCATCGGTGGTCTTGCGGGTTGGGTTGCGAATATGATCATGAAGTCCGACGGCGGCCTCGTGAAGAATATCGTGACGGGCATCGTCGGCGCCTTGATAGGCGGGTTCGTCATGAGTTTCTTCGGCGCTGCGGGCTTTACCGGCTTCAACCTGTGGTCGTTTGTGGTGGCGCTTATTGGTTCGGTCATTTTGATTGCCATCATCAACCTGCTCACCGGCAAGCGCGCGTAAAGACGCAGCACCTAAAAAGGGGGCTGTAATAGAGCCCCCTTACTGCCAGGTCAATCGTAGGCAACTACAATTGACCTGGCACCTTTATGTTTGCTGAGCGGTAAGGGCAGAGCCCTTACCCTACGGAAAGCTTACTCTCAGTGGCCGCATTAGTTCAGCGGTATCTCCACGTCTCCCACAGTGATGGTTGCCACTTCGTTCACGTCGATGAACTGGGTGAACATTGAACTGGTATGACAGATAGTCTCGCCCTCAACTTCGTCCGATCCCCAGGCGCCATAGGTGGCATCAATAGTGCTGCCGTCTTTCATGGTAACCACAATCGTTGGCATAAAGCGCATCAGTTCGCGTGTGGATTCATTAGCGGCCAAACCTGAGTTTTCCTGCAGTGAGAGATGATCGTTCACCGTGTAATATACGGTTATGGCAATGGGGGAGATGCTTACCGAGTTAAGTTTCGCATCCATCCCGCCAAGGTTAAAGTACTGACCTGCGGGTACGTCAACCGTTGTGTCCTCGTAGTTGATAACAAATTCCATCTCCCAGGGGCCCTCAGCAATAACGATGTCGTTTTCCTTATCGTTGTAAGCCGACAAGTGTCCAAATGACACACGCGCCGTTTTGCCAATAAGTGTCTCGCCGTCTGCCATGGAGGCTGACATCTTCATAACGAGCTGAATAGCGTTATCTGCTGGGTCAGCATCATAGAAATAGGAGCTGCCTCCCGAGCCAGTCATCCCTTTAATGCTATTAAGGCCACCCCCGATGCTCATGGGTAATGCTCCGCCCTCCAAAGGCTCGATGCCCTCGAAGGGGGTTCCGTCGACGTTTGTTACGGTGAACACGATGGCATAGTTCGAGCGATCACCAATGATGGCATCGGCGGTTATGGTGACACCATCTGCTGTAGCGCTTGCTCCTACCGGGCGCCCAATCTTGTCAACCACTTCTGTCTGTGCAGGCGCGCCGCCGAACAAATCGGAGAAGGCCTGCTCCATGCTCACCAACACACCTGACGCGTACGCGCCGCCGCCCACAGCCAGTACAAGCGCCGCCGCAGCAGCCACCGCGGCAATCACGCGCCACCGGTGGCGACCACCGCGCACCGCTGTGACGGGCGCCGTTGCCTGCGACTCAGCAGCAGCCGCTGCAGTCACGTTCTGCACGAGGCGTTCCTTCGCCTCAGGCGAAAAATGCAAGGCATCCAGCGCCTCGTGATACTCAGGAAAGTCTTCATTCATGGGTGTCTCCTTCTAAAAGGGTACGCAATTTTGCGCGACCACGGCTGAGGTTGGCATGCACGGCATCCTCGTTGCGGTCGGTCATGCGGGCAATTTCCCGCGCGGTGTAACCTTCGTAGTAATACAGATACAGTGCCTCGCGAAACGCCTCGGGCAATTCCATCACCGCTTCCAGCACGGCATTGTCGGGCGGCTCCGGCGCGGCGGCGGTGGCTGCTGCTTCAAGAGGTGCGGATGTACGCCGGCGTGCACTTTTCAAAACATCCTTGCAGGCATTCGCCGTCGCCCTGATTACCCACGCGCGCTCGTGTTCGGCATTCTGGAATGTCTGCGCGCTTCCTATGAGTTTGATCAGCACGGTTTGGCAGATGTCTTCCGCGTCATGCGTGGACTTGAGGTAGGTATAACTCACACGCAAGATAAGATCCGCGTAGGTGTACACCAGCCGCTCCGCCTCGTGATCGCGTTCTGTTCTCGTGTTCATGCCTTGTCTTTCTGGTTGTCCCGGTTATGCTGGTGTTTCAGCAACGTCGCTTCACCTGCAATACGATTCAGGACCGCTTTTCCTGACAGCATAGCCGAAAAAAGCGTGAGGTCGCTGCGTTCATGCGTTTATGCCACCCACTTCACGGGGGGAGGGTGAATACCTATACTTCAGGGTAATCATTCACAAAGAGGAGGAATCTCATGAAGGAGCTTCGGTGCGCGGGGCCTCGGTTTGCCGCGTCCCTGGTGGCCTTTGCCCTTGCGGCACTCATTGCGGTGTGCTTCGCGCCGGGAAAAGCCTGCGCCGACGAATGGGTTTCTCTCGAGGAGTCCGGGTTCGAGTACAACGTCTTCTACGGCCACGTGGAAATAACGGGACACTCAGGCGAGGGCAGCCTGAACGCACGCATTCCGGCGTCACTAGGAGGCACGTCGGTAACCAGCCTCAACATTGGTTCGTGGAATAATCTTCCGGCCACCTCTTTTGACGTAAGTGCGTGTTATGCACTGGAAAGTTTTTCATGTCTCTTTGCACCCGACGCTTCGGTGGTGGGCCTCCAAGAGTGCACGTCATTGAGAGCTATCAAACTGGGGCAAGGCATGTCGGTGCTCCCCGACCCCGAACGCATTGATTTCTCGAACTTATCATGGCTCGAAGATCTCTCCATCGGTGAGTGCGGCGTGAAGCGCGTTGATCTCACGGGATGCGCCAGCTTGCGCCGCCTCTTCTTGGCGGGCAACTGCCTTACGGCGTTGGACGTAACGAATCTCGGCCGCCTGCAGTTTCTCAACGTGAAGAACAACTTCTTGGCCGAGACGAGCGGCCTGGTGGATCTGTTCGGCGCTGGTAACGTGCTGCCGCAGAAGACTTACACCGCTAAATCGCAGTTCAGCGACGTGAGTGCAGACGATTGGTACATGCAGGCGTGTGTCGTGCCCTACGTGGTGGAACACGACCTCATGGGCGGTTACGGTGACGGACGCTTTGGCCCCTACGATACCGTGACGCGCGGGCAGGTAGCAACGGTGCTCTGGCGCCTGGCGGGAGAGCCGTACAGCAAAGCGACACCGTTCTACGACGTGGACTACACGCAGTACTACGGACCTGCTATCAACTGGGCGCGCTCAACGGGTGTGATCAGCGGCTATCAGGATGAGCCGGGCGTCTATCGGCGCTTTGGGCCCGATGACCTGGTCACGCGTGAGCAGTTGGCCGCCATGATGGCCAACTACGCAACGCGCATAGCGGGAGCTGACATAGACAGCGACGGCGTGCGACTGGCTGCCATGCCCGATGCCGATTTCGTGTCGAGCTGGGCGCGTCCTACCCTTGCGTGGGCGATGGACGCAGGGCTTATATCGGGAGAAGTGACGTACCCCGGCGTGTCCTACTTGAACCCTGCGGGCACTGCACAGCGCTGTGCCTTGGCGAAGATGGTGTCGGCGTTGGACAGCAGGGTGATCTAACCCGCACCCCGCAGTTCACGGTAATCAGTCGAAGATAAGCACAAGCGGCGCGGCGAGGGTTGTTCCCACCGCGCCGCTCGCGTATACTGACGCCTGTTCGAGATGACCCGAATTGCGGCTGCGTTGAGCCCTACCAATGGTGGGAAGTTCCGCTCCGCGTTAGTCTGCCGGGACAACCCGGGAAATCCAGCGAGTAATCAGCGGGTGCGCTCAACACGAGTGCACCCGCTTCCAACCGCTTACACCACGCATAACGGAGCAACACTGATGGTAGAACAACAAGGGGAGAAGCACCCGATCAAAAGCACACCCGCCGCGCCTTGCGCTGAAGAGGAAAACATCAAGCGCTACTATGAGAACCGCCCCGCGGTGGATACGGGCGACTTGGAGGTGGCCGTACCGATAGAGCGCACCGACCGCCAGCGCGCGGGGGATGCGAAAATCGACCGCATGGGCACCGCGAGCACGTTTAAGCTGCTGCTGGAGTTTTCCATTCCGGCCGTGTTTGGCGTGCTGGTGCAAACACTCTATAACGTGATTGACGCCGTGTACGTAGGCGCATCGGTGGGGGAATATGGCCTCGCCGCCACCACGGTGGCGAACCCCGCCATGACCTTTATGGTAGCGGTGGCCATGCTGGTGGGTGTGGGCGGCAATGCGCTTGCAGCCATCAAGCTGGGCGAACGCAAGAAGCGCGTGGCTGAACGCGTGTTGGGCAACAGCTTTGTGCTTCTGGTGGGCGCAGGCGTGCTCGCCTGGATTGTGGGCCTTCTGGCGCTTGACCCCATCCTGATTGCCTCCGGCGCTGACGAGGCGGTGCTGCCGCATGCTCGCGCCTTCATGACGGTTATTATCGCAGGCTGCCCCTTGCAGTTCATCGCCTTCGGCATGAACAACTTCATCCGTACGGCAGGGCATCCCAACCGTGCACTGGGCTCTATGCTGGTGGGCACCGGTGCCAACATTGTGCTTGGCTACCTGTTCATTATTGTGCTCGACGGCGGCATGATGGGCGCGGGGTTGGCCACCGTGTGCTCGTGGGCGCTCTCCGCCGCCTTCGTCATGCAGTTCTTCCTGACGAAGAAGTCACCCATGCCGCTGCGGCGCGCGTCGCTGGGCATCAAGCCGAAAGTGGCACTGCGCATCTGCGCGCTTGGCGTGGCACCGTCGGTCATGGAACTGGGCTTCGCCGTGTCGAACATGATTATGAACAACCTACTTTTGACCTACGGCGCGTCTGACCCGTTGGGCGCGGATGGGGCGCTTGCCGTCATGCGCGTGCTGTCGGCCGTGGGTATGTTCACCATTATGCCGTCGATGGGTATTGCCATGGGTGCGCAGCCCATCATTGGGTACAACTACGGCGCGCGGAAGTTCGGTCGCATGAAACGCACGCTGGGGCAGGGCATTTTGCTGGGCATCGTCATCACCACACCGCTCTGGTTCACGGTGCTGTTCATGCCCGATATGTATGCGCACCTGTTCAGTCTGCCCGAGGCGTATCTGCCGGCCACGGCATGGGCGCTCATTGCGTATCTGGTGTTCATTCCCATTCTGCCCGTGGCACTCATCGGGTCGAACTACTTTGACGCGACAGGCCAGGCGCTCAAGGCAACGCTGCTCACGCTGACGCGGCAAATTTTGTTCTTCATCCCGCTTTTGTTGGCAAGCCCTCATGTACTGCCGGCGATCTTGCCCATGACGCCGCTGCAAAGTTTATTCTTCGCCCCGTCGATCTCGGATATCACCTCCACGCTTTTGGTGGTGTCGTTTCTTATAGTAGAGTGGCGTCGCTTGAAGAAACTGGAGGCGCGCGAGCGCACCAAGGCTGAACTTCCCGAAGGAGTGCAACCGGCCTAGCGCCTCCTTCTCTTTGTGCAGCCGCACAATTTTGAACCGGCAGGTCGGTTTTGCAAAACACCGCCTGCCGGTCATTTAGCGCCGTTACCGGCGGCAATGCAGTTCGCCTAAGCCCTTTTACCGAACAATCCCTCCCGGTACGCCCCCGTTGACAGCCCGTTCCCTTTTCTTTGATAAAGTGCGTGAAGAGGCGACGTGGGTTTGTCGCTTTTTACTTATCGCGGGTAAATCGCACACATTCGACAAAGGTAAAGGGGGAGGCTACGTGGCTATGCTCGGGTTCTTAATCCTGTTCCCGTTGGTTGTTGCTGCCGTACTTCTGGTCGTGCGCAACAATGCAGCGAGAAACGCGATTGTCAGCGTCTCGGCGCTCGTCATCGGCTTGGCATCCATCTGGCTGGTGGCAACTTATCTGGGTTCACCCTGGGTATCATTCGAGTTTGAATCGCCCGTCGTGGATTACGTCTGTAGCGGTGTAGGCGTGCTGGTGGCAGTAGCCATCCTGTACTACGGCATCCGCTACAAAAACGTGTGGGCCTGCGTGCTTGCAGTCATTCAAGTGGTGGGCGCGCTCATCTTCGAGTTCGGTTTCGCACACGATATCGCGGTAACCGAAGGGCTCTACCTCGACTCCCTCTCCCTGCTGATGGCCTTCATCATTGGTGTTATTGGCTCGGGCATCTGCGTGTATGCCCTGGGCTACATGAAGGACTTCCAGGCGCACGAGCCCGAAGGGGCGAAGGATCGCCGCCCGGTGTTCTTTGCGCTCATGTTTGTGTTTCTGTCGGCGATGTTCCTCATCGTGTTCTCGAACAACATGGTGTGGCTGTTCACGGGCTGGGAAGTGACGACGGTCTGCTCGTTCCTTCTCATTGCCTACACGCGCACCGAAGAGGCTATCAAGAATGCCTTCCGCCAGATCATCATGAACCTGTTGGGCGGGCTGGGCTTTCTGTTGGCGCTGTACGTGAGCGCCATTCAGCTGAACACGCTCTCGCTGCTTGAGTTCTTGCAGATTGGCGTGCAGAACCCGGCGCTTGTGGTGCTTCCGGCCACCGCCCTTGCGTTCGCGGGCCTCACGAAGGCGGCGCAGATGCCGTTCCACACGTGGCTCTTGGGTGCCATGGTGGCTCCCACGCCCACCAGTGCCTTGCTCCACTCTTCAACGATGGTGAAAGCCGGCGTGTTTCTGCTGGTGAAGCTTGCGCCTATCTTCCTCGTGAGTCCCGTACCGTCGGTCATGGTAATCCTCGTGGGTGGCATCACGTTTGCCCTCTGCTCGTTCATGGCTATTTCGCAGACGAACGCCAAGCGCGTGCTGGCGTACTCCACCATCGCGAACCTGGGCCTGATCACGGCCTGCGCCGGTGTGGGCACGCCTGAGGCGGTTTGGGCTGCGGCGTTCCTCATCCTGTTCCACGCTATCGCGAAGTCGCTGTTGTTCCTGTGCGTCGGCACGGCTGAACATCACATCGGCAGCCGCGACATCGAGGATATGGATCTTCTGTTCGAGCGCATGCCGCGTCTGGCGCGCTTCATGATGCTGGGTATTATGTGCATGTTTATTGCACCGTTCGGCATGCTGGTGGCGAAGTGGGCGACGCTCGTGTCGTTTGTGGATACGGGCCAAGTGGCACTCATTTTGCTCCTGGCGTTCGGTTCGGCGGCCACGTTCATGTTCTGGGCCAAGTGGCTCGGCAAGCTTTCGGGCATTGCCGGCGAGCCGGAGAACGTGGAAGTGACCGTGCATCGCAGCGAGTGGATTTCCATCATGCTCATGGCGGTGCTGGTCATCGTGGGTTGCGTGTGCTTGCCTATCATCTCCTGGATTCTCGTGGAACCCTACGTCTACAGCGTGTTTGGCACGGTGGGCCAGGATATCTCTACGGCGAACCTCTGGATTGCCTCCATTGCCGCCGCGCTTATCGCCATCGTGCTGTTCGCTGGCCTCGGCCGCAACAAGGCCAAGAAGGTGGACATCTATCTGGCAGGTGTCAGCGCCAACAACGAGGCGCGTGTGTACAAAAACTCACTTTCGGGTGAGTCGACCGCAACCGCGCGCAACTGGTACCTCGAGGGCATCTTCGGCGAGAAGCGGATCGCGCCCGTGGGTACGGTGGCCTGTTCGCTCGTGATTATTGTTGCGTTTGCCGTGTCCGCCGTTGCGCTTCCGGGCCTGTTCTAGGAAAGGGTGTGATCTGATATGTCTTTGCTCGCTGTTCTCATTGGCACCCTGGCCTTCGCTGTGCTGGCCCCCATCATCGGCTGCTTCTTGGCTGGCCTCGACCGTAAAATCTCGGCGCGCATGCAGGGTCGCGTAGGGCCGCCGCTGTTGCAGCCCTACTACGACGTGCGCAAGCTCATCGAAAAGGACAACGTGTCGGTTAACTCCACCGAGGGCACGTATATCACCTGCGCGCTCGTATTCACGCTGTTGGCGGGTGGCATCTTCTACTCCGGTGGCAACCTGCTTATGAGTGTGTTCGTGATCACGCTCTCGGGGCTGTTCTTCATCGTGGCGGCGTATTCCACGCGCTCGCCGTACTCCGAGATTGGCGCGAACCGCGAAACGCTGCAGGTCATGGCGTACGAGCCCATGGTGCTGTTCATGGCTGTGGCCTTCTACATGGCCGCGGGCACGTTCAATGCCGCGGGTGTGTTCTCACTTGATGCGCCGGTGATTACCAACATTTGGCTCGTGTTCTTGGGCTTTTTGTTCGTGCTTACCATCAAACTGCGCAAGTCGCCGTTTGACCTGTCGTATTCCCACCATGCCCATCAGGAAATCGTGAAGGGCATCACCACCGAAATGAGTGGCAAGACGCTCGCCAAAGTGGAGATCATGCACTGGTGCGAGAACGTGCTGTTCCTCGGCTGGGTGGGCCTGTTCTTCGTGTGGGGCAACCTGCTGTCGCTCATTCTGGCGGTGGTCGTGGTGTTGCTCGTGTACTTCCTGGAAATCTGGATCGACAACAACTTCGCCCGCGTGAAGTGGCAGGCGCTGCTGAAGTCCGCGTGGGTTGTGGCGTTTGTCGCCGGTTTCGTCAACATCGCCGTCCTGGCGTATCTGTAAAGGAGGCGGACAGTTTATGACGTATGCAACCAAATCGCCGTGGGTCATCCACTACGATGGCTCAAGCTGCAACGGCTGTGACATTGAGGTGCTGGCGGCGCTCTGCCCCGGCTTTGACGTGGAGCGTTTCGGCATCATCAACACCGGTAACCCCAAACACGCCGATATCTTTTTGGTTACGGGCTCGGTCAACGAGCGCAATATTGACGTGGTGAAAGAGATTTACAACCAGATGGTGGAGCCCAAGGTGGTTATCGCCTGCGGTATCTGTGCGTGCTCGGCCGGCATCTTCCACGATTGTTACAACGTGATTGGTGGTGTTGACCAGGCCATTCCGGTTGATGTGTACGCGCCTGGCTGCGCGGTGCGCCCCGAGGCCATCATCGACGCTGTCGTGCAGGGTCTTGGCATTCTGGAAGAAAAGTCGAAAGCTCTGCAGGCGCAGAAGAAGGGGGCGTAACATGGCACTGGAAACTACCTTTGTGCCGATTGAGCTGGAGGGCATTCTGCCGCTTTCAGCCGAGAAGAAAGCCCAGGGCTGGCGCTTCGTGCAGATTATGGCCGTGAATACCGAGGCGGGTATCGACCTTATTTACTCCTTCATGAAGGACGGCCTGCTGGAGAATTACGAGGTCAAGGGCTTGCAGAGGGACGCGGTGGTGCCCAGCATCACGGGCGACTTCCTTGAAGCCTTCGTATTCGAAAACGAAACACACGACCTGTTCGGCGTGACCATTGAAGGTATTGCCATCGACTTCGGCGGCTCCTTCTACGCGCTGGCGCAGAAGGAGCCCATGACCGTGATTTCGCCGGCGCAAAAGGCCGCGCGTGACAAGGCCAAGAAGGTGGCCGCTGCGAAGGCTGCGAAAGAGGCAGGCACCGGCGGGGAAGCGGCCGGTGAAAAAGCCGAACTCGATGCCAAGCTGGCGGACATGGACCCGGAGAAGGCCGCCAAGGTGCGCGCCGCCCTTGAGGCCAAGATGAAGAAGGAAGCGGCTGCGAAGCAGGCTGCAACCGATGAAAAGATAGCGAACCTCGACCCCGAAAAGGCGGCGAAGGTGAAAGCAGCCATGGAAGCGAAGGCTGCTCGCGAGAAGGCCAAGGCCGCCGAGGCTGCGGCGCAGAAGGAAGGAGAGTAGCATGGGAAAGGCGACCGTCATCCCGTTCGGCCCCCAGCACCCGGTGCTGCCGGAGCCTCTGCACCTCGACCTCGTGGTGGAGGACGAGAAAGTTATTGAAGCGGTGCCGCAAATCGGCTTCATTCATCGCGGACTTGAGAAGCTGGTTGAAACGCGCGACTACAACCAGTTCATTTACGTGGCAGAGCGCATCTGCGGCATCTGCGCGTTCGGCCACTCCATGGGCTACGCCGAAACGGTGGAGAAGCTCATGGGCGTGGAAATTCCCGAGCGCGCCGAGTATCTGCGTGTGATCTGGCACGAGCTGTCCCGTATTCACTCGCACGTGCTGTGGATGGGCCTTGCGGCCGACGCGTTTGGCTACGAGAGCCTGTTCATGCATTGCTGGCGTCTGCGCGAGCGCGTGCTTGACATCTTTGAGAAGACCACCGGCGGGCGCGTTATCTTTAGTGTCGTGAAGGTGGGTGGCGTGGTGCGCGACATCGACGACGCCATGTTTGCCGAGATCAAGCGCGTACTGGAAGGCATCAAGGACGACTACAAGCAGCTGTGCGGCGCGTTTTTGAACGACAGCTCGGTGAAGAACCGCACCGTGGGCGTGGGCTACATCAGCCCCGAGGACGCGTTCGGCTTAAGCATGGTAGGGCCGTTCGCCCGCGCGTCCAACGTGAACAACGACGTGCGCTGCCTGGGCAACGGCGGCTACGGCAAGCTTTCCGACTTCCAGCCGGTGCTCGATACGCAGGGCGACTGCTACGCCCGCGTGAAGGTGCGTGCTCTTGAGGTGCTGCAATCTATCGACATCATTGAAGAGATGATTGCCAAGATTCCCGCCGGCGACATCGCCGTGGACGTGAAGGGCTCGCCGGCAGCGGGTGCCGAGGCGGCCAACCTGGTGGAACAGCCGCGCGGCGAGTGCTACTACTATGCGCGTGGTAACGGGTCGAAGTACCTGGAGCGCATGCGCATGCGCACACCCACGTCCCAGAACCTGGCCGGCATGGCCACGGCGCTGGCCGGATGCGATCTGGCCGACGTGAACATGATCGTGCTGACCATCGACCCCTGCATCAGCTGCACGGAAAGGTAGGCCGCAATGGGAGCCTTCAAACTGGGAAAGATGACCTTCAAGTCGCTGTTCGGCAAGCCCGAAACGCTGCTGTACCCCGTGCAAACCAAAACGCCGCCGTCGGGTCTTAAGGGCCACGTTACCAACCACGTGACCTCGTGCATCCTGTGCGGCATTTGCGCAAAGCGCTGCCCTTGCGCGGCCATTGAAGTGGACAAACAGACCCGCACCTGGTCCATCAACCGCTTCCGCTGCGTGCAGTGCGGCACGTGCGTGCGCGAGTGTCCCAAGCAGTGCCTCACCATGGAGCCCACCTATACCTCGCCAGCCACCAAGAAGTATCTCGACACCTTTGAGGTGCCGGAGACACCTAAGGCTGCCGCGAACGCGAGCGAGGACGCCAAGGCTTAAAAAACTGCGAAGGATACGTGGGCGCGGCGTGTGTCTGCGTGAAACCTGGTAGAATACCTGAATGATTGAGCACGAAACCGGGCTTCGGCCCGGTTTTTGCGTCGAGCGGCGTATCCGCTTGCCGCATAGGGCCTTCACGTTGGGGCATTTTGGCAGGAGAAGAGGACATGGCGAAACAGGACAGCCACTGCTGTGGCAAGGATGAAGTGAGCAACCGTATCTTTACGGTGCCGAACCTCATTTCGTTCATTCGTCTGTGCCTCGTGCCGGTATTCCTCGTGCTGCTGTTCAACGGCTATGACCTCATGGCTACGTTTCTGTTTGCGCTGGCGGCAGGCACGGACTGGGTGGACGGGCAGATTGCCCGCCGCACGAATACCGTGTCGAAGTTGGGACAGCTGCTGGACCCGGCGGTTGATCGCATACTGATGATTGCGGGCGTGGCGGGGCTGTTTTTGGTGGGGCGACTTCCCTTGTGGATTATTGCGCTCGTGCTGGTACGCGACCTGTTGCTGCTGGTAGGGGGCGCGATTCTCCTGAAGCGCTACCAGGTGCGCGTGGCCGTAATATACGCGGGTAAGGTGGCCACCACGCTTCTTTTTGTGGGCTTTGCGGGGCTGCTTTTGAACTGGCCACTGCTGAATGGCCTGGGGGTTATTGATGCCGTCTGGCTGCCGGGCTTCTCGAGCGAGCTGTACTCTTGGGGCATCTGGTTTGTGTATGCGGGTCTGGTGCTGGCGCTTATAACCACCGCCTACTATATAGTTGTAGCACTTGCGAAGGTGCGTGCAGTGACGCGCACCCAGGCGGGTGCGCACGCCGAGCGGCGGTAACTCATGGCTGGAAGGACGCGCTCAGACGGCGGTTCCCAAAAGCCACGGACCTCTGCGCGTTCTCGTTCGGAATATACTCCACAGTCAACGGCTGGGCGCGGCGCGCGACGGGCGAGCACGCAGAGCAGCGCTACTTCGCGAACAACACGGGCCTCTTCCAGTACGAGTAGGGCAGGCGGGGAGC
Organism: Candidatus Gordonibacter avicola; assembly: GCA_019113915.1. Taxonomy (GTDB): domain Bacteria; phylum Actinomycetota; class Coriobacteriia; order Coriobacteriales; family Eggerthellaceae; genus Gordonibacter; species Gordonibacter faecis. Next base: position 133,806 of record DXGM01000003.1, read on the forward strand.
GCACGCGTTCAGCGAGTTCTTCGCACGGCGTGCAGAGGGATACTTCTTCCGCGCGTGGGACGCGCACCTCTTCTTACAACGAACCGGCGCTTTGGACAAAGAAGGATCGGAGCGCGTCTGACCAGGGCGGAATCGTTCGGCGTGTCTTTTCAGCGATAGGGCATGCACTGCTGGGGGTCGCTCGCCTGATCGGGCGCGGTATCGCTTGGGTGTTGCACGAGCTATTCTCGCTTGTTTCACGCAGTCGGGTTGCGCTTGCTGTGTGCTCGCTTGTGGTGGTGCTTTTGGTGGGCGGACTGGTTGACCTCGGCATGAACTGGGGCCGCGCGTACGCGGGCGTGCGCATTGGCGAGGTGGATGTGGCGGGCAAGACCGCCGATGAGATGACCGCACTCGTACAGAATGTGTATACCACGCGCCTTCAAGAGGGCCGCGTCACCGTGTTTGCGAGTGATGAGGCAGCCGTAGCCGCACCGGATGCTGCCGCACAAGCCCAGGATGAAGCCCTCGCCGAGCAGCGTACCGCCGATGAGGAACGCGCAAACCGCACGCAGTGGACAGCCGATGCCTCCTTGCTTGCGGCGACACTACCGGTTGAGGACCTAGTATCCGAAGCGCTGGCAATCGGCCGCGAAAACGGCGGCTTGCCCGCCCGCGCGGGCGCCCTGTTTGGCGGACATGTCATCGCGCCGCGCGCCTCCTATGATGCTGATAAGCTGGAAACACTCGCAGCAGAGATAGATGCCGCCATTGGCGACCCACGCGTGGACTTCGACCTCGCCATCGAAGAAGGCGTGGCGCAGGTGACTGAGGGTCACGATGGCTATATGGTGGACCGCACCACATTCGCCCGCGAACTTGACCGGGCATTTCTTGAAAGCGAAAACGGCACCGGGTCGTTTGTGGCGCGGGCGGAGTACGCGCCTTTGCGCATCGACCGCGAAACTGCCACCGCTACCTGCACGCTGGTGAACGAGGCTCTTGCGCCGGGCGCACGGTTTGCCTATGAGGGCGCCTCGTGGGAGGCTACAGCCGCTGACCTCGGCGAATGGGTGGTCACGCGCCCCGAGGAACACAACGGCACCTGGACACTCGCCGCCTACGTGGACGAAGCCCGCGCGAAACCTTCCATCTTGGAGCACGTTGAACGCACCCGTACCGGCTCCCCAACGAAGGTTTCTTTCAAGCGCGAAGGAAATGACGTACAGGTGCTCACTGACGGCACGGGAACGGTGCCGCGCGCCGCCGAAACGGCACGCGTGTTGGGAGCAACCCTTTTCGGTGGGGATACCGGCGTGGGCGCGCAGGATACCAGTGGTGCAGCAAGCGCCTGGCGGCCGAGCCCCGGCGAGCCGGTGGAGGTGTCGGTAGGTAGCGGCCCTGCACCGTCCACCTCAACCTTCGACGAAGCGCTCGACCTTGGCCTCATCGGCGAGATATCGTCCTACACCACCGAATACACCACGGGCACCGGCACGGAAAATCGCAACCACAACATTCACTTGGTGGCCGACCTGCTGAACCGCTCCATCGCCCCGGCGGGCGGCACCTGGTCTTTCAACGGCACGGCGGGCGAGTGCAACGCCGAACGCGGTTTCTTGGGTGCGGGCGCCATCATCGACGGCGAATACGACGACGCAGTGGGCGGCGGCATCTGCCAGGTGGCAACCACCGTATTCAACGCGGTGTACGAGGCGGGCTTTCCCGTGCCCACGCGCCACAACCATTCGCTCTACATTGGGAGTTACCCCGCCGGACGCGACGCGGCGGTCAGTTGGCCCGACCTCGACCTTGTGTGGAAGAACGACGCCGCTTCCGATGTTTTGATGGGTGCGACCTACACCGAGGGCTCGGTAACCGTTACACTGTACGGTGTGGACCCCGGGTATCGCGTGAGTACCAACGTGGGAGAATGGACTGAGGGAGAGAAGCACAAGATCAAGACCGAACGCGACGAGTCGATGGCACCCGGTACCAGCTACGTGAAAACGGCTGGCACCGACGGGAAGAACATCACCGTGATACGTACCGTCACGTCGCGCACGGGCGAGATCCTTCATGAGGACCCCTTCTACTCGACGTACGACCCAATAACCGAGGTGGTGGTGGCAGGCCCCGAGCCGGAGGCAAAGGCCCCGAGCGAGGACACTTCCAAGGAGCCGAAGGATGCGAACGCAGAGGGCACAGCCCCCGGGGATAGCAACACCAGCGATGCTTCACACGAGACGAACGAGACGGAAGAAAGGTGATCGATCCGTGTACTACCAGCCAGATATCGAAACCATGCCGCGCGAACAGCTGCGCGCGTTGCAGCTTGAACACATGCAAAAGTCGGTTCAGCACGCCTACGACAACGTGGCGTTCTACCGCGCGTCGTTCCAAGAGGCCGGCGTTGAGCCGGGCGACCTCACCAGCTTGGAAGATCTGGCGAAGTTCCCGTTCGTGGTGAAGCAGGACATGCGCGACGCGTATCCGTTTGGGCTGTTCGCGGTGCCGAAGAAGGATGTCGCGCGCATCCACGCGTCCTCGGGTACCACGGGCCAGGCCACGGTAGTAGGCCACACGGCTTCCGACCTGAAGAACTGGGGCGATTGCTTCGCCCGCGGCATTGCCATGGTGGGTGGCGACGAGAACTCCACCATCCAGGTGTCCTACGGCTACGGCCTGTTTACGGGCGGTTTGGGCGCGCACGCCGGCGGCGAGGCCATGGGCTGCTCGGTCATTCCTACGTCTTCGGGTAACACGAAGCGCCAGGTGCAGATGATGAAGGACTGCGGCACGGACATCCTGGCCTGCACGCCGTCCTACGCACTGCTCATTGCCGACACGGCCATCGAGATGGGCTACGACCCCGCCACCGAGTTCAAGATTTCCGGCGGCATCTTCGGCGCTGAGCCGGCCTCCGATAACATGCGTGAGGAAATTGCCTCCAAGCTGGGCATTCAGTACTGCGACGTGTACGGTCTTTCCGAAATCATGGGCCCGGGCGTGGCCATGGAGTGCGCCGAGCGCGCCGGCCTGCACGTGGCCGAGGATCACTTCTACTGCGAGATTTTGAACCCCGAGACGCTGCAGCCCGTGCCGGACGGCGAGTGGGGCGAGCTCGTTATTACCACGCTTACCCGCGAGTGCTGCCCGCTCGTGCGCTATCGCACGCGCGACGTCACGCGCATCATCTCCGAGCCGTGCGCCTGCGGACGCACGCACCGCAAGATCGACCAGCTGCGCGGCCGCACCGACGACATGCTTATCATCCGCGGCGTGAACGTGTTCCCCTCGCAGATTGAGCAGGTCATCACTGGCTTCCCAGAGATTGCCACGCACTACCAGATCATCCTCACCACGCGCGGCCCGCTCGACCACGTGGAGTTGCAGGTGGAAACGGAGCCCGACTTCCCGATTGACGAGATTCGTCGCATTGAGGACCTGAAGCGCCGCCTGGGCGTGGAGCTGAAGAGCAACCTGCAGGTGTCGGTGGAGGTCAAGATCGTGGAGCCGAAGACCATCGCCCGCAGCGAGGGCAAAGCGAAGCGCGTCATCGACCTGAGAGAAGGGAAGTAAGCCATGATTTCTCAGCTGACGGTATTCCTGGAAAACGAAAAGGGTCGCCTGGCGGCCGCCTGCCGCACGGTATCCGAGGCGGGCATCAACATGCACGCGCTCAACGTGGCCGACACCGCCGACTTCGGCGTGGTGCGCATGCTGACCGACACCCCCGACGCGGCGGCCGAGGCGCTGCTTGCGGCGGGCTACCGCGCCACGGTGACGCCGGTTTTGGCTGTGCGCGTGCCGAACCGCCCGGGTGGCCTGGCGTCGCTCTTGGAGTTTATGGATGAGCAGGGCACCAACGTCGAGTATGGCTACTGCTTCTCGGTGAACGAGGACATGGCCATTGACGTGCTGAAAGTAGATGGCGAGAGCAACATTGAGGAGAAGTTGGTTGCAGCGGGCTTCGAGCCGGTTCAACCCGAAGAAATCTATGAGCTGGGCTAAACATTTGCATCATACCCTATCAGCGAAGGGTGCGCGCCTGGTGGCGTGCGCCCTCGCCTTCACGCTTGTCGTGTTTCCGTTTGTGCCGATGTCGGCATATGCTGACGTGCGCAAGGCCGACGTGGTGTTCGGCCAAACCGTGGACGAGCGCGGCTTGTCGGTGGCGCAGTGCCCCGATATTGACGCGGAATACGCCTTTGTCATGGACAAGGACGGCACGGTGTACTTCGAGCGTAATGCGACCAGTCCTACTCAGATTGCGTCCATCACCAAAATTATGACCGCCGTGGTGGCACTTGATGCCGCTGCTTCGGGCGCGGTTACGCTTGACACGCCGGTCGTGGTGTCGGCTGCTGCCGCGGCGGTGGGTGAGTCATCCGCTGGCTTGATGGAGGGCGATTCCATGCCGCTTGAGGTGGCGCTGAAAGCGCTGCTGGTGCCCTCGGGCAACGACGCCGCGGTGGCCATTGCCGAGATGGTTGGTGCTACGATGTGGAACGCACCGACAGACGGAGATGTTGCGGTGGCAATCGAAGGTACTGCAAGTTCTGCCGAGAATGCCTTCGTGGCTGCCATGAACGCCAAGGCGGCGGAGCTTGGCTGCATTGACACCGTGTTCGAAAACCCCCATGGACTTGATGACGGGGAATTTGCCGGTAACCAGCACAGTTGCGCCTCTGATGTGGCCACCATTGCTCAGTACGCCATGAAGAATGAGACGTTCCGCACCATTGTGGGCGGCGGCGACACGGCTATTGTAGTGACGCGCGCCGATGGCTCGCGGGCCACCATCAACCTGGAATCCACCGACGAGCTCATTGATTACTACGAGCCTGCCATCGGCATCAAGACGGGCTTTACGGCGCTCGCTGGCCCCTCGTTTGCGGGCGCGGCCAACAACGGCGAGAAGGAACTCTATGCCATTGTGATTCATTCCACCTCTGAGGCACAGCGCTTCGACGACGCCGAAACGCTGTTCAACTGGGTGTATGAGCACGAGGTGGACTACACGCTGGCCAACAGTTCCCAAACGGCGACCATGACCATGAATGGCAAGGCAACCGAGGTGCCCATCGCGGCCGAGGTACCTCACACCGAATGGATTGACAAAACCGTCAAGGCCACGATTTCCGACCCTACTGCGTCTGTGCGTGTGTTTGACCTCAACGGCAACGTGAGCCAGTCGCTTTCGTTTAACCAGGTGACGGGCAACGTGCGCGCCGGTGACAAGGTGGGCACCATCACGTTCAAGCAGCGCAACGCCGTGATTGCCGAATATGACCTGGTAGCCTGTGAAGACGTGGCGGCGCCTGACTTCTTCCAGGGCATTGGTATCTGGTGGGATCGCCTGTTCCGCGGGCTTTCCGGACAGCCGACCGTAGCCGAACCCCTCACCGTAAACGAGACACCCCTCGTTGTTGACAAGACCGCGCCTGCCGTATAACCCGGCAGCGATAACCGATAAGGAGCCTTCATGAGCGAAACCTGCCCTGTGTGCCGAAATGAACTACCCCCCGAGGCGGCGGCCTGCCCGTACTGCGGATTCAAGCTGCTTGGCAGCACGCAGCGCTTTGCGCCCGTCACGCTTGGCGACGAACCACTTGCGGCCAAGCCCGCACCTGCTCCCTCAGCGCAGGCCGAATTGCGTGTGGTACGTGGGCCGCAAACCGGCGTATCATTTCGCCTGGGAGATGAGCCGCTGTCCGTGGGGCGTAGCCCGCAGCGCGATGTGTTTTTGAACGACATGACGGTGTCGCGCGAGCATGCGCTCATCGAGCCGGTTGACGGCGGGCATGCGGTGCGCGACCTGAACTCGTTCAACGGGACCTGGGTGAATAACGACAGCGTCGACGCTCCGCGCACGCTGAAGAACGGCGACGTTATTCAAATTGGGGCGTTTTGTTTGGTGTATCAGACGGAATAACTCTTTTTTGGTTGGGTGTGGGACGGGCTGGTGGGCGTGAGGTGGATACCCTGCGCTCGGGCAGTCCTGGCTCGCACGAACAGTCCACTGGACTGTTCGGCTCGTGCGGAATCTACGCAGGGCACCCACCTCACGCCCACCAGCCCTCTAACCTTATCGAAGATTCTGGCTAGGACACTTTCGTAACGCCTGCTTTGTATTCCGTCGGGACTTTACGGGGGAGGAGCGTCGAGGCCTGAGAAGGGAAGAAGGGGTTCAATCCCGAACGCTGCCCTCCTCGCTTCGCCGTAAGCGCTACCCCTTGTCATCCTGAGCGGAGCGCCGCCAGGCGCGGAGTCGAAGGATCCCGTGTGGCGGTAGCAGGAGGGGCTCCTGCGCTTTAGAAGTATGCGAGCGGCGCCTTTTGGGGTGCCGTTTGTGTTTTGGGTTGGAGTTGATCTGAGTAGATTTGTTGGGTTGCCGTATACTTTTCAGTTAGGTATCTCATAAGCGGGGAAGGTCGTCTATGGAACTGATGTCAGGAAACGAAGCCATCGCCCAGGGAGCATGGGAAGCGGGTGCGCGCATTGGTGTGGCGTATCCTGGTACGCCCTCTACGGAAACGCTTGAGGCGTTTGCTGAGAAAGAGGGCGTGTACGCCGAGTGGTGCGTGAATGAAAAAGTGGCTGTTGAGGTGGGTATTGGTGCGTCGGCTGCCGGTGCGCGTGTGCTTGCCACTATGAAGCATGTGGGCGTGAATGTGGCGGCTGATCCGCTGTTTACGGCTGCGTATACCGGCGTCGGCGGCGGTTTGGTGGTGCTTGCGGCTGATGACCCGGGGATGTATTCATCCCAGAACGAGCAGGACAGTCACTATTACGCGCGTGCGGCGCATATTCCTCTGCTTGATCCGGCAGACTCCGCTGAGGCGCTTGCCTTTACCCGTGATGCGTTTGAGTTGTCTGAGCGTTTCGACGTGCCCTTCTTCGTGCGTTCCTCGGTGCGCGTTTCGCACACGAAGACACCGGTGGAGTGCGGGCCGCGTGTTGAGGTTCCCTTGAAAGCTTATGAGAAAGACCCTGGTAAGTGGGTCATGATGCCGGCGTTTGCTAAGCCGCGCCGTAAGGTGCAACTTTCTCGCATTGAAGATTTGCGCGCGTGGGTGGAAGACTGTCCGTTTAACCGCGTTGAGCAGCGCGGCTCGGCGGCGGGTGTGGTGTGTGCGGGCGCGGCGTATCAGCACGTTGTTGAGGCGTTGCCTGACGCGTCGGTGTTTAAGCTTGGCTGCACGTGGCCGCTTCCTGCCCAGGCACTGCGCGCGTTCGCGGATTCGGTGGACGCACTCTATGTGGTGGAAGAGGCCTCCGAGTATCTGACTGAGGGCGTGCGAGCACTGGGGATTGACGTGGCGGAGTTTGCAGCGCCGCTCCCGCAGGATGGGGAGCTTTCGCCGGGGTTGATTCGCGCGGCTTTCGGGCTTGAGACGCCTGCTCATGCGGTCGCTCCAGAAAACCTTCCGAGTCGTCCGCCAGCGCTCTGCCCGGGTTGCCCGCACCGCCTTGTATTCAAGGAACTCACGCGCCTAAAGGCCATCGTCACGGGCGATATCGGCTGCTATACCCTGGGCGCGTTGCCGCCGCTTTCCGCTATGGATACGTGCGTTGACATGGGCGCTTCCGTGTCCATGGCGCACGGTTTCGAGCTGGCACTTGAGGGCACCGAACATCGTCCCGTGGTGGCGGTTATCGGTGACTCCACCTTCGCGCACTCGGGACTTTCTTCGCTTATTTCTACGGTCTATAACCGCGGGTCGGGCACGGTGTGCGTGCTTGATAACCGCACGACTGCCATGACCGGCCGCCAGGGTAACCCCTTCAACGGTGAGACATTGCAGAAGCGACCCTCGCGTGAGCTTGACCTGGAAGGCGTGGTTCGCTCGCTTGGGGTGGAGGATGTGCGCACTATCGACCCGCATGACGCGCTGGCCGTGCGCCGCGCGCTCAAGGATGCTACCAGCTCTGATGAACTGTCCGTGCTCGTATTCCGCAGCCCGTGCGTGCTGCTTGAGCGCACGCGCAAGCCTGCCTTTGAGGTGACGGGCGACTGCACGGCGTGTGGCGTGTGCCCGACACTCGGGTGCCCCGCCATTGCCAAGGACGCTGAAACCGGGTGCGCCGACATCGACCCCGACCTGTGCATCGGGTGTGGGCAGTGCGCTCAGTACTGCGCGTTTGGGGCTATCGTGCAACCTGAACCGGCGGCGAAAGGGGGCTCTCATGAGTAGTACGACAACCGTGCTTTTGTGCGGCGTGGGTGGTCAGGGCACCATTCTTGCGGCTGACGTGCTGGCGCGCACGGCCCTTGCGGCGGGCTCGCTCGTGAAGTTGTCGGAGATTCACGGCATGGCGCAGCGCGGCGGCGCGGTGACCACCGTCGTGCGCTTCGGCGACGAGGTGCCTTCCATGGTGTGCGACCCTGGTTGCGCCGACTGCGTGGTGTCGTTTGAGACTACCGAAGCCCTACGCAACCTGCCCTTCCTCAAGCAGGGCGGCTACCTGCTGAGCGCTGACGAAGCCATCAAGCCGCTGCCCGTAGCCACCGGGCGCGCTGTCATGCCGGCCGGAGCCCGCGAGACGTTGACGGCGGCGGGTGCCACGCTCATTCCCGCAGGTGAACTTGCTCGCGCCGCGGGCAGTGCGAAGTCGACGAACGTGGTGCTGTTGGGCGCGCTTTCCACCCGCTTGCCCTTTGCAGCCGAAGCGTGGGAACAGGTTATAGCCGATCGCGTGCCGCCCAAGACCGTGGAGGCGAACCTGGCGGCATTTCGCGCGGGGCGCGCGTTCGCACTTGACGCATCGGGCGCGGAAGCTGATAAGGAGGTGCGCTCGTGAGCGTTCAGCAGATCAGCGTATTCTTGGAAAGCCAGCCGGGACATTTGAGCCGCGTGCTGGACGCGTTCGTGGCCGCCAAGGTGAGCGTGCGCGGCTACAGCGCCTCGGACACGGGCGACTACGGCATTGTGCGCTTCATCGTGGATGACCCCGAGCGCGCCATGCAGGTGCTCCAGGAGCTGGGAGCGGCCGCCACCACCGCTGAGGTGCTGTGCGTGCGCCTCGACGACAAGCCGGGCGAACTGGCGCGCGTCATGGGCATTATGGCTGGTTGCGGCATCAATGTGACGTATAGCTACTCGCTCATTTCCACCTACATTGCGCTGTCGGTGAAGGATCTCGCCCGCGCCGAAGAACTGCTGGCAGGCGAGCCGGTTGAACTCATGGAACAGCATGACCTGGTGCGTCCCATCGCACCTGAGGGACGGTGAGCTCGGTGGCGGATATGACCGTAAAAGGGGCGGCGCTCGCTGCCGCTGCGGCCGGGGATTTTTCCGATTTGCCCATCCACAACCCGACCATCGAATGCGCTTCGCGTGAGCAGATTCGCGCGCTGCAGTTGGAAAAGCTTATCGAACAGGTGAAATGGACCTACGAGCGCGTGGAGTGGTACCGCACGCGCATGGACGAAGCGGGTGTGACGCCCGCTGACATCCGCACGTTGGAAGACGTGCGCAAGCTTCCCTTCACGGATAAGTCGGTGCTGCGCGATACGTTCCCGTATGGCCTTTTCGCTGTGCCGCTTGATGAAGTAGTGGAGTTGCATGCATCATCCGGCACCACAGGCAAGCCTATTGTGGTGGGATACAACGCCCACGACATGGAGCTTTGGGCCGATTGTATCATGCGCCTTGTGCAGATGGCGGGCGTGGTGCCGGGCGACCGCGCGCAGATGGCGTTTGGCTACGGCATGTTCACCGGCGGTTTCGGCCTGCACTACGGGCTGCAGAAACTCGGCTGCATGATGATTCCCGCAGGCTCGGGCAACACCGAGCGCCACATCCAGATGATCGAGGACTACGGTACCACGGTGCTCGTGGCCACGCCCTCTTACGCGCTGCATATGTGCGAGGTGGGGGAGCAAATGGGCTTTAATTGGGAGGTATCCACGCTGCGGGTGGGCCTGTTCGGCGGCGAGCCGTGTCCGCCGGGCCTGAAAGCCGAGATCGAAAGCCGCATGCACATCGTGTGCACCGACAACTACGGCCTGACCGAGGTCATGGGGCCCGGCGTGTCGGGCGAGTGTCTGGCTGCGCGCGACATGCAGCACATCGCCGAGGACCACTTCCTGTGGGAGGTTGTTGACCCCCAGACGGGCGAGCCGGTGGGCGAGGGCGAAGAGGGCGAGCTGGTGTTGACCCCCCTCGGCAAGCAGGCCATTCCCGTGCTCCGCTACCGCACGCACGACCTCACGCGCGTTGTGACCGAGCCCTGCGCCTGCGGTCGCACGACAGCCCGCATGCAGAAGGTGCGCGCGCGTTCGGATGACATGCTTATCATTCGCGGCACGAACGTGTTCCCGTCCCAGGTGGAGGACGTGCTGGCTGGCATTGAGGGCGTCACGCCGCACTACCGTATTGTGGTGGAGAGCGTCGGCGGGATGGATCGCATGACCGTACACGCGGAACTGAAACCCGAGGCGTTCTCGGACTCGTTCGAGGAAATGGAAGCCCTGCGCCGCTCCATCGAAGAGCGCTTGAAGGGTGTCCTTTTGGTAGGCGTCCACGTAAAACTCGTCGAACCCGGTGGCATAGAACGCACCACCGGCAAAGCCAAACACGTTGAGGACCTGCGGAAGTAACCTGCTATCAACAGGGGAGAGGGGAACCGGAGGGGGCATCCCGTGCTCAGACAGTCCTGGGCTTGCACGAACGCCCCGCTGGGGCGTTCGGCTCGTGCGGAACTGCGCGCGGGACACCCCCTCCGGTTCCTTCCGCTTGTAAGAGACGTCGACCTACATACTTAATAAATGGAAACCGTAAAGCACATAGAACAGCATTCTGTACAACCTTTTTCTACTCCTGTGGTGGGACGGTTTGCGCCTTCGCCTACGGGGCGGATGCATGCGGGGAATGTGTTTGCGGCGTTGGTGGCGTGGTTGGTGGCGAAGTCGCAGGGTGGGCGAGTGGTGCTGCGCATCGAAGACTTGGACGCTGAGCGATCGAAACCGCAGTTCATAGATGCCGTGCAGCGTGACTTCGAGCGGCTGGGACTCACATGGGACGAAGGGCCGTACTTTCAGCACGACCGCACTGAGGCATATCGTGCAGCGTTTGAGGAATTGGTTGCACAGGGGTTGGTGTATCCCTGTTTCTGTACGCGGGCCGATCTGCATGCGGCCTCGGCGCCGCATCGGGGCGAAAAGCCGGTATATCCGGGAACCTGTCGGGGCCTTTCGTCTGAAGTGCGCGCTCGCCGTGCCGCAGAGCGTACGCCTGCCGAACGTTTGATTGTTCCTGATGAAACCGTTGCCTTCACGGATCTCATACAGGGGCCGTACGCCCAAAACCTTGCGCATGACTGTGGCGATTTCCTCGTGCGACGCTCGGACGGGGCATTCGCCTATCAGTTGGCTGTGGTGGTGGACGACGCAGAGCAGGGCGTGAACTCGGTCGTGCGCGGCGTGGACCTGCTGTGCTCAACGCCGCAGCAACTCTACTTGCAAACACTCCTCGACCTGCCGCATCCCACCTACGCGCACGTGCCGCTTATCACGGCCGAGCACGACCGCCGCCTCTCGAAGCGCGACAAGGATGCCGCCCTCGACGCATTGCTGGCACGGTTCAGCACGCCTGCTGGCGTCATCGGGCATATCGCCGGCCTTACCGGCCTTGCGCCCACCGATGAGCCGGTCACTCCCGAAGAGTTGCTGGCCATCTTCGATCTAAGTGCCTTACCCACAACGTTTCCTGACCTCGTTCAAATACGCTGGAAGTGAACGCTCGCTCTATACTCAATCCGCCTGATGACGTGCTAAAATACGCGACGGCAAAACATTCGGCAAGAGGGCGAAAGTGAGCGAACGTGAGTTACGGGAAAATTTTGGTTGCCTATGACGGGTCGGCGCCGTCGAATCGAGCGTTGGCGGACGCACTGGAGTTGGTGGAGTGCGGGCTCGGGCGCCGGGTGGTGGTGCTCAGTGTGAGCGATCCCACGAAAAAGGCTGACCCGGCGTTTGCAGCAGCTGCACGTGCAGCGGGCGTTTCGCTAGCGGCAGCGGAAGACGAGAAGCCCTATCTTGAGACGCTCAAGCATCAGGTGGTAGAGCGCATCGCCGGCTTCGAAGATGCCGTTGACCTGCGCGTTGCCTTCGGCAAGCCGCAAGAGGCAATCGTCAGATTCGCCGCCGAGGAACCCTGCGGTCTCATCGTCATGGGCAGCCGCGGCCTCGGCGCCGTCCGCGGCATGCTCGGCAGCGTAAGCACCGCTGTCCTCCACGCCTCCTACGTCCCCGTACTCATCACGAAGTAGCCGCCTTTAAGAGTGGGATGGAAAGGTAGATTGCTACTATGCCAATAAGGATGGCAATGGCGACGAGGGTTTGTTTGCGTGCGAACTTGACGTTCTTTTCTTGGGTGGGATCGGCCTCTACGAGCGCTTGTTGTTCTTCGTAGGCACGTTTATTTGACCAGATGAGCACCCAGATGCAAGGTAGTGCTATGAGTGCGATAGCAAGGCCTATGAGTGCATCGGGGAGTATGCCGGCCGCCGGACCCATCAGGGTGTCCAGTACTGTTGACGCCACACCTACGAGAATAGCAGCGCAACAGAAGAGCATCACGACAGCAACGCGCCGACCGAGTGCGCGTTGGATTGGAGTGTTCATCTCTTCCTTGGTGACAAAGTTGTTACCTGCGATAAGGTTAAGCCACTTGCCGTGCCACAATTTCCAAGCAAAGAGTGCAAACATCATAAACAGCACCAGGCAAAACACACCGCCACCGAGATATTTGTCAAACTCCATGCGCTCTCCTTCGCTCCGCTCTCTTTACTATCATAGCATGCCTCCACTTTGCGGACGCGCGACCGCGTAAGGCGAAGCGGGCGCAGAGGAGAAACGGGCGGGCAACCCTTGCTTTTGCGACAGGTGCAAAAACAGCGTACGGAGTAGCATCCAACGCAAACGGATACGCACAAGAGCAAGGGAGCGTGTTATGACCACCTACATGAAGGCGATGGGGATTTCTCGGTATCATCAGGAGAAGCTTGAGACGTTTACTATTCCGGTGCCTTCTATCGCGGATGATGAGGTGCTGGTGGAGGTGCATGCGGCCAGCGTGAATCCTGTGGACTTCAAGATTCGCGATGGAGTACTGAAACTGCTTGTGAGTTATCGCATGCCCATCATCTTGGGTTTTGACTTTGCCGGCACGGTGGCGCAGGTGGGCTCGAAGGTGACGAAGTTTAAGGTGGGGGACAAAGTGTACGGGCTGCCCCGCCGTACGATGATAGGCACATTCGCCGAATACTTCGCCGTGAAGGCTGAGGAAATCTCGTTCAAGCCGAAGAACCTCACCTATGTGGAAGCGGCGTCAATTCCGCTGGTGGGGCTCACCATCTACCAGGCCTTTAACGAACTTATGGGCCTTCAAGCGGGGGAGAAGATTCTCATTCAGGCGGGCGCAGGCGGCATCGGCACGTTCGCCATTCAGCTGGCGCGCGTCATGGACACCTACATTGCCACCACGGCAAGCCCGGCCGGCGAGGCGCTGGTCACCCGGCTTGGCGCTGATCTGGTGATCAACTATCGCGAACAGAACTTCTGGGAGGTGCTTCACGACTACGACTGCCTCCTGGATGTGTTCGGCGGGAAAAGTCTCGACGAAGGTTTCAAGATCATGCGACGTGGTGGACGCATTGTCTCGCTCAATGGCACGCCCAATGCGCGCTTTGGCAAGATACAAGGCCTCGGGTTCCTCAAGACTGAGGCGTTGCGCATTGCCTCGCTTCCGCTTACGCTGCGCGAGAAAAAGTACGACGTGACGTACAACATGATCTTTGTGCGGCCGGACAGCGCGCAGCTTGATATCCTGCGCGGCCTCTATGAGGAAGGCCGTATTGTTCCCATTGTGGACAAGGTGTTTCCCCTGGCAGATGCTCAGGAAGCGCTTGATTACTCGCAGTCGGGCCGCGCCAAAGGAAAGATTGTCCTCAAGGTGAAATAGGGTAGGACGCTCCCTTATAGCGCAGACACAATGCCGACAAGGCCCACAACGGCGAGCAGGGCTATCACGAAGAGGATGGTTCCGATGTGAAGGTGATCGAGGGTGACTGCACGGGCACGGGCGGCAGGGCGGGAAGCTTCTTCGTCCTTTTCGTGACTAGGGCGCTGCACCACGAAAAACCAGATGAGCACTATCACCAGGGCAATGAAAGCCGCGTTGTTTGCCATTGAAGCAACGAAAGCAAGGGTTGGGTTCAACGTCAGTTCAGCGGCAAGATAGACGACGAGCGTCGCCATGAGCGCACAGCCAACCATGAGGACAATCGCCATACGCCGTCCCAGCGTGCGACAGGCAACGGCATTTTCCCCCTCAGGCTCAAGGGCGGCTTTGCCGGCAAGCAGATACAGCAGCGCGCCACGCCAAAACATGAACGCGAACAGCGCACACGCCACCAGCGCAACACCCGTCACAACGAGTGCGGCAGCAAGAGAACCCTCCATGGTAAAACTCCTTTTCCTTCTGGTACTTGTGCGCCCACGCGAGGCCGTGGACGCACTGAAATTTATATCGTAAGCACAACGGCGCTGCTTGCGAACAAGGCCGCAGCATAAAACGCGCCCAGCGCCACGTTCACGCTGCAAATCTGAGCCATCGCACCAATGCGCGATGCGGGCACCAGCGGGTTCTTCATTAGTGCGCCTACCAGGGGATACGCAGCCAGCAGCATGAACGGCACCACGATAAGTCCGCTGGGGAAGAACACGGCCAGAATCACAATGATGGCAAGCAGCCACACCATCACCGCACCATGGTAGAGCTTCCGGGCACCCGCGCGCCCCAACAGCACCGGCAACGTGCGCCGGCCCGCTTCAACATCCTTTTCGATGTCGCACGTGTTGTTCGTCAGCATGATAAGCCCCACGCCGATGATGGTAGGCACCGCCCACAGAAGTGCGCGCAGATCAAAGATGCCGGTGAGCGCCTGGTAGCAGGCAAGTGGGATAAGCCCACCCATCACGCCGCCGCTCACCAGCTCGCCGATAGGCAGGTAGGACACCGGCGTTTTGCCCGCTGAGTACAGCACCACAAACGCGGCACCTACCACACCGATGGCAAGCGGAATCCACCCCGCAACCCAAATGACATAGGCCCCCAGCGCAAAGGCCACTACCAGAAAGCCAAAAGCCAGCGTGAGCGCCGCGCGCGGGTTCACGTTGTTGTACACGAGCACCGCGTCCGTGGGATCCACGTTGTCACCAGCCGAGTCGGTGCCTTTGACGTAGTCGTAGTAGTCGTTAAACGTGTTCACCGCCGCCTGCATCAGCACGCAAATAATCATCAGTACGCACGCCATAACCACCGACACCGTGCCCGTGGTGGCCGCTGCGCCCACCGCTATGAGGGAAGGTAGCAAAGCCGCAGGCCAAGTGTGGGGTGCTGCCAGCTGCAGCGCCATGCGTGGGGTGAGCCGCCCGGTGGCGCGCTCCTTGCTCATAGGTCGTTTCCTTTCTCACTGTCATACCGTGCGCGTCGCCGCGGAAGCCACGTGGGCGGCGCAGGCTTAAATCGCCTGATGGTTTCGTTCTTCAAGATGCCGCCCAGCGAACCCAGCGTCTGCCAGATAAAGCTGCGCGTTTCTGCGTCGAGCTTCGTACCCTGGCCAAGGAGGCGGCGGGTGTTCGCGAACAGTTTCTCCTGGAATTCCGCCCACGAACTTGCCTCGGTGGAGGCGAAGAGCTCATAGATGGTGTCGATAAACCGCTCGCGTTCGGCTGGCGATTTGCCGCGCAGCCAGGCATCGAGGGCTTCGTCGAAGAACACGGCCGACGGGTTGAGCGCCTCCTGGTACACGAAGTCGTCGCCCTCAACCTGCCAGGAGAATGGCTCATGCTGAAACACCGACCACGCCGAGGACACCACCACGCGGTAGTCGCGCCGGCGTTCCAGAATCATGCCGAACGCCGAGGACTCCGGCACCGTCTTGTGCAGCAGGTCACAGAAGCGTGTGCTCTCGATGCGCGGCGACGGATCCTCAAGAAACGAGGGGCCGTCGTGGTTGTACACGCCGACAATGCGGGCGAAAGTGCCCTCGTCCACGGTGAGCGTCGCGTATTCGGCGAGGTTGCCGCCCTTGGAGTGACCCCCAAGGATGAGCGGCCCTTCGGTGGCCGACGCCACGCCCGAGGCATACGCGAGCGCCGTGCACTGGGAGGGGATAACCTCTTTGAAGCACAGGTTGAAGTCTTCCTTCCAGCCAGCGAAGCTGCCATCGGTGCCGCGAAACGCCAAATACCCCGTCTCACCTGCGCCGTCGGGGAAGAACAGCGTCACGGCCGAGAACTGCTTCTCCACGGCTTCGGAGTGCTCGTTGGCATAGTAAGCAACGCTCACGTCGCGCATGCGTCGGCTCGCGGCCAACACATGCAGAAACGCGCGCGTATCCTTCGCGTCCTCCATCCAGCTGCACGCGGTAAGGTCATCCCAGTCTGAGAGCATGATCACGTCGTGCAGCAGCACCCGGCCCGCCCCGGCGGCGGGCATGCAGGGCGCCTGTTCGTAGTTGAGATAGGCGAGGGTTGCGAACACGAGCGAGTCCACCGGGTTAAACGGTGATTCCGCGAAAGTTCGCTGCTCTTCGGCGAGATACGTTACGATTGTTCCCATGCTGCCATTGTAGCCGATCGGAAAGGACAGGGCTCGAACCATGCGGGTTTGCACGCCAATTACCATACGCTACGCCGAAACGGACATGATGGGCATCGTGTATCACGCGAACTACCTGCTGTATTTCGAGGACGCGCGCACGGCGTTTTTGGAAGCCATCGGGTTTCCGTACAATAAGATTGAGGAAACCGGTTATATTTCTCCTGTGGTGAGTTTCACGGTGAACTACGGCGAGCCGCTGCGCTACGGCGAAGTGGCTGTGGTGCGCACGCGCATCGTGTCGTCGCGGCCGACGAAAACCGTGTATGCGTATGAGGTGTTCAAGCAGGGGCAAGATGTTGAGACGGCGCGGCCCTGTTGCACAGGTCAAAGTGTGCACTGCTTGGTGGATGCGGCCACGTTTAAGCCGGTCAGCTTGAAGCGCGCACTGCCCGAATTGTACGCACGCTATGCCGAAGTGCTGGAGCCAGAAGATGGTGCCGCGCCGAGCGGACATCCTGCGTCGTAGCGAGCAGGTGAGGCTACGATGGATTTCGCCATTCTTGATGCCATACAAAACGCGTGGCGCAGCCCGTTTCTTGACTGGGCCATGCCACTGGTCACGCACCTAGGCGACCTCGCTTTGATTTGGTTCGCAGCGGCAGCCGTGCTGCTTTCGCGACCGAAGTGGCGCACGTATGGGCTTGCGGTGCTTATTGCGGTGGTACTGACGGCCGCAGTGGGTACGCTGGTGCTGAAACCCCTGTTTGGACGCGTGCGACCCTTTGAGATTGCCGGGTTTACGGAGCTTTTGATACCGGCACCGTTCGGTTCGTCATTCCCTTCGAATCACTCGATGGTATCATTCGCAGCTGCTACGGCGCTCTGCTGCATACCGGCACGCGGACGCGGTGTGACGGTGGCGAAGGTGCTCGCGGTGGTGGTAGCGTGCTTGATTGCGTTCTCGCGCGTGTACTTGTACGTGCATTTTCCCAGCGACATCGCGGTAGGTGCCGTGCTGGGCATCGCGCTGGGCTTTGCGTCAGTAGCCCTGGCCAAACGCCTGCGCCCGCCCGACTCTGACGTGGGGGAGTGACAAGACCTTTACGACGCAGCTTTCTTGCGGGCGGCGGAGCGCTTCGCGGGCTTCTTCTCCGGGTCCTCACCCGTGCGTGCCTTCAGGCTGGCGGCGAGAGCATCCATGAGGTCGATGACGTTGGACGGTTGCGCGGAGGGTTGTGCGGCTACAATCTGCTTGCCGGCAATCTTGTCCTGGATAAGCCCCATGAGCTTTTCTTGGTACTCGTTCTTGAACCGCGCGGGGTCAAAGGGTTCAGACATGCTCTCTACCAGGCGCTTCGCCATATCAAGTTCGGCATCAGCCACGTCGGGGTGGGCGAGCGTTTTGGGAATATCCTTCACTTCGCTTTGGTAGTGCAGCGTCATCATGACGAGGTCGTCTTCGTAGGGAATGAGCGCGATGGGTGTTTCAGAGTTGCCGAGCACCGTGGTGCCGATGGCGATTTTGCCTTCCTCCACCATGGCAAGGCGCAGCAGCTCCAGCGGCTTTTCGCCGCCGGGTTGCGCCACCACCTGATAGGGTTTTTCGAAGTAGATGGGCGGGACTTCCTCCATGTCGGTGAACTGGACTATCTTCATGGAGCGGTCGGCGTCGGTTTTGATGGCATCCAATTCTTCATCGCTCACCACAACGTATTTGCCCTTTTCGTACTGGTAGCCACGCACGATGTCATCCGGACCCAGTTCGCGCTTGCAGTCGGGGCACGTCTTTACGTAGCGCACACGCTTCATGCTGTCTTTGGCCAGCTGATTGAAGCGCACCGCATCGTCCTGCGTGGCGGCGAACAACTCAACCGGTATATACACCAGGCCAAATGCAATAGCACCTTTTCTGCCAGCCATGAGCGCTCCTTTCCCGAGTTTGCATGCAAGCAGCACGCCGATAGATAGTGTACCCACGTGAACAGGGGAAAGAGGGAAGCGCTGGTGCGTTGGGGGAGAATTGCGGGGCGTTCGCAGGCGGGGCGTTACCACGACCTCAAGAACTAAGAAAGGGGTCGGTCCTTACGAACCGACCCCTTTTCTGCGCTGTGCGTCACGCAAGTCGCCGTATCAGCGAGATGCAGAGCGCGGCGCCCGCGAAGCACAGCAGGGAAATCGAGTATCCCATGGCTTCCTCCTTGCATCCAGAAACCCTCATCCGGGTTCCCATTGCCTGCACTTTACCACGCAGAAACAACGCATCGAAAGCACACAATGGCCTTCGTAACCAATCGGTTGTTCTGCCGTTGGAAACAAGGACACCATGGGAAAGATTCACATCGCGCTCCCCATCTTTTGACAGGGAGCGCTTTCAATTCAGTCCGTGAGGCTAAAAAGTATACGAACCCTTTTCCTCGTTCATGTCGATTTCCTTTGGCGTCTCTTGCTTTGTCTCCAACTTCATGGTCCTATGCAAGCCGAAGGCGAAGAACACAATCAAAGCCACGATATAGAACGGAAGCATGGCGATGTAGGGACCCCACATCCATCCGAATGCAGTGATGGCACCACCCATGAAAACGGCACCAATAAACATGCCGATGTTCTGCGTGAAGGCCAAAAGCGAGTTAGCGGCAGGAACATCGTCGGGATTCGTAACGGAGTTCGGAGCGAACTGCCAGAGCATTCCCGGAACCCAACCTGCGACGATACCAGCAATAATTGCTTCGATATAGTAGAGGTTCGGATCCTTCAAAACGAACACCGTTGCGGTCAGTATAACGCCGCAGATAAGAGCAATCAGCAACAGCCACCTATGGCAGTTGAGCTTCTGGGCAATGACGCCACCAATGGGAGGCGCGATAGCCGCGATCAAACCAAAAATGGAAGCCATTCCCGTAGCAAAAATGAGACCCGTGCCTAACTGCACATCAAGATAGGTGGTCAAGAAGCCATTAATGGCCATATAGACAGCTTCGTCAAGGAAGAAGATGATAGCCAAACCCCAAAGCATCTTGCTCTTGTAAGCGCGCTTGAACACCGCTTTGTTAGCCTTTGGCTTATCAGCAGCTTGATCTGGTGCAAGTTCCTTCGGGGGCTTGCGATAGAAGATCATGAACAGCGCCCACGCGACAATGTCGTAGACCATCGTACCCCACCACACGGAAACCCAAGGGGCATTAAGCCCGTCGGCGGCTACGATCCAGCCGTAGAGGACGGGGCATATGCACATCGTGATGGGTACCCACGAAGCCCAGAATCCCAGAGGGACACTGCGCTTTTCCGGCCTGAACCACGGGGCAATGCAGGAACTACCACAGACACCCATGATACCGAATCCTACACCCTCGAAAACACGGCTGACGAGAAACAGTGGAACGTTCCCGATAGCCATTGCACCCATAATGCAGCCGATTACTCCTGTCGCACACGCGATGGTCACCGTGCCTTTGAATCCCAGTTTATTAATCAGTCCTGTCGTGGGAAATGCCATGACGAATCCCATGACGTAGAACAAGGCAATTACCAAACCTAATTCAGCTTCGTTAAAGCCGAACTGAGCCATAACTACGGGACCGAGCGCAGTCACCTTGCCCATGTTTGCAGGAGCGGTAATGCCAGCTAAAAGGGCGACAATAAGTATCACCCACCCATATGCGCTCCCCTTGCTTTTTGTTTGTTCGCTCATGAAATAAACCTCCCTGTTATTTGAATTGCTAACCGGTTTGAGCCTTACCCCTCGCGCTTCCCCCTTTCCCTCTGGCCGAATCGTTGTGCTTCAGCCCTCCCATCCTTGCTGCTAAAGCGTTGCGAAGTTGATGCGCCCCTTGGATGCGTAGCAACTTCGGAATGCGATGTGCAGCACAATCAAAATTAGGAGGGATTAAGGGGGTCGGATACCTCCTAATCAGATGAAATGAGGTGAATTCCGGAGGGGTTTTTCGTCCTTTTTGACCCAAGAAGCTTGCTCGACCAGGGACTATGTCGCTTAAAACAGGTCTTTCGTGAGCCTGTACTGGTGATTTAGTGAGCCTGTTTGCTCAGTAAAGCGACCAACGAACTCGTTTTCTTCTGGAGAGATGCCCCTTGGGATGCAAAACAGTACCGAACCATACGTTCTCGATATCTACCTGATGAAGACGTCTCTTGCAGGTAAGCGTTTTCCCAGATAGTCAACTTCATACAATTTGGAGGAGGCAATTTCTCGTTCGGTTTTGACGAAAAAGTAAACAAGAAATCATTCTTAACGCTCCTAGGCTGGCTCTAATCCGAGGCCTACGATCAGTCCATCGCACTCTTATTTCGAGGGGGTGGTTGGCTCGAAGCGCGCAGAGTCAACGATCAAGGAGATTCAAGGGGTTGCGTAAAAGATTCCTTCGTGAAAGGAGAGAGAATGAGTAATTGGAAATGGCAGGAAGGTGAGTACGAAGTTGTCCGTACTTGCACATGGTCGCCGCCGGGCGAGCATCCCGTCGGGTGGAGCGTGCTGCTCTATATTAAAGATGGGAAGCTTCATCACGTCGAAGGCGACCGTAAGAATCCCCTGACCCAGGGGCGCGTTTCAATTAAGTTCCTTGAACTCCCGGCTTATAACAACAGCCCCGAGCGTATCATCTACCCGATGAAGCGCGATCCCAAGTTCCGTGGTGACAACTCCAAGTGGGAGCGCATCACCTGGGATGAAGCTTATGACATGATTGAAAAAGAAACCCGTCGTGTGCAGAAGGAATATGGCCCCGAGTCCATCATGACCTTCATCGGCACGGGCCGCGACCTGTGGCACACGGTTCCTAAGATCACGTTCTCCGCGTT
Source organism: Candidatus Gordonibacter avicola (assembly GCA_019113915.1). Classification (GTDB taxonomy): domain Bacteria; phylum Actinomycetota; class Coriobacteriia; order Coriobacteriales; family Eggerthellaceae; genus Gordonibacter; species Gordonibacter faecis. The sequence continues at coordinate 155,216 of DXGM01000003.1, forward strand.
CGAGTCGCCCAACTTCAACTACCCGCACAATGGTTGGTCGTGCTACGGCCCCCGTTCTTCTATCTGCGTGTACGTGCTGGGCGCGGGGCTATCCCGAACTCGACTATGCGACAGCTTTCCCTGAGAAGCGCTACGACGATCCCGACTACACGCTTTCAAAAGTTGCTCTCGTCGTTGGTAAGAATCCTCTCGTTTCCAACCCCGACGGCTTGTTTGGACACGCTCTCGTTGACATGATGAAGCGCGGTACTGAGCTCATCATCGTTGATCCTCGTGCAACCTGGCTCGCCTCTCGCGCGAAGTACTTCCTGCAGCTTCGCCCCGGAACCGATGCCGCGCTGTACCTCTCCATGTGTAACGTTATCATCGACGAGGATCTCTACGACCACGAGTTCTGCGACAACTGGATCTACGGTTTCAATGAGTTTGCAGAGCGCTGCCGTGAGTACAAGCCCGATGTGGCTGCCGCCATCACCGGCGTGAACGCCGACCTGATCCGCGAGGCTGCTCGCTACTGGGCCACCAACAAGCCCGGTTCGATGACGTGGGGTCTTGCTGTTGACCAGAAGTGCAACGGCATTCAGACCGCTACCCTCGTTCTTCTCCTCTGCGCCATCACCGGTAACCTTGACGTGCCCGGCGGCGTGCTGCTTGGCGCTTCCGACCGCGAAGCTCCGACTTCTTGGTGGGGCTGGGACGAACTTGATCCGGAAATCCAGGCGAAGCGCATCGGCGCTGCTGAGTACCCGGCTGTCTCGACGGCCTGCTCGACGACGCAGCCCGACATGGCAATGGACGCCATCATGACCGACAAGCCCTATCCGATCAAGATGACCTTCACCATGTCCTCGAACCCGATCGCCTGCCCGGTTGCCGATCCTCAGATGGTGTCTAAGGCGATGCTCCGCCCTGACTTCAACGTCTTCGCCGATCTGGTCATGACGCCTTCTGCGGCCGCCTATGGCGATTTGTTCCTGCCTGTTGCTTCCTCCGGCGAGAAGGACGGCCTCGTCGGTACGCATTACGGTGCTCTGACCCTGTTCGTGGCTGCCTGCGTTAAGGGTGTCCAGACGGGTGAATGCAAGTCCGACGACGAGATCATGCTCGATCTTGGCTGGCGCCTCAATCCCTCGAAGTTCCCGTGGAAGGACCTGCATGAGTTCCTCACGTGGGAGCTCAACGGCTACGGCATTGAGGGCACCTTTGATGATCTGGTTAACTCCGAGACTGGCTTCGTCACGCCTCCGTATGAGTACGAGAAGTACGCTTACGGTCTTCAGACGTGGAACGGCGAGCCCGGCTTTGGTACGCCGTCCGGCAAGGTTGAGGCGTACTGCCAGCGCTTTGTCGAGTGGGGCGACGACGCTCTTCCGTATTACGAAGAGCCGCCTTACAGCCCGGTCAGCACGCCTGACCTCTTTGAGAAGTACCCGTTCGTGCTCACGACTGGCGCACGTTCATGGTCGTACTTCCACTCCGAGCAGCGTCATATCGAGCGCCTCCGCGATCTTGATCCCTGGCCGACCGCTGAGATGAACCCGGCTGATGCCGAGCGTCTGGGCCTGAAGGATGGCGACTGGGTGTACCTGACCAACATGTTCGGCAAGTGCCGCCAGATGCTGAAGGTTACGCCTATCGTCAAGCCCGGCGTCATCATGGCGAAGCATGGCTGGTGGTACCCCGAGAAGGGTCCCGATGATGGTGGTGCAGGCCCATTCGGTGTCTGGGATGCCAACATCAACCAGCTGGTTCCTCACAACTGCTACGGCAAGCTGGGCTTCGGTACGCCTTTCAAGTGCATGATCTGCAACGTGGAGAAGGCCGAGGGCGGTCCCGACTTTGAACCGGCGTGGCCTAAGACGAACAATTATCTGGAGTTTTGCAACTAACCAACTTTTGAAAGAAGGTGAAAAGCATGGCAGAAAAGATGGGAATGCTCATCGACTATGAATACTGCACTGGTTGCCATTCGTGCGAAGTGAGCTGCAAGCAGCGCTTTGACCTCGGTTCAGACGACTGGGGCATCAAGGTTGCCGAACTCGGTCCCTGGCAGCATGGGGAAACCGATTTCGAATGGGACTACATCCCCATGCCCACCGAGACGTGCGACATGTGCAAGGATCGAATCGCCGCAGGAAAGATTCCTCTGTGCGAGCAGCACTGCCAATCTTTCGTTATTGAGGTAGGCCCGGTTGCTGAACTCGCCGCAAAGATGGGTTCGAAGAAGAAGCTGGTTCTCTACAGCGAAACCTGTGAAGCGTCTCGCAAGAAAGCGCTTTTCTAAACAGTTTCTAGCGACCATATTCGACTCCTCTGACCCGGTCGGCGACGGTGTTGACCGACCGGGTCTCATGCGAAAGGGGGCCATTAATGAGCGGTAAGTATGTTATCAAGAAAGAGCGGTCCAAGTATCGCTTTGATATTGTTGATGAGAACGGTGAAGTAGTGTTCAAAGGCGCCATTGGTTCAACCAAGGATGCGGTGACACGCAAAATCGAACTCATGAAGAGCTTCGGAGCGGATCTTACGAACCATCTCCAGGCCGTTGAAGGGCGCAACAATGTCTACGTCATTCGCGGTGAAGAGCACTCTGCCCGAGAGGGAGAGCAGGGTCGCGTTGGCGATGCGATTCCTCTCGGATTTGGCACGGCCCAGGGCACTCGTGAAGAGGTACTTCTGACCAAGGATGCCATTCTCGCTGCATGTGATGGTGCATCCGTAGTGGATGAAACTGGCGAGTAGTTACCTTACGTTATAGTGGACATTCTTTCTTTGCTCTCCGTTTTTGTTTGTCCTTGGCATTCGAAATGGTTGCGCAAGGAAAGAGTGTCCTTCCATCTTACTAAAAAGAGAAAGGAAGACTATGTGCTACAGACCACCAGCTGCGGAAATAGCTGCTGCTGAGGCGGAAGGACCCAAAAAGAAAGAATGTCCTGAATGCGGTTCTGAGGAGATGCTCACAGCAAAGACCTGTTCAAAGTGTGGGTATAAGTTTCCTCCGATGAAGCTTGCCCCCAAAGGCCCGAGCGCCCCTGCTCCTGCAGCGCCGGGTGCTCCGTCTGCCCCGAAGGCGCCCGGAGCACCGCAGCCACCCAAGGGCCCGCAAAACTAAGAGCACCATTATGTGGGGTCGATTCCTCGGGAGGCAAAGATGGAACAGGGACTGTTTGAAATAACGCAGCGCAAAGAAAATCTGCGCTACTTGGTTGTCTTAAAGGATGAACGAGGAGAGGCAATCCTCACCAGTCAGTACAGGGAAGTCAAACCCATGTGCTTGAATGAAATTGACTGGATACGAAGGTGCGGCCCCGAGGATAGTTTTTATGAGAGGATTGACGTCGAGGGAGCGTGGTCATATGTGTTACACGCTCGCGATGCTCATATTCTCGGAACCGGGCCGAAATTTGTGACAGAAGAAGAGCGGGAGAGGGGTATTGAGGCCGTAAAGAGATATGCCCCTGACGCACCTCTTTATGATTCGACGCCCGCTATTGATCTTTCGACGCGCATTCCGGAAACGTTGAGACAGCACGCAAGGGAAACGGTAGAACTCGCCGAGGCTGAAAAAGCCTGCTTTCGACACACCTCCGCATGATTTGACACCCGGTTGTGATATTTCAACGGACGCTCCGAATACGTTAAACCAAAAGGCAAAGGAAACAGTCAGGTTTGCTCAGGCTTACATTAGGATAGTAGCAGAAACGAAATAACTGACTGTTTCTTTTGTTCTCAACATTCCTCTGAGCAGATAGGTAGTTATCGACGGTGCTCAATGCGATTTGCCTTGATGGCGGCATAGTTTTGTGGTGGGAAGCGTGCAATACATGGTAACAAGCTTGTTCAATCACTGGCCTTCGTCTGATGCTGTCCTCGGTGCGGTCGGTAGCGGTACCGCGGTTGTTTTCAACTACGTCGTGTTCTTTGGCAGAATTTTCACGTTTTACGATGGTGGATCTGCCCTTCTTCAAGCAGCAGGGCCGGCGGTAGGAGTTGTTTGTCAAGTTCTCACTTATGCAGCTCTTTACATCTTTTCTGATAAAGTTTCGCGCATCGACTACAGGATTTTTGTTTTGCTTGCGGTATGTCTTATGTGCGCGTCGCTTATAGGTGCTTTTTTCTTCTCCGATATGTTCGTCTCTCCCGTGTTCGACTTTCTCCTGTACGCATGTTTTGGCATCGGGCTTGCACTGCAGCTTGTCGGTTGGACTGACTATTCATGGTGCGTACGCGGGCCAGAGTTGATCGTGGTCGCTTTGCTATTTTTTTGCGCTATCGCCTTTGAACTTCTTCTGCATTCGAGCGCAGACGCTCATTCTCGCGTGCTCATCTGCATTGCGTCGACCTTTTTTATGGCTCTTGCCTTTATTTCAAGCCGTCAAAACGGTGAGACACATATTTTTATCAGCAAGAGCGAAAGCAACGAGTCGGTAAACCTCAATTATGGGTCGCTGTTTTCCTATGCGACGACGGGCTTCGCGATTGCATTGGTAGCAGTACTTTTGTGCGAATATACCTCAATCGGACTCATGCTATTTGCCTCAGCAGCGCTTGCGGTTGCAATTACCGGTGCGGTTGTTGTGTGTTTGGGGTATGGTCGTTTTCTTCTTCAAGGACCTATTGAGCGTGTGACGTTTCCCGAGCTCATTGCGTTTCTTTTGATTTCTCTGTTCTTTGACGGATATGTCAGACTTGCGCTTGTATGGTTTGTCGTTTTTTTACTATTGCTGCGAGACTTGGCGCGAATTGTGAACCTCTATGTCCTTGGTTCAGAGTTTGGAATTCAAACTTTAAATCTTTCCCTGAAGGTGTCCCTACCTCTGGCCTTGGGCTTTCTCTTCGGACTCCTCATCCCAGCGCTGTTTCCGCAGCTCTATATGGTCAATGTCGTTATCTTGGTTTGTGCCCTTTGCTTCGCCATAGCCATTGTTCCCTATGGTTCTGATGCGCTCACCATGCCGGATACGAAACCAGAAAAAGCGGCAACGGGGGATAGCGAAAAAGGGTGTTGGAAAAAAGCGTGCGATCAGATGTCTGAAGAAGCCCATCTCACACCGCGTGAACGGGAAGTATTCCTTTTGCTTAGTCATGGGCGGTCTTCGCTGGTGATTTCACGTGAGTTACATGTTGCTGTTACCACAGTAAAGACGCACACCTCAAACATTTACCGGAAATTTGACGTGACAACACAGCAGGATCTTATCGACCTTCTTGATGACCGCCGAGTCCAAATCGGCAAAGAAAACTCCGAACCCAAGCAACGTCTCTGACGGACACCTATGAAGTGAGGGAGGCTGTAATGTGTTTGACCTGTAACCCCTATTGTGGCCGCTGTCATCCACCGACTAAACGGAGAGCAGTTGAATGCCTCGATTGCGGAAAAACCAATACCTTCGATGATGGCAACGTGACGCGCGAGGTTTGCTCCTTTTGCGGCGGTCGTTTGCCGAAATTGCGTACAACACAAACCCGCCGCTGCCGCTACAGCGGATTACTCTGCGCCGATCCGTGTGGTCGCGTGTTCGAAAAGCAGGCGGACGGCGTATTTAAGGTATGCGACAGAAGAGTGCCACCACTTGATGCGAAGGAGTTCGCCCGCTCATTAAGGAAGGGCCCTTCTGAGGAAGACAAGAGGAAGCGACGCGCACTTGTTGAGAACCACGCCGGACCTACGTCCGGTTTACCCGTATAGCTTGATATGAAAAGATAAGGAATCTACTCCATGGAACTCACTTCTTATGAACCGTTACACGTCCCTCTGCCAAAGATGGCAGTGACCGACGCGCAACTCGATGAACGCATAGCCTCAATTGTTGCGCAAATTCCCACGTACGCAAATCAAACAGATGCACTGGTTGAACTGCACGATAAGGTGAATGCCCTTGTTACGATGCGCGAAAACGGAGAGCCTATGCCGGGGCTCGAAGAAGCTTCTCTTACTATTACGGTGGGGGACGGGTTCTTTCCCCAAGAATTTGCTCAAGGTCTTGTTGGCATGAAGTGTGGCGAAACAAAAACTTTTGAGTACCAACAAGCGGGAATTGGCACCGAGAGTGAAGATGATCTTTCCTCGACTATTGAAGCGACGGTAACTATTGAGTCGATACGCAAGCGCGTTGACCCGGAATTGAACGATGAGTGGGTTAAGCGTTTTGTTCCCCGTTTTTCAACCGTGGAAGAGTTTCGCGCTGATGTAGAAGCACGACTCGTGGAGGAGATGGACAAGAAACGCGAGGAACTGCTTCGCGAACGATGCTCCGTGCTTCTTGCGCAACGGCTCAAGGAAAAGCCGACGGACGAGGAAGTGGAAAGTGCGGCGATAAACGTGCGCGCATCATTTGAGCGGGACTGCATGAAAGAGGGGAAGGATCGTGCCCAAAAAGCGTCTGAAATGGGAATTCCCGAGGAACAGCTTGAAGCGTTCTTCCATCAAGCAGGCACAATGGCTGTGGCTCAAGGTAAAGCCATTGCAGCAATGGCCGATTATTGGAACATTCAGCCTACTGACAAAGATCTTGACGAAACGCTACAAAAACACTTCGGCAATGATAAGCAGGCAAAGGCCAGATTTGATACCGAAGAGGGACGCGAGAAACTTATCGAGATGGCACGCTGTGAGCTTGCGCTCGATGCTGTTATCACAGATGCCATTGTGTTTGAGCAAGAAGAACCCACCAACGATGTTCCCCCGCAGGTCGCCGCGCGCCAAGCGCTGAACCCTTTTGCTTAACGGTTTGTGCTCAGCGTTTCAGCAGGTAGGTCACGAGCTATCACTGCTGCATGCGTTGATGTGTTGTTGAAGCCCCGTTAGAGTTACTCTAACGGGGCGCCTTCGGTATCAGCCACTGCGGGGTGGACTACTCTCCGCAAAGACTCGTTTCGCATAGCATCTGTTTCGTGTATGATGACCGCCATGAAGTTCTCAGGGGATAGTTACATCACACATAACGCCCACGCGGCAACGGTTCTTGTTGCGGTGGGGTTCACGTGCCTGTATACGGTTGCTATCGTTTTTTTCTATTGTGACTGGCTTTTCGACCTTCCCGGTGCCAATCCACTTTGGTATGGCGGGTTACTGAACGGCCTACTCTGCCTAACTGCGGCGGTGGTGTTTCTCCTGTCGCGCAAGGGACGCGTGCGCGAGGGTAGTGCTATAGGGGTGGGGAGTGTAAGCTATCTGGCATCGCTCGCTGCGGTGTTGGCGGCCTCGCCGTCTTCTTCGCTTCTATGCGCGTACGTCGCCGCTGCGTTAGCGGGTGTGGGGGCAGGTTTGCTCATCCCTTTGTGGTTTAGCCGGATGGGGATGCTTGCGCGGAATAACTCCGGGTATGTGCTGGGCATATCATCGCTGGTCAGTGCGCCGATTGCACTTGCGCTTGACCTGTTGCCGGATGGGGCTTTGGTAGGTGGCTGCGGCGTACTGGTAATTGCATCTTCTGTGCTGCTTGTTGTACTGCGCGCTCTTCCGCACCAAGAAGAGACTGAACCTTCACACCTTCTTGCAACCGCCGCTGAAGAACCGTCAGATCCGCTGAAAAGGCTCGCCGCGCCGCTGGCCTATGTGTTCATACTGTCCCTTGCGTACGGTGTGCTCGATGTCGTAGCTATGGCAACTCCTACCGCCACGGCGGCCGATTCCGGGTTTGCCTCGCAGGGCGGCGGTATTGTGGCCATCGGCGTATTCCTTTTGTATGTGCCCTTCGGAAAAGGACGCTACACAGCACTGCTGAACGCATCGCTTGTCGTAGTGGCCACGGGGCTGGTGTTTCTCCCGTTCCTCGGCGGCGTATACAGCATTGTGTTGGTTGTGCTCACCCATGTGGGGTGGGAGATAGCACTGTTGGTGTCATACGCGCTGGTCATTGATGTTTTCCGCAGCGACAAACAGAAGCTTATGGGTTGGTCGGCAGCGGTGTTCGCATTTCCGCGTCCCGGTGTGGTGCTAGGAGGACTTGTGGCCTCGCTGGTTGCTGAGGGGAGTCATTTCGCCTTTGCGCAGATGACCATCATCGCGTTTGCGCTTCTCTATCTTATTATGATGGGCGTGTGGCTTTTGCGAACCCGCGAGAAGCGTGCCGCTGAACGCGCGCTGCGCAAGCGCGATGAACTCATCAAGCGTTATGTGCGCGCTCGCGATGACGTACAGATGCTCGCTTGCGATGAGTTGTCCGCTGCGCACGGACTTACAAAGCGCGAGACGGAGATACTACGCCTGCTTGCCCAGGGCCGCGACGCCGCGCATATCGAACGCACCTTGTTTATCTCACGCAACACGGTAAAAAGCTATACAAAATCACTCTATGCGAAGCTGGACGTTCACTCGAAGCAGGAGCTTATTGACCTGGTGAACGCCTCTCTAGAGCTCGATTCTATAAGCTTCTGAACTGGTATTTCTCAGATACCCACCTCAGGGGTGTACCGCCTTTCCCGCAAATCCGTAGCATGAGATGCGCACAAGGCGCCTCTCTTGGCGAAAAGAGAGCGCCGCACTCAAGGATTTACAAGGGAAGGGAAACGCATGACACAAGAAGACGAGACGAGGCAGACTGCTTTGCCGCCGCGCCGGCGCGGTATGTCGCGCCGCACGTTTGTCGGCGCGGCTGCGGTGGCTGGCGTGCAGTTGGCAGTATTCGGACTGGCAGGGTGCGCCCCCAAGGCCGACGATGGGAAGGCGGTTGGCTCGTACCAGCCCGGAACGTACACGGGCACTGCGGACGGCAAGTTCGACACCTTGACGGTGGAAACCGACTTCACCGAGGATGCCATCTCGGCGGTGCGCGTTGTGGAGCACCGCGACACTGCACGTATTGCCGATGCGGCTGTTGAGCGCATGCCCGAACGCATTGTGGCTGCCCAGGGCCTCGGCGTTGATGCAGTCACCGGTGCCACACTGACGAGCATGGGTATTGTGAACGCCGTGGCGGAGTGCGTCGATCAAGCGGGCGGCAAGTCCTCCAAGCTGATGAAGGTGGGGGCATCGCAGCTGACGGGGGAGACAAAAACGCTTGAAGCCGACGTGGTTGTGGTGGGCGCGGGCGCGTCTGGCATGGGCGCCGCTCTTGCCTCCGCGCAGGCGGGCAAGCGCGTAATTGTGCTGGAGAAAAACTCGAACATTGGCGGCAACTGTCTGGTGTCCGGTGGCTATCTTGAGTACCTCAGCGCACCTGAAAGCGCGCGACCTGAGATGACCGACCAGCTAAACCGCTACGTTGAGGAAGTACTTGCGAGCGAACTGGTGACCACCGTTGATCCCGAGTTGGTGGCTACGGTGCGCGCTCAATACGAAGCACATAAGGCATCCGGGTCAACAAAGCTGTTTGATTCGCTGGAGTTTTACGCGCTTGATTTCGCAGCAACCACCGGCGAGGGTCTGCCGCCGGCGGTGTATCTTCCCGTGGCGAAAAACATATCTGCAACGAACGACTGGATGAGTGACCTGGGCTTTCAGTGGGAAACGCCGACGCACCTTATCACGGGCTACACCTACCCGCGCTGGTCAAACCCCACCACAGGCGTGTGCGGCGAAGGGTACTTCGACTTTTTCGACGAGGTGCTCACGGGCGGTGGCTACGACGTGAACGTGCTTTTGGCGACACCTGCGCAAAGCCTGATGACCGAAGGCGGCGCAGTGGTTGGCGTGACGGCACGCGCCGAGGATGGCACTACCTATAAGGTGAGTGCTCCGGTTATTATTTTGGCGTCGGGTGGCTTCTCTGGCAACGACGATCTGCTACGCGAATACAACACCATGTGGCCCTATCCCGAGGGACCGCTCAGCACCACCAACGTGAACGGCCACACCGGTGACGGTATTGTGATGGCGCGCGAGCTGGGCGCTGCGGTGGCCGATATGGGTAATCAGATGATGTTCCCGTTCAACGACCCCATCACCATTTCCGCCGAGAACGTTTCCGGTACGTTCGCCGACTGCCCCATCGTGAACAAGCAGGGCAAACGCTTCCTGGATGAGACGGCCGACCGCTTCGAGATGACGGCGCTTCTCATGGAGCAGGAAGACAGCCTGTGTTACATGATCAGCGACGCGGACAGCGTGTACGTGACCGAGGCATCGCCCGGTGAAGAGACGCTGCTGCGTCGCGGTCAGCTGTTCAAGGCCGACACCCTGGAGGACCTGGCAAAGCAGATCGGCATGGATGCGGATACCTTCGTTGCCGAGATGGAACGCTTCAATGGCTTCGTGGCGAAGGGGGAGGACGAGGAATTCGGCCGCTACCTGTTTAGCGAGATCAGCGCCGTGGATACACCACCCTTCTACGCCTCACCAGCCACGTGGGCGGCCCACATCACCATCGGCGGCCTCGACGCAAGTGACGACACCTTTGCCGTCCGCAACGAGGCAGGCGAAACCATCCCCGGCCTGTATGCCTGCGGCGAGGTACGCAACGGCATCTGCGGCGTAGGCAGCATAGCCGACGGCGTAGCCGCCGGCAAAGCCATCTTCGCATAGAGCACGTGACAGGTTTCGGGAAGTACTATGCTAAAGAGAAGCCTTAGAGTTACTCTAAGGCTTCTCTTATTACGGCACCACTGAGCGTTTTAGAGTTACTCTAATTAAGCATGCGCCGAACGCGACGCTGGCGATAATTGCAACCAAGAGATGAAGACGCTCCGTCTTCTTCTTGAATAAGCAACCTGGAAAGATCATCTATAAACAAGCGAAGCTTGGAGAGAGGTAAGGTGTTCGAGTAATCAAATATTTTCAAACAAGTAATTACAAAAACAACCAAAACTATAGTAAATATTAGCAACATTAACGAAACTAAGAGAGCATTTGAAATTACAGCTCCAACAGTATTCTGATTAGGTAAAGCTTTTTGTATCACAACTGCGAACCCCGCAATGATGATCACATCGATAGATATTCGAATAAATCCTTCGTAGCGATGCTCCTTATGCTCGAGAAACCTTATAGCCTCATCTCTTACAATTCTTATCTGTTCACAACTTACTAATCCAGCACTCATCAAACTTGCACGAAGTAATTGAGAAAAGGCTGCATCCTTCGCCATCCACCGTTCAAGCATTCGTCGTCGAAACATTGTAGTGGTTCTATTTACTGAGACAGCAAAGATTAAATAAACCAATACGCTAAATATGAAAGCAGGAAGGAGCGCATAATTGTTTAGAGAGACCACTGCACCCAGACACATCGTCACTGCACTGGACAACAAGAAAGCTATGAATACTGCTTTTTCTTTAACGTTAAGGCGTTTCCACGCTCCACGAAAAGAACTGACGAGTGGTTCGTCTTTTGGTTTGTTTTTTGTAGTTGCAAGCCAAATGGCAAAATAGGATTCAATCATATATAGCCCTCGTTATCTTTTATCTTCTTCAGACGCTCCTGCTCATAATAAAAGAAATAAAAGAAATAAAAGAAAAGCCCAATTGAATTTGGGATGGATATGTTGTTTCTTTAAGTCTTTCAAGAGGTAGGAGCGCAGCGAATGAGGAGGAGTAACCGCAATCAGAGTGTTCCTATCTCATCAATACGCATCCCTCCGTCTTCTTCGAGCGTGACGGCGACGAGTTCCGAGTCGCCAAATCCGTTCAGCATCGCGCGGATCTCGCCCGCAGTCGCCACCTTCGCCAAGGATCTCGGGGTCTGGTTCGACAGAATCTTCTCGATGCAGTCCTGCGGCATGTTTTCCTCGCGCCTGCCTTCGTGTGCGAGATTGTAGAGCGGCATCTTCGAACGGAACCGCCCGAACCTGCGAAGCTCGTCCTCGCTCGCCCCTAGGCTGACTGCTATTTCGATAGATGTCCTGATGACGCTCTCCGAGCAAGCAGCCCCCTTGATGCCCGCCCTCTCGAAGGCTTCGCCGGCGATTTTGCCGATGGTTCCCGAAGTGAGCCTTTTGCCCTGGATATGACTCCTGCTGGACACCGAGGCGAAGAGTGGGTCTTCTGCCGCAGCTCCCCTCTGCTTGATGTACCGTCGGAGTAGCTGCGTCGTCCCTTTCGGGACGTAGACGACCGATTCCAGCCTACGTATACCCGCAGGCACAAAGATGGTCGCGCACTCACCGACCGTACAGACATGATTGACGTCAAGTACCTGTAGCTCGCCCGGCTTTAGCGCGCATACAAGCATCAACTCAACGATCGCACGGTTCCTCAGAGCCTGTTCGGGCGAGCCGTGCGACTCAGCTGCCTGTAACGCGAGCTGCGCGCTCTCGACGGTCAGCGGCTTGCGCGATAAGCCTCTTTTCCTAGGCACGATCCTCATGTTCTTAGCGACGTTCTCATGGATACCCTCGCTCTCGAGCCAGCGATAGAAACGCTTCACGTTCGAGACGGCCTTTCTGGCCACATGCTCCGAATGAGTGTCCAGAAGCCAGTCGACGAACTCGTCGAGCACAACCGCGTCGGCAGCATCAAGCGTCGTCTTCCTTTTTGCGAGGTACCTGGAAAGGTAGTTTACGTCGGTTCGGACGGATCCCTTCGAACCCTCCGTCAAGGTATCATACGTGAGGCTGAAGCGCTCAACGAGCTCGGGCTCAATGGCGCCAGGGCCCAAATCTATCTTGCGCTTGAAGCACTTGGCTCGCCGCCTGATGTCGACGACCGTCGAGATTGCGATCATCCCCCCGAGCGCTAGCCACTCGGCGAACGCTCGGCACCCGACCATGTACGCGTCCAGCGTCGCCTTCGTGTACCGGTATCCGACTTGCCTTCTGTACTCCTCGAGGACGTCGTAGCTGATGTCGGCGATTCCGCGCCCCGTTTCTTCGAGGTATGCGGCGAAGCCCGCAGCTCCGGCCGAGTAGTTCTTCGCTGTTCTCTTGGGCAGCCCGCATTCCCGCCTGAAACGCTCCACGAGGCTGCGCGGAGTTGCTTCCCTTGCGCTTTCTTCCATGCGGTTCCGATCCTTCGCTTCTTTTGTACCATCCCATAATGATAGATTAGCGTACCATTATGGCATTCGTTTTGGCAGAAAAGGAGGAGATGAATGCCTACCAAGAAGAATTCCAAACTGAACGCCGCCGACAGAGTGCTCATCTATCAGCGGATCGAAATGAAGGATTCCATGTCAGCCATGGCACGGAAAGTCGGTGTGTCCACCAAGACGGTAATCAACGAAATCAAGCGCAACGTCGTGAGTGAGAGCCCGATGTTCTTGAGCCAGAAGGGGCGTAACCTCTGCAAGAAAGCGGGGAGGTGCACGGTGACCTCACTTTGCGAGGGAGGCTGCATCGCGTCGTGCAGCAAGTGCACAAAGGTGTCATGCAACGAGATGTGCCCTGACTACGAGCCGGAACCGTGTCCGCTGCTTGAGAAGCCCCCTTACTGTTGCAACACCTGCCACCAGCGCTTCGGGTACGGCTGTGTACACGAGTACCATTTCTACGACCCGCATATCGCCGAAGAGTTAACACGCAAGCGCCGTTCGGAGGCCCGGCAGGGCATCGACATCACGCCGGAGGAGCTTGCCAAGATGAACGAGTTGGTGACCGTCCTTGTTAAGGACCAAGGGCAAAGCTACGAGCACGTCTGGGCGACTCATGGCGACGAGCTTCCTGTCACATGGCGAACCTACTACAACTACACCCATATCGGCGCTACGGAGCTCATCCCCCTGGACCTCCCGAAGGCGGTCCGCTTTAAGCCGCGCAAGAAGGCGAAGGGGCATGGCGACGCGGATGTGCGGGGCGACATGGAGGGTCGACTCTACTCGGACTTCAAGGAGTTGCCCGACGAAAAACGTGCGAAAGCCGTACAGATGGACTGCGTTAAGGGGAAGAAGGGCGAACGCCCGGCTATCCTAACGTTCACCTGGCCGTCGATGATCTTCCAATTGCCATTCTACATCGAAGCGGAGGACCAGGAGCACGTCCAGGAGGTGTTCTGGATGCTGCAGGATTTGCTCGATGACGATTTCGATGATGTATTCGAGATCGTTCTCACTGATCGCGGCAGCTCCTTCCTTGATTCCTCCAAGCTCGAGCTCGACAGGGATGGGAAGAAGCGCTGTAGCGTCTACTACTGTGATGCGCTCAGGTCCGACCAAAAGGGGTCGTGTGAGCGCGAGCACGCAGAACTCAGGAGGATCGTGAGAAAAGGCACCTCGCTCTTGAAGTTTGAGAAACGCGACATGCCACTCATCGCATCGCACATGAACTCGTACCTGAAGCCGGAACTCAATTTCGATTCGCCGCTGTCAAGGGCAATCAAAGTGCTCCCAGAGAACCTTCTCGTTGGGTACGGCATAGAGCTCATACCACCCGACGAAGTCGTTATGAAACCGAAATTAATCGAGCACATTCTGCAGCGGTAGCGGTGCGCTCGAACTGAGGAGCATACGGCCCAGACGGGTTTTAACCGTGGGAAGACCACAAAATCGTGTTGCCTTGCGGCACAGCCGTTGCGATAAGTCTTTCAATAGCAGATACAGGGCTTTAAACAGGTGCGTTCTTATACGGTGCTTCTTCACATTTTAAAGGCGAGCAGAGATTGTTGAATGAGTTAAGGAAACGAAAATGCGTTCCTTTACCTAGAGTTTGAAAGAGTAAAGGAAAAACACCTGCTCAAATCCATATTTCATGGACATTGTTTTTTCAACTGACCCAATAAAAGAAAAGGCTTTCGATTGTTCTAACTTTACATAAGATATGTTATCAATAATTTTGATTTTGGCTGAGGGGAGTGCTTAGCCCCAGGCGGAGGTGTTTTGGGCGGGTTCGGAAGTGGATCCGTTGAAGAGGTCGCCGTATTCTCCTGATTCGAGGGCTTCGAGGATCACGGGAGTTGCGAGATAGGCATAGACCGCCATGAGGACAAACGCGACTGCGCAAAATACGAGTGCTATGTAGCAGGAACGTTTAAGGTTTACTGCTGCAGTACGTATGGCACCTGACTTCTTAGTGAGTTCGTTGAGTTTTCTGAGCGCGATGAAACCGCATATAAAGCCCGCGCCACTCAAAAAGACGCCACCAATAAGCAGCGACACAGCGGCGGCAAGACTTGAAACCAAAATAAGGTTTTGCGCGGTTTTGAGTTCATGCATGTCTTGCTTGTTCGGCTGCGGGGTGTTTGAATTATGTCGTGGTGGCTCAGGCGAAATGGGCGCCTGAGGCGGTTGTGGCAGGCCATTATGCTCGCTCATACGGTGTTAGGTCCAATCTCTCTCAAAACAGGCCTTTTGACCTGCGGTTTTATAAACGAGGCTCTGAGAGCCGTTCTAAGGCCCTATGTTGCCTTCGGACGACTCCTAACCCATGAAAATGAAAGGTTTCCAATCGCCCACGAGGGAACTATACCATCTCACGAGCCTCAGCAACTTCCTCCGACTCCAAATCCATGGTAGCGGCATGGAGTCGGCGCAGACTTTCATCGAGTTCTGCACGTTGATACTCTAACACTGTTTCTTGCGCGCGCAGAATTTCTAACCTCTCAGCACGCGTCCGTTGGCCGCGGCGCTGCAACTTCACGTAATACTGGATACCTTCTATCGAAAGACCGCTTTTGCGAAGCGCATCAACAAACTGGAGCTGAGCCACATCTGCCTGCGAAAACGTTCTGACGCCGCGCTGATCGCGCGCGAGGTTCGGGAAGAATCCGCATTTGTCGTAATACCGAATAGTGAAAGCCGAAATGCCGGTGCGGTCGGAAACCTCGGCAATACCGAGACACGGCACGGTTGACGGATACAGCGCAGCTGCCGCCTCGCTCTGGTTGTCTTGCTGCACTACATCCTCCTTTATTCTGGACGAGCGTTTGTCCTCATCAGCAATCCCCCATAGTCCTGTCGTTTTAGGTTAGAGTAACTCTAAGCAATACGTAAGGAGGGGATTCTGCTCCAATAGAAATCGAACGACACACAGACAACAAGATAAGAGTGGTAACAGAAAGATGCTACCATTCCTTATGAAGCAACACCACTGCTGCCGAAACCACCCTCTCCCCGCTCAGATGAAGGAAGTTCTTCGCAGGGATTGAACGTGGCCTCTTCCACGCGCATGATGACCAGCTGAGCAATACGATCGCCGCGACGCACCGAAAACGGAGTGTGCGAATCAAGATTAATGAGCACCACCTTTATCTCACCGCGATAGTTGCTATCAATGAGACCAGGAGCGTTAACCACTGACACCCCGTGCTTAATGGCGAGCCCACTGCGTGGCACCACGAAGCCAGCATACCCAGCAGGCAGCGCCACCGCTATACCAGAGGGCACCAGCGCACGCTCGAAGGGAGCAAGTTCAACGTCACAAGTTGCACGCAGATCCACTCCCGCATCCCCTGGGTACGCACACACAGGAACAGGCAGTTCAGGATCAAGTTGTGTGAGCGGAATGGCAAGATTCGTCATGAGCGCAATCCTTCAAGAGCGGAAGCAAATTCCTCGACGTTTTGGAAATCTTTGTAGACGCTTGCAAAGCGCACGTAAGCCACATCGTCAAGCTTCGCGAGACGCGCAAGTGCCATGTCGCCAAGCTCCTTCGACCGAATTTCATTGCGCGAGGCATTGCGTAGTTCTGTCTCAATACTGTCGATAAGTGATGCTATCTGCTCAGGAGATATGGGGCGCTTCGCGCAGGCGGTAAGCAAGCCGCGCATAAGTTTCTGACGATCGTAGGCTTCCGAAGAACCGTCAGTTTTGATGACAATAAGAGGGTTGTCGCCCAGCCGCTCATAGGTAGTGAAACGGCGTCCGCAGTCGAGGCACTCACGACGGCGGCGGATGGCGGTACCATCTTCAGAAGGGCGAGAATCCACTACCTTTGATTCAATGTTTCCGCAGGAAGGGCAGCGCATAACGGCTCCTTTTACTCGATTTCCGCACAGCCTAACATACCAGATATTGTGCTTCAATCGACATCGCCGATCCCTTCAAAAAAACCGCCCCCACCCGTGACAAAATGACTTCGTTCTTTGCGATGAGCGCTTACAAGTTATTCAAAAGAGAAAGCGGGTGCTCCTGGGGTGGACAGGAGCACCCTGCAGCCACAGAAACGCAGCAATCTGTGGGTAAAGGAAAGAGGCCACTAGAGGCCAGCGAGTATACTTACCAAAGAAAAAAGCGTGAACGCGCAGCCAGCAAGAGCAGCTTGCCACGACTTCATACGATGATACGAACAGCCGGCGAGGCTTCCGTCACGCAACGTGCGAACAACCCCTTTTTCGCGAACATATTCGCGAACCGCACTTTGCGAAGAAAGATTCGATGCGGAAGTGTACTGCCTCACCTGTCCCGGGAACTCTATGATAGTAGCAGCTTGAGACACCGCGTCGAGCTGCGGGAGCAGGGCTGACGTGCCATCAATCGGACACCGCGTTTCAAAATTCTTCATCTTTCTGCCTCCTAGCTCTTGCGTAGAACCTTTGTTCGCATATATAATAGGACGAACAAAAGTTCATGTCAATACAAATTTAAAACATTTGTTCGCCGAGGAAAGGACAGAGCATGGCCGGTAAAGTGACGAAGCGGCAGCAGGCAGTGCTCGACTGCATCGAGGAATGCATTCGAGAAAAGGGCTACGGCCCCACGGTACGTGAGGTCTGCCAAAGTTTGGGTCTTTCCTCCCCCTCCACGGTTCATGTGCACCTGAAGGCGCTTGAAGACAAGGGGCTCATCAAGCGTGACCCGCTCAAGTCGCGCTCCATTGCACTCACTTACCCTCTTGATGCTGCGGAGGGCGCATCGAACGTGATCCAGCCAACCTTTGGCAAGGTGGTGAACGTGCCGCTCGTTGGTAATGTGGCTGCAGGTTCACCCATCCTCGCTGAAGAAAACATCACCGACACCCTTACGCTGCCCACCGACATCGTTGGCGATGCCCCGTCCTTCCTTCTGTCGGTGCGCGGCGAGTCCATGATTGAGGCCGGCATTAACGACGGTGACTACGTGGTGGTGAAAGAGCAGCCTGTGGCGAACAATGGCGACATCGTTGTAGCCATCATCGACGACGGTGCCACCGTGAAGCGCTTCTACAAGGAAAGCGACCATATTCGTTTGCAGCCTGAGAATTCAACGATGGATCCCATCATTACGACCGATTGTTCCATTGCAGGTAAAGTGGTCGCCGTGTTTCGGAGGCTGTAACTCCTGACTTTGAAGAGCACTACCGCCCCTTAGAGTTACTCTAAGGGGCGGTAGTAGGTACGTATTCAGGGGATTTACGCTTCTATCGAAAACGGGCGAAACAGGCCGGCATAGGATGGCGCCGCCAGCATAACGAGATGGGTTCCGTCCTCGCGATGTTCCTCGCTCACAATATGGCAGCGTTCATGCGCAAGCGATACCAGGTCTCCCCTGCTGTAAGGCAGAACAATATCCAAGTGCGCATCGCGCACCGAAGCGACACGGGCAATGCGGGCGACCAGTTCGTCAATCCCCTGCCCTGTCTCCGCAGATACAAGCACCGCCTGCGGGTGTCGCGACCTGAGCGCCGCTTGTTCCTCTTCATCCAGCAGGTCACACTTGTTGAATACCTCAACCCTGTCGACATCATGCGCGCCAATCTGGCCGAGCACATCCTCAACCGCTTCAATTTGTGCTTCGCGCTCGTCTGAGGAAGCATCCACCACGTGCAGCACCAGGTCTGCACCCGTGATCTCGTCAAGTGTGGATTTGAATGCCTCCACCAGCGTCGTCGGCAATTTCTGAATGAAGCCAACCGTGTCGGTAACGGTGATCTCGCGACCTTCCGGCAGTTCAAACTTGCGCGTGGTGGAGTCGAGCGTGGCAAACAGCTGGTCATAGCTGAGCACGCCAGCACCGGTCAACCGGTTAAGCAGGCTTGATTTGCCTGCGTTCGTGTAGCCCGCCAAGGCCACCTTAAACATGCCGCTGGCGTAGCGACTCTCGCGCTGAATTTTACGTACGTCGGCAAGATGCGCCAGCTCGCGTTTGATGGAGGTAATGCGTTTGCGCACCATACGACGGTCCACCTCAAGCTGGCTTTCGCCTTCACCGAAGCGGGAGCCCACGCCGCCACCCATGCGGTTCGAGGCCAGGTGAGCCCACATGCCACGCAAGCGCGGCAGCAGATACTCATTTTGGGCGAGCCGCACCTGCAAGCGACCCTCTTTACTGGTGGCATGCAAGGCAAAAATATCCAAAATGAGCGCCGTACGGTCGATGACCTTAACGTCGCGTCCCACTACTTTTTCCAAGTTAGCCTGCTGGGACGGCGTGAGTTCATCGTCGAATACCACCAGGTCGGCGGCATGTGCGCGAGCTAATTCGGCCACTTCTTCGGCTTTGCCGGTACCAACAAAGGTCTTCGGGTTGGGAGAATCAAGCTTTTGCGAGGTCACCGCCACCACGTCGGCCCCCGCTGTATCGACAAGGCGCTCAAGCTCGGCAAGCGACGAAGCCAACGGCCACGACGTTCCGGGGCGCTCCACGCCCACCAGGACGGCGCGCTCGCGGCGCTGTTCAGAAACGGAAGTCATTCCCCGCACAATAACGGATTCAAATTCGGACATGGGGCTATCCTTTCCCATAGTAAGTGAACGTTCGATATGAGAAACGATTAGCGTGGCTGCATACATGCTCCTGTCCGATTATCAATATATCACCTGTGCTCAGGCATTTCCTATGATAGCACAGCCGCCCTGTACGGCGTAAACCACCAGGAAACGAAAGTCCCTGAATATCAAGCAGCGCCCTGCGCCTTTATTAGGGCAAGTGCTTCCTCAGCAAGTGAATCGGCCACACCTTCAGTAGCATCAATCCAGTGGATGCGCTTATCCTTGCGAAACCACGTGCGCTGACGCTTCGCATAGCGATGGGTAGCCACTTTGATGCGCTCGATAGCCTCTTCGAGTGAGCACTTCCCTTCAAATGCTTCAACAATTTCCTTATACCCAATGGCTTGAGGCGCCGTCACCCCTTCATGGAAGCCCTGCGCAAGCAGCCCGCGCACCTCATCAACGAGCCCCGCCTCAACCATGGCATCCACCCGCGCATCAATGCGCGCACGTAAGACATCCGGTTCAACAGCCAAGCCCACGAACACCGCAGGCACCACTTGAGGAATCGACGCCAGCTTTGCACGCTGCTTTGCGTACGTTGTCCCGTCTTCCAAAAGCTCAAAGGCACGCACCACCCGCTTCACATCCGCAGGGGGAATGAGCGCCGCGCTGGCCGCATCGCGCTCATCAAGCAGCCGCCACAGCGCCTCCGCGCCCTCAACTTCGGCAATACGCATATAGTGCTCACGCACGGGATTGTTCACCTGCTCACCCTTGGGAAAGTCGTAGCCATCAAGCGCGGCGCGCACGTAGAAACCGGTGCCACCACAGAGCACCGCACGATGGCCACGCGCGTCAATGTCGCGAAAGCACGTGCGCGCAAACGTCTGGAAAAGAGCGGCTGAAAACGGCTCGCCAGGATCCACCAGATCAAAGCCATGATGTGGCACTAGGCGCTCAGAGACAGGCAGCTTACCGGTGCCAATATCCATCCCGCGATATATTTGCATGGAGTCCGCGCTTACCACTTCGCCATTGAGAACACCTGCCAGCTTTTGCGCAAGGTCCGTTTTGCCGGACGCAGTCGGGCCAACCACGCACACCACTGGCGCGTGTAAGGCGAGCACTTCAGACTCAGCGACCATCCACAACCTCACCAGCCAGATACCACGTCTTGGCCTCATCAACGCGCACACGAACGATACTGCCCGTCAGCTCATCAGCCGTTGCGCCTGCGGGCAGCGGCGCGTGCACTGTTTGATTTTTCGGACTCTTACCGGCCAAAAGGCCTGCATCGCGCTTTGACGCGCCTTCCACCAACACGTCCACTACCGAACCAAGGTCGGCCTGGTTGGCCTCAAAGGCCCGCGCCTGCACGAGATCCACCAGCCGGTCGAAGCGCTCCTGAATGACTTCGCGCGGCGTGGCGTCCTCCATCGTGGCCGCCGGCGTCCCTTCGCGCTTGGAGTAGATGAACGTGAACACCTGATGGTAGCCCACTTCATCCACTAGGCGAAACGTATCTTCAAAGTCCTTCGCCGTCTCACCGGGGAAGCCAACAATGATATCGGTTGAGAGTGCAATAGTTGGGCACGTCTCGCGCACCTTTCGCACCAGACCAAGGTAGTGTTCCCGCGTGTAACGGCGATTCATGGCGGCGAGTACCGCATCGGAGCCCGACTGTACCGGCAGATGCAGGGCGGGCATGAGCGAACGCAGTGTGGCGAACTTACCAATCACCTCGTCAGTGAGGTCCTTGGGGTGGCTCGTTGCGAAGCGCAGCCGCTCCACACCCGTGGCATCCAGCGCGTCGAGTACCTGCGCGAACCGCGGAGCGCCGTACAAATCGCGGCCGTAGGAGTTCACGTTCTGTCCCAGCAACGTGATTTCCTTCACGCCGGACGCGACATAGCGCTCGGCCTCGGCCACAATATCCTCCAGCGGGCGCGACTTCTCGCGGCCGCGCACATACGGCACGATGCAGTACGAGCAAAAGTTGTTGCAGCCAATGGTGATGGGAAGCCACGCAGCCCATTCATTCTCGCGCGCGGTGGGTAATTCCGTGGGGAACGACGAGGATGCGTCAAGCACTTCCACCTGATGCCCGCCCTCTTCTATCGCCGCCTGCAACAGGCGCGGAAGTGAACCGAGGTTATGGGTGCCAAATACCACGTCGAGGTGCGGCAATTCCTCCGCCAATTTCTCGCCGTCGCGCTGGCCGATGCACCCGCCCACGGCCACGATGCGCTTCGAAAGCGGGGTACCCGCGCGCAGCGGCACGTTCTTCAAGGATGCCACCTGGCCATACAGGCGCGTATCAGCAGCTTCGCGCACACAGCACGTCATAAACACAACGATGTCGGCGTCCTCGATAGCCTCCACCGGCAGGGCGCCTAAGCCTTCCAGCATGCCGGCAACGCGTTCTGAGTCATGCTTGTTCATCTGGCATCCGAACGTGCGAACACAGAACGCAAGGTTCGTAAAGGGGGTATGATTCATGAGTGTCCTCAGAGTGCGGGATCGGTTACAGCCGGGTGCGATTCGGCCTCTTGGAGGGCAGCAGCAACACCACGGGTATAGCGGGGTTCAACCGCAAAGCGGATGGCTGTGCGGTATTCACCGTCAATAACAATGTCGGCGAACGAGGGAATGCAGGAAATTTCAATGCCAACGGGAGAAAGGAACCCGCGCGAAATGGCAATAGCCTTGACCGCTTGGTTCACCGCTCCGGCGCCCACGGCCTGTATCTCCACGCTCACGCCGTCCTTCACCATACCAGCAATAGCGCCAGCCACGGAAGCAGGTGAAGACTTCGATGAAACCTTTAGGCAACCATCCATTGGCTTGTGCTCAGGTGAGACCATGCATATCCTTCGTCGAGTAGTCCGATTCCTTGTGCGTTTCCAACCGATCGATATGCTTCGTGGCGCCACGGCGCGACTTTTCGATCACCCGTTATTCTAACCATTAAAGGTAGGGTGCGCAAGGCGGATACTCCCTGCTCGGCAAGGCTGTGCTAAAGGCGGCGGTAAGCTGTTAGGAAAGTTTGGTCACCGAGATGGCAATAGTGATGCGGTCTTTACCCACCCGAACCTCAGGGTGCACAGTGGGCTCCAGATAGTAGCGCCGCGCAAGATCTTGGTAGGCCGCCGCCACGCGTGCGGAAAAATCTTCCACGTCGTCAGGTGCTATCTTGAGGCCGCGCGCGTCGGACGAGGTGCGGGAGCGCGGCACAGGCGCGACGTGAGGGTGTTCAGATTCGAGGCCTTCAATACGAATGCGCTCAAGTAGAGGACGGACGGGCGCAATCTCACCATCGAGAACGCGGCGCGCCGATCGTTCCGACAATTCAAGGCCCAGCCCGCCAGCGATAGCCGCAAGTTCGGCCGGGTCGGCGGCGAGTGCGCAGCGTTTGCATACGGGTGTCTCTTCCACGTCAGCAAACGCACGGGCCGCAGCCGTCAGCGACGAGAGGCCAAAGGCATACAACGTGGCCACGATGTCGGTGGGAGAGCCCAGGTAGACCGTACAGTCACGGCGATGCTCAAGCGCGAATTCGCACACCGTGCGCAGAATGTTTTTGGGGCCGCGCACCGACACCGTACCTTCCGCCGTGCGCTCAAACGTAGGGAAACTTGACTGGTCGGTTTTCTCACCGAGCTGCGATAGATCGGTCTCCACAACGAAGGCCGCTCCCTCCCCCACGTCAGATGCTGCAATACGGGCGGAGGTGGCGTTCACAGCGATGGAATAGAGCGCCATACCGCGGCCGTGCACACCCCATTTGTCGATGTGAACGGAGTCAAGCTTCGAGGTGACGCGTGGCTCAAAGATACGCTCATGCAACGCGGGCGGAACACCGTCGCCATCATCTACCATGATGATGCGCCGTCGCGTGCCTTCGCGCGAAACCGCAGTAAAGATACTACTCGCGTGAGCATCGCGCGCGTTGCGCAGCATTTCAATGACCACGTCTTCGGTGGAGCGGATGTCGTGCGCGGCCTGGCGGCGCTCGGCCTCGGCACTCCTTAAACGGACGAAGCCATCCCCAAGGTCAGCTTCGACCCGGAGATGGCTGTCGCCACAGACACTGCCGACGAAGGCTTCTAACGCGTCGTCGGACATGAGTTACTTCGCGATGCCGACCGCGCGGCTCTCACGGATAACCACGACCTTCACCTGGCCGGGGTACTGCATCTCGTTTTCGATGCGATGCGCAATGTCGTGGGCGAGCACCGTTGTGGCAGCCTCGTCGACCACCTCAGGCTCTACCATAACACGCACCTCGCGACCAGCCTGAATGGCGTACGTACGCTCCACGCCCTTGTAGGAGTTCGCAATTTCTTCCAGCTTCTCGAGGCGCTTGATGTAGGCATCGAGCGTTTCCTTGCGGGCGCCGGGACGCGCCGCAGATACCGCGTCTGCCGCTTGCACGAGCACGGCCAACACGCTGGAGGGCTCCACGTCATTGTGGTGCGCCTCAATGGCGTGAACGATGTCGGCCTTCTCACCGAAACGACGCGCAAGATCGGCGCCGATAACGGCGTGGCTGCCCTCAACCTCGTGGTCAACAGCCTTGCCCAGGTCGTGCAGAAGACCCGCGCGCTTGGCTGGGATGGGATCGAGGCCCAACTCCGCCGCCATAACACCCGAGAGGTAAGCCACCTCAAGGGAGTGGTTCAATACATTTTGGCCGTAGGAGGTGCGGTAACGCAGACGACCCAGCGTACGCACCAACTCAGGGTGAAGGTCGTGAATGCCGGTGTCGAAAGCGGCCTGTTCGCCCGCCTCCTGCACGCGCTGGTTCACAAATGCCTCAGCCTTGCCAAACATTTCTTCGATGCGTGCCGGATGAATACGTCCGTCAGCAACAAGGTTTTCCATAGTCACGCGGCCAATCTCGCGGCGCACCGGGTCGAAGCACGAAATGGTCACGCACTCCGGGGTGTCGTCGATGATGAGATTCGTGCCGGTGAGTTGCTCAAACGAGCGAATGTTGCGACCCTCGCGGCCAATAATGCGGCCCTTGAGGTCATCCGAGGGAATATGAATAGTGCTCACCGTGTTTTCGGCCGAGTGGTCAGCAGCCACACGCTGAATAGCCAGACTCAAGATGGAACGAGCCTTTTTGTCAGCCTCAGCCTTCGTGCGAGCCTCCGAGTCGCGGATGATGGCGGCAGACTCGTGCACGACTTGATCGCGCAAGGTGTCGAGCAACTCCGCCTTCGCCTCTTCCGGTGTCATGCCAGCGACGCGCTCCAAGCGCCGATCCACTTCACGAGCGGCCTCTTCCAGATCACGTTCGCGACGGTCAAGTTGACCCTGCACCGAAGAGATCTGATGCTCGCGCGCATCAAGTGATTCCACGCGGCGGTCGAGCGATTCCTCGCGCTGGGACACACGGTTTTCGGCGGCACGCACCTCGCGCAGCCGCTCTTTATTCTCGGCTTGTGCCTCCTGCTTGAGTTTCAGCACTTCGTCCTTAGCTTCGACAATAGCCTCACGGCGCAGCGTCTCAGCTTGTCGTTTCGCATCAGCTACCAGGCTCTCTGCCTCTTGGGCCGCGCGCTTCGTTGAAGCGTTGACCATGAAGCGAGCTGCCACGAAGCCGAGGGCGATGCCGATGACCAGGCCAACAAACAGCCAGATGAATTCGGGCATACGCTCCCCCTTTCGTTGTTCGTTTCGGTTGTTCAGTGTAGTAAAACTTTTCAGGTTCATCAAAAAAGCCGGTTCCAGGGAACCGGGCATGAGCGAAGAGCACGCAATACGGTCAATCATATGGGATTGTCTATATGAAATACCCTATCGGGTACGTATCACTCAAGCTATACCACATGATACGTCTTGTGATTGATTTGTAAAAGCCCCGACAAGAAATAATCGGAAAACGGAGCCGTAGACGGTCGGCGGCTGATCAGCGCTTCTTCGCAAGGACCAGCCCTAAGGCTACCACCAGCCCCGCAGAAAGCGCAGTTGATACCAGCATGCCGGTCCGCACAGAGCCCACAGAAAATGTCCTCAGTGCATCAAAGTTCACCGAATTGGCGGCGTGTGCGAGTGCAGTTTTTGAGGTGTGGCGACTTGCCTGCCCTGGGCTATCGGAAAGTAGATGCTGCGCGTACGGAAAGCACACCAGACGTGTCGGCTTCGGCGCAATGATATCTGCATGCCACGTTGCTGCTTCGAGATTCAGGTTGTCTAGGGGAACCTCAAGAGCACGAGCCATAGTTTCAGGAGGAAATGTGAGCGAAAACACATCGGCGTGATTGGCTGAGAGTTCCTTGCCGTATCCCACCGAAAGATTCCCTTCAATCCAAAGGCGCTCGTCAAGCGTTCGCTCCTGCGCACCCGCAAGGGAGGCGGAGAACGCCGAGTGCGCACCCTGCTCCCCCGTCATATCCACAAGTACCCGCCCATCCGCTGCCATCGTGACGACAGCGTGATGCGAGGAGGGGCCGCGCAGCGCATGAGTGCGATCGTAGCTTATGGTATCGCTGAGATAATCGACAATGATCCAGCTGAGAAGTCCTGTTCGTTCATTTTCAGCAATCAGATAGAACTCGGCACGCGCACCCCAGAACGCACTGGTATGTACCCGAAAATAACTCGCACAGGCAAGAGGTACAGGGGTATCCCCCTCAAACACGCGCGCCCGCGCGAGCCGAAACCCGGTGGGCAAAAGTTCTGACGCACGCTTCTCGTCAATCACTTCTGAAAAGACGAAGAAGGCGTAGGGTTCAACGACAAAGCCCATATAAGGCGACGTACGTGACGACTGTTCGAGCACCGCACGCTGAACAGAACGCGGAAGAAGACCCGCGAACTGCTGCAAGAAATGTATTGAGCCCACCGTGACGGGGTCGATAAGCCGCTCGACACCTTTAGCAAAATTCTCAGTTTCCATGGGCCTCCCTCAGTTGCGCACACTAACCAAGGGATACGCTATCTCAAAGGCAGTACTCACGATGTCCACGTCGTCCGGTGACGCACTCCTGTCAACAAAACGATAGTGTGGGGTGATTTAGTATACCGGTTACTCTTCGAGCGATTCACTCCACAAACGGGCCGCAGTGGAAGCCACCGAAGCACCGAAGCCTTTTTGGGCGAGACGGCGGTAGGCAGCGTCACGGCGATTTTTTGCGCGTGGCGGTTTACGTTCAAGTAAGGCGAGGGCGCGCGCAACTTCATCGTCGTGCTCAACCGGGAATTCATCGGGCCAGCCGGGTACGCACGCGATATCAATTCCCAAGCCGTCCAGTTCAGCGGCTATACCCTGTGCACCGCAACCTTGCGACACACGGCTGCGCACAAGCACTTCGGCGTAACGCACATCGTCAACCAGCCCACAGGCAAGCGCTCGCACGAGCGCTTGCTCGACAGCATCAGCCGAGAAGCCTTCACGGACAAGGCGCGTGCGCAAAAGGGTGCTCGCCTGCTCGCGCATCGCCGCAAGCCGCTCTATCTTGCGAAACGCCCGCTCGGCTTCCTCGGCAACATCAACCGAGCAAGAAGCGTCACCCTCATCAAGCGCATCACATTCCGCACTGCCGCGCACGTTGCCCTTCACACGCACCGAAGAGGCACTGCGCGACACCACGCCGACGCGGGTGGGACGCTCCCCTTCCTGGCTTGACGCCCCACCATAGCAACGGTCGACTTCGGGCCCATCAGGCACACCGTTGCCCGCCTCAATGGCAGCAATGCGTGCGCGGAGACGGGCGCGGACTTCCTCGGCGCTTTCGGGCATGCTACTTCTTCTTCGTGGGCTTGGCCACCGGGTTCATCGCGTCCGCTTCATCTGCCGTACGCGTCACCACGGGAATCTCAAAAGCCTCACGCACCTTAAGCTCTATCTCTTCGCGCAGATCGGGGTTTTCCTTAAGCGTCTGCTTTGCCGCCTCACGGCCCTGACCGAGGCGTTCTTCGCCGTAGGTGTACCAAGCACCGCTCTTCTTGGCGACGCCGGCCTCCACTGCCATGTCGACGATGCAGCCTTCACGTGAAATACCCTCGCCGTACATGAGATCGAACTCGGCCTGACGGAAGGGCGGCGCTACCTTGTTCTTTACGACCTTGGCGCGCACGCGGTTACCCACCACCTCGCCGTCCTTTTTGATGGAGTCGATACGGCGAATGTCGATACGCACGCTTGAGAAGAACTTCAGCGCGCGACCACCGGTGGTAGTTTCCGGGTTACCGAACATAACACCAATCTTCTCACGCAGCTGGTTGATGAAGATGCACGTGGTGTTCGACTTCGAAAGAGAGCCAGCTAACTTACGAAGCGCCTGGGACATAAGGCGCGCCTGCAAACCCACCGTGGTGTCGCCGATTTCGCCCTCAATTTCAGCGCGGGGCACCAATGCAGCTACCGAGTCGACAACCACCGCATCAATAGCACCCGAACGCACCAGCATGTCGCAGATTTCAAGTGCCTGCTCACCGGTATCAGGCTGCGAAATGAGCACCTCATCAATATCAACGCCCAAACGCGCCGCGTACACGGGGTCGAGCGCATGCTCGGCGTCGATAAACGCTACAATGCCGCCCATGGCCTGCGCCTCTGCAAGAATCTGCAACGCAAGGGTGGTCTTGCCGCTCGATTCAGGGCCGTATATCTCCACGATACGACCGCGAGGCACGCCGCCAATTCCCAGCGCCGCATCGAGCGGCAACGACCCGGTAGGAATGACACCAATGTTGAGATTATGGCCATCCTCGCCAAGCTTCATAATGGAGCCTTGCCCAAACTTCGATTCAATCTGATCGGTCGTCAGTTTGAGCATCTTCGCTTTTTCGTCGTTCATGGTCCTTCTTCCCCCGACTGAGCGGCTTTTTTGTCATAATTCTATTATGCGTACATTTGTTTGTCTGTCAAGCCCTCTCTTTGAGGGGGCCAAGAAAAGCATAGCGCCGCAACCTTACCGGGGAGTCGTAAAAAGACCGTCACCGAGCCGCCAAAACCTTACCGAAAGCCGGCGCAGCAACCGTCCCCGCGTCGACAAAAATCCAACGCAGTTCAAGCGCGAATCAAGCGCACGTCCAACGCCGCGACGCACGAATACCACGCAGAACACCCAAAAAACCTGATCAGTCGAATCTTACGCGCGCTCTGCAGGTTCAAATGCCGCCAGCAGGCGCTCAAGTGCCACGCACACCGTCTGCGCACGCACCTGCGCACGGTCACCGGAAAATTCATACAACTGCGCTTCTGTCTGCGCACCGTCCGCAAAGCCGACCCACACCGTCCCCACCGGTTTGCCCGGCTCAGCGCCACCCGGCCCCGCAATGCCCGTCACCGCGATAGCCATATCGCACCCCAAATCGCGACGCGCACCTTCAGCCATGGCGCGCGCGGTCTGGGCGCTCACGGCTCCCTCACATTCAAGCGTCTGGCTCGGCACCCCCAAAAGGCCGTGCTTCACCTCATTCACGTAACTCACCACACCGCCGCGCACCACCTCGGAGCTTCCCGGCACCCCGGTCAACGCGCCCGCAATGAGGCCGCCCGTCAAGCTCTCCGCCGTGCCCACGGTCGCACCAGCCGCGCGCGCAGCAGCAATAACCTCAGCAGCAAGACCCTCCAAACCAGGGTCAGCCTCACTCACACCAACGCCCGCAGCACCATGCTCCTGCACATCCGCCACCGGCGAGGCGGAACCTCCAGCAACCTTCTTCCCACCCTTCGGCCCAAATCCAATAAGATGGCGCGCCTTCGCGATGTAATCCAGCATACTCACGATGGTTAGCACCAGCGCAACAATCATAACCGCCCAACTCAACAGCCACAGCCAGTCGGAGAACGCCGCGCCAATGCTACCCACCATGTAAGAATCCTTCACACAGAAGAGCACGATGGCAATCATCTGGAACACGGTCTTGAACTTGCCATACCAGCTGGCGGCGATAACCACCCCTTCACTAGCTGCTACCATGCGCACGCCGGAGACAATGAACTCGCGCGCAAGAATGACCAACACCACCCAGCTTGGCAGCGACCCCAGCTCCACCAGCGCCAACAGCGCCGCGGCTACCAAAATCTTGTCCGCGAGCGGGTCCATAAACTTGCCGAAGTCCGTCACTTCGCCGCGACTGCGCGCCAAGTAGCCGTCAAGCCAATCCGTACACGAAATAAGAATGAAGATGCCTGCCGCAATGAGGCTCTTTGAGTCGTCCGCCACCTGCGGCAGGCCGAACCACTGGGGCCAGGGGCTCAAGAGCGCCACCACGAAAACCGGCACGAGGCAGATGCGCACAAGCGTGACGATGTTCGCTGGCGTCCACAGCTTGTCGGTTGGGGTTGGTTCCACCTGTCCGGTTGTGCTCATGGGGCCGATCACGCACCTTCCATTTCGTACAGAAGCGTGTCCTCAATCTTCACGCGCACGATCTCTCCCACCTGTCCGCGCTCAAAATACGTCACGCCGTCCACCTCGGGCGCCTGGCACATCGCCCGCCCGTAGAGCTGGCCATCCTCTTCCGCGCCTTCTACTAGCACGTCCATCTCGCGGCCAATGCGGGCAGCCACGCGCGGCGTACACACCGCATCGGCAAGGTCGCGCAAACGCTGAGCGCGGTCGGCCTTTTCGTCGTCATCCACCTGGTTGGGCAAATCCGCGGCGCGCGTACCGTCCTCACGCGAGTAGGCGAACACGCCCACATAATCGAACAGACCTTCTTCCACGAAGTCGCACATATCCTCAAACTGCTCGTCCGTTTCACCGGGGAAGCCGGCGATAAGCGTCGTGCGCAACGTCGCGTCCGGCACGCGCGTAAGAATGCGCGCGATCAGCGCCTGGAATTCGGCGCGCGAGCCAGTACGGTTCATGGCGCGCAGGATATCCGCATCTACATGCTGCAGCGGTATGTCCAGGTAGTTGCACACATTTGCGTGCATTGCCAGCGCATCCAAATACTCGTCGGTCACACCCTCCGGCTGCAAGTACATGATGCGGAACCACGTGGTGGGAAATTCCTCAGCCAGCGCTGACACTAGCTCGGCAAGCGTCGAAGGCTCGTCAAAGTCGGTGCCCCAACGCCCCGTATCCTGGGCAATGAGCACAATCTCGCGCATACCCGCCGCCACATGAGTTGCCACCTCAGCGCGAATAGCAGCAAGCGGGAAACTGTGGTACCGCCCGCGAATGTAGGGAATGGTGCAATACGAGCAGAAGCGGTCACAGCCATCGGAAATCTTCACGTAGGCGAAAGGTACAGCGGGCTCAAGCGCGCCAGCGCCGCTCACCTGCGCCTGCGCCGCGCCTTCCGCACCACCAGCAGGCCCAATGGCATCAGTCAGCACCGCCACAATGTCCTCTTCGCCCGCGCACGGCACGAAGGCACGCGCCTCGGGAAGTTCCGCCTCCAAGTCGGCCCCGTAGCGCGCGGGCATGCAGCCCGCCACCACGAGAGCCGCCTCCCCCGCCGCGACGCGCGGCAGATCGGCAGCCTCCAGTACGGCCTCTATGCTTTCCTCGGTGGCCGCCTGAATGAACGAGCAGGTGTTGACCACCACGGCATCAGCGCACGCGGGATCCTCCACCACCGCGTAGCCCGCCTCCTGCACGCGAGCA
This sequence comes from Candidatus Gordonibacter avicola, assembly GCA_019113915.1. GTDB lineage: Bacteria > Actinomycetota > Coriobacteriia > Coriobacteriales > Eggerthellaceae > Gordonibacter > Gordonibacter faecis. The sequence goes on from DXGM01000003.1 coordinate 186,229, forward strand.
CGCATGTGGGCCGTGTCCACCTCGTTTTTCGCGCAGCCAAGCGTTACAAACGCCACCGCTTGGGGCGCAATGGGCACCTCGTGTTTCATTCCCACAGGCCTTAGCGGTAGTTGACGTATTGAAGCGGCTGGCCGTAATCCTGGCCCTTCAAAAAGGCGATGACCTCCTGCAACGTATCGCGCGAAGCCGAGCTCACGCGCAGCTTGTCGCCTTCAATCTGCACCTTCACCTTAAGCTTGGTGCCCTTGATGTCCTTGTTGATGCGGCTCGCCGTGTCCTTGTCGATGCCCTCCACAATACTTGCGGTCTGGCGCACGCTCTGACCAGCGGCAGCCTGCGGGTCACCCCACTTCACGGCGGCCAAATCAATGCCGCGCTTGATGAGTTTCGTCGCAATCACATCAATAACCTGCTTGGCCACGAACTCGGCAGGCGCCGCCACGGTGATGGTTTTGCCCGCTTTGTCAAGCGAAATCTCCGCGCCCGAGTCCTTCAGGTCGTAGCGCTGCACAAGCTCCTTTTTGGCCTGCTGAAACGCGTTGTCAACCTCCTGCATGTCAACGGTGGACACAACGTCGAAGCTTGATTCCTTCGCCATGACTTGCCTTCCTTTCCCCGCGTGCGCACCTGGTCTGGCGCACGATCCGTGTTTTTGTTTCCGCCAAGCATACCTTATTTTGCCCGCTCGGAGGCGCGATTGCAGGTGAGTTCCACAGAGCGCGAAGGGAACGGCACGCGCTGCGCTCCCACAACACAGAAGCACCCGGGATAGCCCGGGTGCGTTTATGATGTGGTTACCAGAGAGGACACGTGTTACGCATCAGCATCGCCGTTGTCGCCCGCGTCGGCTGCTCCACCGGAACTACCGCCATCCTCAGGATTACTTGCTGCGTTCGCACCTGCGTTTGTTGCCGCGCCACCCGTGTTCGAGCCCGTGGAAGCGGTCGGATGATCCTTCTTCCACTGGTCGAGAATGGCAGCGAAGTCAACGGTGTACGTGTACACACCAGGCTGACTGGATTCAGTGGGCTCAACAGCCTCGCCATCAACCGAGATTTTAACTCCATCGGGATTTGAAGTCACAAACAGCAGCGTACCTGCTTCCGTCACATCAAAACTCGCCTTCGCAGGTCCGTTAATCGTTTCCGCTACGCTCGCAGATTCGCTTCCGTTCTCGTATATCTCGATATAGGAAGAATTATCCGAGGGAATCTCATACTCAAACACTGCCTTCGTCGGTGCCGTCGGCGCGGGCGAGGTCACGGGTTGCTGCTGACCATCGCCACCATTTTCACCCTGCGTGGTATCGGTAATACCCGTAATAGGCATCTTGGGAACGTCTTCCTCCTGGCCGCCCCCCTTGTTGCCAAACACCAGCATCAGCACCAAAACAAGCACCACCAGAATAACCGCGCCCGCAATGATGAACGGCAACTTCGACTGCACCGGGCTCGGCGCCTTGGGCCCCGCGTAGAAATTCGTGTACTGCGCGTTCGGTAACGCCGTGTGGCGGCTCGTGTGCGTACGATCCTCCGAATACAGACGGCCCCCCGTACCACCCGACCGCCCGTAATCGGGGCGGGTGAACGACGTACGGTCGTCATAGAGCGTGCGGCCGAACGCGTTTTGTCGCGCAGGGCGTTCCTCGAACTCTTCCGGCTGCGCCTGACGCTCACGCGTGCGCTTCGTGCGGGAGGTGCCTCCCATATCAAATCCCGTCGGACGCACGTCCGAGCGGGCGCGTCCCACCTGATAGGCGTACGCTTCGTCCAAATACATGCGCGTGATTTCGGTGGGGTTCAACCCCAAAAGACGCGCGTAGGCGTTCACCATGTTGCGCGTGTAGCCGCGCGGCGGCATGCGCGCGAAGTCGTCCTCTTCGATAGCGCGCAAAATATCAGGCCTGATGCGCAGGCGACGCGCCGCCGTGGACAGGTCGTAACCCTTACGCTCGCGGGCTTCTCGCAAAACCGTTCCGAATGTCACCTGTGCCACGTCGTCACTCCTCGTATGAGTCCTGCGCCTCGAACGCCTTTAACGTTTCCAACTCCATGGCGTCAACGAGCACCTCGCGGGGCTTGCTGCCGTTCGGCGGCCCCACGACGCCCTTTTCTTCAAGCATGTCCATTATACGCCCAGCGCGAGAATAACCAACTTTCAAGCGCCTTTGTATGTTCGATGTTGATCCCAAGCCGCTCGACACCACAATTTCGGCGGCTTCCCATACAAGCGGATCGTCCGACGCACACGAGCCACCGCTGCCGTCAGGCTGCGACGCGCCCAGTGTAATGAGGTTCGTGCTGAGAATCTCCGAGTGATACTCCGGCTCGCCCTGCTCTTTCAGCATGGACACCACGGCGTTGATCTCGTCTTCCGACACGTAGCAGCCCTGGATACGCTGGGGCTTGGCGTACTCGGGCTTGCTCAGCAGCAAGTCGCCCAAACCAATGAGGCGCTCGGCGCCCGGTGTGTCCAAAATAACGCGCGAGTCGATGCCGCTGGCTACGTTGAAGGCAATGCGGTTCGTGATGTTTGCCTTGATGAGGCCCGTGACCACGTTCGTGGACGGACGCTGCGTGGCCACAATGAGGTGAATGCCCGCCGCGCGCGCCAGCTGCGCGATGCGGCTGATGGAGAACTCCACTTCCTTGCCCACGTTCATCATGAGGTCCGCCAACTCGTCGATGATGATAACGATGTAGGGAATCTCTTCGCCCAGCTCACGCGCGGGTGGCTCTTCGCCGGCCTCTTCGGCTTTGCGCACGGCCTCTTCTTCGGCCTGCACCTTGGCGTTGTACTGGCCGATGTTGCGGGCACCCACCTTGCTGAACACCTTCAGGCGCCGCTCCATCTCGGCCACGCCCCACGACAGCGCACTCGCCGCCTCGCGCGCCTCGGTGACCACGGGCACATAGAGGTGCGGAATGCCGTTATAGGGCGTAAATTCTACGCGCTTGGGGTCAATCATGATGAAACGCACCTCGGCGGGCGTGGCGCGCATGAGAATGGACATGATCATGGCGTTGATAGCCACCGATTTACCCGAGCCGGTGGTACCACCAATGAGCAGGTGCGGCATCTTGGCCAAATCGGACACGATGGAGCCACCCTCCACGTCCTTACCCACAGCAATCATAAGCGGGCCGTCGGGCGCGTCTTTCAGCACGTCACCCAGAAGCACGCTTTGCCGCGTGCGGTTCGGCACCTCAATACCCACGTAGTTCGTGCCGGGGATGGGGGCAAAAATGCGCACGCCGGGCGCGGCCAGGGCAAGTGCAATGTCCTGCTCAAGCGCCGTCACGCGGCTCACGCGCACGCCGGCGGGCAAGTCCACCTTATACAGCGTCACCGTGGGACCAGCCACCCAGCCCACCACCTCGGCCATAATGGAGAAACTCTCAAGCGTTTCTTGGAGGCAGGCCGCCGTTTCAGAAAGCTCTTCATCAGCGGCTTTGTCGCGCTTGGAGGAAGTGCTCGTGGCCAGAATGTCGTAGGGTGGCAGTTGGAAGCCATCCGCTGGGCGCGGCGTTGCCAGCGGCACCGTGGAAGCTACCGACGTCTGCGTGGCCTTTTCGGCCGCCTGATCTGCGCTTTTGTCCGCCACGTCAGCCTCGGCGCGCGCGCGACCCAGCTTGCGCGTGAGCGGCAGTTCTTCCGAGTCGGGCACCGAATCGGGGATGCGGCGGCTGCCGGAAATCTGCGCGTCAAGCGGCGCGGAAGCACGCCGTGGTTTCTTCTTGCGCCCGTCAAGCACCTGCGTCTCGGCAGCCTCATCGGCCCCGTTCGCGCGATCTTTCTTGCCACCCAAACGCGGAAGCACGTTGGTGGCCTGCGCTTCGCCAGCCACCAGCGGCACGAACCCGCCTGCACCCTCAGCGCGCTGCACGCGGGCATACGCGGGAGCACCCAGCACCCCGTCGCCCTCTTCGTGCTGAGCCCGCTTTTCCTGCAAACGTTCCACGAGCTTGCTCAGCGAAAAGCCAATCACCATCAAGCCGGCAATGATGACGCCCGCCATAATAATACAAGAAATAACCTGGCCAAACAGCGTGAAGCCCACCCAGGCAATACCCGCGCCGATATAACCCCCGCGTGCTGCCAGCTGATCGGGGTCAAAAAGCGCCGCCGGCGGCCCCTCTTCACCAGGCGCAACCGGCGTAAACAGAGCCAGCAGCACCAGCACCGCCACCAAAATCATGAGCAGCCCCACCGACACGCGCGCAGGTACGCGTTCACGCCCTGCGCGAATGAGGAAGCTTGCCCCCACCACAATGAGGAAGAAGGGAAGCAGATAGGCACCCAGCCCCAAGGTGAGGTGCAGCGCGGTGGACACCAGGGAGGTGACCAGGGCATTCGTTGGCATAACGGCCGCTACAAACAGCACGACACCCGCCACCGCGAACGCGACACCTGCAATGTCGCGGCGAGCGCGGTCGTCAATGAGGCGGTCGTCGTCAGCGGCGCGCGCGGGCTTGGACGCTCCGTTTTTGCGCGCGCTCTTTTCGGCCGGAGAGGCCGCCTTGCTCTTCGACTTCGCGGATGAAGATGCCTTCGACTTGTTCGATGGTGATGATTGTCGGGCCACGGCCCAGCTCCTTTTGCTGCGTTTACGGTGCGTTTCAGTGAGTCTGCGTTTTATGGGGTACACGTTCGCCCTGCCTGCGGTTTCGCACCACAACAAGGGCGACCGCACGCGCCGGATGAGCGCATGCGGTCATTATAGCCTAAACTTCCAGCAAGTTCACGATGGCCATCGGGCGCTGCTTGGTACGCTCCCACAGAAGGGACAAAAGCGCATCGCGCCCCGCCTTCTTGAGTTCGCGCATGCCGCCGCCTTTGCCCAACTGACGCTTGAGGGCGTTCTTCACCGTGGACGATGCCTCGCGCGTGAGGTAGTCATCGTCGCCGCCCGTGATGCCGTGCATTTCCACCTGCACCTCGCCCACCACGTCCTTGCGCTTGAAAGACACCGCTGCAGCCACCGCCGCGAAGCCCTGCGACCCGAGTGCGCTGCGCTCGTCGAGCACGTCTTGCGAGGTGTCGCCCACTGAGAGGCCATCCACGAACACAATGCCGGACTGCACCACTTCGCCACGGTGTACACCGCGCGCCGTGAGTTCCAGCGACTCGCCGTTTTCGCAGATGAAAATGTTGTCGTGAGGCACACCCGTGGCCTCGGCCAGGCTGGCATGGGCGCGCAGGTGCGTGGCCTCGCCGTGCACCGGCATGAAGGCCTTGGGCTGCACAATGGACAGCACCAGCTTCAACTCTTCGGCACCCGCGTGGCCCGACACGTGCACGCGCGCACGCTTCTTGTCGTACACATCCGCGCCAATCTTCGCCAGGCAGTTCACCACGCGCGTCACAGCCTTCTCGTTGCCGGGAACAGGCGTGGCCGAAATGATAACGGTGTCGCCCTCGTCCAAGTCGATGGTTTTGTGCTCACCGTTCGCGATGCGGGCAAGCGCTGAGAGCGGCTCGCCCTGGCTGCCCGTGCACATGATAACCACCTGCTCAGGCGGAATACCCTTGAGGTCATACGCGTCCACGATGTCCTCGTCAGAGATGTTGAGGTAACCCAAACGGCGCGCGATGTCGGTGTTCTGAATCATCGAGCGGCCCGTCACCACCACCTTGCGGCCGTTAGCTACCGCCGCGTCGCAAATCTGCTGCATGCGGTGAATGTGGCTGGCGAACGACGCAATGATAACGCGGCCCTTCGCCTGTGAAATGATTTTGGCCAGCTCCTTGCCCACCTCAGCCTCGCTCGGCGTGAAGTTGGGGTTCTGGGCGTTGGTGGAATCGCTCATCATAAGGTCGACGCCCACCTTGGAAAACTTCGCGAGCGCCCCAAAGTCGGTGGTCACGCCGTCGATGGGCGTCTGGTCAAGCTTGAAGTCGCCCGTATGCAGCACGTTTCCGGCCGGGCTCTGGAAAAACACGCCCACCGCACCCGGAATGGAATGGTTCACCGCGAAGAATTCAGCCGTGAAACACCCCAGTTTAATCTGGTCGCCCGGCTTGATTTCCACCAGCTTGGCGTTCTTGATTTTATGCTCGGCGAACTTGCCTTCAATGAGGCCCAGTGTGAGCTTCGTGGCGTAGATAGGCACCTGGCGGTCGAGGTCCTTCAGCAGGTACGGCAGCGTACCCGTGTGGTCCTCGTGGCCGTGCGTGATGATGATGCCGCGCAGCTTGTCGGCGTTCTCAAGCACGTACGTATAGTCGGGCAAAATAAGGTCGACACCCGGATGATTGTCGTCGGGAAACATGAGCCCGCAGTCATCGAGGATCATGTCGCCCTTGCACTCAAACGCTGTCATGTTCTTGCCGATGGCATCCAAGCCACCCAAAGGAATAATCTTCAGCGTGGCGTTCGGATCTTTCTTTGGCGAGGCGAAGTTACGGCGCGCGTTCTGCTCACCCTGCCCGCGCCGACCGCCGCCCTGCGCGCCCGCCTTGGTAAGCTGGGGGCGCTTGTGCTCAAGTTGCACATGCTTGTAGGAGCGCGTCTTCTTTTCGGAGGCGTTAGCAGCGTTCGGCCCGCTCTTCGCGCCACCGTTGCCGCTGCGGCTGTTCGCCGCGCGCCCCTGCTCCTTGGCACGGCTTCCGCCGCGCTCGGAGCGCTGATTGTTTTGTTCCATGTGTATCTTCCGGTCTTTCTCGTCGTGCGCAGCGGACGCGTAAAGACGAAGAGCCGGGACTCCCGGCTTCGCCTGCGCCGCTCTCGCCGGCTCCCCACGTATGAGGAACACAAGCGATGGGACACACCGTAAGGGCGCGCCCGCCTGCGCGGTTTCATATCTTTCTCAGGGGGAGGTAACCAAAGTTCTTTACCTGACAGGTTTATTCTCGTTGCACGGCACGGGTAGAACCCTTGCCCTACGGAATACCTGGCAAACTTTTGTTGCAACCCCACCTTTTCCGTTATCAGGCTGAACACCACTTAGGCGCTCAGCACACCCACCTCGCGCATGATGGCAGCCAAGCGCTCGGACTGTTCGGGCGTTGCATCCACCAGCGGCAGACGCACGCCTCCCACCGGGAAGTCAAGCAGCTTGAGCGCTTCCTTCACCAGGATGGGGTTCGAGGTTTCGAACAAGCCCTTCATCAGCGGCATCAGGCGCTCGTTGGCAGCCTCGGCCGCCTCCCAATCACCCGCCGCACACAAGTCCACAATCTCTTTCATACGCGCCGGTGCCACGTTGCCGATGGTGGACACCACACCTGCGCCACCCAGCTTCATGATATCAAGCGTGGCCGAGTCGTCGCCCGAGTACACCCAAAAGCCCTCCGGCGCTCCGTCGACAATGGCTTTCACCTGATCCAGCTTGCCCGAGGCTTCCTTCACAGCCACCACGTTCGCACAGTCGTGCGCCAAGCGCAGCGTGGTTTCGGCCTCCATGTTCACCACGCAACGACCGGGGATGTTGTACAGCACGATGGGCAGCTCCACCGCATCGGCGATGGTGCGGAAGTGCTGGTACATGCCCTCTTGCGGCGGCTTGTTGTAGTACGGCACCACGCACATGAAGCCGTCAACACCCAGTTTCGCCACGTCACGCGCGAAGTTCACCGTGTCAGCCGTGCAGTTGTCACCCACGTTCGCAATGACGGGCACCTTGTCACCCACCGCCTCCACCACGGCGCGGAAGAGGTCAATCTTTTGCGGGTAGAACACCGTAGGGCTCTCCCCCGTCGTGCCGTTGATGATGAGAGAGTCGCTGCCGCCATCCACAAGGCGCACGGCAAGTGCCTGGGCCTTGTCCAGATCCAGTTCGCGGTTCTCATCGAACGGGGTGACCATGGCCGGGATCATGCGGCCAAAACGGGGCTGCGTCATGCTGACTCCTCACCGAGCCGCCATCCAAACGAAAGCGTCCGTCAGATAGCGTCGTGCTCTTAGATCGTGCGTATTAAACGTAGTATGCCATGAGCTGCACGGACGGGCGCGCTCACGCCATGAAGTTCTCCAAACCTACAATCAGGCCCGACCGCTTGCCCACACTGCGAATGCCCAACAGCACGCCGGGCATGTACGAGCCGCGCTCCCAGCTGTCGTGGCGGATGGTGAGCGTCTGACCGAACGAGCCGAAAATCACTTCCTGGCTGGCCACATAGCCCATCGAGCGCACCGCATGCACGGGCACACCCTCCACGAGCGCGCCGCGCGCACCTTCCGCGCCGGCGATTTCCGTCTCGCGACCCGGCGCCTCGCTCACGCGGCCCTCGCGCGCCTCGGCGATAATCTGCGCCGTGCGCACAGCCGTGCCGGAGGGCGCGTCCTTCTTGTTGCAGTGGTGAAACTCGATGACCTCCGCCTCGGGGAAATAGGGTGCCGCCACCTTGGCGAACTCCATCATGAGCACCGCCCCCGTGGTGAAGTTCGGTGCGTAGAAGAGGCACGTGCCCTCCGGGGCGAGCGCCGCCAACTCTTCTAGCGTCTCGTTCGAAAGCCCGGTGGTGCCCACGACGCAGTCAACACCCGCGGGCAAGGCGGCGCGCAGGTTATCAGCCACAACAGAGGGCTGCGTGAAGTCGACGAGCACGTCAAACGTAGCGCCACGAAGCGCCTCGGGGACGCTGGTAAATACGGGGAAGTCGGCGTGCGTGCTGCTTGCGTGCGGGTCGATGCCACAGGCAAGTTCCAGGTCATCAGCACCGCGCACCGCGTTCACAACCGCCTGACCCATGCGCCCGGCACATCCCGAAACCGCAACCTTAATCATGAAGAAAGCCTTTCACTCTGTGATGATTTCCCTCATCCTACCATGTCAGGTGCCCGCACCCAACGAAACGTTATCCCGATGGCACCGAGCGCCCGGCGGACGCACAAAAGTACTCCCGGTAAGCGGAAGGGCCGCTCGCGCGGCCCTTCGAGAGTTCCTAGCCTTCGTGACGGCGACGCGGGGTGCGCCCGCCGCTGCCGTTACCGTTGCCGTTGCGATTGCTGCGACCGGGGCGATTGTCCTTGTCGCCGTGGCCGTGATCGTCGCGGCGCGGGCGGTCGGAGCGCTCGCGGCTGGGAGCGGAGCCCTCGGGGGCGTCCGGCTTCTCCAGGCGATCGAGCGAAATCTTGCCCGAATTCGGGTCCACTTCAAGCACCTCAACCTTCACGGTGTCGCCGAGGTTGAGTACGTCTTCCACCTTGCCCACGCGGCCGTTGGCCATGCGCGAGATGTGCAGCAGGCCGTCTTTGCCCGGCGTCAGCTTCACGAACGCGCCGAAGTCTTTGATACCCACAACTTCGCCGTCGAACACCTCGCCCACCTCGGGCTCCTTCACAATGCCGAGGATCATGGCCTTGGCAGCCTCGCCAGCCGGGCCCTCCACGGCGGCAATGTGAATGGTGCCGTCTTCCTCGATGTTGATCTGTGCGCCGGTTTCGTCCTGAATGCCGCGGACCACCTTGCCACCGCTACCGATGACGTCGCGAATCTTGTCCACGGGAATGTGGATGGTTTCGATGCGCGGAGCGGTTTCGCGCAGATCAGCGCGCGGCGCGGCAATCTCGGCCAGCATGGCGTCAAGGATGTAGGCGCGGCCTTCACTTGCCTGTTTGAGCGCGCGGGCCAGAATATCCACGGACAGGCCGCGAGCCTTGTTGTCCATCTGCAGTGCCGTGATGCCCTTTTCCGTGCCGCACACCTTGAAGTCCATGTCGCCGAGGAAGTCCTCAATACCCTGGATGTCAGAGAGAATGACCACGTCATCGCCCTCTTTAATAAGACCCATGGCAATGCCGGACACGGGCGCCTTAATGGGCACACCAGCATCCATCAGCGCAAGCGTGCTTCCGCAGGTGGAAGCCATCGACGACGAGCCGTTGGACTCCAACACCTCGGACACCACGCGAATGGCGTAGGGGAATTCGTCTTCGTTGGGAATCACCGGCATGAGCGCACGCTCGGCCAGGGCACCGTGGCCCACTTCGCGGCGCTTCGGGGCACCCATGCGGCCCGTCTCGCCCGTGCAGTACGGCGGGAAGTTGTACTGGTGCATGTAGCGCTTGCCCTCGGCGGGATCGATGGTGTCGAGGCGCTGCCACTCGTTCAGCATGCCAAGCGTCACCACGGAGAGCACCTGGGTCTGACCGCGCTGGAACAGGCCCGAACCGTGCACGCGGGGCAGATACCCCGGCACGATGTGCAGCGGGCGAATCTCGTCGGGACGGCGGCCGTCGACGCGCTCGCCGGTGGCGATAACCATGGCGCGCATGGCCTTCTTCTCAAGTTTCTTCAGCTCAGCGGCAATGTCGCTCTTCCAGGCGGCGCGCTCTTCGTCTGAGAACTGCTCCTCCTTGATGCGGGCCTTGAGCTCTTCCACCTTCGCCATACGCGCCTGCTTGTCGGCGTCGTGCAAGGCAGCGCTCATCTCGTCCATGAACGGAGCCACGCGCTCGGCGATGGCCGGGTCGGCCACGTGAACAGGCCATTCCACCGGCTGAATGTTCGCACGGTCGAGGAAGCGCTGCTGCGCGTCGCAGAAGGCGGCGATAGCCTCCTGGCCAAATGTCATGGCAGCAAGCATGTCTTCTTCGGAGATTTCGTCGGCGCCAGCTTCCACCATGGAGATGTAGTCAGCCGTACCGGCAATGGTCAGCTCCAGGTCAGAGTGCTCGGACTCTTCGAAGGTCGGGTTCACAATGAACTCGCCCGTTTCAATGTCGCGGCCGATGCGCACACAGGCAGCCGGGCCGTCAAACGGAGCGGCGCCCAGCATAAGTGCCGCGCTGGCACCCATGACGCAGATGGTGTCGGGCGGATTCACGCTGTCAACCACCAGCGTCGTGCACACGATGTGCACCTCACGCTTGAAGCCGTCAACGAAACCGGGACGGATGGGGCGGTCGACCATGCGGGCCGTGAGCGTGCCCTTGTCGGACGGACGGGCTTCGCGCTTCAGGTAGCCGCCAGGAATGCGGCCAACGGCGTACATCTTCTCGATGAAGTCCACCGTAAGCGGGAAGAAGTCGTAGTCCTTCTCCTCCTTCGAGATAACCGCGGTCACGAGCACGCTCGTGTCGCCCTGCGTCACGAGCACGGCGCCGGTGGCCTGCTTGGCCAGCTCGCCCGTCTCGAGACGGTACTCTTTTCCGTACAGCTCGAAGGATTCGACGATTTTTTCCATGTTTCAGCTTTCTTTCTCTTCTACCTTGGACGCCCTCGTGCGGCCAAGCTTCTTTGACGGTGCCACCCTGTGCGGCCCGCCGCGAGCAGAAACGCCCTTGCGCTTCCGACCGCCGTGGCGCTCCCTCTTCGCCGCGCAACGCGCGAGAAGGTGCGAAACGCCTATACAAAAGCCCGCCGAAGCGGGCTCTCGTTGCTAGATGGTGTCGCGGATGCCGAGCTTCTTGATGAGCGTACGGTACTCTTCGACGTCGCGGGCCTTGATGTACTTCAGAAGACCGCGGCGCTTACCGAGGAGCATCATGAGGCCACGGCGGGAGTGGTTGTCCTTCTTGTGGACCTTCAGGTGCTCGGTGAGGTTGCGGATGCGCTCCGAAAGGATTGCCACCTGCACCTCCGGGCTACCCGAATCGCCCTCGCCCTTGCCGTACTCTTTGATGAGTTCCGCAGTGCGCTCTTTGCTGATGCTGAGCTTGCTTGCCATAGCTTTTCCACCTTTCCTGGCAGCGCCGTCACCGGGCCGCCTGTCGCGCAGCCCTTATCCGGCGGCGCAGAACCGATGCGCTCCCCTCTGGGTGGGCATACGGTGGACGTATGCGGACCAAGCGGGAAGTGCCTGCGTTATCGCAGCTTGTCTATTGTAGGCGAAGGCCGAAGGCGCAACAAGCACGCACCTGATAGCGCCACAGGTTGCCCACAAAAAGGAGGTGCTTGTCGGCGTGGATTTTACGCGCGGGTGCTGGGCGCCGTGGCAATGCTCGGGCCTTGGGGAATCCAGATGGTGAACGAGGTGATGCCGGCGTCGCTCGTGGCGTAGATGTCGCCGCCGTGGGCGCGCGCAATTTCGCGGGCGATGGCCAGCCCAAGCCCCGCTCCCCCTTCCGAGGTGCGCGCGGCATCGGCGCGGAAGAACTTCTCGAAGATGCGCTCCAAGTGTTCCGGCGAGAGTTCGCGGCCGTGGTCGGTCACGGTGAGCTCCCACCACACAAAGCCATCGGGCGCACACACCAGGCCCGTGCGCACACGCACCTCGGTGCCCGCATCGGCGTAGGCGACGGCGTTTTTCAGCACGTTGTTCAGCACGCGCGCCACACGGCTTGCATCGGCGAACACAGAGAGCTCGGCCGGGCCGTCGAACGTGAGCTCAAGGGAGCGCCCTTCCGCCAGCGGGTAGAACTCTTCCATCACCTGGTTCACAAACAGCACGCCATCGAAGCGCGAGCGCTCAATGGGAATGGACGTAAGGTTATAGCGCGTGATTTCGAAGAACTCTTCGAGCAGCTCCTCCAGGCGGTAGGCCTTGTCAAGCGTGATGCCCGTGTAGCGGGCGCGCACGTCAAGCGGCAGGTCGGGGGATTCAGCCAGAAGCGTCAGATAGCCCACGATGGAGGTGAGCGGCGTCTTGATGTCGTGGGCGAGATACACCACCAGTTCATTTTTGCGCTCTTCGGCCGCATGTGCCGCCCGCTCGCTGCGCTCACTTTCCTCCTTCACAGCATTGAGGTAGGCTTCCGTGGGTGCCAGTTCGCGCGGCAGCGACACGGGGCCTTCGCGCTTGGACAGGACGTTTGCCACCGAGTCGAGCAAGTCGTCGAAGTAGCCAAGCGCCCGGTTGATGCCCGAGCGCACCAGCAGCACAATGCCCGCAACGAACCCGGCAGCAACGCACAGCAAGAACAGATTCGCAATGGCCGAATGGACGGAGTAACGCTGCCCCACCAGGTTAAATACGAGGTTCGAGAGCGGGGTGCCCAATATGAACATGAATCCCGTAAACAACAGTGCGTAGGCAACCGCAAACAGCACCACGTTTGCCAGCGTGCGGCGCAGAATACTGTTCGAGAGCCTTCTGGTTTGCTCCTTGCGCGCCTGCGCGAGCATGCCCTGTTCCTGAACGGCCATGGCGGCCTCCCTTTCCTTGTGCGCGTCGCCTCATGCGCCTGATAAAGCGCCGTGTGGCGCACCATAGTTACCCCAGTTTGTAGCCGACGCCCCACACCGTTTCGATCAGTTCCTGCGACGAGTCGATGGCCGCCAGCTTTTTGCGTAGATGGCGGATGTGCACCATCACCGTGTTGTTGCTCTGGGCGTTTGCTTCCTCGCCCCACACTGCTTCAAATAAGTCGCGCGATGCCACGGGCCGTCCCTTCGCACGCAGCAGACACCCGAGAATGGCGAACTCTTTCGGCGTGAGGGAAAGCGGCTCGCCGTGCAGGGTTGCCTGGTAGGCGTTCTCGTCCACGGCGATGCCGCGCGCTTCCAGCACGTTTACGTCCTCGCCAGCAGACGCAGCGGCGGCGCTCGTACGCCGCAGCCGCGCACGCACGCGGGCCACCAGTTCGCGCGGCTTGAAGGGCTTCACCACGTAGTCGTCGGCCCCCAGCTCAAAGCCCACCACCTTATCAACTTCCTCGTCTTTCGCGGTGAGGAAGATGATGGGCACCGAGCTGGTGCGTCTGATTTCGCGACAGCACGCAAACCCGTCCATGCCCGGCATCATGATGTCAAGTACCACCAGGTCAAACGGATCATGCGCGGTCGCAGTCAACAGGTCGGGCGCCGCATAGAACGCGCGCGCCTCGAAGCCGCCTTGGGAAAGAAGCTGCACCACCAAATCGGCGATGGCCGCCTCGTCGTCGCACACCGCTATGCGCTTTGTGTCCCCCATGCGCTTCTTCCTTCCCGCGCCCCGCAGCGCGTTTGCCTTCTCTCTGGGAACCATTGTATCGGCCGCGCCCCCAGGTCGCGCAAATATTCAGGAATTCTTAAAGGTTTCGTAGCCGTTTCTTCCGAGACAGCGCGTCACTGCGTGCGGATACTTGAAAACGAACCGTCAGAAGGGTTGATACGGAAAGGGAGCGTTATGACCTATTCGAACGTATACGGACACGACGAGTATAACCGCGCACCGCACACCAGGCATGCAAACCCGCGCGCTGCCGCCTACCCCGCAGCGGCGCGGCCACGTGCTGCGACTTTTCAGCGCCACCCCGGTGCCGCCTCCACTCGTCGGCGCTTTGGCCTGGGGTCGGCTTTGTTTGCCCTCGTGTTGGTGGTGGCCTTGGCGGCAACGGCGTGGTTCACGTTGCCCTCACTTGCCGCCTCTTCCGCCCCAGGAGCAGAAAGCGACACACCCCAGAGTACGCCGCGCGAAAACTGGCGCGCCGGCGAGGTACCCAAGCTCTACCAGCGTGATGCCACCTGGGCCAACGCGTCGTATGCCGAAGGCTCCTTTGGCGACACGGGCTGCGGGCCCACCTGTCTTACCATGGTGTACGTGGCGCTCACCGGGCACACCGATATGACACCCGCCGATATGGGCGCGCTTTCCGAACGCCTTGGGTGTGCGTCTGCCGATGGTACCGCGTGGGCATTCATGACGGAAGGCGCGGCCGAAAAGGGACTGTTAGCCGAAGAACTTCCCGCTGATGAGGCCAGTGTTCGCCAGGCTTTGGTGTCCGGCTCGCCGGTCATTTGCAGTGTCGGGCCTGGCGACTTCACCAGCACCGGTCACTTTATCGTACTTACGGGAGTTGACGAGCGCGGCCGGCTGATCATTCGCGACCCCAATAGCCCCGAGCGCACGGCGCAGGCCTGGGATTTTGACACCGTACTGCGCCAGTGCAGAAACCTCTGGGCCTACACGGCGGCCTGAGCAGCACGCAGGCCGCGCACCAGCTGGTCGGCGCACGACGTGGAGCGACGCCCACACGTGTTACCTTCCAGCAGCGCGGCCACCTCGTCCACCGATTTGCCCTGAACAAGCTTGGAAACAGCTTTCAAGTTACCATCACAACCACCAACAAAGTCGATATGCTGAATGGTGTCGCCGTCAAGTTCAATATGAATAGCGCGCGAGCACACGCCACGCGGAGTGTAGGTATACATCGTCTTCTCCTTGTTCATAATGAGTGAACCTTATTATCCCACAACAGCCGTAAAAGATATCCTGGGTAAACAACTTTTATATGCGCCCGTCCGGCGGGCCTAGAACAAACCCGACGTAAACAGGAAGGTGAGCGACTTCAGGGGAGCACCCACGTGTTCGCGAATCCATTCCTGACAGAAGCGCAGCACGGCGAACGATGCCGACGGGTCCACCTTAAGAGCCACCACTTCGTCGAACGTGGAACCGAGAAGCGCGCGGCACCAGGCCACGGTTCCAGCCGAGATGCCCACCGCCTCAACCGAGGCGCGGCACGACGGACACACGATGCCACCCTCGCGATACGACACAAACACCAGCTCATCGGGCCGCCCCAGCGCAACCTCCGCTCCACACCCCACACAGGTTGAAAGGCTGGGACGCAGGCCACAGAACGCAAGCGCCTTCAACAGACACGCCGCACACAGGGCGGGCGCCTGGGAAGGCTCAGCCGCATCAAGGCGCGTGAGGGCCGCTTCGGTAAGCGCGAACAGGCGCGGCGTTTCGAGGCCCGCCTGCGTCATGCGATCGAGCAGCTCCGCAATGGGCGCGGCGCAGGCGGCGTGTTCCAGGTCGCGGCGCAAGCGCTCGTGGCTGGCTACAATGCGCGCCTCTTTCACGATATCCAGGTTGCGGCCTTCGGAACACAAGAGGTCAACGACTGAATACAGTTCCAGCCGCGCAGCGAAGGGGCTTGCGGGCTTACGGGCACCTTTGGCCACGGCGCGCAGCTGCGAGCCGTCTTCTGCCAACAGCGTCACAATGAGGTCGCTTTCCCCCAGCTTGGTTTTGCGCAGCACGAGGGCGCGCGTCGTGTACGTCGCGCTGGCCACAACCGCTACGAGATGCTGACGATGTTGTTGGCGTCATCCCAGGTGATGGTGCCACTCTTCTGCTTGGCTGAGCCGCGCACCGTCTCGCCGTCCAGCGTGGTCACCGCCGTGCCCGTGATGGTGAACGCCGTCTGGTTGTAGGCGGGGTAACTCACGTCATCCACCGAGATAATCTCGTAGGTGGTGCCGCCGATGGAAATAGTGCCCGCACTTGCGAGGTAATCACGCGCCGCCGCAACCAGCACGCTCGCACGCGACTTCGCCACGTTCACCGTCACCGTTGAGCCCGGTTCAAGCTTCGTGCCGGGCGCTGGATCGGTTTTGACCACCGTGCCTTCGGGCACCTCTTCGGTGTAGTAGGTAACCACCGAGGGAACATAGGTAGCCGCCTCAAGCGCCGCAACCGCCGCGTCGGCCGTTTGCCCAGCCACGTCAGGAACCAAAAAGGGTATCGCCACGGTTACCGTCACTGTTGTCGACCCCTTAGCCTTAGTGCCTGCGTCGGGGCTGATAGCCAGCACGCTTCCTTCCGGCTCAGCCGACATTTCTTCCACGAAGGCGACATGCTCAAAGCCCTCTTCGTTCAGCAGCTTGGCTGCCTGGTCTTTCGTCTTGGTTACCACATCGGGAATGGTGCGGGCCACGGCAACGTGGATAACCACCTCAGAACCCTTTTCTGCACGCGCACCAGCTGAGGGATCCATGAGCAGAACGAGGCCTTCGGTTTCATCCGACTTCACCTGCGATGCGCTCACCGTGAAGCCCTTGCCTTCCAGGCGGAAGGTGGCGTCGGCCTGAGTCATGCCGGTCACGTCGGGCAGCATTTTTCCGCCCCAGAGTTCCATCTGATACGTGATGCCCGCCGCTGCGGCAGCAAGCACCACCACAATGCCCAGCGCGATAACAACCGCGCGACCGCGGCCGTGCTTTTTCTCGTTCGCGTCGGGAGCACGGAATTCCTTTTGCTTGGGCGCTGCAGCGCCTTCGACGCGCGGCATTTCCATGGTGCCACCCGAGCGCCACGTTTGCGGCGGCACATAGCCGGAGTCCACGAGGCACTCATCGAGCCCGGACAGGTCGGCCGTCACATCGGCCGGCTGAGGTGCGGGAACAGGACGTGGCTCAGGTTCGTCGTCCACGTCGCTGAAATCGAACGCGTTGCCGTCTTCGTCGACGTCAACACCCTTCACACCAATAACCGGCAGGCTCGCGCGATCAAGGGGGCCAGACCCCTGGGACCGACCAGGCGCGGGCGAAGCCACAGGCTCTTCATCGCCGAAAACATCCCCGTCGGCCGCTTCATCAGCGAAGCCGTTTTCGGTGGCGCTGGGAAGATCACTTACCGCCGGCACGTCCACTTCTGGGACTTCGGCCTCCAGGACTTGCCGGTCACGCGGCTCTTCATCGGCCGCCGCCGCAACCGAGGCAATGCGCCCGGTCAGCGGAAAGCCGCACTCGTTGCAGAATTTTGCGCCTTCTTTATTATCTGAATGGCAGTTCGGACAGATCATGCTCCACGACTCCCTCAAAATGACATCTTCGCAGCTATTGTAACGGAAAAGCGCGCCGGTGGGCGGCGCGCTCATCGTGATAACAATACCTGCAGAACTACGAAGGAGGTTCCCTGCGTGCGAATGCTGAAACAGTGTGCCGCGCGGTTGCTATTCCCCGTAGCCGAAGCGACGAATCTGGTTGGCGTCGCGTCGCCAGTTCTTCTTCACCTTCACGGAGAGATCCAGAAACACGCGCGTGCCCAGCAGCTGCTCTAAATCGGCGCGCGCCTCGATGCCAATCTGCTTGATGGCGGCGCCTCGCTTGCCAATGATGATGCCCTTTTGACTGTCGCGCTCCACGTACACCACGGCAAAGATGCGATGGAGGTCTTTCTTCTTGTCGTACTCCATTTCCTCCACGCGCACGCCGATGGCGTGAGGCACCTCGTCGCGGAAGGTGCGAAGAATCTTTTCGCGAATGAATTCGGATACCACCACGTCAATGGGCTGATCGGTTTCCATGTCGGCGGGGAACCACGCAGGGCCTTCCGGCAAGAGGTACACCACCTCTTCCACGAAGGCGTCCACGTTTTTGCCCGTCTCCGACGACAGCGCCACCATGGCGTCCCACGTGCCTAAACGCTCTACGGCGTCGCGCTGGGCGGCAATCTGTTCGGGCGTGGCAAGGTCGGTCTTCGACAGCACGCATACCTTTTTGGAGCGCGTGTGCGAAAGCTGCTCGGCCACCCATTCGTCGCCGCGGCCGACGGGCTTGGAGGCATCAACCACAAACGCCAGCACATCCACGTCTTCAAGCGCCTTGAGCGCGGAGGTGTTCAGTTCCTCACCGAGGGCGTCGTGGGGCTTATGCAGCCCCGGCGTGTCCACGATGACCAGCTGAAACCCCGGGCGCGTGAGCACCGCGCGGAACCGGTGGCGCGTCGTTTGCACGGTGTTAGACGTGATAGCAATCTTTTTGCCCATGATGGCGTTCAAGAGCGTCGACTTGCCCGCGTTCGGCCGTCCCACCAGCGTAACGAAGCCCGACTTAAAGCTCTCAGGCGCGTGTGCGTCAAATTCCATGCGTGTGCTTACCTTTCCCCTTTTACGTGAAAGCAGTCCCCCGGACTACCTTATTGCGAAACGTTGTGATTACCCGAACAGCAGCAGCCAGGCGCGCGGGCCGTACACCACCACGGCCACCACCACGGACACGAGGGCGAAAATGAGCACTGCCCCGGCCGCACAGTCCTTCGCGCGGCGCGCCAATTCATGGTAGTCCGGCGACACGAGGTCCACCACCGACTCGATGGCCGTGTTCACGCACTCGGCCGCAAACACCGCCGCAATGCAGAGGATGACCGCCGCCCACGATGCGCCGTCAATGCCTAACGCCAAGCCCAGCGCCACCGCCACCACGGCTATGACCAGGTGAATCTTCATATTGCGCTGCGTGCGTACCACATAGGCAATGCCGTCAAACGCACACTTGAAAGCGCGAATCAGCGAAAAGCGCGCCCGCGCTTCCTTCGCTTGCTCGTTGCGGACGAATCCCGCCGGAGCCTCTGGCTGCGTGTCAGAGCCGCCGCCCGCCGCTGAGCGCTCTTCGTCGTCCATAGCGTTCGACGCATCCATGAAAGCCCCCTTCGGCGTTAGCGCTTCGACCACGCCTCAAGGATGTCGGCCTCGCGCTTCTCCATGACTTCGGCCTCGTCGTCGGCGATGTGGTCGTAGCCGCAGAGGTGCAGCAGGCCGTGCACCAAAAGCAGGCTGATTTCCTCTTCGAACGTGGTGCCAAACTCGCGCGTCTGACGGCTGGCCACGTCGGGCGCAATGATGACATCACCCAGCTCAAAGATGGGGTCTTCCGCTAGTGTCATCGCGGACAGGTCGTCGTCCACGCCATCGCATTCAAACGACAGCACGTCGGTGGGGCCTTCCTTGTGGCGATACTTTTCGTTGAGTTCGGCGATAGCCTCGTCCGTCACGAAGCTGATGGACACCTCGGTGTTGAACGGCTTATCTTCGCGTGTGAGCACAAACTGCGCCAGCTCGTGCAGCGGCAGCTTCTCCAGCTCGTCTTTGCGATAATCGTAGTTGATCTGAATATCCATGTCTCAAGCCTTCCTGCTTGCCTCGTCGTAGGCGGCAACGATGGCCGCCACCAGCGAGTGGCGCACCACGTCTTTGCCGGTGAAGTCACAAAACGCGATGTCATCGATGCCTTCCAGCACGCTGCGCACGCCTTTGAGGCCCGAGATGCCACGCGGCAAGTCAAGCTGCGTCACGTCGCCCGTGATGACCATTTTCGAGCCGAAGCCCAGGCGCGTAAGGAACATTTTCATCTGCTCGGGCGTGGTGTTTTGCGCCTCGTCAAGGATGATGAAACTGTCGTTGAGTGTACGGCCGCGCATGAACGCGAGCGGGGCAATTTCGATGACGCCGTTTTCGATGAGCTGCGTGGCGCGTTCCATGTCGGTCATGTCGAAGAGCGCGTCGTAGAGCGGGCGAATGTAAGGATCCACCTTTTCGGTGAGGGTGCCCGGCAGAAATCCCAGGCTCTCCCCCGCCTCCACCACGGGGCGCGTGAGAATGATGCGGCCAACTTCCTTGCGCTTGAGCGCAGCCACGGCCATGGCCATGGCGAGGTAGGTTTTGCCGGTACCTGCAGGCCCGATGCCAAAGGTGATGGTGTTGGTGCGAATGGCGTCCACATAGCGCTTCTGACCGGCCGTTTTGGGGCGGATGGCGCGCCCGCGATACGTGAGCAGAATGTCCTCGCGCAGCGCGGTGGGCGAAAACTCCGCCGTGTGCAAAAGGTCGATGGCGTGGCGCACGTAGTCAACCGTAGGCGTTTCGCCGTTTTCCGCCAGCTTAATAAGGTCACTGAACAGCGCGGTGAGCGACTGCACCTCAAGCGGGTCGCCTTCAAGCACAATGGTGTCACCACGCACGGTGATGCGCGCCGCGAAGGCGTCTTGCACAAGATGGAGCAACTCGTCGGCCTGTCCCACCACGAGCGCCATATTCACGCTGGTAGGAGCCGTGAGAGTAATTTGCGTCTGGTCTGTCATACGGTCATTGTACCACGGGGTCTCATGCCGCAGGCCGATGTCACCGAACCGACAAGGGAAAATAGTGCACGTGCACAAATAGTGAAGCTTTGCGTGGCGGTTTCCAGTGCGTGGCGCTGGCGCGTTCGCCTGCCAGAGCTGCTTCTTAGTGGCATGCGCTTGGTAGGTCGAGACATATCAGGCCGCCGGGAAGCGCGTCGGCGGGTGCAGGAATCTCATAGTAGCTTTCGGTCATGGCGGTTTGGTTTTCTTCTACGAGGGCGAACTCTTGGGTGCCAGCGCGGCGCGCGTAGTCGGCAGCGCGGAGGTCATCACTGAGGGTGCGGAGGGTGGCGGCGCGGGTGGCTTTGACCTCGGGTTTCACCTGATCGGCGCGGACGGCAGCCGGAGTGCCTTCGCGACGCGAGTAGGGAAAGACGTGGATTTTGGAAAAGGCGCAGGCGCGCGCGAGGGCGAGCGATTCCTGGAAGTCTTCCTCGGTTTCGCCCGGAAAGCCTACGATGATGTCGGTGGAGAGCGCGAGTTCAGGCACACGGGCGCGCAGCTTATCAACAAGGGCGCGATACGTCTCGGCATCATAGGGACGCGCCATTTCGCGCAGCACCTTGGAGCTGCCAGATTGCAGCGGCAGGTGCAGATGACGGCACACGCGGCCCTCGGCTTCGGCCAACAGGTCAATAAGCGCGTCGTCCACATCGCGCGGTTCAATGCTGGAGATGCGGAAGCGCACGGGCGGCTCGCCGGTTTTATGCAGGTGTGCGGTTACGGCGAGAAGCCGACGCAGCAAGGCGGCGAGGCGTGTTGCTGCGGGGTCGCGTCGGCTCGTGCCTCCGTCACGGTAGGAGCCCAGGTTGATGCCGGTAAGGACAATCTCCTTCACGCCGGCCTCTGCGTAGGCAACGCATTCGCGCACCACTTCATCGGCGAGGCGACTGGTCGCACGGCCACGCGCTACGTGCACAATGCAGTAGGTACACGCATTGTCGCACCCATCCTGCACCTTCACGCCGACGCGCGTGCGGAAGCCCTCGCCCAGGCGCAGCAGCGGCGCGGAGTGATGCTCCGCACCTTCTGCGGACAGAGCAGCTTCCTCTTCTTCGAGCGATGTGTCCGACAATAACGCGAGTTCAGCGACGCGTTCGTACAGTGTTGCCTTCCCCACGGTTTCCACACGTGTGTCAAGTCCCTCGTAGAAGGCGGCGTCGATCGCGGCGGCACAGCCGGTGACGAGCACGCGAGCGTGATCGTTCGCACGAAGGGCGTGGCGCACGGCCTTGCGGGTTTTCTTTTCGGCCTCACCGGTGACCGTGCAGGTGTTTACCACAATGAGGTCGGCGTCTTCTTCGCGCGTTTCGGTTCCGTGGGCAGCCAAGAGGGCCGCCGCATCGTCGGACTCTACGCGATTTACCTTGCACCCCAGGTTAACAACACAGAAGTTCATCGTGCAAACTCCACCTGTGCGGCCCCGCGAGCCAAACGCCGCAGTTCATGCAGCACGAGCGCAGGCGCAACCACGCCAGCAGTTTCAGTACGCAGAATGGAAGGGCCCAGCGTGGCGAGCGCCGCGTGCGCGTTGCAGGTCATAAGCGCGTCGACTTCAGCGTGCGTGAGACCCCCCTCGGGACCCACCACCACTGCCACGCACGCCTCATCAGGTGCGACGTCCGCAGTGGCAAGGGCACCAGCAAGCGCCTCGTCCAAATACGCTGTCCCAGGAGCTTCTTCCCAACACACGAGCACCGCCGTCGCGTCTGCAAGAGAAGCACTCGCATCCTTAATCGCTGCCGGTTCAGTTACCTCGGGCACGAACCGACGCCCCGACTGCATGGCCGCACTCTTTGCGATGGCACGCCAGCGCTCGGTTTTCGCCGCCGTCTTCTTCGCATCAAGCTTGACGATGGAGCGCTCGCACACCAAGGGCACAAAGGTCGTTACGCCCAACTCCGTCGCGTGGCGTATGACCTCGTCCATCTTGTCGCCCTTGGCGAGGCCTTGCACGAGCACTACCTGCGGCTCCGTTTCAGCCGCACCGAATCGCTGCGCGATACGCACGAGCGGCTCAGCGTCATCAAACGAAACGATTTCGCATTCGAAATAGTCACGAGCCGCATCAACCACCGCCACATGCTCGCCCACAGCAAGCCTCAGCACCCGCGCATGCTTCGCGTCATCCCGCGAAAGCCGCAAAGAAAACGCCTCAGCCCCCTCATCAGCAAGCACCTGTTCCTCAAGGTAAAAATGCGGCAGCGACATACCGTTCCTAACTTAATTAAAAGCGTCGCGAAGTTTTTGCAAAGGCGTGCGGGCGTCGGAGACGTCCTCGCCGAGTTCTTCAGCCAACTGCTCCAACAGTTCGCGCTGCTTTTTCGTGAGTTTCTTGGGAACCACTACGTTCACGTGTACGAACAAGTCGCCGCGCGCGTCGCTACGGAATTTCGGCATGCCGTAGTCCTTGACGCGCACCACCTGCTCGTTTTGGCAGCCCTCGGGGATGCGCACCTGCACCTTTTCGTCTTCAAAGATGCCGTCAATTTCAATTTCTGCACCAAGCGCCGCTTGCACGATGGACACGTTCGCCCGCGCGTGCAGATGGTCGCCGTCGCGCTCAAAGAACTCGTGAGGCTGAATGCGCACCGTGACAATGAGGTCGCCGGGAGCGGCGCCCTGCATGCCGGCTTCACCGAAGCCCGACAAGCGCAGTTGCTGCGAGTCGCGAATGCCCACAGGCACTTCCACGGTCACACGCTGGCGGTCGGGTACACGACCCTGACCCTCACACTCAGGACAGGGGTTCTCCACCGAGCGGCCCGTGCCGCCGCAGGTTTTGCACGTGGTAGCCGTTTGCATGTCGCCCAAGAACGTATGCTGCACGGTGACCACACGGCCCTGGCCGTTGCAGTCGGGGCAGGTGATTTCGCGGCCATCTTCGCCCAGGCCCGAACCATCACAGTCGGGGCACGGCGCCAGACGATCGTAAACAATTTCCTTCTTCGCACCAGAAGCCACTTCTTCCAGCGTAACACGCAGGCCCACGCCCATATCGCGGCCTTCACGACGCTGCTGCTGACGCCCGCCGGCCGCGCCGCCAAAGAACGAGCTGAAGATGTCGCCCATGCCAAAGCCGCCGCCGAACAGATCTTCAAAGTCCACGTAGCCGCCGCCCCCGTAGGGGTTGCCGCCGCCCGCCGCGCCAGGAATGGTGCCGAAACGGTCGTACTGCGCGCGCTTCGCCGGATCGCTCAGCACGTCGTACGCCTCATTCAGTTCCTTGAACTGGTCTTCGGCGTCGGGCGCCTTGTTCACATCGGGGTGAAGCTCGCGCGCTCGACGACGAAACGCCTTTTTGATCTCGTCCTCAGTGGCGTTCTTGGAAACACCCAGAACCTCGTACAGATCCTTGGCCATTGCTTTTCCGCGTACCTTTCCTCACGGGCGGCGCATCCCTCGCGCGCTACCCAACCTTATACGTCCTGAAGCGCCGCACTCGCAATGCGTACTGCGCGCAGCACCTTCGAATAATCCATGCGCGTGGGACCCACGACCGCCACAACCCCAGCTGACGCACCGCGCCCGTAGCGACTTGCCACCACCGACACGCCCGCAAGCTCCGCCGCCTCGTTTTCGCTGCCGATGCGCACGCAAGGAATGCCACCGGTTTGTCGCGCCACGTCGTCGAGCACATGCAGCAACACCGTATCGTCCTCAAGCACCTGCATGACAGGAAGCAGCGCCTGCGACTGGCTGAACTCGGGTTTTGTGAGCAGTGAACTCACGCCCAGCCGATGCGCGCGCGACAACTCGCTTTCCTGTAAGCACGACAACACTTCGTCAAGCGCCATGCGCACGAGCGGATCGCGAAACGCCTCAACCATGCCCTGGCCGAGGCCGTCTTCAATCTGCTGGAGCGACTTGCCGGTAAACACTTCGCTGAGAAACGCCTGCACACGGGCGAGGTCATCCGCGCCCACTTCTTCGGCGAACTCCATTTGGCGGTTGAATACCTGCCCGTCTTCCGTCACCAGCACCACCAGCGCGCGGTACGGATTGAGCGAGATGAGCGACAACTGTTTAATGTGGAGCTTCAACACCGACGGTGCCAGCACGATAGACAGGCAATCCGTCAGGCGCGTAAGCGCAGATGAGGTTTGCTCAAGAAGGGCATCAAGTTCGCTTGCGCTACGACGCAGTTCTTCAACAACAGGAAGATAGCGCTCATCATCGCCCGAGAAATCCGCATCAAGCAGATTGTCCACAAACGCGCGATACCCGTGATCGGTTGGAATACGCCCCGCCGAGGTGTGCGGCTGGGTGATGTAGCCCCCATCCTCAAGCACGGACAGTTCGTTGCGCACCGTAGCCGGACTCACGCCCAGGTGGTAGCGCTCCGTAAGCGTGCGCGAGCCCACCGGCAGAGCGCGCGCAACATATTCTTCTATGAGCGCAGCAAGCACTCGCTGCCTGCGATCTGATAGCACGCTTCCCCACCTTCCTCTCTCGCCTTGCATCTCTCTTCACATCCGTTCTCCGAACGGCACCAACGCATCATTTTAGCAGCCGATGCAAGAGAGTGCTAAGAAAAACGGGAAATATGAATACAGTTTCCTCACCGCCACGAGTTCTCCCTTGCTTTTTGCTGGCGCACCAGCGTTACATGCTTTGTTTAAGGGGCGAGGTCGAAGAGTTCGCCGTAGAGGGTGTTGCCGCAGAGCCAGCCTTGTTCGGTGGGGCGCCAGCGGCCGTCTTTGTGCACGACAAAGCCTTCGCCCGCAAGGCGCTCAAGTGTGGCAGGCGCTTCGGGTAGAAGTGCAGCGGCGCGTTCCACCTGGTCATCGGAGATACCACGGGTCATACGCATGCCAAGCATAAGGTCCTCGGCCGCCATCTGACGCGCGTCGAGGTCGTCAGTGACCTGGCCATCTTTCACGCGCATGCGGCGCTCGGCGTTCTGCGTCATCGTGGCGGCCGAGCGACCAAGACCGAGGTACGGCACACCCGTCCAGTACGCACTATTATGGCGACTTTGGAAACCAGGGCGCGCGTAGCTGGCCACTTCGTAGCGCTCGAAACCCGCTTCGGTGAGCACACGAGCGGCGAGCTCCATATGCGCCGCCTCCACGTCATCGTCGGGCTCTTCCATCTCACCCGCCAATACCGCAAGGTCAAAGGGTGTGTGCGGCTCAATAGTAAGCGGATACACACTCACATGCGCCACCCCAAGCGCCACGGCTTCGCGCACACTTGCTTCGAAGCTTTCCACACTCTGACCAGGGATGCCACACATAAGATCCACGCTCACGTTCTCAAAGCGCGTCTGCGCCGCCGCAATGGCCCGCCGCGCGTCATCGGCCGAATGCGCACGCCCGAGCACCGCCAACACCTCATCATCGAAACTCTGCACGCCAAGCGACAACCGATTCACGCCAAGCGCCCACACGTCGCGCACCATACGCTCGGTGAGACTCTCTGGATTCGCCTCCATGGTACACTCCACCTCAGGCGTGAGG
Organism: Candidatus Gordonibacter avicola; assembly: GCA_019113915.1. Lineage (GTDB taxonomy): Bacteria > Actinomycetota > Coriobacteriia > Coriobacteriales > Eggerthellaceae > Gordonibacter > Gordonibacter faecis. Next base: position 212,187 of record DXGM01000003.1, read on the forward strand.
TGCATCGAAAGCGACAAGGTATACAGCAGCATCGACAACCGCGAAAGCCCAACATGCGACGGCGTGCCACCTCCCAGATACACCGTCTCAAGGGCGCCCAACTCCCCCTCCTTCGCCTTACGGCGAATCTGGAGCGAAAGGTCCTCCACATACGCATCAATCTCCGGCGAATCCCCCGCCACCGCCGAGGTCGCAAAGTCGCAGTAAGCACACCTCTTCACACAAAACGGCAGATGCAAATAAAGCGCCCTATAAGGATCATGCGGCATACTAAATCCCTTTCAACTAACCCAAATGTCAGGGACGGAACCCTCCCCCCTCTCTCAAGGGCTTCCGGGAGCCGTTCCACCTGGTTGATATTACGCCCGTACGTCGCTCATTTCGACCAGTAATGACGAGCACCAGAATAGCGGAAACGTAGCGCCGAGCGGGCGATTGCGCTCACCAAGCGAGTTCCGCACGAGCCGAACAGCCCAGTGGGCTGTTCGTGCGAGCCCAGGACTGTCCGAGCGACTGAACGTTATCGCCCACTCGGCGCGGACGAACCCACATATTCCAGTAACTCGTCAAACACCGCGTCGAAATCTTCCACCGACACGCAGGCATTGATTTTGCCGCGGGCTGCGGCGGCTCCCGGGAGCCCGGCCATATACCACATGGCGTGTTTACGCATGCGCACAATGTTTTTGCCTTCGCGCTGAGCGAGCAAGCGCGCGTGACGACGCGCCATCGCGATGCGCTCTTCAACCGTTGGAAGCGGTGGCTCCATCTCACCGGCCAGCGCGGCTTTGGCCTGGGCGAACACCCAGGGGTTGCCCTCGGCTCCGCGCGCAATCATTACGGCATCGCACCCCGTGCGCTCTACCATGGCCACGGCATCCGCGCCGCAACGCACGTCTCCATTGCCAACTACCGGCACGCTCACCGCTTCCTTCACCCGCGCGATGACGCCCCAATCGGCCGACCCGCGATACAACTGCTCGGCGAAACGCCCATGCACCGCCACCGCGCACGCGCCAGCCTCTTCCATACGCTGCGCGAACGCGGGCGCCGATTCCTCACCCTCGGCCCAGCCGCGACGAAACTTCACCGTCACCGGATGCGCCACTGCTGCACGCACCGCGCGCACGATGGCAGCCGCCAGTTCGGGCTCCTTCATGAGCGCCGAGCCATCGCCCTTGGACACAATCTTACGCGCAGGACACCCCATATTTATGTCGAGGTAGGCAAGCGAGTCGCCCATCTCATCTTCGATCCAAGCCGCCTGCGCAGCCATCGTGTCCGGCTCATGCCCGAACAGCTGCACCGCCACCTGATCTTCGCCTTCCGCCAGGTGCAGCAAATGACGCGTCTTCTCGTTCGCGTACGAAAGCCCCTTCGCCGACACCATCTCGGTGTAGGTGAGATCGGCCCCCTGCTCGCGACAGAGCGTCCGAAACGCCTCGTCACTCACCCCCGCCATCGGCGCAAGCAGCAGATTATGAGATTGGAAAAAGTCGAACATGCCGCCCGTTACACCCACACAATTTCGCTTTTGCGGTCCTTGGGAGCTGTTTCGGCAGCGGCATAGCCGAGGGCGCAGATGCCGTGGACCTCATAGTCGGCGGGCACGCCAAGGGCGTCAAGTTCGGCGCGCACGTCGGGTTCGTTGCAGATGCCCTGCAGTTGGTTGATCCACACACTGCCAATTCCCAAACTATGAGCGGCCAAGAACATGGTTTGCAGCGCACAGCCATCGTCCTCACGGCCAAAGGCAGCGCCTTTCTTGTGCGCCACGATGATGGCCGCTTGCGGGCGATACATGTCATAAGCCTCGTTCACCAGCACCGCGCCCATGACCTCGGCCAACTGCGCAATGCGGGCGGCATCTTCCATCACCACAAACGTCCACTCCTGACGATTCATGGCGGAAGGTGCCCACTGACCGCAGGTAACAATGGTCTCCAGGTCCTCGTGCGGCACGGGGCGCTCTTCGAACTTGCGGATAGAGCGTCGGCTCATAATGTTTTCAATCACCGGGTTAGTCTTCATGCCTTGCTCCCTTCATCCGTGCGCTCATCAGCTACGATGCCAAAACGTTGAGCATGTTCACCAACGTAAGCACAATGAGCACAACCACCGCCGCCACTACGAGCAAACAGCCACACCCCAGCGCCAATTTCATGCCACCTGACGTGGTAGCCTGTTCCTCAGCCCGCGCCGCCTTCTTCTCATCAAACGGATCGTCAAGCCAATCAAACTCGTCTTTACTCTTCCGCGCCATATATCTACTTCCCTATGGTTACAGCCAAAACAACTATCAATACCACCACAATAAATACCAATACAGCCGCCACTCCGCGGCCCATACTCTTGCGATCTTTCAAACTAAGCGTCTCCGGATCCTGCGGAAACGAACTCAACAGTTCAACATGCCCTCGGCACAATGTCACAATAAGAGTAATAAACGCCGCAGCAATCAGCGCTCCAACAATGGCGACCGGGGCATCCATATCAGTCGTCTACTTTCAGGATGGCCATGAAGGCTTCTTGGGGGACTTCTACGTTGCCGATGTTCTTCATGCGTTTCTTGCCGGCCTTTTGCTTTTCCAACAGCTTGCGCTTGCGACTGATGTCGCCGCCGTAGCACTTCGCCAGCACGTCTTTGCGCTTCGCTTTCACCGTTTCGCGCGCGAGCACGCGGCCTCCGATGGCGGCTTGGATGGGCACCTCAAACATCTGACGAGGGATAATGGAGCGCAGCTTCTCAGTGAGTATGCGTCCACGCTCATACGCCTTGTCCTTGTGGATGATGAACGACAGCGCGTCCACCGGCTTGCCCGACAGCAGAATATCCAGCTTCACCAGCTTGCTGGGTTTGTAGCCGTCGAAGTCGTAGTCGAGGCTGGCGTAGCCCTTCGTGTTGGACTTCAGCTTGTCGAAGTAGTCCATGATGAGCTCCGACAGCGGAATTTCCCAGATCATCTCCACCGTTGTGGGCGACAGGTAGTTCATGGTGATGAACGTGCCACGTCGCGCGGTGGTGAGTTCCATCACCGCACCCACGTAGTCAGGCGGAATGAGGATTTTCGCCTTGAGGTAGGGTTCTTCGATGCGTTCGATCTCACCAGGATCGGGCATTTCCTGCGGGCTGTGCAGCGAAATCATTTCGCCACCTTGGCGATACACGTGGTACTCCACCGAGGGCGCCGTGGCCAAAAGGTCCAGGCCGAACTCGCGCTCAAGGCGCTCCTTGATAACTTCCATGTGCAGAAGCCCCAAAAAGCCTACGCGGAAGCCGAAGCCCAGCGCGTGCGACTTTTCCGGCTCCCAAGCAAGCGCCGGGTCGTTGAGCGAAAGCTTCTCCAGCGCCTCCTTCAGCGGCTCGTACTGGTCGCCGTCGATGGGGAATAAGCCGGTGAACACCATGGGCTTGGCCTCGCGATAGCCCGGCAGCGGCTCGTCTACCCCGCCGCGAACGGCCGTGATAGTGTCGCCCACCTTCACCTGGCGCACGTCCTTCAAGCCCGTGACCAGGTAACCTACCTCACCCACAGAAAGCGTCGGCAGCGGCGTCTCGGCAGGGCGGCGCGCGCCTACCTCTTCCACCAGCACTTCGGTGCCCGTAGCCATCATAAGTACGCGGTCGCCCTTCTTCATGGAGCCGTCCACCACGCGCACGAGCGCCACCACGCCGCGGTACGGGTCGAAATACGAGTCGAAGATGAGCGCGCGCAAAGGCGCGTCGGCGTCACCCATTGGCGAGGGGATGTTGTACACGATGGCTTCCAGCAGATCATGCACGCCCACGCCGGTTTTGCCGGAAGCGAGCACCGCGTCATCAGCGGGAATGGCGAGGCCTTCCTCAATTTCTTCGCGCACGCGGTCGGGCTCGGCCGCCGGCAGGTCAATCTTGTTGATGAGCGGGATAATTTCCAAGTTCGCATTCATGGCCATCATGGCGTTGGCCACCGTCTGCGCCTCGACGCCCTGGGTGGCATCCACCACCAGCACGGCCCCTTCACACGCGGCAAGCGAGCGGCTTACCTCGTAGGTAAAGTCCACGTGACCCGGCGTGTCAATGAGGTTGAACTGGTACGTCTGTCCGTCGTCGGCCGTGTAATCCACGCGCACAGCCTGGCTCTTAATGGTGATGCCGCGCTCGCGCTCGATGTCCATGCTGTCCAGCAGCTGTTCCTGCATGTCGCGGTGCGCCACGGTACCCGTGAGCTCAAGGACGCGGTCAGAGAGCGTCGACTTGCCGTGGTCGATGTGTGCAATAATAGAGAAGTTGCGAATGTGGTTCGGGTCGGTCATGTCCTGTCTTTCACGTTGCACGCGCCCCGCACGCGGGGTCACGAAAAGGGAAACGAAAGGGTCATTTTACCTCATTCGCTCCAACAGCTTAACGACAGCTGTCCAAGCGCTCGATGAATCCACGCGAGTACGCTGTGTGCGTGCCTCAAAAATACGTGGTTTCGGCAAATTCCCGTGAAATTGGGCGAATCCTTTGGTATTCTATCGCATTGTGTATACAGCGATACGTGCGCGCGATGCTTTCCATCGCCGAATCCGCAGACGTGGCTGCGCTTTAGGATTCGTTTCGCTGGTGACCCGATTGGTCAGGAAACAGAGAAATCCCGCCTGTTTCACACGCAGTACGCCGCTTCTTGAAGTGGCCCGATCCTTTGCGGATCACGTGCGTGGCAATCGGCACCGGTGTGCTTAAGGGGCATGCGCCCGCAGCGCTGTATACGGTACGATTGACCGCAATAAAGCACGATCCATTGGAGGAAAGAACACACATGGCGAACATCAAGAGCCAAAAGAAGCGCATCATCACCAACGAGAAAGCCCGCATGCGCAATCGCGCGGTGAAGAGCGAGCTCAAGACTGCTATCCGTCGCGTCAAGGACGCTGTGGCTGCCGGCAACGGCGCCGAGGCGTACGCCGCCGCACTGGCCGCGTGCCGTCTGCTTGACAAGGCCGCTTCGAAGGGCGTCATCCACAAGAACCAAGCCGCTAACCGCAAGAGCGGTGTCATGCTGCTGGTGAAGGATGTCGTGACCGACGCCGACCGCGCCGCATACGTGAAGCCGGAGAAAAAGGAGCAGAAGACCGGCTCCAAGAAGGCTGCTGCGAAGGCTGCGCGCAAGGAAGCTCTGGCCGCCGCTTCCGCCGAGAAGGCGAAGCGTCGCGAGAAGACGCTGAAGGACGAGGCTGCCGCTGCAAAGCGCAAGGCGAAGGAGGCCGAAGAGGCTGCCAAGGCTGAGGCTGAGGCCGCTGCCGCCGAAGGTGCCGAAGAGGCTGCCGAATAGGTTTGATGCTTTTGGGATTGCTCCCGCGATCCATTCGCATATCAAGGTGAAGAAACCCCCGATACTTCGGGGGTTTCTTCGTGTGTGGGAGTGGGAGTGATGAGAGTTACTAGGAGCGCGTGGTTACCAGCAACACCCAGTCGAGGAAGGCGGCGTTGGGGTCGGTGCCACTTTTCATGGCGCGCTCGGTGTCGCGTGAGGATATGAGCGCTTGGCGCAGTTCGGCCGCCGTGAAGCCGCGGGCCCAGGTGGCGTGGTTCTTGCAACGCCAATCGGGAAGCTTGAGGGCGGCGGCAACGCCGCGTGGGTTGCCACGCTCTGCCAAGGAGCGCGCGCAAACCAGCTCGCGCAGGCGGGTGGTGCACATTGCAAGCAGCGCATGCGGCGACACTGAGTCCATGCGGCCCAGGTAGAGCAAACATTTGCGCGTATCGCGTGCGGCGAAGGCATCCACGAACTCCCAGGGTTTCACCTCAGCCGTGCGGCTGACCAAGCCCATGATCTCGTGTTCGTTCACCGCATCGGAACCGCGGTGCGCGAGCGCAATCTTCTTGAGTTCGTTGTCCAGGTGCACCGTATCTTCGCCCACGAGGTCAACGAGCACGTTTGCCGCACCTTCGGTCAGGGTGACGCCATGGCCGACCGCCAGAGCGCGCACGGTTTTGGGCAACTCATAGCGCTTGAGGGGGGCGCAGTCGATGACCGCCGTTTTGCCCAGCTTAGCAACCGCTTTGTAAAGGCGGGTGTTCTTGGCCAGCTTTTCGGCCACCAGCGCGAGCACGGTGGTTTCGTTCGGCGCTTCCAAATAGGTGACCAGCGCTTCTGCATCGGCCTTCTTGAGTTTGTCAGCCCCACGCACCTCCACGAGACGCACAGGGCTTGCGAACGGCACGGTATTACAGGCGGCCACGATGTCGCCGCCGAGGGCCGTTTCGCCATTAAATTCGTCTGAGTTAAACGACAGATCGCCCAGCTTAGCAAGGCGCACGCGCAGGCGCTTCATGACGGTGTCGCGCTTGAGCGCGTCTTCTCCCACAATGAGATAGACGGGCAACAGCGGCGCTTCTTGTTTCGTGTTTTGAGGCATGGCTGTATTTTACCGCAGCGTTTCCACGCGAATGCCGTCGGGTTGCAATATGCATGAAACGTCCCCCTCTTCGTCGGTACGTAGGATCTGAGCGCCCACTTCTTGGAGGGTTTCAAGCGTGACGGGTGCTGGGTGTCCGTAGCGGTTGCCTGCTCCGGCACTCACCAGTGCGAGACGTGGGGTTAACGCTTGGGCAAGCTCAGGCGTGAGGGCGTTTTTCGAGCCGTGATGGCCCACTTTGAGGACATCTACGTGGCCGACCGAGCCTTTGTCGACCATCTCTTGCAGCTGGTCGTGTTCGGCATCTCCGGTGAAGAGCGTGGTCCAATCGGTCACACCATCTGCGTCAACGTCGGCGCGCGCGAGCAGACACACGCTGTCGGCATTGCCCCCTTCATCTTGGAAGTGCTCGGGCCACACCACGTCGAGGTTGAAAGCACCGGCGCGAATCTTATCTCCCGCCGTGAGTCCTTCGACGTTGCCCTCCCCCACCAGGGCCTCGGCCGACGTACGCAAACTGGCGCAGGCTGCACAGCCGCATGAAAGCGCGTCGCGGGCGAGCAGGACGCTGTCCACCTGGACAACCCCCTTGAGCGATTCAAGGGAGCCGCAGTGGTCATCGTCACCGTGGGTGATCACCAGGGCATCGAGGTGCAGCACGCCGTGCCGCGCGAGCGCTTCGCGTAAGAGATTGTCTTTGTTGCCGGTGTCAACCAACACCGCCGCCGGCCCACTCCGGATAAGGAAGGCGTCACCCTGGCCGACATCGAGCATGACAATTTCGTTGCCAGCCGTACGGGGAATAATGATAACAACCAGGGCGAAGACCGCCACAAGCACGCCTGCCAACACCCCAACCACCCGCGCGCGTGCCTGCGGCCAAACAACCCAGAGCGCCACCATGCCAACCACAGTCAGGGCAAACGCCACACCGAGCGGGAGATTCACAGGAATGCTGGCGTAAGGCACCTCCGCAACCAGACGCACGAGGGCACAGAGGGCTTCAGCTCCCCCTTCGGCAGGAACCAAAAGAAAAGGCGCCGCACCTGGCACAAGCGCGCCCGCAAGAGCGGCCGCCAGCCCAAGACCACACACAGGCGCAAACAGAGGCGCGGTAACAACATTTGCAAGCGGCGAGATGAGTGACAGCTGCGAGAAGAGCGCCACCGCTAGGGGCTGCGCCACCACGCTTGATGCCACCGTGAGGGCAAGCGCGTCGGTGGCAAAGCGCGGCAGGCGCGGCACACAGCGCCTGATCCAGGCCGAAGCGAGGGGTACAAACAGCACAATGCCCAGCGTGGAGAGTGCTGAGAGCGCAAACGAAACCGATAGCGCCGTGGCGGGGTTGAGCACCACCGCGCCCACCATACACGCGCCGAGTGCACTGGCGCTGGCTGAACGTCGCCGCGCGAAGAATGATCCCAGTCCGCACAACGTCATGAGGGCAGCGCGCACGGCAGACACCGGCGCCGCCGACAGCGCGAGAAAGCACAGGATGAACGCCACCTGTGCGGCAATGGAAAATACACGAGGCGCACGCAAAGCACGCAGCACTGCGGCGGCAAGCGAACACACGATGACCAGGTGAGCGCCGGACACCGCCACCAAATGCGCCAACCCTGCCACCTTAAAGGCCTGATTGATATCCGTTTCGTTCAAGGCCGCACGCGACCCGCACACGAGCGCTTGCAGTACAGCAGCGCCCTCACTTCCCTGCGCTGAAAGCACGTCAAGCGCGCGCGAGCGCAGGGAGGTGAGGGCGCCAAGGGCATCCGTTCGTTCAAGGGGACGGACGTCGCGCGCGCGGGCCTCGGCCGCCACGCCGGTGCGCCAGCAGTAGTCGGCACTCTTCTCCGAAGGAGGCGCCAGCGACACAGCAGCCTCGAACACTTCCCCATAGCGCGGAGCGTAGGAGTCCTTTTCGAAGCTCAGGCGCACGTCCACCGCGCGCCCGTCGGGCAGACGGGCGCGCGCCGTTCCCTGCGAGCCATACAAACCCGGCGTGGCATCCTCAAGCGCTTCAAAACGCAGTATAGTTGCTGGCTGAGCTGCGACATCATGCTGGACTGTATGGAGAGCGGCCGCTCCTGCGCACCCGCAGGCGGCACCGGCGAGCGCACCGGTGAGCACACACCAGATAAGCGCACCGCGAAAGCGCCAAAGAAATGCCATAGCACCGCACGCCGCCGCACAGAAAGCGACGCCCTCCATGACACACACCGCCATATCCTGCACCCGCCCCACCGCAAACATGGCGGCGCAAGCAGCCCATAACCCCAGGCCAACGGCCAGCAAGGGCGGAATACTAGGGCGAATGGGATCCTCTGCGTGAGAGTGTTCGTCCACAACACTCACCCCACACTAATCTTGTCAGCCAAGTTGGCGAACTTTTTGTCACCAATGCCCGACACGCGCTTGAGATCTTCGATGCTTTTGAAGGGGCCGTTCGCTTCGCGGTCGGCAACAATTTTGTCGGCGGTGGAGGCACCGACGCCAGGTAACGTATCGAGTTCGGCAGCTGTGGCCCGGTTGATGTTGATTTTGCCACCCACCGCTGCACTAGGTGTAGAAGCTTGGGGCGCGGGTTCCCCCTCTGGTGAAGGAGGCGCTTCAACAGGTACGATAATCTGCTCGCCGTCTTCCACCTTGCGAGCAAGGTTCAAGCCGTCACGCAGCGCACCCTCGGCGAAACCTCCCGCTGCGTCCACCGCATCCTGCACACGCGCGCCCTCTGGGATGTCGTAGACCCCTGGGGTTATCACTGCCCCACCAACGTGCACGCGCACAAGTGTGGGCGCAGGCATATTTTCAGGGGAAGATTCCTCCTGATCAGCGGACGGTGTGCGCTCGACGGCGAATCCGTCGGCCGTCGCCGCACCCAGAAGCGCGCCACCCGCGCACACGACCACCACCAGCACGACCGCCGTCAACCCCACCAGTACTGGGAGCCGCGCCCCCGACAGATGCAGCTTCGCGCGCCACGACTCCGCGCTTTCCTGAAACGACATGAGGCCCTCCTCGGATCGCTCTCACCTTCTTTTACGATCCGATCGTAGCGCCGCAACCTTGCCGCTGGGCCGTCAGTCTACCGTCAAAAAGCCGCACAAATCTGGCACATTCCCAACGCCAGCACCGTCACCTACACGCCAAAAAGCCGGCGCGAACCAAGCGCATTCCCAACGCATTTACAACGCCGCTGGTCAGAAGCTTATAAGAGGGCCTTCTACCCCTGGGCGTTTTCTCGGCGTTTGCGGGGTTTGTAGGAGGGGCAGGCGTAGTCGCGTGGTTCGGCGGCATCAGCAATTTCAGCAACCCACGTCTCAATCGGTAGTGCCGACTCGGCCTCAAGCACCACTGAAACCTTCCCGTGCGTCTCGGGCGCGCGGGGCATGAACAGCGTGCAGCAATCGGGCGCATCCTGCGACGATATCTCAAAGGTGCCCAGCCGCTCCGCCTCGGCGATAATTTCCAGCTTGTCAGTACCAATGAGCGGGCGAAACACCGGCAACTTCACCGCTTCATCCGTGCAGCGGATGTTGTCGAGCGTTTGCGATGCCACCTGCCCCAGACTCTCGCCCGTCACGAGCGCGCCAGCTCCTTCGCGGCGCGCCAGTTCCTCGGCCACCTTAAACATGAGACGGCGATACATAATAACGCGCAGTTCAGGCGGTACGGTCAACGCAATTTCGCGCTGATAGTCGCCGAACGGCACCGTATACACGCGCCCGATGCAACCCGTGCGCTCCAGCACGCGTGCGATATCATCCACCAGATACTCGCTCGCATCCGAAGTCTGCGGCCGCCCCGAGAAATGCACGCCAATGCACACGGCCCCGCGACGCGCAAGCTTCCATGTGGCCACCGGCGAGTCGATACCACTCGACAGCAAGCACACCACCTTACCCGAGCTACCCACCGGAAGCCCACCCACACCCGGCACCGAGCGCGCGTACACGTACGCCGCGTTCTGTACCACCTCGACACCCACCGTGACGTCAGGGTTCTTCATTTTCACCTGCTTGTCGGGACAAGCCTCACAAAGCGCCCCGCCGATAATCTGGTTCATCTCCATGGAGTTCGTGGCGAAGTCGGTGTGATTGCGCCGCGCGGCCACCTTAAACGTGGCGAAGTCGCCAGCCTCCGCAAGGGCCACTACCGCCGCCTCGGCCATCTCGTCCAAGTCGCGCTCACACTTAAAGCCACTCGATACGCGCGCCACGCCCGGCACCTTGCTCACGATATCCGACGCCTCAACTGCCGTATCCCAACTGGTTCCCTCGCGCAGAAACACGCAGATGCGCCCCGAAATGCGATGGATCGTTACCACAGGGAAGTCCGCCAGCAGCGCCTCGAGGTTCTTCAAAAGCCGCATTTCGAACGAAGCGCGGTTGTGGCCCTTGAGACCAATTTCATGGTAGTGCACAAGGATGATACGTTGGAATTCAGTCATGAAGAAACTCCCCGGTCAAATCAATGCGCGCGAGGCGCAAAAACAAACCCATAGGTTGAAAAAAAGCACAGGTTGGCGTAGTGCGTCAGCGAGAACGGCCCCGGTGCCGAAGATTGCCCCGCCGCGCGGCCGAGCGTGCTTTCGCACGTGAGGGCAAGCGCACAAGGGGCAAGATTCGGTGCCGGGGCCGTTCGCAGCGTCAAACAGTTCCGGCGGTCGACAGACCGCCGGAACCCTAGTGATTCTTGATATCGATAGAAGACGGATCGTACGACACTTCGCCACGAGCGATCTCGTTGAACGCAAGCGACAGCGGCTTCTTGTCGGCAGCACGCGCAATTTCCACCGCGGTCTGCAGCTGAATAGCGCGGTCGCGCTGGCCACGCATCATGTCGTTAATGTCATGCGCGCGCTTTGAAGCAAGAGCGCACAGCAAAAAACGGTCGTTGTCGGTCTTACCCAAGAGAACGTCGATCTTCGGTTCGATGATGCTCATATAGTATCTAACCTCGTGCTTCCTCGGCTTGTTCAGTGACGTAGCGCACCAGAGCTTCGGTGGCTTCATCCAAATTGTCGTTTACCAGCCGCATATCATACTCCATTTTGCGCGAAAGCTCCACTTCGGCCGCGCGCAAGCGCTCCGCAATCACCTCGTCGCTCTCGGTGCCCCGCCCGCGCAGGCGCTCTTCAAGCACCTGAAGCGAGGGAGGCTCAATGAACACGAGGTGTGCCGAAGGCATCTTTTCACGCACCTGAAAAGCGCCCTGCACATCAATTTCCAGGATAACCTGCTGACCGGCAGCCATGTGCTCTTCAACCGTCGCACGCGGCGTGCCGTAGCGGTTACCCGCGTACACGGCCCATTCCAGAAGTCCGTCTTCGTCCACAAGACGCTGAAACTCCTCGTCAGTAGCGAATTGATAGTGAACGCCATCCACTTCCCCCTCGCGGGGTGCGCGCGTGGTAACGGACACCGACACCCAGGCGTCGGGCACCGCACGCAACAGACGGGCCACCAGCGTGCCTTTACCGGCACCTGATGGCCCTGAGATGACGAACAGGTTCCCGCGTCGCATGCGGGGAATTAGCCCAGACGCTCCAGCAGCGCGGACTGCTGGCGCTCGCCCAAACCGCGCAGACGGCGGCTTTCGGCAATCTGCAGTTCCTTCATAATTTTCTCGGCCTTAGCCTTGCCGTAGCCAGGCATGGTCTCGATGAGCGTGGACACCTTCATGCGGCCCACGACCGGATCGTTCTTCATTTCGAGAACCTTTTTCAGCGTAAGCTTGCCGGATTTCAGCTCATCGCGGACCTCGGCGCGCCTAATGCGGGCCGCCTTTGCCTTCTCCAGTGCCGCCTGACGCTCTTCCGGGCTGAGTTGAGGAATAGCCATCGTGCATCTCTCCTTCTTGTTCAAAAGCGATTTCGTGATACTATCACGCAATCATCCATCTTGCCTTGTCAATCGCCGTAATTCCAAAAAATTCCAGCTTGATGCCACACATTGTAGGAGTGGCCCGCGCCAAAAACCCCGTTTCGTCGCCTATTTGTTACACAGTGGCATAGCTAAGCGGTGAGCGGGGGAAACGCCATAAACGCCTTACAACTCGGCCACAATGGCCTCGAAGGCCGCCGCCGGGTCGGCCGTCTGCGTGATGGGACGTCCCACCACAATATGCGACGCACCATTGGCGAACGCTTCGGCCGGAGTGGCTACGCGGCTCTGGTCGCCCTTCGCTGCGCCCGCCGGGCGCACGCCCGGGGTGACAATGTAGGCATCGGGGCCCAAAATCTCGCGCAGGCGCGCCGCCTCCTGCGGTGAGGCCACCACGCCGGAGATGCCGGCGCGCTTGGCCTGTTCGGCAAGCACCACCACCTGGTCAGCCATGGCACGGGAGACGCCCGTTTCGGCAAGCGCCGCATCGTTCATGCTGGTGAGCACCGTGATGCCGAGAGTAGCGGGCACCTCGTAGCCGTATTCGGCCGCCGCACGTTCGGCGCCCTTCTGAGCCGCCGCCATCATGTCAACGCCGCCCACCGTGTGCATGGTAAGCATGTCCGCCCCACTGCCGGCAGCCGCATAGGCCGCGCCCTCCACCTGGTGCGGAATGTCGTGGAACTTAAGGTCAAGGAACACCTTGAAACCGCGTTCCTTGAGCGCGTACACGATGGCCGGGCCGTTCGCGTAGAAAAGGGTCATGCCCACTTTCATCCAGGTGGCCTTGCCCTGCAACTGGTCGGCGAGGTCGAACGCTTCCTCGATGCCACAGTCGAGCGCAACAATCACACGCTCCTTTGCGGGAATCTGCTCGAACGAACTTACCATTCCAACGCTCCTATCAGCTCGTTGACATCTGCAACATGGTGTCGTTCGCAATACTGCGCTATTCCGTCGATGATTTCAACCGTGGCGAACGGATTCACGAAATTCGCGGTACCAACGGCCACCGCTGTGGCTCCCGCCAGCATAAACTCCACCGCGTCGGTTGCCGTTGCGATGCCGCCCATGCCGAGAAGCGGCACCTGCACCGCCTTGTGGCATTCCCATACCATGCGCAGCGCCACGGGCTTCACGGCAGGACCCGAAAGGCCCCCCACCCCGCGTGCGAGCTGTGGGCGACGGCGCTCCGCGTCGATGGCCATGCCCATGAGCGTATTGATAAGTGAGAGCGCATCGGCACCGGCGGCTTCGGCTGCGCGGGCGATCTCGGTGATGTCGGTGACGTTGGGCGTAAGCTTCACGATGAGCGGCCGCTTCGTGGCGGCACGGCAGCGAGAAACCACTTCCTCCACGCTGGTGGTGCATGTGCCGATGGTCATGCCGCCGGCGTCCACGTTCGGACACGAGATGTTCACCTCGTAGGCGTCCACCGGAGCCTCTTCAAGCGCCTCGATGACCTGCACGTATTCATCGTAGCTGTGGCCGGATACGTTCACGATAACCGTAGCTTCGCGCTCGGCAAGCCAAGGCAAGTCGTACTCTTTCAGGTGCGCCACGCCGGGGTTCTGCAAGCCGATGGAGTTCAGCATGCCACTGGGCGTTTCCGCAATGCGAGGGCTCGCGTTGCCTTCCCACCCGTGCAGCGACACGCCCTTCGTGGTGACCGCACCAAGGCTCGCTACGTCAACAAAGTCCCCATACTCCCGCCCCGCCGCAAACGTCCCCGAAGCCACGGTGACCGGGTTCTTCATCCCCAACCCACCAAGATTCACCGCCATGTTCACCATAGTAGGAGCAGGGCACCGAGGCGACCCCCCCACCAAGCGAGTTTCGCACGAGCCGAAAGCCCCAGTGGGGCTTTCGTGCGAGCCCAGGACTGTCTGAGCGACTGGGGGGGTCGCCTCGGCGCCCGTCCCAGCATGTTGAGAAGCGTTGAAGCTATCGCCCATTTACCAGATCACCTTCTTCGCGTCGAACACCGGCCCATCCACACAGGCGCGCTGCTTGCCATCCACCGTGTCTACCACGCACGAGAGGCACGCGCCAATGCCGCAGGCCATACGGCGCTCCAGTGACACCTCGCACGTGACATCGGCCTCCGCAGCCATCGCGGCCACAATCTTCATGAGGGGTTCCGGGCCGCAAACGGCCAGATAGTCGTAAGGCTCACCTGCCGCCTGAGCCTCGGCAAGGGCCTCTTCTACCAGCGACGTGCAGAAGCCCTCGCGGCCAAAGCTGCCGTCGTCAGTGGCGCAACGAGGCGCATTATCGCAGGTAGGAGCAGCAGCTAGAAGCGCCTCGTAGCGCGCACGACATGAAAGTGCGTCCTCGGTCTGCGCGCCTAGCACCACATCCGTGCGTACGCCCGCATTCACCAGCTGCTCGGCCAGCATAAACAGCGGAGCCGCACCCACACCGCCCCCCACAAGAAGCGCGCGACGCGCATCTGCGGGCGGATGCCACGCGCGCCCCACCGGCCCCATGAGCTCAACCGCCTCAAGGTTTGCACATTCGGCCGTCGAAAGACCTGCCGGGCATGCGGCCACATCAGGCTCAAGCAAGCGCATATGCCCACTGCCGAAGCCCACCACCTGGTAAAGTATCTCAAGCGTGCGGGCCGAGCGATCGCACGAATACACCGAGAACGGTCGACGCAGGATGTGCGCCTCCATCCCCGGAATTTTCATATGCACGAACTGCCCCGGTGCAAGCGTTGTCGCAATGGTTGGCGACAAGAGGCGCATGACGTACAGGTTCGGGCCGACACACGTATTCTCCAGAATGCGCGCCCGTTCGTTGACAAGAGCCACGAAGAGTCCTTTCTCACCCCGCGGCCGCACAAAGCGGCTCAATCGTCGTTTGGGCGAGATTGTACCATTCATCCGTCACTTAGGCCCCCGACGTGCCGAAATGCACGGGAAGCGCACGCGGACGGCGCACCCCCATGAGTCGCGTGGCCTACCTTCGCCTGCAACCCACTGTGCGGTGTTAGCTGTTCTTTCGGGACAAGAAAAGGCCAACGAGTGCCCCTATAAAGACAAGCGGAGCAAGCCTCACGAACAGCCATTCGAAGACGTGGAAGCCTGCTCCGAAAACGGCTGTTTCGGGATCGCCGTAATCCCAACCCAGATAAGGACTCGGCACCGTTATTAGTGCTGCAAAAATGAGTACGATAACCGCGCACAAAGAAATAAGCAGACCGCGGACTATTTTTTGTCTCGTCGCCTTCCTTCGCGCAAGCTGAAGGTTGATAACTTCCAGTTTTTCGGAAAAAGCTTTTACCTCATCAACTTCCGGTTCGATTACTTGTTCTCCCAGCAAGGTGCTGACCGGCGCGTCAAGCGCTTCTGACAGAGAAATCAGCAGATCAGAGTCGGGTACAGACAGCCCCTTCTCCCATTTGGAGATCGTTTGTCGCACCACGTGCACCTTGATGGCAAGTTCTTCCTGCGAAAGCCCTTTAGCTTTCCTGAGCGCCTTAATGTTTTCGCTGAGCATGGGTAACCTCCTTTTTTGGCGTTACCACAAGTGTGTAAAAAACAGTCCGTTGCCTCAAGCAACGCATAGTAACATGCAACATGTGCGGAAGATAACCTTTGGAACGTGCGGCGAACGATGAAGGAGTACGCAAAGATGGAACAGGTTGAGGAACTTATGGAGCGGTTGCGCTCGGCCGACAACAACGAGGCGTACGCGGCGTTCAAGCAGCTGCGCGAAGCGAGCTCGACTGGGCCGGAAGTTGCCGCGCACCTTGGCGAGTTCGTGGCCATGCTTGAGGCTGAGAGTTCTTACGCGCGCACCCGTGGCTTCCTCCTGCTTGTGGCAAACGCGCGCCACGACGCCGAAGGGTGCATCGATGCCGCGTTCGACCGCATGGCCACCTGCCTGCACGACCCCAAGCCCACGGTGGCGCGCCAGTGCGTGCAAGCCCTGCCCGAGTTGGCCGCCGCAAAGCCTGCACTCGCTGGCCGCATCGTCGCCGAGCTCGAACGCGTCAACCCCGGTGCCTATCGCGACAGCATGCAGCCTCTCATCGCTGCCGATGTGTCAGCCGCCCTTGCAGCGATTCGCGGCTTACAGCATGAGTGCGGTCGAATTAGGGTAGAGACAGTGGAACAATTCAGGCTTGCCCGGTATGTCGTGATTAGTCAGAATCCTGAACATGATGCTATGGATTATATGGAGCGCTGGGCGAAAAACAGCGGGCTGCTTGACTACCCCGATTATACCCCAAGGAAAATTGGCTGGGATTTCCCCTTCGTCTCCGAAGAGCAGAAAGAAAGATTTGGCCTGCATGGATACGTAGCGGCGTACATCGTCCCTGATGATTTTGTTCCTTCCTGCGAGGGGGCGGAGCTGACTGTTCAGGAGACCGACCAGTACGCCGTGATTACTATTACGGACCCCTTCTCTGCGCCTTGGGAGAAGATCCCTCGCGCTTATGGGGAACTCTACGAATACGCGAACGCCCATACTATGGTGGCTCAAAGTTACGAGAACCGCATCTGCATGGAGGAAGTCTATGTTAAAGAGAGTGTTACCTATATGGACGTCTACGTTTCTGTTGATGCGCACTAGAATCATTTCCAAGGGATGCTAAAGAGGCAGAAGAGAGAATATGGCACGATTACGCGTGGGTGCTCGACATACGCGAGCAGTGCGCGGCGGCTGGAACCCATTTTGAATTCCGGCAATGCGGAACCCACTTTATTAAGGATGGAAGAACCTACACCCTGCGCACCCGCGATCTGTGCAGCCAGGCGCGGAAGGCGGGTATCAACCTCTAGCATTTGCTTGCGGCGGTTCGTGACTTGCTGGAGGGTCAGACAACCCTTTGACCCTCCTGCTCACGAAGGTTTGCAGAACCGGTTGAGTGAAGGAGACCTCACTCGCGGATGGCGCGCTCCTTCTTGAGACGGCCGATCTGGCGCGCAATGCGGATGACCTGCACAGCCAGCACCACTGCTATCACCAGCAGGATTGCGGCAATGCCAAGGAAAAGCGGGTCGCCCGCCGAGAGCACCGGACCCATCACCTGCTTGAAGTTTGGGGTGTTGACATGAGCGAACGCTACCAACTGAAATACGACTGCGAGCAATTCCACCCCAAGCAACACGAGCAGCAGCGTGCGGATGCGTCGCAGGTGCGTGATACGCGAATCCAAGTCAGAGAACAGGTCGAAAGGACCATCTTCTGCGCGGCGGCGGAAGTAGACCCAGCGACCACACGCGGCCACCTGCTCAATACCGGCGTCCTCCATAAAGCGCAGGTAGCGCTCACTTTCCGCCGTGCTCGGCAGGGTGTTGAGCAATTCAAGTTTGTAGCAGTACTCCCCCGGTGTTCCCTGCTCGAACACGTAGCGTACGCCGGTGGTGTCGACGAGGTTCCACCCGAGGGCCGCCATGTCGTTCAGCCAACGTTCTTCCTTTTCGAACCCCCATGCCCAGAACACCTTGTGGACGACTTTCCTGTTCATCGCGACCATCCTTCCACAACGCGTTCCCCGTTTTCCAGAAGCTCGCGCAAGCGGGCGAGCTCGGCCTCCACAACGCTGCGACCTGCGGCGGTGATGCGGTACTCGCGCTTGCGCCCGCCGCCTGATGCGGGCACTTCCTCGATCCAGCCCTTGTCCACCAGCGTGCCGAGCGCGCCGTATAGCGTGCCCGCCGCCAAGCGCACGCGGCCGTTGCTGAGTGCCTCGGCGTTTTGCATGATGCCGTAGCCGTGCAGTGGCTCGCCGAGCGAAAGCAGGATGTAGAACACCGCCTCCGTAAGCGCAATAGGCTCCATGGCGCTCCCCTTTCTTTTGTATCTTCATCCGTTATATCGTGTGCCGATATATTTATATCGGAAGCCGATATACTTGTCAAGGAGCTGTGCCTGATATGATGGAATCTATATCCGAGCGAAGTTACACGAAGGGGAATCCGAGCATGGAAGAGATTATTGCTTTTATCATGTCGGTGGAGGAATAGGCTGCGAGCCTTGCGTTAAGCCTGGTTATGGGCTTGCGCTACGACGGCGAGGGTTTGACTGTCGCTTGAGGCAGAGGCTCCGGCCACGTCGCCAGCGAAGACGAGAGTATCGAAGCCAGCCGCAGCAAGTTCCGCGCTAAGCATCTCAGGCGTGAAGTAGGTGTTCCAAAGGTGATAGGCAGATGCGCCGTCGCAGTCGGCTACCACGATCTGTTCAAGCGTGGCCACATCCTCATACTTGAGGCGGTGCTGCATCTCGAGGTAGGGGCCTGGGCGCCAGAAGCCACCGTGCGGGTGATCCTCCCAGATGCGGCCTTCCTCGAACGCATCGAAGGCGCGCCGCGAGAACACGTCGAGTACGAGCAGGCCACCCGGACGCAGGTGCGCGCGGGCGCGGTCGAGCAGCGTGCGACGATCCGCGGCGGACAACGCGCCGTAATCGCAGTAGATCATGATGGCAACGTCGAACTGCTGCCCCAGGTCAAGCGCAAGGTAGTTTTCGCAGCAATAGTCGATGGCAAGCCCCTGCTGCTCGGCGGCGTCGCGCGCGTGGGCAATCGAGCGGCGCGAGAAGTCCACGCCGGTCACACGGTAGCCCGCACGCGCAAGGCGCTCGGCGTAGAGGCCGGGGCCGCAGCCCAGGTCGACCAGGCGCTGATACTCGGCGACGGGTGCCACGCGCGCAATCCACGCAACGGAGCGGTCGATGAACGTGTGATTCCTGCTGGCTCCCTCGAAGTTGGGGTCGAGATGCGCGGCCAGCATCTGCGCCGAGATGTGCTCGTCGTCCCAGAACGGCTCATCCGTGAATTCGTAGAGCGCGGGCGGTTCGAGCAGAGAGAGCAGCGTGTCGCAGGAGATCATGGGCTATCCTTCGATCATAAGGGGTACTTCGCTGTGACATTCTACCATTCGCCCTCAAAATGCCACGGAGCGTAGCATTTTAGAGGCGAATGCTATGCTCGGTTGCTTGCGTCGGCGAGCGCGCGTTGCCATGATGGGGCGGTCGAAACGAACAAAGGAGGCCATTATGTTGGCGGAGAATATCAAAGGACGGCGCGTGCAGGCAGGTCTCTCACAGGAGCAGCTGGCCGAGCAGCTGCAGGTATCGCGACAGGCGGTGACGAAGTGGGAAACGGGCGCGGGCATTCCGGACATTGAGAACTTGCGGGCCATCGCGGTGCTGTTCGGCATCACGCTTGATGAGTTGCTGGGCGACGTGAGCGAGGACGCGGCGGCACGCGGACATTTGCATGAGAGTGTGACCGAATACGACATCGACGGCGAGAAACGCTTCGACATCACCTTCGCGGGTGCCGCCTCCGTGGTGGTCGAAGGCTGCGACAGCGAGAAAGTGCGCGTTGAGCTGGCCTCCGACACCATCCCCGACGTGCAACGCGTCTGCAAGGTGAAGATAGACGACATCCGCAAGCGCATCGACATCGACGTGAAGCGACTTGAAGGACTGTCGGAGACGAAGGCGAAGGAGGGGCTGCGTCTGACCGTACGCCTCCCCCAGCGCTACGTAGACGAGGTTGAGCTTGCTGGCAATGCGGTGTCACTTGCTGTGCGTCACCTCGCGGCCGAGCGCTTCGAGTTCTCGGGCAGGCTGAGCGCGGTGGAGCTGGACGACGTGTCTGGACACGTCGAGTTGAACTGCAACGATGATCTGGACATTCGTTGTGTCGCGCTCGATGGCCGCTTGGACGTGAACCAGCTTTCTGCCACCTCGAAACTACGCATTGCCGAAGGCACGCCCTTCGAGAGCATCGTGCGCGGCATCGGCAACCACATTCTGTACCAGCGCGCGGGCGCGCCCTGCGACGACTTCTCACTCCACGGCGACGAGGCAACCGCGTGCACCACGGTCATTGAACTGAACGGCATGCGAAGCGAACTCACCATCAGCGTCGACGCACCAGGCGCGTGAGCTTCGTGATAGCCATGACCCCCACTGCTTCCAAGACCTCCGCTGCCCCTTACCGCTACCGACCCTTCCGCTACTACATCCTTGTGTTCGCCCTCACCTGGGCGTTCTGGATAGCTGCTATCTTCGCGAACACAAGCACAGATACAATGGCGGAGGGCTCCGATGGCGGCGCGGGTCTGTCGCTCACGCTTATGTTTCTTGGCCTGTGCGTGCCGGCTGTCACGTCAATCATCTTCGTGCTGGCCTCTAAAAGCCCAGAACTCAAGCGTGACCTGAAACGTAAGATCATCGGATTCCACCGCATCAAACCCCTCGTCATTATGCAGGCCATTGCACTGTTCGGCGGGATTATCGCAGTTTCTATTCTTGCATCGACGCTGATAGGGCAGCCGCTTTCGCAGTTTTCATTCACGGAAGGGTTCTCGTTTTCTATCGCGGGAACCTCGGCGCTGCTGACCATTCTCGTTGCGTCGGTGATTGAGGAAGTGGGTTGGCGCGGCTACGGCGAGGATGCCATCGCGCAGTACCATCCATGGTTTCGTGAGTCGCTCATCTTCGGCGTCGTGTGGGCGTGCTGGCATCTGCCGCTGTTCTTCATCCCCGGTACCTATCATGCAGGACTGCTCGACCTCGGGTACGGCTACGCACTGAACTTCCTTGTCAGCGTCGTGCCGCTGGGGTTTCTCACCACCTGGGTCTACACGAAGAATAACCGCAGCATGCTTGCGTGCATCGTGTTTCACCTGTTCGTGAACTTCTTTCAGGAGAAGATCGCGCTCACCCCGGAGACGAAATGTATTGAGACGGTAGTGATTACCGTGGCGGCGGTGCTCGTAGTACTGGCGAACCGCGACCTGTTCTTCGAAACGCGCCATGTGGGCAGACTACTTGCGTACCGTACGGGCGAGGCAAGGGCGGAAGCGGAATCGTTCCTTGCATGCGACGTGCCGATGAGGCACCATAGGGACAGGCCGCAATCGGAGGAGCCCCATGGAGAAACTGCCACCCCTTGAGAAAGTGTACGAAGCCTGGAGCGCGCTGGCTGACGGGCGCGTGAGCGTGTGCGCAGATGAGCGGCGCGCGACCGTCGCGTCGTCGAACGGGCAGAAGGAGTACACGGTTGCGTGGGACGCTGACGGGCATGTGTACTCATCGAATGACAACGCCACATACTGGCAGGGCTACGCAGGCTACCCTGTGCTCGCCGTGCTCATGGAGCAGGGGCAACTGCCGCTTGACCACGCGGCCGCCGAAGCGTTCACAGGCGTGAACTGGACCGAACTCAACGAACGCTTCAAGCGCAACTATGCTGCCGCCGTTGCGCACGTCACTAATGAACGCGATCTCGACGCCACACAGCTCGACGCCTCGGCGCACGCCGTCATGGACGCGCTTGCCGCCCTCGATCTCACCATCAAGCGCGGCCCCACGCGCCCGCCAAAGTCGAAGAAGGCGTAACAGCATCAACACTACGTTCGATGCACTCAAACAATGCTCTGAATCACTGTTTTCACCGCTGTGAAGCCCTGCACGGCGAAAACTTGCAAGAAGACTTTCTGCGACCTGGAAAAACGCCGAAACCCGCACCGCAAAAACCCACCGAACGACCGCCCAAAGACTTCACAGCGGTTGAAACGGTGACTTTCCGAAGGCAATCGACGCATGCTCCTACCGCAAAGGCCGAACAGACGCCATGCGAAAGCCAATGCAGCGATCCCTCTATTCGAAAAGCGCATTGCATTCAAGGAGGAGTTGTGCTGCAATGAATCCCAGCTTCAACTCGTGTTTTACTTGCGGAGCCGCGCCTGAAAGGAGTGTGCCGTGACCAAGTTGTTTCTGGTGTCGATGTTTCAGAACGTGGCGAAGCTACTGAGAACAGTTGAGCCGAATTTGCAGCACAAGACCGTGACCTACATCCCAACCGCCAGTAACGTCGAGAAGCTGGGCTTTTTTACCAAGATAGGCAAATGGCATCTGAAGCGCCTGGGGCTTGCCGTCGAGGAACTCGACATCTCAACCGCCTCGCCCGAGGTCATCGCAAGCACGCTGACGAGCAACGACTTCATATTCGTTGCAGGCGGCAACACGTTCTATCTCCTGCAGGAGCTGAGAAAAACCGGAGCCGACAAAATCCTGGTCAACGAGGTGAGAAACGGCAAGCTTTACATCGGCGAGTCTGCCGGGGCGATTGTCACAGCGCCCAACATCGCGTACTCTGCCGACATGGACTGTCCTGAAAAGGCGCCCGACTTGAAAGACTGCGCCGGTTTGAGACTGGTGGACTTCTTCGTCGTGCCACATGACAAGAACTGGGAGATGGGAAAGGCCGCGCAGACAATACGGGACACGTTCTCAGAAACCCTGGACTTGAGAGTGATCAGCGACAACCAAGCCATCGTGGTTAGCGGGGACGAGGTTAGGATTCTGGAGAGATAAGCGTTCGCACTGCGCCGAGAACAAGCGGAGGGAGGACACCATGCGCGACGATGTGTATGTGAACTCGGTTGCTATTGACTGGGAGTCGGTCACAAGCAGGGGCGAGTACCCCTTCGCTATTCCGGCCATCGCGAGCATCGACGTACTTGATCTTGGGCAGTCGGTCACCTTCTTCTGCGGGGAAAACGGCACGGGGAAATCTACCCTGCTTGAGGCGCTGAGTGTAGCATACGGCCTCAACGCCGAGGGCGGGACGAAGAACCACCGCTTTTCCACGGTGGACGCACCGAGCGAATTGGCTGAGCACCTCGTGCTGATGAAGAGCATCTTCAAGCCAAGCGACAGCTTCCTTGTACGCTCCGACACTATGTTCAACCTCATCACGGAAATGGACCGCTTGGGTGACGGCGACCTCTACCGCGAAGGCCGCGCGCTGCACACACGGTCGCACGGCGAGGGCGTGCTTGCGCTCGTGTCGCAGCGGTTCCACGGACGCGGTTTCTATGTGCTTGACGAACCGGAGTCCGGCCTCTCGCAATGCGGCCAGGTGGCGCTGTTGGCGCAGATCATACGGCTGGCACGCGAAGGCGCGCAGTTCATCGTTGCCACGCACTCGCCCATCTTGCTCACGGCACCGGGCGCGACCATCTACCAGTTCGACGACGAGGTGCGCAAAGTGACAGTTGAAGACACCATGGAATGGATCATGCTCCACCGCTTCCTTGAAAACCCCGCCCACGAACTGGCATTCTTTTTGGAAAAGTGATCATTCGCAATGTCGAAAATCACAGCACTACCTACTGCACTACCGCAACTCCAGCATGCCGCGGATGGTGCTGAGGATGGAGCGCATGGTGGCGTCGTCGGCGGTTCCTTTGAAGTGGCAGCCACGATGTGCGAGGTCGATGTTACGCAGTTGCTCGACGCAGGCGAAGCCAACAACTCCTTTCGACCCTGTTACGGGTATGTGCAGCGGGTAACCGTTATCTTTGCTGGTCACCGGCACGACAGACACCATACTTGAACGGGAATTGAAGCCATAACCACTCACGATGACGGCCGGTCTCACCTTTGCCGGCTCATGCCCGACGGAGGGACTAAAGTCAACTTCAACGATGTCTCCTTGCTCGTATGCACGCATTAGTCGATCACCTCGCCACCGACGTCTTTGCCCCAGTCGGGCTCGGTGGGCCGATAATCGCCCTCGTACTCGGCAAACAGTTCATCCATTGAACGATAGGACACGTCACGCACCATTCGGTGAGACTGTTCCTCGGGGCGAATAAGGATGAAGGAACCGCGCTCATCATGGCCAACAAGCATATTGAGCATCGACCCTACATCCACCCCCAAGCGCTCACACACCTCACGAGGCACACGAACCGCACGCGAAGTCCCCCACGAGCAAAGCCGCGTCAGTTTCTTTATCACTTCAGGCATGGTGTCACCTCCTAGATATCTCAATAGATATCTTAATGCGGAAAGCAACAAAAAGCAAGAGAACTCGCAGGTTGGTGGTGGGTTGGGGCGAAAGTTTGCCCTTAACCTACGGGTGACCTGCGAGTTCTTGAGGTTAGGTTATGCTTCGGCAGTCGTCGGTTCCCATTGGGGGAGATCTTGCAGGGCTACTACCGTGAGGCCGCTGCCGCGGGCTACTTCCATGCCGGCTACCATGGCTTGGGCGCCGGCGAGATTGGTTACGTGGGTGACGCCGTGCTTGACGGCCTCAAGGCGCAGCTCGTAGCCGTCGGCGCGGGTGGCGTGGCCAAATGGGGTGTTAATCATGAGCGCAATCTCGCCGGCGGCGATGCGATCCACCACGTTCGGCGTGCCCTCGTGCACCTTCTTCACGTCCTCGCAGTCCACACCGGCGGCACGCAGGGCGCGAGCGGTGCCAGCTGTCGCTACCACGTGGAAGCCCAGGCGTACGATGTCGCGCGCGATGCTCACAATGGCGCGCTTGTCGCGGTCACACACGCTGATGAACACCGTGCCGCCTTCAGGCAGCGCGTAACTGATAGCCAGCTGGGTCTTCGCGAACGCCGCGGGGAAGTTGCGTGCAATGCCCATGACCTCGCCCGTTGACTTCATCTCGGGGCCGAGCACCGTGTCGGCACCGGGGAAGCGGCCGAAGGGCATGACGGCTTCCTTCACGCTGTAGTGCTCCAAGCGGCGATCATCGGCCGGCAGTCCCAAGTCAGCGATGCGCTCCCCCGCCATGATGCGGGCGGCGCACTTCGCCAGTGGCACGCCGGTGGCCTTCGACACGAAGGGCACGGTGCGGCTCGCGCGTGGGTTGGCCTCGATGATGTAGATGACCTGGTCTTTAATGGCGAACTGGATGTTGATGAGCCCCACCACGCCCAGGCGCAGCGCCAGCTGCCGCGCAATGGAGCGCAGCTGTGCCACCACGGCCTCGGACAGCGCGAACGGCGGCGTGCAACACGCCGAGTCACCCGAGTGGATGCCCGCCATCTCAATGTGCTCCAGCACACCTCCCACATACACTTCCTCGCCATCGCAAAGCGCGTCGAGGTCAACCTCCACGGCACCCTCAAGGAAGCGGTCGAGATACACCGGATGATCAGGCGAAATCTTAGCGGCCTCAGCCATGTACTTCTCCAGCTGAGCGCCGTCGTACACAATGCCCATGCCGCGCCCGCCCAAGACGTAGCTCGGGCGTACCAAAAGCGGGAACCCAATCTGGTCGGCCACCACGCACGCCTCTTCGAACGTGGACGCCATACCCGCAGCCGGATACGTGATACCCAGCTCGTCCAAAATGGCGCTGAAGCGGTCGCGATCCTCCGCCAAGTCGATGGCCTCCGGCGACGTGCCCATGATAGGCACCCCCGCCTCGGCCAGCGCATTCGCCAGCTTGAGCGGCGTCTGGCCGCCAAGGGTGACCACCACACCGTCGGGCTGCTCCACATCCACAATGTCCATGACGTCTTCGAACGTGAGCGGCTCGAAGTACAGCTTGTCGGACGTATCGTAGTCGGTGGACACCGTTTCGGGGTTGCAGTTCACCATGATGGTTTCAAACCCGGCCTCGGCCAGCGCATACGACGCGTGCACACAGCAGTAGTCGAACTCGATGCCCTGACCAATGCGGTTCGGCCCGGCACCAAGAATCATCGCGCGGCGGCGCGTCTTAGGCGCCACCTCCGTTTCGTCGGCGTCGTAGGTCTTGTAGTGGTAGGCCGTCTGACTGGGGAACTCGGCCGCGCACGTGTCCACCGTCTTGAACGAGGGCACCACGTGCAGCATCTTGCGACATGTACGCACCGTAAGCTCGTCGGAGCCGGTCAGGTGCGCAATCTGCGCGTCGGAAAGCCCATAGCCCTTGAGCAGGCGGAACGCATCGGCGTCCAGCTGATCGAGCGGCGAGCCACGCAGGTTCTCTTGCACGCGCACAATGTCCGCCATGCGCGCCACAAAGAACGGATCGATGCGGCTCACCTCGGAAGCGCGCTTCACCGTCCAGCCGCGGCGCAGCGCCTCGGCCAGGTAGAAGATGCGGTCAGCCGTGGGTCGACGCACGAGATCCTCAAGCTCCGCGTCAGCCGCAGCGCCCTCGTCCCCCTTGCCATCGGCACCAAGGCCTGCGCGGCCGTTTTCAAGCGAGCGCATAGCCTTGCCAAGTGCTTCCTCAAAGGTGCGGCCGATGGACATAACCTCGCCCACCGCCTTCATGCGCGTGGACAACGTATCGTCGGTGCCCTGGAACTTCTCGAACGCGAAGCGCGGCACTTTCACCACGCAGTAGTCGATGGACGGCTCGAAGCACGCGGGCGTGGCCTTCGTGATGTCGTTCACAATCTCGTCGAGCGTGTAACCCACGGCAAGCTTCGCCGCCGCCTTCGCGATGGGGAACCCGGTGGCCTTCGAGGCCAGCGCCGACGAACGCGACACGCGCGGGTTCATCTCAATTACAATCATGCGGCCGTTTTCCGGATTGACGGCGAACTGCACGTTGGAGCCGCCGGTTTCCACGCCGATCTTCTCCAGAATGGCGAGCGAGGCCGCGCGCATGCGCTGATATTCTACGTCCGAGAGCGTCTGCGCTGGCGCCACGGTGATGGAGTCGCCCGTGTGCACGCCCATGGCGTCGAAGTTCTCGATGGAGCACACAATGATGCCGTTGCCGGCGTGGTCGCGCATGACCTCCATCTCGTACTCTTTCCAGCCCTCAATGCTTTCCTCCACCAGCACCTCGCCGGCCGGGGACAGCTCCAGTCCCTGGCCCACGATAGCCACCAGCTCGTCGTGGTCGTGCGCGATGCCGCCACCCGCGCCGCCGAGCGTGAACGACGGGCGCAGCACCACGGGGTAGCCGAGCTCGGCCACGATGGCCTCGGCATCGGCCACGGAATACGCGTAGCCTGAACGCGCCGTCTCGATGCCAAGTTCCGCCATGCAGTCGTTGAAGAGTTTGCGATCCTCGCCGCGCTCGATGGCGGCCAAATCGCAGCCGATCATCTCCACGCCGTACTTGTCAAGGATGCCCGATTTCGCCAGTTCAACAGCCGTGTTGAGGCCCGTCTGACCACCGAGCGTGGGCAGCAGAGCATCGGGACGCTCCTTGGCGATGACCTGCTCCACGAACTCGGTCGTGATGGGTTCGACGTAAGTGCGGTCGGCCAGTCCGGGATCGGTCATGATGGTGGCAGGATTGCTGTTTACGAGCACCACGCGGTAGCCGTCGGCCTTCAGCACCTTGCACGCCTGCGCACCCGAGTAGTCGAACTCGCACGCCTGCCCGATGACGATGGGGCCAGACCCAATAACCAGGATAGTTTTAATGTCGTCGCGCTTCGGCATGCCTATCGCCCCCCTTCCGTCACCGACGCCGTTGCTCCCGGAACCGTTGCCTGTTGTGCGCCGAACGTCCAGCCGGCCAGGCGATCTTCGGCGATGTCGATGTCGAGGTAATCCGCACGTCCATCCATCAAGCGCGTGAACGCGGTGAACAGGTAGTGGGCGTCGGTTGGCCCCGGCGAGGCTTCGGGGTGGTACTGCACGGAAAACGCCGGGATGTCCAGAAACGCGATGCCCTCGGCCGTGCCGTCGTTCAGGTTCACATGCGTCAGCTGAATGCGGCCGAAGCGCTCGTTCTGCACGACGGGCGCGATATGCGCGTTCGCCCAAAAGCGCAGGTCGTCCTCATGGCCCTTGAAGCCGCCCGAAAGTTCCGGCACAAGCGCGCCCAAGCTGGGGAACACCAGGCTGAAGCCGTGGTTCTGCGCGGTAATTTCCACGCGGCCGGTGAGCAGGTTCATAACGGGGTGGTTGCCACCGCGATGGCCGAACTTCAGCTTCTCGATGTCGGCGCCGGCAGCCTTCGAAATCATTTGGTGCCCCAGGCAAATGCCGAACACCGGCACCTTGCCCAGCAGCTGCTCTACCTGCACATACGTACCCTCAACCGCCTCCGGGTCGCCGGGGCCGTTCGACAGAAACACGCCGTCGGGTTCCATGGCCAGCACGTCGGCTGCTGGGGTATCCCACGGCACCACCGTAAGGTCACAGCCCGCGCGCACGAGGTTTTCCAAAATGGAACGCTTCGCGCCGCAGTCATACGCCACCACGCGATGGCGCGGCGCCGCGCCCCCGGCCACGGCAAACTCATGGCTTGCCGGTAACTCAGCGAACGTGTGCGGCGCGTCACACGACACGGTGGCCGCCAGGTTCACGCCCACAATCGACTCACTCGCGCGCACCTTCGCAAGCAGGCTGGCCTCGTCGGTATCCACGGTTGAAAGCACCGCACGCTGCGCGCCATGGTCGCGCACGTGACGCACGAGCGCACGCGTGTCCACGCCTTCCACAGCCACCACGCCGTGTTCGCGCAGGTAGTCGGGCAGCGTGAGCTCGCTTCGCCAGTTCGACGGCGTCGCGCACATGTCGCGCACCACCAGCCCGCGCAGCGCAGGCACTTCCGCCTGGGCGTCTTCGCGGTTCACACCGTAATTGCCAATCTGCGGATACGTCATGGTGATAATCTGGCCGGCATACGACGGGTCGGTAATCACCTCAAGGTAGCCCTCAAGCGACGTGTTGAAGCAAATCTCGCCGTACACCTCCCCCGCCGCCGCACACGACGTGCCGCGAAACACCGCGCCGTCTTCCAACACAAGGAGCGCCGCCGCGCCCGCAGGCTTCGACACACCCCTCATTAACCGCTCGCTGATCTGGCTCAAAGCTCTTCCTCTCGCTCGGGCAACGCGCCTACAAAAAGCGCCTCCATCTGATGACGAGGCGCACGGATGCAGGAATATGTTGCGCACCTTGTCGGTCTCTCCGTACCGCCCTTAAAGGTCGAACGCTAGTATACGACTATCACGCGTATTACGCAGGCAAAATGCAGTATTTTCTTAGTTTCGCGCAGAAATATGCAGAATGTGGCGAAGGTTGGCGAACGGGAACCACGCGCGGCGTGCCTACCCCAGCTCTGCCAGACGCTCGCGGGCCTCACGCACGACAGGCAAGCGGTTTCCGTGCTCCACAACGAACGCAAGCGCCGCCCGCTCACCAGCAGCATCGCCGCGCCTGCGCTGAATGGCGGCCACCTCCGCCGCTGCCTGCACGCGCATACGCGGCAGATAGGATGCCGACGGGTATATCTGCGTGTAGCGGCTCAGCAGTTCCTCGTCGTTTCCATCGCGGCGCGCCTGCAGAATGGCGCGCTCCCACGAAAGGAAGTTCTCGCGATCGTCGAGCTGTGCACCTGCCTGCTTAAGGGCCGCCTCGGCCTCGTCGATCACGCCAAGCGCCGCCTCCGGCCCGAACAGGCGCACAACCACGGGTTCCATGTTTATCAGCAACCCCGCGCGCATCGCCGGGTTGGGCGCGTGCTTAGCACCCTCCACCATGGCGGTGCCGATAGTAGCCGCCTCACTAGTGCGCCCCATATCGTCCAACGCCAGCGCATAAAATGACAGAAACCACGAGCCTGCCTCGGTATACGGCGGCTCAATGACCTGGGCCAACGGTTCACCCTGTTCCAAAAACGCCGGCGGGTCGCACGCATCGTTGTAAAGCGAAACCAGCGCGTCAGCCTTCTGATCGGCCTTGCTCCCCAGTACGCGCGACAACCCCAGCAAGCAGGCGAAAAACACCACGACCAGCGCTACCATACCCTCAAGCGTCGCAAACATGTTGCGCCCCGCAAGCGCCGACCACGCATACAACACCGCAAAGGGAGCTATCGCCGCCACCACATACACAGCCATCTTATATCCCTTAAAGTAAGGCAGCATGCCATTCCTTTCGCCAGACCCATCCACGCACCTGTTCCCCACCAGCATACCCCAGCACGCAAAAACGTGCACAAATCGTTCGGGTGAGACTATCTTTTAGGGGAATATATTCGTATAGTACTCAGTAATCGTACAATCGTGCGACTTCGTCCGAGAATCGGAGGTCATGATGGCAACGATGGTAGTCGGGCACTATCCTATCAACGGCGACACCGCAGAACACGCATTCGCGAAAATGAAAATCGGGGAAACAGAGTACCGCTTCCAATGCTACGGAGGCACGAACGACAAAGGTACGGAATGCCCCGCTCATTACTTTTTACGTCGCAGTTCATTTTACTTTCGCATCGCCTGCGAAACCGCAGAAAGAGAACTGACCTGCCATGCGAGAATCGCGCTATGCCTCGCTCAGTGGACCCGCCCCATCTACTTTGATAGGTACGATTACAATAGCAAGAAAGGCGGCTACCGAAACCGTGGCGATTCTGCGGGCATTATCTATGGGTTGACGGGGTTGTGCCATCAAATGTGCAACACCATAACGTGCGCAACAGACGTGACCGATCCGCTGCATGCGCTCATTAACTGGCCCCCATCGCTGTCGGCCTCAAAAATCATATATGGGAATCGGGGAATCTGGGGGCATGAGCGCGCCATCTCCAAATACGTGAAAACGCTGGTAGCGTGCTACGGCGAGAATATGAGTGATGACCATATTCTGGATGAAAACTTCGATTCCGCAGCCCTTGATGCCGAACTAGCGGCCATCAACGAAGAGCAGGATGCTGCCATACGATGGGGTCTGACAAATGGCCCCGATACAGATGAGCGGCGTGATTTTCTAAGCGAACTTGTGCCCAACCTCAACGAATCTCAGCCGATCCTCGACGCCGATTTTGAAACCATGTCACTCAAGCACGAATTGGATAATCTGCTGATACGAGGGCAACTCTCCAATGAAGAATACGCTGCCCGGATGAACGAGGCCACGCGCACCCTGCTCTTCCGCTATGCCGAGGTTATGGGTGAGAACGTATTCACGGATGCCTTTGAAACAAGACCAGATGATATTCAGTACAACATCATCAACCCTGAATACATGCTGGATGATTATGAGATAGTGAAAGAGGAATTAGGTTTGTAGTAACGCACACACCCGCCCGTTGAACGGGAAACATGCAAGTTGAAAGAAAAGAAGCCGGGGCAGCATGTCCCGGCTTCTTCGTGTTTTATGCGTGTGTGGCGTGGGTAAATCACACCCCCGCGCTTACTCGACGATAGCGCCGTCCTCCAGGGTGGCGTAGCCGGCTAGGTAGACGTCGGTGGCGCGGCCGGTGAGTTCGGCGCCGATGAAGCCGGAGTTCGTGGCTTTACTGAGGAAGTCGTCGGCCTCCACCGTCCAGATGACCTCGGGGTCGATGACCGTGAGGTCGGCCACAGCGCCCGGCTCAAGCGCCACGCGCTCGACGCGTAGGATCTCGCGGGGCTTCGCGCTCATCAGCTCCACCGCGCGCTCCCAGCTGATGATGTCCGGCGCAACCAAGTGCGTGATGACCAGGGCCAGCGAAGTCTCCAAGCCGGTCATGCCGAAGGGCGCCAGCTCGAACTCGCAGTTTTTCTCGTAGTGCGTATGCGGCGCGTGATCGGTCACGATGGCGTCCACCGTGCCGTCTTTCACTCCTTCCACCAGCGCGGCGGCGTCCTCGGCCGTGCGCAGCGGCGGGTTCACCTTGAGGAAGGTGTTGTAGTCGTCCCCTATGGCGTCCTCGGTAAGGAACAGGTGGTGCGGCGTGACTTCGCAGGTCACAGGCAGGCCCTCGGCTTTCGCGGCGCGCACCAACTCCAGGCCACGCGCGGTGGTCAGGTGCTGAATATGCAACGGGCAACCGGTAAGACGGCACATGGCAATGTCGCGGGCAATCTGAATCTCTTCGCCCTCGGCCGGCCAGCCCAGCATGCCGAGGCGCGTGGAGGCCACACCCTCGTTCACCTGGCCGTCGCCCACCAAGTCCTCGTCCTGGCAGTGGCTCATGACCACGCGGTCGAACTGCGAGGCGTAGTCCATCACGCGGCGCATCATGCCCGCGCCCTGCACGCCGCGCCCATCGTCCGTGAAGGCCACGGCACCGTGGGCCACCATATCGCCCATCTCGGAAAGCGTCTCGCCCTTAAGCCCCTGCGAGCAGGAGCCGGCCACATGCACGCGGCACTTGCCAACCGCCGCTGCGCGTGCTTGCACATACTCCACGCCCACCGCGCTGTCGATAACGGGCTTCGTGTTCGGCATGCAGCACACCGCCGTGAAGCCGCCATGGGCCGCCGCGCGCGTGCCGGAGGCGATGTCTTCCTTCTGCTCAAAGCCGGGCTCGCGCAGATGCACATGCATGTCTACCAGGCCGGGTACCACAATCTTGCCGCCCAGGTCGCGCTCGACGCCCTTCTCCATGGTGAGGCCGGTACCAATTTCGACAATCTTACCGTCGCGCACGAGGATGTCGGCCGTTTCATTCAGACCCACCTGCGGGTCAATCACGTGGGCGTTCTTAAGCAGTAAGGCCATCTTCGCTCCCTCCAAGCAGCAAATACATTTCGGCCATGCGGGTGAGAATGCCCGCATACACCTGATCGAGAATGACCGAGCGCTTCGGGTGATCGGCCATGTAGCTGTCCAGTTCGACGCCGCGGTTGATGGGGCCGGGGTGGCAGATGAGGGCGTCGGGCTTCATGAGCGGCTCGCGCTCCTTCGTGAGGCCGTAGAGCATGTTGTACTCACGCAGGCTCGGGTACGGCGCGCCTTCAAGACGCTCGCGCTGGATGCGCAGCATGTACACCACGTCCAGGTCAGGCAGCACTTCGTCAAGCTTCGTGGTCACGCGGTCGGCGCCGAGCACGTCCGGGCGCGCGGGCAGAAGCGTCGGCGGCGCAATCACCGTCACGTCGCAGCCCATAATCTTGAGCGCCGGGATAAGCGAACCACACACGCGGGAGTGCCCGATGTCGCCAACCACGCCCACCTTAAGGCCGGCGAGGTCGCCCTTGACCTCCCAGATGGAGTACAGGTCCAAGAGCGCCTGCGTCGGATGCTGATGCTTGCCGTCGCCCGCGTCAATCACGTGCGCGCCAGACACATCCGCAATCTTGCGCGGCACACCGGCGTGCTTATCGCGCACAATAATCATGTCAATCTTGTAGGCGCAGAGCGTCTCCACCGTGTCCACCAGGCTCTCGCCCTTCACCGTGGACGTGGAGCTGCCGCCGAAGTTCAGGCTGTTCGCACTCAGGCGCTTCTCGGCAATCTCAAACGACGAGCGCGTGCGCGTGGACGGCTCGTTGAACATATTTACTACCGTGACACCCTTCAAGGTGGGCACCTGCTTGATGCGGCGCTCGTTGACCTCCTTGAAGCGAGTGGCCGTCTCCAGGACGGTCATGATGTCGTCGGCGGAATACTCCGTGATATCAATCAGGTGCTTGTGATTGAACGCCATGCCTATTCACCTCCCAGCGGTGCCGAACCCACGTGAGAGCCCGGTGCTACTTCCAGAATTTCCACCTCAGACTTGCCGTCCACCTCTTCAAGGAACAGGCGCACGCTCTCGTCGGCCGACGAGGGCACATTTTTGCCCACGAAGTCGGCGCGGATGGGAAGTTCGCGGTGGCCGCGGTCCACGAGCACCGCCAGCTGCACCGTTTTCGGACGACCGATGTCCATAAGCGCGTCGAGCGCAGCGCGGATGGTGCGGCCCGTATACAGCACGTCGTCCACCAGCACGACATCTTTGCCGTCGAGGTCGAAGAGAATGTCCGTGGAATGCACCTCCGGCGAGAGATGCGTCGCGAAGTCGTCGCGATAGAAGCTGATGTCCAGCTTGCCGAGCGGCACCTTGGTGCCTTCGATGGCCTCAATCTTTTCGACCAGGCGCTTGGCGAGCAAATCGCCCCGCGTCACAATGCCGACGAGCGCGATGTTCCCCGCGCCCTTGTTCGCCTCGAGGATCTGATGCGCAATGCGCGTCAACGACCGCTCGATCTCGTCTGCGTCCATGCAGACGGTCTTGACCGTGCCTGTTTCGGTCATGCACCCACCCCTTTCGTCGGGATGGTACAGGCGGACCTCGTCCCGCTGGGCGGGCGCCTGCCGCGGGCATGAAAAAAGCCTCCGCGACAGACAAAGGCTTCGACTCGTCGCGCCCTTGTGTGAGTGGGCGCTTGGGGTTCTACCTTGTCGGTCTCTCTGTACCGCTTTTAAAGGACTGGGGGCAGTATAGGCGCTTTGGATCAGTTTGGTAACCCCTCTTGCACGGTTTTCTTCGAAATGTTGCACGAGGGGTAGAAACGGTGTGGTGCGGAAGAGGGCGAGAGGTAGGGAACGTGCGGAAGAGGGGGCGAAGGGGTGAAGAAGCCGGGCGTTAGCGTTCCTCGTCTTCGAAGCCCCAGCGGCGAACCTCCGGCTCAAGCTGCACGCCTGTGTGTTCATACACGCGCTCTTGCACGAGCTCGATAAGAGCACAGACATCAGCGGCCGTGGCATCACCTGCGTTGACGAGGAAACCCGTGTGTTTTTCCGACACTTGCGCGCCGCCCACACGCACGCCGCGCAGGCCTGCCTCTTGCACGAGCTTCCCCACAAAGTGACCCTCAGGGCGCTTGAAGGTGCTGCCGGCGCTGGGCATATCGAGCGGCTGCTTTTCGGCGCGGCGACGAGCGAGGTCGTCCATGCGCTCTTGGATGACTGCAGGGTTATCGGACGTGAGGCGCAGCGTTGCCGCCAGCACCACATAGCCCGCCGCGTCCATCATGGAGTGGCGATACGACCAGGCGGCCTCTTCGGCGCTGACGTCCACCACCTCGCCTGTGGGCGTGAGGCAGCGCAGGGCCACGGCCACGTCCTTGAATTCGCCGCCGTAGGCGCCGGCGTTCATGATGGCCGCGCCGCCTATGGTGCCCGGGATGCCGCTTGCAAACTCATAGCCGGCAAGTCCCGCCGCACACGCCACCTGCGCAACATCGGCATTTGAGGCGCCCGCCTGCACCTGCAACACGTTTCCCTGTCGCTCGATGGTGGCAAAGTTTTCCGCCAGGCGCACCACCACACAGCGCAGGCCCGCATCAGCCACCAAGAGGTCACTCCCCAGGCCCAGCACACGCACCGGCACGTCCGCCTGGCGGCAGAGCATAAACGTTGCGCACACGGCCTGTTCCGTGCGCGGCTCAACGAACACGTCAGCCGGGCCGCCAATCTGAAACGTCGTATGAGCGGCCATCGGCTCGTCTGAGCGTACCGCGTCCTCACCTGCGATCTTCTTGAGTTCGAGCACCAGCGCCTGTGCGTCCATGCATCCCCCTTCTTCGCGCGTGCGCGCCTACTTCTTCCGGTTCGCTTCGTAGAGCTTATGCAAGCCGCGCAACGTGAGCGTGTCGTCGGCCTGCGCATCGTGGCGCAACAGGGCCGCAAGTGCCGCCGCATGCGTGCCCGTGACCACCACCGTAGGCGTGCTACCAAGTTCGGCTTCCACCAGGTCAAGCAAGCCATCGAGGCGCGCAACCTCGCCCATCACCACGCCGGCCTGCATGGCCTCGCGCGTATTCTTCCCAATGACCGACTGGGGTGCCTTCAGCTCCACCACCGGCAGGCGCGCGGCAGCGTTGGCAAGCGAGCGCGCGCCCAGCGCAAGCCCGGGCGCTATGATGCCGCCCACAAACACGCCGTCGGCATCGACCACTTCTAAGTTGGTGGTGGTACCCAAATCAACCACCACCAACGGACCGGTGAATTCCGCAAGGGCTGCCACCAGGTCAGCTATGCGGTCGGGCCCAATTTCAGCCGGGTCGCTGTAGCGCATGCGCACGCCCGTCTTGAGGCCCGGGCCCACCACGAGCGGACGACGGCCACACTCGGCGCGCAACGCCTGCGTCCACACCTCAACGAAGTCAGGGACAACGCACGACAAGACCGCGTCGGCCGGCGCGGCAGGCAGCACACCCACACCAGCAACGCCCGCGCGCCTCACCCGTTCCCCCAAAAACGCACCCACCGCACACCGCGCTTCATCAACCGTCAAGCGCTCGGGCGTGGACGCTTCCCACGTATCACCTAAGGCGCCGTCCACGAACAGCCCAAAGCGCGTCGAGGTGTTGCCCACGTCCACCGCCAGCACACCAGTTGGTTCGGGCCTCGCGTTCATGCGCCCTCCTTTCGGCACCGTTCGCTCATCGGTGCACCCATTTCTCCGTCTTGCGCGCACACTACTGCATTTTTTGCGATGCCGCGCGCGCCTTGCGTGATTATACTGTACCCGTCCCAACGGTAACCCGACTTCCCGAAACGAGGGGAAGCGGATATACGAAAAGGAGAAGGACATGGACTCTGTCAAGGGGCAGCTCACGCTGCGCGGCATCCTCATTGGGTGCGTCGGTTGCATCATTATTACCGCCGCCTCGGTGTACACGGCCCTCAAAATGGGGGCGCTTCCCTGGCCCATTGTGTTTGCGGCCATCATTTCACTGTTTTTCTTGAAGGCGCTCGGGCGCAGGCGCGCCAGCCTAAACGAGGCGAACGTCACGCACACCGTCATGAGCGCGGGTGCCATGGTGGCGGGCGGCCTGGCGTTCACCATCCCCGGCATTTGGATGCTGGGCTTTGCCGATGAGGTGGGCTGGTTCGAGATGCTGTTGGTGGCGCTGTCGGGCGTGGTGCTGGGCCTGGTGTGCACCGTGCTGTTACGTCGCCACTTTATTGAAGACGCCGATTTGGAATACCCTATTGGCGAAGCGGCTGCTCAGACGCTTATTGCGGGTGACGCGGGCGGCAAGGTTGGCGTGAAGCTGTTCGGCGCGATGGGCATTGCGGGACTCTACACGGCGCTGCGCGACTGGGTGGGCGCTATTCCCGCCATGCTACTGGGGAACGTGAGTATTCCAGGCGTGGCGTTTGGCATATACAACTCCCCCATGCTGCTGGCCGTGGGTTTTCTGGTGGGAACCGGCGCGGTGCTGGTGTGGTTTGCAGGCGCGGTGCTGGCGAACTTCGGCATTATTGTGGGCGGCAGCGCAGCGGGGCTTTGGGATATCGCGAGCGCGCAGGGCATCGTGTCGAGCCTAGGCATGGGTGTGATGATGGGCGCCGGCGTGGGCGTAATCTGCAAGAACATTTTGCCGAAGGCTGTGCACATGCTGAAGGACACGCGTGGGTCGGTGGTGCTGGGCGCGGTGGTGAGTGCGGCTGACGCAGCGGACGCTGGCGCGGACGCGGATGTGCGTGCGCCGAAGCGACGGATGCGCCTGACGGCTGGCCTTGTGGCCTGCGCGGTGGCAGCGGTGGCGCTGGTGATTTGCTTCGGGTTGCAATTGGGCCCCGTACCTGCCGTTATTGTGGTGGCGCTTGCATGGGTGGCCACCGCCATGAGCGCGCAGAGCGTGGGGCAAACGGGCATCGACCCCATGGAGATATTCGGGCTCATTGTGCTTCTGGCCGTGGCCGCCGTGTCGAACGTGCCGCAGGTGCAGCTGTTCTTCGTGGCCGGTATTGTGGCCGTGGCCTGCGGTCTTGCGGGCGACGTGATGAACGACTTCCACGCAGGGCATGTGCTGGGTACCTCCCCCAAGGCCCAGTGGATCGGCCAGGCTATCGGCGCCTTACTGGGTGCCGTGGTGGCCGTGGCCGTGATGGTAATTCTCGTGAGCGCATACGGCCCCGAGGCGTTCGGCCCGCAGGCGTCGTTCGTGTCGGCGCAGGCCTCGGTGGTAGCCACTATGGTGTCGGGCATCCCGAGCGTGCCGTCATTTGCGCTGGGCCTGACGGTTGGGTTTGTGCTGTACCTGGTGGGCTTTCCCGCGATGATGCTGGGACTGGGCATCTACCTGCCCTTTTACATGTCGTTCACCGCATTTCTGGGTGCCATGGCGAAGGTGGTGTACGATGCCGTGTGCAAGCGCCGCCGCGCCCACCTCTCCCCCGACGAACAAGCCGCTCGCGAGAAGGCTCAAGCCGAAACCGGCCTCGTAGTGTCAAGTGGCCTGCTCGGCGGCGAATCCATCATAGGCGTCCTCGTAGCCCTCACCGCCGTAGCCACCGGCTTGGGAGCGTAAAAGGTAAATGCAGGTACGCTTCCTTCGAAATGCCCGAAGATATCACCAACAACCAGGTTGAGCGGAAAACTCATTTCAACCTGTCCGGCTGGGAGGTTTGAGAGGATTCTTGGCGCGCCGCTCCGCTGCTCAAATGCTCTTCCACGCATCGCGCGGAAGAGCATTTTCGTGCGCTGCACTCCTTCATGCTTTAGCATGCGCCCTTCGGGCGCGAAGAAGACAGTGTTCAGAAGCGCCAAGAACCCTCCCAAACCCCCCAGCCTACGTTGCTCCACTAGAGTGACGCGCTTACGCGCTACCTATTTAGTCAAAGGCATCCCACATCCCACACTTTATGACGCAGGCTGACTGACTTGTAGGCATTGACTTACAGCTGGCATAATGCCCGTAGCGGCGTTCTCCAGAGCGCCGTTCGCGCGTAAGCGCGAAAACGCAGGTCATGGTTATATTTTCATCTTCAGCGGAGTGCTTTAACCACTGCACTTCTCTATCAACCAAAACAACAACGTCAACGCCACCGGCCCCCCTTTGTCATTCTGAGCGGAGGCGCGAAGCGCCGTAGTCGAAGAATCCCGTGTGGCGCCAGCAAGAAACCGCCAGAAGAATGCCCACGTCATAATGCGAGGGAGTCGAATGTCTCTTAACGTAATCAGTAGCGCGAAGCGCGTCACACTTTTTCGCGCAATAGAGACGCAGAGGCCCAAAACCACGCAGGCACGCCCGTGATGGGAAGGCGCGCCTGCGAGTTATGCGGCCGAGCGGGTGGTTCCTGCCGCGAGTAGGTGGAGTGAGCCTAGGAAGCGTCTGCTGCTTCCACCACATAGGAAAGATTAGCAATAGCAACTTCACCTTCCGGGAAGTAGTTCAACTGGGTACCACTGGGAAGAAACAAGTTGAATGCCACTGCAAACGTAGTTGGATTGCTGGTGCTACCCGCAGCTAAAGTCCAGCCGCCATTGGGTATGGACGTATCGGCTGAAGTAAGCGGAACCCTCACTTCCTCGCCAGAACCCGCTTTCGGGGTAAGCAAGACGCGAAGTCCATCAGGGATAGTACCCTGAGCAAAAAGTGAGGCGGCACCACTGGTTGGAGCACCCTTTACGGCAGTAATCTTGAGGGGCTTAACGGTTCCAGACGAGAAGGTAAAGTTCCCCTGACCAGTAACATTACCCGTAGCATCAATCTGAATAAGAGCATCACTTGGAAAAGTGAAATCTATTTTCAACGTCCAGTGAGCAGTCAAAGTAACGTTGTCCTTATCCTTGTCCCACATTACACCGCTTACGCCTTTACCCTCTGCGTCGTAGTACTGCTTGTTTTGGTCATCGAAGTATCCAGCAAAAATATAACCATCCTTATCATTTGGCACTGTCACCTGCGGCATAGGGGCATCATATGTCGCAGTTGTCGAGGTATCGCCGCCCTCACCTCCGTCTGGATCAAGCGTGACTTGATAGGACTTAGCCTTCCAGCAAGCAAACCACATAGCAGGTTCCACGGTGGATGTTGGCAGACTTACGGCCTCTCCTTTTGGTGTCGTGGACCAGCCATCGAGTTCGTATCCTGTCCTTGACAGATTCTCAAGATCAGGAGGCACCGTGGGCTTAAGGAGTTCTATGTCAACCGTCTTGGTTTGAGCGCCATCGCGCCAAGTGCCCTCATTGCCGAGGAATTGAACAGAAACCTTGATGGGTTTAGTGCTATTTGAGTTGGTTACACGAAGACCCACTTTGACGGAACCTGGTTGGCCATCTGCCTCCGAATGCTGGTTCTTAGACGAATCGGTCACCCGCAAACCCATAAGCGTAGTGCCAACGTTGGCTTCCTCCGCAAGTGCAGGCACAGACACTAAGGCTGCCAGAACCAGCGCACAGGTAAGAACGCACGCAACCACCCGCCGAGTAAGCCGCGAAGTACTTGATATGTTATACCTGATAGACATGCTTATTGGTATCCCTTCCGATAATCAACCCGCATGGGATTTGTCGCAAAAGGTTGGTAGTGCGTATTTGTTAAAACTCACTGCAAGCTACCTCTCACTTGTCCTCCGTAGGCAGGGTTCTACCTTTGCCGTCAACCATGGGTGACTTGCCAGGTTAGTCGTTGCCGAGCGGCAAGGGCAGAGCCCTTGCCCTACGGAGGACTAACACTTCGCAACCTTCAAGCCCTACCCCGTCGTAAACTCCTGTCGAGGACACAGTCCGGGCAGATTCTAGATACTAGATTAGAGGCAGAAGCAAGGACAAATACCCCAGGAGACACTCGCGCCATGGGTGACAACCAAGTCGCCATCTGGCGACACACGAAGAAAGTCTGCATCACTGTAAGGGCTAGCAGTGCGCTGCCACCAGTAGGTTGCCATCTGAGCCGAGTCTTGGGCATTCTTTTGGTATTTCTTAACAAGGCAATCGTTTGTACCTTTGTTTTGAGTCACTTTGCCGTTCCAGTAGGCGTATTGGGTGCCTTCTTGAGATGTCCAGTGACCAGATCCCCAATAGCTTTCAGAAACAAATTCGGAGTAGCTTGCAAGGAAAAGTTTGTCTTTTGTAGTAGCGATAGTAGAGGTATCACCGATTCGCGAAGGCTGGTATTTTTTCTTGACAAGTTCGATAGCGTTTTGCAATTCGTCAGGAACCTGCTTCCAGATGAGATCCTTGTCGAATCCATAGGAACAATTGTCAATCCCTGGGTTCATGTTTGAGCGGAGTTCGCTCGCACCCCAGCCACCATCATTGGAGCTTATCACGCTATTTAAACTGTAGGCTAAGTTAAGCAAATTCTTAAACTGGAACGTGAGACCCGCCTTACCACCAGAGGCCTTGTCATCGTGAAGAACGTCGATGATGCGCAGGTCATAGGTTCCGTTCGTCCACGTAGACTTGCATTCATACTTGGTGTCATCAGTGGCATAAGCTGCGTACATATCGTAGTAGAGAGAGCCTTTACCCTTGTTAGAGATGTCGTTGGCATGTGCTTTGACATCGGTAAGGGAATAGACTGTGCTTGTTTTCGCATCTTGCAAGTAGAAAGCATCGTCTGTTTTGCCGTGGCCCGTGGGTGTAAACGTAAACCCTGCAAAGGTGCACATGACGGTGGCAAGGGATACTGTGTTGCCACTGGTATTAGCTATATCTTCTTTCACCTCAGCATTCGCAAGTTCAATTTTGTTTGTCAGATTCAAGCGGAACGTATAGGGAGCTGAGGCATTGGGAGCGATGCCGAAAGCTTCATTATCAGTTGGGATAGCGCTATTTACATCAGTGCCGTAGCCGAAGTTCACAGCTGCGTCTTCGTATCCTTTGGGATAAAGGCTAAAGATTCTTTGGCTATCAAGGCTTCTTGAGGTGTCGAGCGTTTGGATGTTGTTTTCAACGCTAACATTAGTACATTCAACACTATCAAGCTGCACAGATTGACCAACGGAGTTGTTCTTGAAGATAGCAGTACCCGTAGCACACTCGGGTTTTGTGGCTACGTCGTAGCCATCTCCGTCTCCCAAGGTTACTCGTGTGGGAGCGGTGACGCTAATTTGGTTGTTGCGTGCATCGGCGAGATAGGCAGCAGGCAGGGATGAGTTGGTGTTCATGAGAGCGATGTTGGATTCTGCATCAGGGTTCGGAGAGACTTCTACGGTGCGGCTGGCGCGAGTGAGTTCCACATCATCCAACGTGAGCACGGCGGTAACATCGGAGGTGCCTGCTTTCTTAGCGTTTACTTGGCCAGCATCCACCGACAAAGGAGCAGCCGCGTAGGAGTAAGAAGCCTCAACGGGGTCAGGAGCTTGGAGGTTGCCGCCTTCTAACAGGTTGGCTTCTTGTCCAGCTTCAATAGTGAGGGGTTCTTCGGAAAGCGTGACGCCGTAGGGCATGAGGTGGTTGTTGTCGGAAGGAAGACCGAGGTTCCAAAAGTTCTCGGACCCAGAGGGGATATAAACCGAGACATTTGCGCAACGAGAAATGGTATCGTTCGCAATTTCGGGAGCACCGAGAGCAACGATGCGCTCAAGCGATGAGCAGGAAGCGAAGGCTCGGGAGCCGATTGTTTCGATGCTGGCCGGGAGCCAGAGGTTCTTGAGGGAGGTGGCTTCGAAGGCGCGCTCCCCTATGGTGCGCAGGGTGTTGGGAAACTCGATAGCTGCGAGGTTCGCGCAACCGGCAAAGGCTCCACTATTGATGGTGGTGAGGGTGGAAGGGAGCTTTACGCTCGTGAGTGAGCCGCGGTTGGCGAAGGCGTTTTCGGCGACGGTACTCACGCGGTAAGGTACGCCGTTGATCTCGGCAGACGACGGGATTTCGAGGTCTGCTTGCGGGTCGTCTTTGCCTTGCCAGGAGACGGAGAGGGTGTAGTTCTCAAGCAAGGTGTAGGTGAGGCCGCTAGCTACGTTGTTGTCCGGAGTTGTGGTTGAGCCAGGTTTGGCAGGTTCAGCAAAGTGCTTGAAGCCAGCCGCTTCCCAAACGGCCTTGCGAGCTTCGTAGCTCTGCCCTGCGGGAAGGGCTACAACTGCGGACACCTTAACTTCGTCAGCGAAAGCTGTCGGGTCGATTGATTGCACGTTGCCCAGAACGGTGATCGACGCAAGATCCTTGCAACCTGCAAGGGCATATTCGCCGATAGTCTCAGTTTCGGTTGGCAGTACGACGGCTTTCCCGTAAGCCGGCGGGCAGGCAACCAAGGTCTTCATATCTTTAGAGAACAACATTCTGTCGTAGCTAGTAAATGCGGTGCTGCCATCCCCGGAAGAGAGTGAGGTACCCGAACGGCACAGGGACAATGCCTGGGTGAGAATGGATTGAGTGAAGCCGGGGATGGTAACAGCACCCTCCTTACCCTCGGGAATGAGCAGGAGATGCGAGTAATCTTTGGTGAAGATCATGCCGTCAAACGACGAAAAGCCCTCACACTTGGGGCTTATCTGGACATGCTTGAGTGACGAGATACCTTTGAGTGCCTCATCGTCGATATCTTTGATTGTTTCAGGAAGAGAGAGTGATTCTACAGAATACTCAGTGAATGCCCCCCCCCCCGCAAGGGTTTTGAGGGTAGTCACCATGTAGGTGTCGCTACCACTTACAACCTGGGTGGGGACGGAGATGGTTTTGAGATCGGTGGCATG
>DXGM01000029.1 GCA_019113915.1 Candidatus Gordonibacter avicola
GGGGCGATTCACGCGCCCTCCGTCTGTGTGTACGCCCTTTATCTCACATGCAACCTACATTGGAAAGGACGTACTCGCCATAAATCTGGCGACATAAAGAGTATATGAGGGGCGATTCACGAATCGCCCTCTCCGCCGAAGGCGGAAAATCCAACCCAGATCACCTTCCCAACTTCCCTATTTCCTCTTCCTTCCCGCACATCCCCATCCCCGTAGAAAAGCGTCACGGGTTCGTGTTCGGGCGGTCATCGCTTGGGGGTGGGGTGGTGCGTACAATGGGCGGCGACAAGCAGCAACGCGGGGCGCCCAGGCGCCCGCAGGCGAAAGGAGCCAGCTCATGGCAATCACCATCACTGAAGAAGGCACGCGTATCGGCGAGGCATCGCAGGCAGAACTCAACCGCGCGGCGGCCGAGGACCTGGAGCGCATCGAGGAAGAGGCCAAGCGCGAGGCCGAGGAATACGTCGCAGCCGTGGATGGCGACGGCAGCGACGAGGACAACGAAAAGAAATCCGTCGAAGCCGCCGGCACCGCATTCGACTTCGACCAGGCCGAAGAGGAAACCGAGCAAATCGAAAACGAGTCCCAGGAACGTGCCGAGCGCCCGCCGTACGGCCCGCAAGGCTGGTAGGCTCGCGCACCTTCGCCACC
The DNA here is from genome assembly GCA_019113915.1 of Candidatus Gordonibacter avicola. Lineage (GTDB taxonomy): Bacteria > Actinomycetota > Coriobacteriia > Coriobacteriales > Eggerthellaceae > Gordonibacter > Gordonibacter faecis. The sequence continues at coordinate 652 of DXGM01000029.1, forward strand.
CCTGTGGCAAAACCGTTGCGGCGCCGTTGTCGCGCGGCAGCCGACGGCACGCACCGCGCACGTAGAATTGAGGGCGATTTCACATCCCCCCTGAAAGGAGCACGACCATGGTTGATCGAGCATTCAAAACGGGCGACGCGTCCGTCGACATGAAGAACGGCGCGAAGGACATGGCGCACGACGTGAAGAACAACGTGAAAGACGCCTTCCACGAGGCTAAAGCCGGCATGAACGAGCGCAAGGCCGAAGATGCCGCCGCCGACCGCGAGCACGAGATTGCGCAGCGCACGGGCAGCACGGATGCCGCCATGCGTGCTCAGCAGCACGAGGCGCGCAAGGATGAAAAGGGCGGCGACTTCATGGACTCCATCAAGGACTCGCTCGGCAAGGCTGGCGAGGCTATCAAAGAGGCCGCCGTCGACGCGAAGGATAACGTGAAGCAGGGTGTCGAGAACGTCCGCACCGGCCGCTAGGCGTATCGCTTTACCGTCGTTCTCCCGTGCAGGTTGACCGTAGGGCAAGGGCTCTGCCCCGTGCCACCACTACGGTCGACCTGCATTTGTTTTGTGCGTTGGCACCAGTTTTGTCTTGGAAAGGAAGGCGCGCATGACTTCTCAATCATCCGCGGCACCGCACACGGGCTCGGGCGCGGGCTCAGGCGCAGGCTCCGGCGGCCGCAAAGGCTTCGTGTTGGTGGCGGCCGTGTACCTGTTGGGCCTGTTCATCGGCGCGCTCGATACGGGCATCGTCACGCCCGCGCGTACCGTCATCCAAGGCGACCTCGGCATTTCCGAGCAGCTCAGCGTGTGGATTATCACCATCTACACGCTGGCGTACGCGGCGGCCATCCCCGTTATGGGCAAGCTGGCCGACCGCTCCGGGCGCAAGTACGTGTACCTGGCAAGCATCCTGCTGTTCGGCGTGGGCTCGCTTCTGTGCGGCCTCGCGCAGGACGTGGGCAGTTTCGGCATGCTGCTGGTGGCGCGCGCCATTCAGGCGGTGGGTGGCGGCGGCATTGTGCCCGTGGCCACGGCGGAGTTCGGTACGGCGTTCCCGCCGGAGAAGCGCGGCCTGGCGCTTGGCCTGGTGGGAGGCGTGTACGGCATCGCGAACATTTTCGGCGCGTCTGCGGGCAGCCTTATCCTGTCAATTTTCGGGCAAAGCAACTGGCAGTTCATCTTCTACGTGAACGTGCCTATCTGTGCGTTCATTGTGGTGGCCGGCTGGTTCGTATTGCCGAACACGAAGGCCGAGCACGTGAAACCCATCGACGGGCTGGGCATTGCCGTGCTCGTGGTGATGGTGCTCGCGCTACTCTACGGCCTGAAGAACCTCGACTTCTTCAACCTGGGCACGTCGCTGACCTCCACCGACGTATGGCCGTTCCTGCTGGGGTTCGTGGTGCTGTTGCCGCTGTTCGTGCTCATCGAGCGGCGCGCGGCCGACCCGGTGCTCAACCTGTCGTACTTCCGCAACCGCGACATTGTGGTGACGCTGGCCATCTCCGTCATCTCGGGCGTCATCCTCATGGGCATCATTTTCATCCCGCAGTTCGCGGAGAACGTGCTGAAAATCCCGGCCGGCAGCGGCGGCTACGTGGTCATTGTGCTGGCGGCGTTCGCGGGCGTGGGCGCGCCGGTGTCGGGTAAGCTCATCGACCGGTTTGGTGTGAAGGTGGTGCTGGGGTTCGGACTGGCGGCGTCGGCGGCGGGCGCGCTGTTTCTGGCGCTGGTGGCCACGCAGTTCCCGAACTTGTTTACGCTGGTGGTGAGCCTGGTGTTCATTGGCATTGGGATGGGCTTCACCATTGGCACGCCGCTCAACTACATGATGCTGGCGAAGACGCCGCTTGAGGAATCGAACTCGGCGCTGGCCACGCTTTCGCTTGTGCGCTCGGTGGGCACAGCCGTGGCGCCTGCTGTGCTGGTGGCGTTCATCGCGCACGCGGGCATGGCCGTGCCGGATCGCGTGATGAACGTGCTGCCCGACCCGCCAGCCGGGCCAACGATGGCGCAGCTGGCAAGCAGGGAAGGTCAGGACTCCGGCGGCGGGCTGCCGGCAGATTTGCAGCAGCTCATGGAGGGGTCGGACGTAACCACCATCGTGGGCAACGTGAAGAAGCTCGCGAAGACCGAGATCGAGCAAGCCGCCGCGTCATCCGGCATGCCCACCGAGGCGGTCGACGCCGCCGAGCAACAGTACCTGAGCGAAATCGACCAGCACGCCAGCGACATAGAGAACACCTTCCAAGGTACTCTCGACGAAGGCTTCCGCGGCGCCTTCCTCCTCGTAGGAACCTGCTCCCTCGTAGGCCTAGCACTCCTAGCGTTCTATCGCGAGGACAAGAAGAGCAAGAAGAAGCCGGAAAAGCAGCCTCGCAACCAAGCATGACGCGCGTCTGCGCCGCCCGGAAAATGCAACGAGACCTGCGCCGCCGATAAAAAAGTGGCGCTTCGCGCTACTGATTACGCCATAAATCTCCCAACACCCTATCTTTACAACGCGGGCTGACCGGCCAGAGGGTCGTATTGAAGAGACAGGTTGGCCGTAGTCCGGGCGGTTCGCGAACCGTCCCGTTCACACAAAGCGCGAAAACGCAGGTCATGTTCGCGTTCTCCACCTTCGGCGAAGAGGGTGCTTCACGAAGCACCACCACACCCATCCCGAAGTGCAGCCCCTCCTCAATTCCTGGCACAGTTTCCGCCAGATGCCCCAAACTGTTCCAAAAACGGCATTTCGCGTGCACGAGAGGGGATGCTAAAGGCGAAAAAGGCGACACGGGTTGTGTTCTCCGCTTGCGGCGGAGCGGATGCTCTGGAGAACTGGACTGCGGAGGCTACCTAACAGATAATATTTCCTTTCTTTGCGCGCCACCTTCGTCCCTCTAAAACAAGCAAGCCCCCTCGGGTGGGAGGGGCTTGGTTCGTCCTGTGGCTCTTGCTGTTAGTCTTCGACGCCTATGATGACGTCGGCGGCTTTTACTATGGCGTAGGCTTCTTTGCCCACTTCAAGAGCGAGATCCTTGAGCGCTCCCATGGAGATGGTGGACGTGATAATTTGGCCCCCGTCAAGCTCCATGATCACGATGGCATTCACCGCGCCCGGATGAATGGCCGTGATGGTCCCCTTTAGCGTGTTGCGTGCGGACAATTTCATAGTAACGATGCGCTCCCTTCCGTCTGCGTTCCCCTTTGCTCCCTCCATTGTAGCGTGCCTGCCGCCATCGCGCGACCACAACTGCGCGCTGCCGTGCCAAATATGCGCGCATGCGTCATTTTTGCGGGTATTCCCCGCGCGTTTCCCAGACTTTACTGAGATTTGATGGCCCGCAAACGTGGGCTTGATGCTTGATGCCCATCATGGTGAACGCAGCGCGGCGACGGGTGTGCGGCGCGGCGGTGAATCGAATAAAGGCGCCTCGGGCGCAGAACGAAAGGAAGAATATGAAGAAGCGTTTGGTTATGGCGGCGGCAGGTGTTGTGCTTGCGCTGGGCATCTTCGGTCTGGCGGGATGCGCGGGCGGACAGGATGCTTCCGGCGGATCCGCAGGTGAGGGGGCTGCTGCGGCCACGATGCCCTCCGGCGAGGTGTCCGTGTACTCGCGCGAGGACGGCTCCGGCACGCGCGGCGCGTTTGTGGAGCTGTTCGGCATTGAGGAAAAGGATGCCAGCGGCGAGAAGGTGGACCTAACCACGCCTGCGGCGGCTATCACGAACTCCACGTCGGTCATGATGACCTCGGTGGCGGGCGACGAGAACGGCATCGGCTACATCTCGCTGGGCTCGCTGGGCGACACGGTGAAGGCGCTCACCATTGACGGTGCCGAGCCCACGGCCGCCAACGTGAAGAGCGGTGAGTACAAGATTGCGCGTCCGTTTAACATTGTGACGAAGGACGGCCTGTCCGACGCGGCGCAGGATTTCGTGACGTTCATCATGAGCGCTGATGGCCAGAAGGTGGTTGAGGACAACGGCTACATTCCCGTGACCGAGGGCGAGGCGTACGCGCCGGCCGGGGCAACGGGCAAGGTGGTGCTGGCGGGTTCGTCGTCCATCGCTCCGGTTATGGAGAAGCTGGCTGAGGCCTATCAGGCGCTCAACCCGGACGTGTCCATCGAGGTCAACCAGTCCGACTCCACCACCGGCGTGCAGATGGCCACCGAGGGCACCTGCGACATTGGCATGGCTTCGCGCGAGCTGAAGGATTCCGAGAAGAGCGCCGTTGAAGCCACGGTTATCGCGCAGGATGGCATTGCCGTCATTGTGAACAAGGCCGCAACCGTGGACGCCCTGACGTCCGACCAGGTGAAAGGCATCTTCACCGGCGAACTGGCCACCTGGGAAGAAGTGTTGGCGTAGTTTCGCCGCCTAACCAAGGAGTTGTATGAGTTCTTCACATCTTAAAGAGCGCGCAGCTCAGGTGTTGTTTGGGATTGCCGCGGGGGCTTCGGTTCTTGCGGTGGTCCTCATCTGCGTGTTTCTGTTTGCGAATGGGCTGCCGGCCATGGCGCAGATTGGTCTGCCGGAGTTCCTCTTCGGCACCACGTGGCGGCCGGCGAACGACATCTACGGCATCTTCCCCATGATTGTAGGCAGCGTGTATGTGACGGCGGGCGCCATTCTGGTGGGTGTGCCTACGGGGCTGCTTACGGCGCTGTATCTGTCGCGGTTTGCCAGCGGGCGCGTGGCGGCGGTGCTGAAGCCGGGCGTGGAGCTGTTGGCGGGCATTCCGTCGGTGGTGTATGGCTTCTTCGGCCTGGTGGTGATGGTGCCGTTTATTCGCGACACCATGCCGGGACGAGGGCTCTCGCTTTTGGCGGCGGCCGTGCTTTTGGGCATCATGATTCTGCCCACGGTTATTACGGTGGCGCGCAGCGCGCTCGACGCCGTGCCGAAGAAGTACTACGAGGGCGCGCTCGCCTTGGGCGCCGACCACGAGCGCTCGGTGTTTCGCGTGGTGGTACCTGCCGCAACGTCCGGCATTGTGGCTGGTGTGGTGCTGGGCGTGGGGCGCGCCATCGGCGAGACCATGGCCGTCATCATGGTGGCCGGCAACCAGCCCATCATTCCCGATAGCATCTTCGACGGCGTGCGCACCATGACGGCGAACATCGTGCTGGAAATGGGCTACGCGGCCGACCTACACCGCGGCGCACTGGTGGCCACGGGCGTGGTGCTGTTCGTGTTCATCCTGCTTATCACGGCGCTGCTTAATGCGATAAAGAAGAGAGGGGAGGTGGCGTCATGAGTGCGAAGATGACGCGGGCTTGCGCGGGCGCAGGCGCGGGTGACGCGGCGGGCGGCGGAGCAGGTGGCGGCGCGGGCGCACCCGCGGGTGGTTCCGGCGCGCGCGACCGCTTCGATGTGCTGCTGGCCGAACACGGCGAGCGCCACCAGCAGAAGCGCCGCGTCGCAGCCGCCCTGCTGCGCCTGGTTGTGCGCGCGGGCGCTGTGCTGACGGCGGGCGTGTTGCTGCTGCTGATAGGCTTCATTTTGGTGAACGGTGTGCCGTATCTTACGCCCAGCCTGTTCGCGTGGGAATATACCTCCACAAATGTTTCGCTCATGCCGGCACTGATAAACACGCTGCTCATGGCGGGGCTTGCGCTGCTTATGGCCGTTCCGGTGGGCGTGGGGTCGGCCATTTATCTGGTGGAATACGCGCCGCGTGGCAGCCGCTTTGTGGCGCTTGTGCGCACCACAACCGAGACGCTGCAAGGCATTCCCTCCATCATATATGGCCTGTTCGGCATGCTGTTTTTCGTGACGGCGCTGGGGTGGGGGCTCTCGCTTCTGGCGGGCGCGTGCACGCTGGCCATCATGGTGCTGCCGGTGGTTATGCGCACCACCGAGGAAGCGCTGCACGCCGTGCCCGACTCCTACCGCGAAGGCGGCTTTGGCCTGGGAGCAGGGCGGCTGCGCACGGTGTTTTGCTGTGTGTTGCCCTCGGCCGTGCCGGGCATTTTGGGCGGCGTGGTGCTGGCGCTCGGGCGCTGCGTGGGCGAGGTGGCGGCCCTCATTTTCACGGCTGGTTCCATCGCGCAAATTCCGCAGTTCGCCGAAGGCGCTGCGGCGCTCTTCGATTCCACGCGCACGCTTGCCGTGCACATGTATGTGCTGGCCAGCGAGGGCCTGCACGTGAATGAAACGTACGCGACGGCCGTGGTGCTGCTGGTGATGGTGGTGGTGCTAAACCTTGCGGCTGCGGCCGTGGTGAAGAAGATGAGCAAAGGAGCACGTTCATGAACAACTCCCTGTTGGAGAAGAAACCGGCAACCTACCTGCCCAAACGGCAGGGCGGGGTGAAGGCGGGGCGCACGGTGAGCCCGCGCGTTTTGAAGCCAGCGACTGGCGGGTTTGCTGGGGGTGCGGTTAAGGAACACGTCGCGCCGGTGGTGACTGCTGAACCTGGCGTGACCGCCGCGCTTGCCACGGCTTCGGAACCGGCGGCTCCCGTCAAGATGAGCGTGCGCGACCTCAACCTGTACTACCGCGACTTCCAGGCGCTCAAGGGCATCAACCTGGAGTTTCCCCAAAATCAGGTGACGGCGCTTATTGGGCCGTCTGGCTGCGGCAAGTCTACGCTGCTCAAAAGCCTGAACCGCATGAATGACCTTGTTGCTGGCTGCCGCGTGGAGGGTGAGATCATTCTCGACGGGCAGGACGCCTACCGCGACGTGGACGTGAACAGCCTGCGCCGGCGCGTGGGCATGGTGTTCCAGCAGCCCAACCCCTTCCCCATGAGTGTGTACGACAACGTGGCGTTTGGTCCGCGCACGCACGGCGTGAAGAAGCGTGCCGACCTGGACGATATCGTGGAGCAAAGCCTGCGCGACGCCGCCATCTGGGACGAACTGAAAGACCGCCTGAAGAAAAACGCGCTGGGCCTGTCCGGCGGCCAGCAGCAGCGCCTGTGCATTGCGCGCGCTCTGGCCGTGCGCCCTGAGGTGCTGCTGATGGACGAGGCCACAAGCGCGCTCGACCCGCTGTCCACCGCCAAAATTGAAGACCTCGTGGGCGAACTCAAGCGGAAGTACACGGTGGTCATGGTGACGCACAACATGCTGCAAGCGCTGCGCGTGTCCGACCAAACGGCGTTCTTCCTGCTGGGCGAGATGGTGGAAGCCGGCAGCACCGACGATATCTTCACCAACCCGCGCGACTCGCGCACAGCGGACTACGTGGCGGGGCGGTTCGGCTAGGAGGTTGCGCCGGGGGCACGCCGGTAGGGCGCGCTGGGTGCGCGCCCGGGGAGTAGGCTTTACCAAAATTTGACGGAGCCGGCACACCCCTCTTCCCTGCGCTGCTTTACAATGGCCGAAAACAGAAAAGTGTGAAGAGAACGGCAGGTCGAAGCCACGCGCACCCTGTCGTTCGAAGAACGGCGGAACCGACATGATCTATTACGTAGAAGATGACACCAATATTCGTGACCTCACGGTGTATGCGCTCAAGCAGGCCGGGTTCGAGGCGCAGGGCTTTCCGGCGGCGGGGGAGTTCTTCGCCGCGTGCAAGGAGCGTTTGCCGGAGTTGGTGCTGCTTGATATCATGTTGCCCGAGATCGACGGGCTGGAAATTCTTCACATGCTGCGCGCGGAGTCGGCCACGAAGCACCTGCCCGTGATGATGCTTACCGCCAAAGGCACCGAGTTCGACACGGTGTGTGGCCTTGATGCGGGTGCGGACGATTACCTGGCGAAGCCCTTCGGCATGATGGAGCTGGTCAGCCGCGTGAACGCGCTGCTGCGTCGCGCTTCGGCGCCGGCTTCCGCACCCGACGATGAACTCACCTGCGGCCCCGTTTCCCTCACGGTTTCCGCCCATACCGTCAGCGTGAACGGCGAATCGGTGACGCTCACGCTCAAGGAATTCGACCTTTTGCGCACCCTCATGCAGAACGAGGGGCACGTGCTGTCGCGCAGCCAACTTCTCGAAGACGTGTGGGGCATGACGTATGTGGGCGAGACGCGCACGGTGGACGTGCACGTGCAGACGCTGCGGCAGAAGCTGGCGGCGGCAGGCGAGGGGGCGGATGCCCTGATCCAGACCGTGCGCGGCGTGGGTTACTGCGTCAAGCGGCCCTCGTGAGGACGCGCATGGCGCTTAAGCATCTCAAGGTAAAAAGCCTCGCCGGCAAGATTTTCACCAGCGTGCTGGCGTTCACGCTGGGCATTATTGTGGCGCTGGCTGCCGTCATGACTACTATTTATTATGTGTCGTACGAACACGACGCCGAGGCGGAGCTGGCTGCAAGCGCTCAAGATGCGGCGCGCTACTTGAACGCCACGCCGTCCGCCGACAATGAACCCATCCTGGAAGCCCAGTTCAGCGGCCTGACGCGCTACACGCTTATCGCGCCCGACGGTACCGTGCTCTACGACAGTGCGGCCGACACCACGGGCATGGATAACCACGCCGACCGCCCCGAGGTGCAGCAAGCCGCCGCTTCCGGTGAGGCCGTGACCATGCGTTATTCGGAAACGCTTGGTACCGACACGGTGTATGCGGCCGTGAAGCTGGACGACGGCAGCATTGTGCGCCTGTCCGAGACGCGCCACTCGCTGTTGTCATTCCTTGGCAATATGCTGGTGCCGGTGTTGGTGGCGCTGGTGGTGGCTGTAGTGCTGGTGTTCGTGCTATCGCGGGTGTTAACAAGCCGCATCATGAAACCCATTGATGCGCTGGATTTTGCGAACCCGCTCGACAACGAAATCTACGAGGAAATGGACCCGCTGCTCACGCGCATTGACGAGCAGCAGCGCCAGCTCAAACAGCAAAACGCCGAACTCGCGCAGGCCGAGAACCTGCGCCGCGACTTCTCCAGCAACGTGAGCCACGAGATGAAAACGCCGCTGCAGGTAATTTCGGGCTACGCCGAACTTATGAAGAATGACATGGTGCAGCCGGCCGACCGCCAGAAGTTCGCCGCGCTCATCTACGACGAAGCCCAGGCCATGCGCTCGCTGATCACCGACGTGCTGACGCTGTCACGCCTGGATGAGGCCGCGTTCGGCGACGAGGCCACGCCGGTTGACTTGGTGGCCACGGCCCACCGCGTTGCTGGGCGCTTGGAGAGTTTTGCCGCCGGCCAGGGCGTATCGGTGCAGGTGGAAGGCGCGTGCGCGCTCATTCGTGGCAGCGAGACGCTGGCCGAGGAAATGCTGTACAACCTCATAGAGAACGGCATCCGCTACAACCACCCGGGTGGCGAGGTGGTGGTGAGCCTGGGTATGGAGCCCGTTGGTGTGGTAGCCGCTGGCGAAGGCGCCGCGGCGTGGGTGGGTGCGCGCCGCCCCGAGGCGGGCGAGGTGGTGGTGCGCGTGAGCGACACCGGCTCCGGTATCCCCGCCGACCTGCGCGACAAGGTGTTCGAGCGCTTCTTCCGCGTAGACAAAAGCCGCTCAAAAGAAACCGGCGGCACCGGATTGGGTCTTGCCATCGTCAAACACGCCGTCATCTACCACGGCGGCACCATAGAAGTAGAAGAATCCCCTACCGGAGGCACCGTCTTCGTCCTGCGCCTACCCGCCGCGTAGCGGCCGAAACGCGTGCGGGGAGAGCCGCGCTAGTCTGCAAATGCCGTATGTGCGGGGGTATCCCAGAAACACCAAGGCGCCGCGTTTCCTGGGGAAGCGCGGCGCCTCTTTGTGTTGCGTGAAAAGCCCCACCCCCGGCCAGAAGGATGAACCCACCTTAAAAGGTGGGTGCTCGCAGCCCGCTTCCTGGCTTTCGTATCAACAGACACGAATCTCCATTTCACGCGCTATCTTGAGCTCCCTCATGTATTAGCATCGGTCCATCGCAAAGTATGGCTTCGAGGGCAGGACCTGATTTGAGTATATGTTTTGCCCGCCCAAAATAAAGTCTTGACATCTGTATTGTTTGACAGTTTCCATATTCGCCACCCTGTCGCCGGCTCAACCGGAATGCAACAACCTTTATAAGGGGTCTAGCCAGAACAAGCGTTCGTATGTTACCATGGATTCATGGATACCTTATTTACTGAAATAGAGAATGAGCGGAAGTCGGAAGTTGCGCCGTTGGCGGTGCGAATGCGGCCGCGATCGCTCGATGAATTGGTGGGGCAGGACGAGGCGGTGGGGCCGGGTAGTTGGCTGCGCAGTGCCATTGAGCAGGATCGGCTAAGTTCGGTCATTTTGTTCGGGCCGGCTGGCACGGGCAAGACGTCGCTGGCGCACGTGGTGGCGGAAACCACAAAGGCCGTGTTCGTGGAGGTGTCGGCCATCGGCGGCACGGTGTCTGACCTGCGACGCGAGATTGACGCGGCCGAAAAGCGCCTCACCATGAGCGGGCTGCGCACCATTCTGTTCGTCGACGAGATTCATCGCTTCAACCGCAGCCAGCAAGACGCGCTGTTGCACGCCGTGGAAGATCGCGTGCTTGTGCTGGTGGGGGCTACCACGGAGAATCCATTTTTCGAAGTGAACTCCGCGCTTATCAGTCGTTCGCGCATTGTGGAGCTGCACGCGCTGTCGGATGCGGACGTGGCCGAATTGGTCAACCGCGCGCTCGCCGACGAACGCGGCCTCGATGGGCGCTACCAGTTGGACGACAAAGCGCGTGATGCCATTGTGCTTTTGGCCGGGGGCGATGGTCGCGGCGCGCTCACCACGTTGGAGCTGGCCGCCGGCATGGTGGAACCCGGCACGCGTAAGAAGCCCGCGCGCATCACCGAGGACAACGTGCGTGCCGCCACGCCGCACCGTACGCTGCCCTACGACAAGAACAAGGATATGCACTACGACATCATATCCGCGTTCATCAAGTCGATGCGCGGCAGTGATCCGGACGCCGCGCTGTACTACCTCGCTCGCATGATTGACGGGGGAGAAGACCCGAAGTTTATTGCGCGGCGCATGTTTATTGCTGCGTCGGAAGATATTGGCAACGCCGACCCGCAGGCGCTGCTCGTGGCCGAGGCGGCCTTTAAGTCGGCCGAGGTCATCGGTTATCCCGAGTGCCGCATCAACCTGGCGCAGGCTGCCATCTATTTAGCGTTGGCTCCCAAGAGCAATGCGGCGGAAGCGGGCATTGACGCTGCACTCGCCGAGGTTCGTCACGGCCCCGCGCGCTCCGTACCTGACTATCTGCGCGATAGGCACCGTCCAGGTTCGGAGGATTACGGCACCTATAAGTATCCGCACAACTATCCGGGCGGCTGGGTGGAACAGCGCTACTTGCCCGAAGGCCTGGAACGCGGCGTATTCTACCGCCCGAGCGACCGCGGCTGGGAAGCCTACCGGGCCGATGCCGCCGCGCGCGATCGCTTCGACGCTGCAAGCACTCCGCCTCAGCGTCCGGCTAAAAGCCGCCCAGCGCCCTCGCGTGCGGACGATGCGGCCAAACCGACCCCCGCCCCGTCCGATGCGGGTTCTTCCGCGGACGCCGATAAGTCGTCCGCGGAAACCTCGTCGGCCGAGGGCAAGTAACCAATTGGTGTCGCCTATGGAAGCGGGATGAAAACGTGATCGGGGCTGTATAGAATCCGAGGTAGACATGATATAGTGAAGGCTTCGGTAGCTCAGGAGGCGTCCTTATGGATATCAGCGAAATCATAGGTATTGCGTTGCCCATCGTGTACGTGCTTGTCGGCGCGGCCCTCATTTGGCTCGTCGTTGAACTGGTCATGACCGTGCGCCGAACGCGCAAGACGGTGGAAGAGGTGCAAAAGCAAGTGGAGCCCACGTTGGCCCACGTTGAGCGCATTACCGCCTCGCTTGAGCCCGTTGCGGCTAAAGTTGACCCGCTCGTTGAGCGCGTGTCGCTCACGGTGGATGCTGCGAACCTGGAAATTATGCGTGTTGATCAAATTCTGGAAGATGTGAACGAGATCACCGATTCCGTGTCGTCGGCCGTCGATGCGGTAGACAACGTAGCCAGCGCCCCCATGGAGCTGGTGAACAACGTCACCTCTCGCGTGCGCCATGCGCTCAAGCCAAAGCGTGCGAGCGAGGAATCCGTGGCTCTTGGCCAGGAAAAGGCCGCTGCTGATGCACGGGTGTCCGAAGTGAGTGCCGCCGACACGCTTAAGAGTGTCGTGAAGGGCTCGGCCGCCGTGGCAAGCGCGGCCGTTGCCGACCAGCGGGAGCAGATGGCCGAACAGCGTGCCGAGCGCGAAGAACGCGCCGCTGCCAAGCGCGCCGCCGCCGAGCAGACCGCCGTGGCTGCCGCCAGCGTGGCTGACGCGGTGACCGCCGCCGCTGCCTCCGACGCCGATGCCGCGTCGCGCTACTTCACCTATGAAGGCGCACAAAACGCGGACACCACCGCAGGTGCCGCAACCTCCGGTTCGTCCACTCCCGCGCACGCTAAGAACTAGAGTCGCAGGGAGGGACCTCGGGCGTGGAGGGCTGTGAACAGGACGAGCGCGAATCGGCGAAGGCGCTGAAAGCCCGCCGTCGCTTCCTTTTGGTATGGACGGCCGTCGGTGGCATCCTGCTCACTGGCGTGTTCATTTACCTGTTGAACCTGCTGTCGGTGCCTGTAGGCATTATCGTGTGGTCCACCGTCATCGTGTTCTGCCTGCGCGGTCCCGTGAACAAGCTGGAAAAAATTGGCGTGAACCGCGCCGTGGGCACTACCGTGGCCTACGTGCTTATGTTTGTGGTGCTGGGTTTAGTGTGTCTGCTGTTATTCTCGCCGGCGTTTGGTCTGGGTGGGCAGTTCACCAGCCTCATCGAAAGCATTCCTGCCTACGTGCAAACCATCACCACGTGGGGCAACAACCTGTACTCCCAGTACGCCGACATCTTGAAGAATGATGTGGTGCAGCAGTGGATGAACGACGCGCTTGCCGCGCTGGGCAACTGGGCTTCCACATTTGCGCGCGAGGGCGCTAGTAGTGTGGTTGCCATCGGTACCACAGTGGTTAACAGCTTCGTTGCCATTGGCTTTGCGCTGGTCGTTGCGTTCTGGATTCTCATGGAGCTGCCCGCGCTCGGCCGTGAGTGCCGTCGTTTGTGCAGCCCTCGCCGCCAGGAAGACCTCGACATGCTGCACGTCACGTTCACGCGTGTCATGGGTGGCTACATCAAGGGAACACTGCTGCAGTGCGCGGTCATTGGCCTTGCGTGCGGCGTGCTGTTCGGCGTAACGGGTATCCCAAACTACGCGGCCCTCGGTGGCATTGCGGGTTTGCTCAACATCATCCCCATCATTGGCCCGTGGCTGGGAGGCGCGCTGGCGGCCATCGTCGGTGTGTTCGTGAACCCCATCGTAGGCCTTATCGCGCTGTTGGGTACCATTGCCATTCAGCAGATTGTCTACACGTTCATTTCGCCTAAAATTATGGCGAACTCGGTGGACGTGCACCCGGCGCTCACGCTCATTGCTCTCATGGCGGGTTCCGCCATTGGTGGTGCCATGAGTGGGCTTACCGGTTCGCTTGTGGGTATGTTGGCATCCATTCCGGCTGTGGCGGTTGCGAAGTCGGTGTTCGTGTATTATTTCGAGAAGCACACGGGGCGCCAACTCGTGGCGAAAGACGGGGTGTTCTTCAAGGGAACGCCCGCGTCCGACGAGGCAGTAGATCCCATCGCCGACGCCATCTCGCCGCATCCGGGCGTTTCGGCCGCCGCTGAGCGTACTGAGCAGCGCCGGGCCGAGGCGGAGGAGAAGAGGGCGCAGCGCCGCAAAGATCGCTAGGCGGTGCTCACACGCGTTTGAGACGGCGCGGGGCCCAAGGGGGCGCCCGCGCCGTTGTGACCAGAGGGAACGTTGTGGCCGCGGCCAGAACGTAGGAGAACGGACAGGAAGAAAAACGACATGGAGTATATGACCAGCGCGGAAATCCGCGAGAAGTACCTGAGCTTTTTCGAGGAAAAGGGCTGCAAGCGCTGGCCCTCGTCTTCGCTGATTCCCGACGACCCGTCGCTTCTGCTGACGAGCGCCGGCATGGTGCAGTTCAAGCCCTACTTCCTGCAGCAGAAGCACCTCGAGGCACCCTATGTGGGCACCACCACGGTGCAGAAGTGCGTGCGCACGAACGACATCGACATCATTGGCACCACGGGTCGCCACCAGAGCTTCTTCGAGATGCTGGGCAACTTTAGCTTCGGTGCGTACTTCAAGAAGGAAATGTGCGCCTGGGCCTATGAGTTCTCCACCGAGGTGTTGGGACTTCCGGCCGAGCGTCTGTACTTCACCGTGTACTTGGACGACGATGAGACTATTGAAATTTGGAAAAGCCTTGGCGTGCCGGACGACCACATTTCGCGCCTGGGCGAGGAAGACAACTTCTGGCGTGCCGGACCTACCGGCCCCTGCGGCCCCTGCTCGGAAATCTACTACGACCAGGGCGAAGAGTTTGGCTGCGGCAGCCCCGACTGCGCGCCGGGCTGCGACTGCGACCGCTACTTGGAGTACTGGAACCTTGTGTTCACGCAGTACGATGGCCAGGAGGACGGCACGTTTGTGCCGCTGCCAAAGAAGAACATCGACACTGGCATGGGCCTGGAGCGTATCGCGGCCATTCTGCAGGGTGTGCAGTCCAACTACGAGACCGACGTGCTGCGCTCGCTGGTGGCAGTGGGCGAGAAGCTGACCGGCACCACGTACGGCGAAGACCCGGCCGTCGACCTCAGCCTGCGCATCATGGCTGATCACAGCCGCGCTGTGGCATTCATGATTGCTGATGGCATCCTCCCTTCGAACGAGGGTCGCGGCTACGTGTTGCGCCGTCTGCTGCGCCGCGCCGTCATGAAGGGTCACCTGCTGGGCCTCGACAAGCCCTTCCTCAACGACTACGTTGACGAGATTGTGAACCTCATGGGCCACGTGTACCCCGAAATTGTGGAGAACCGCGAGCTCATGCGTCGCGTGATTCTGTCCGAGGAAGAACGTTTTGGCGCGAACCTGCGCCAGGGTCGCGCCTATCTGGATGAGGCGCTCGCCGAACTTGAGGGTGACGTGCTGCCGGGTGACCGCGCCTTCACGCTGCATGACACCTATGGCTTCCCGGTGGAGGTTACGTGTGAGCTGTGCGCCGAAGGCGGCATGCAGGTTGACATGGAGGGCTTCGAGCACTGCATGACTGAGCAGCGCGAACGCGCCCGTGCCGCCAACACGAAGGATGCCGAGGCTGCGTGGTCCACATATGGCGGTGTCATGAGCGAAATTCTGGAGGCGGCGGGCCCCACGGAGTTCTGCGGCTACACGAAAAACGACGCCGATGCGCGCGTGCTGGCGCTCGTAAAAGACGGTGCGCAGGTTGATGCCCTTGAGGCCGGCGACGAAGGTCGCGTGGTGCTGGACATCACGCCGTTCTACGCCGAGAAGGGCGGCCAGATTGGTGACACCGGCGTTTTGGCCAAAGATGATACCGTCGTGGCGGTTTTGGATACCAAAGAGCCCGAAAAGGGCCTGATCGCGCATACGGTGAAGGTGATGGAAGAGCCCGGCGGTCGCATTCAGGTGGGCGACACCGTGCGCGCAGCCATTGATATCCCGCGTCGCGAGCGCATTCGCCGCAACCACACGGCCACCCACATCCTGCACTGGGCGTTGCGCGAGGTGCTGGGCGACCACGTGAAGCAGGCCGGTAGCTACGTGGCCGACAACCGCTTGCGTTTCGACTTCACGCACTTTGAGGCCATGACGGCCGACCAAATTGCCGAGGTTGAGCGCCTGGCCAACCAGAAGATCATGGAGAACCATCCGGTGCGCGCCTATGAAACGTCGCTGGCATCGGCTCGCGAGGCGGGCGTCATGGCGCTCTTTGGCGAGAAGTACGGCGAGTTCGTGCGTGTGCTGGATATTGAAGGCTTCTCTCAGGAACTCTGTGGCGGCACGCACGTGTCCGCCACGAGCGAAATCGGGTTCGTGAAGATTGCCAACGAGACAAGCGTAGGTGCGAACCTGCGCCGCATTGAGGCTGTGACCAGCTTCGATGCGCTTGCGCTGATGAACCGCATGGAGGCTGAACTCAAGGAGGCCGCCGAGGCGCTGCGTGTGCCGTTGTTCGACGTGTCCGAGCGCTCCGCCGCCAACGTGAAGCAACTCAAGGAGTTGCAGACGAAGCTTAAGCGCGGTATTGAGACGGTATCCGAGGATGGTGTCTCCAAACTGGTGGAGACTGCCGTTGAGGGCAAGGGCGGCTATCCGGTTATCATCGGCCGCATGGGTGAGGCCGACGCTGGTCAGATGCGCAACGCGTGGGATGTTCTGCGTGCCCGCCTCGGCAAGCCGGGCGCTGCGGTGCTGGCAGCCGAGAAGGATGGCAAGCCCGTGCTGCTGGCTGCCGGTGCACCGGAAGCGGTGGAAGCGGGCTTTGACGCGGGTGCGGTGATCAAGGCCATCTCGGGGAACATCAAGGGCGGCGGCGGCGGAAAAGCGGCCATGGCGCAGGCCGGCGGCAAGGACGCCTCTGGTATTGATGCGGCGCTTGAGGCTGCCCGGGGGATGCTGCTGTAGGGTTTGTTGGGGCGCGGGCTGAGAGGTCTGAATGCTCAGACAGTCCTGAGCTCGCGCGAAGCGTCCAATGGACGCTTCGGCTCGTGCGGAACTGCGCTTCAGACCCCTCAGCCCGCGCCTGGCGACTCCGCCATGCTTCGGGCGCCTCAACCTGTGGCAGAGTTGTAGGTTGAGAGACCCTCGTAGGGGCGATTCATGAATCGCCCTTTCGCGCGGCAGCGCGAAAACGCTGGTTGCACCTGCCACTCGTGCGTCATCAAAAGTGCAGCTCCGCCCAAAGACGGCGCTCTCGTAAGGAGACATCATGCGCATTATGGCGCTTGACATTGGTGAGACGCGTATCGGCATCGCTATCAGCGATCCGGGGGAGCGCGTTGCTTCTCCCGTGTGCGTGTTGCCGGCCGCCGACGTGCTCTCGCACACAAAGCCCTTCAAGCGTGTGCTGGAAGATTGGGAGCCCGAACTTCTTCTCTGTGGTCTTCCGCGTACGCTCTCCGGGGAGGAAGGTCCCCAGGCGGCGCGTATTCGCGATACGGCAACTCGCATTGCGCGCGCGTGCGACCTGCCCCTTGAGTTCGCCGATGAGCGACTCAGTTCACAGGAAGCCAAACGGAGTTTGCGTGAAAAGGGGATGAGTGAGCGGGAGATGCGCGGCAAAATAGATATGATAGCCGCAAGTCTGTTCTTGCAGGCGTGGCTTGATGCGCGCCGTCGGCAAGGTGAAAGGTAGAGGATCGTCCATGCCCCCACGGAAGCAAGTCACCTACTCTCAGCGACCCAACCACGCAGCCCGCTCCGCGCATGCGCGCGGCGAGCGTGAGTTTCGCACGTATGACACCAGTTACATCCGCCCGAAGCAAAGTAAGGCGCCCATGATTTTCGCGGCCGTGCTGGCCGTGGTGGTTATCGGCGGCCTCGCGTGGGGTGTGCTCACCCTGTTCAACAGCTGTTCCGGCACGCAGCAAGTGGAGCTTTTGGCCGAGGGCCAGGAAGCTACCGTTACCGTGCCCGAGGGCACCGGGGCGCAGGCTATCGGCACGCTGCTCGTCGATGCCAAGCTGGTGGGAAGCGCGTCTGACTTCACGAAGCGCGTGAACGAACTCGGCGTAGATTCCCAGCTCAAGCCCGGAACCTACACGTTCACCGGTGGCACGTCGGTCGATGATCTTATTAAGCAACTCACGACTGGTCCCGGTCTCGGCAACGCGCTTACCATCCCCGAGGGCAGCACCCTCGCGCAAATTGCCGACCTCGTAGCCGCGGCCACCGACGGTCGCGTGACGGCTGAGGACTTCAAGGCCGCAGCCGCCGACGCCAGCGTGTACGCTTCCAGCTATGCGTTCTTGGCTGATGCTGGTACGAACAGCCTTGAGGGCTTCCTCTTCCCCAAGACGTATCCCGTTGATGCGTCCGTCACGGCGGACTCGCTCATTCGCACCATGTTGAACCAGTTCCAGACCGAGACGGCCTCGCTCGATTGGTCGTACCCGCAGTCGCAGGGCCTCACCATCTACGACGCCGTGAAGCTGGCGAGCATTGTGGAGAAGGAGTCCAGCGGCGAGGAACTTATCCGCGCTAAGGTGGCCGCCGTGTTCTACAACCGCCTGAGTACCGACGGCGAGCCCAGCTACGGACACCTGCAGAGCGACGCCACCACGGCTTACGAGGTGGGTCACAACCCCACTGCCGAAGAGGTGCACGCGGAGACGCCGTACAGCACGTACACAAACAAGGGCTTGCCGCCCACGCCCATTTGCTCGCCGGGCCTGGACTGCCTGACGGCCGTGTGCGCGCCTGACCAGGAGTCGCTTGGTAAGTATTACTTCTTCTACTTCGAGCCGGACGCGAACAACGTCATGCAGTACTACTTCTCCGAAACCTACGAAGAGCACCAGGCCACGTTCTCGTAGGCCGCCACCTACGCTAACCCGTCTCACGCTCACGTCGAAGAAACCTGCCATGACGTTCCTGGAACCCGACCGCTACTTTTCGCGCCTGTCGCACGTTGACATTCAGCGCGACCTCATAGACCGCGGCTTCACCTCGGTGCTGCTGGATGTGGACAACACCATCCTCAGTCGCGCTACGCACGACGTCCCGCGCGATGCGGGCGTGTGGCTGGCGCGGGCGCGCGACGCCGGCATCACGTTTTGCCTGGTGTCCAACAACTGGCACGAGGGTGTCTATCAGCTGGCGAACCGCCTGTCGCTGCCCATTGTGGCGAAGGCCGTGAAGCCCCTGCCGCCCGCGTTCCTCCGGGCGCTCGGCAAGATTCACGCGAAGCGCGAGTCCACGGTGGTCATCGGCGACCAGTTGGTCACCGACGTCATGGGTGCCCACCTCATCGGCATGAAAGCCTACCTGCTGGCTCCGCTGGTGGAGCAGGATTTGCCGCACACGTTGCTGCTGAGGAACTTCGAGCGCCTGGTAATAGGCGAGCGCCAGCCGGAAAATGTTCCGTCGACGTATCAGTCGGTGGAGTGTGTTGACGCTGCGGCTTCCCCCAGCACCCAATCTCGCCACGCTGACGAAGGCTCGCGTAACAAAGTACGCCACGCCTCCGCCAGCCCGTCGATCTCGGGTACTGGGGAAACCCTCGCTGACTTTGATGGACCGACGAGTTCGGAAAGTACTTCGTAATGCAGGGGCTGGCATGAGCGAGAAGCTGTATCTTTTGGGGCATCCCATTGCGCATTCGAAGTCGCCAGCGATGTATAACGCGGTGTACGAGCAGTTGGGTCTACCATGGCGCTACGAGTTGGCGGATCTGGCTACGGAAGAGGAAGCGCGCGCTTTTTTGGAGGCGCGCGGCTTTCTTTCAGTGAACATCACGACGCCCTACAAGCCGCACGCCTTTGAGGTGACGACGCATCGTGCGGCATCGGCGAAGCTTGCGCGTGGGGCAAACCTGCTGGTGAAGCACGGGGAAGCACTCATTGCGTACAACACCGATGGTCAGGGGTGTGTTGCGTATCTGGAGCGCACGGAATTCGTGTTCGCCGGCGCGACGGTGGTGGTGTGCGGTACGGGCCCCACGGCGCTTGCCATCTTGCACGCGTGCGCTGTTGCTGGTGCCGATGAGGTGGTGCTTGTGGGGCGCGACAAGGCGCGCGCGCAGAAGGTGCTGCAAGGGTATGTGGATGAGCTGGGTGATTTATCGTCGGCGGCTATCGACTTGCCCGCTGCGCAGGAGGGCCACCGGAGCCTGCGGCAAGCCCATGACGACACGATGTTCAAGTTTGGCTCCTACGCCACATCGACGCAGATCATCGGCCGTGCCGACCTCGTGATAAACGCCACGCCGCTCGGCATGAAAGAGGGCGACCCCGCGCCGTTCGATACGTCGCTTTTGCGCGAAGGCCAGCGGGTCTTCGATGTCGTGTACGGTCACGGCGAAACAGCGTTCGTTGCCGAAGCCCGCTCCGCCGGCTGCACCGTCTCAGACGGCGCCGGCATGCTGGTAGCCCAGGCCGTGGCAACGGTGCAGATAGTCACCGACCTCGCCGAAGCCAAGGTCAACCTGGACAACCTCGACCTCTTCGCTCTCATGTCCCAAGCCGCCGATTTCGGACTGAGCTAAAAGCGTGACGCAGTAAGCGCGTCACACGTTTCCGCGTCGCGCAGTGGCGCGCCACCCCCCCCCCCCCC
>DXGM01000030.1 GCA_019113915.1 Candidatus Gordonibacter avicola
CTGAGCCTTTAGCCGTCCAAGGCGAAATCTCTGGAACCTCTTCAAGTTCTGAATCTCTCGCGACCTCAGTCGCACTTTTCGAATCTCAAACCACAGGCGCTCTGCCTCTTGTTCAAGGAACCCCTAAAGCAACTCTTGGCACCTTTGTGTCCGAAGGTCTTATCTTCGAAGTGAACGAAGACGGTACGTCCGTTTCTCTTGTTGGCATCCACGCCACCGATCTCAAAACCATCTCCGTCCCCACCCAGGTAGCTAGTGGTAGTGACACCTATACGGTGACTACCCTCAAAAACCTTGCGGGGGGGGGGGCATTCACTGACTCTTCTGTAGAATCACTCTTCCTACCTGAAACAATCAAAGCTATCGACGACGAGGCACTCAAAGGAGTCCCGTCGCTCAAGCATGTCCAAGTAAGCCCCAAGTGTGAGGGCTTTTCGTCGTTGGACGGCATGCTCTTTACGAAAGATTACTCGCATCTCCTGCTCATTCCCGAGGGCAAGGAGGGTGCTATCGCCATCCCTGGTTCTACAACCCATGTCTCTGCCCAGGCATTGTCCCTGTGCCAATCGGGCTCCTCACTCACCACCGGGGATGGCGGCACCGCATTTGCTTCACATGACAGAATGCTTTTCTCAAAGGATCTCAAAACCCTAGTTGCAGTTCCACCGGCTTACGGGACAGCCATTGTGTTGCCAACCGAGACTGAGACAATCGGCGCGTACGCTCTTGCCGGTTGCAAAGACCTCGCGTCGATTATGGTGTTGGGCAACATCCAAAAGATTGACCCCACGGCTTTCGCTGACGAAGTCAAAGCCTCCGCAGTGGTCGCGCTTCCGGCGGGAAATGACTACGAAGCTCTCAAGTCTGTCTGGGAGAACGCAGGCTTCCAACACTTCGCTGAACCTGCTCAGCCTGGTGCAACCACGAATCCGGATACCAACGAAGCAGCCAGCGGCCTTACCTACACCCTGCTCGACGACTACACCCTCTCCGTCTCCTGGCAAGGCAAAGACGACCCAGCCTCCGAACTCGAAATCCCCGCATCCGCTGAGATCAATGGCGTGCCCTACCGCGTAAGCACTATTGCTGAGAACGCCTTCGCAAACCGTGGCTCCCTCACGAGTGTGGAGCTCCCCACAACTATCACCACCATTAGCACCGCCGCTTTCGCCGGCTGCGCAAATCTCGCAACTATTGAGTTTCCCAACACGCTAGGTACCATCGGCGAGCGCGCCTTCGAAGCCACCTCCCTCAAGGACGTATGGCTTTCTGAAAGCATCAACTCAATCGGCTCCCGAGCCTTCGCCTCCTGCTCAACCCTTGAGCGCGTAGTCGCCCTTGGCACCCCCGAAGTCGCAACCGACGCTCTTGCTGGCTGCACAAACGTCTCCCTCTACATCCCCTCCGGCTCCGAGGACTCCTGGAACCCCGGCCTCCCCTCCGACAACAACCACCTCATGCCCTACGGCATCACACTCTCCGAAGAACCCCTCGCCATCGAAGCCGGACAAGAAGCCGACCTCCTAGAGGGTGGCAATCTCCAAGCCCCCGACCCCGTAGAAGCCTCCTACTCCTACGCTGCTGCACCTCTGTCAGTTGATTCTGGCACAGTCTCAGCCAAGAAAGCAGGTACTTCCGACGTTACCGCTGTGCTCACGTTGAATGATGTGGAGCTTGCCCGCGCAAGCCGTTCGGTCGAAGTCTCCCCGAACCCCGATGCAGAAGCCGACATCGTTCAGCTAAACTCCGAGGTATCTCTACCTTCAACGTATCTCGCAGATCTCCGCGCTGCTTCCGCACCCATCAGTGTTGATGCTCCCTTTGCCGCCACCTTTGGTCTCGACGCTCCCTACGATGTGAAAGAACCACCTACCTCAATGGAGGCATCTGCCAAGTTCACCAACAACATGGATATTCCTCTACAGCTTGCCAAAATTACCTGCTTAGATCATAACTTTAGTAACGTTCTTGCGAACGATGGTGGCCCAGGTCTCATGTATCAAAAGCTTTTCAGTCTCTACCCTCAAGGTGTTCCAGAACAAGTAGTTGACTTTGGTTATGAAAGCACCATAAATGACCAGCGTCCCACTGACCCAAGTGCTTTTACTATACCGCCCAAAGACTCAGCTTTTTATACCTTCCGTTTGAATCTTGCCAAAGCCAAGGTTAACTCGGGTATTGCTGACGCTGGCATCACAACACAGAATCTCACCACCGTGATGTGTACGTTTGAAAACTCAAGCTTTTATCTTAAGGACAAAGCATCAGGCAGAATCTACGGCCTTACTGAGGTTAAAAAGCACGCTAACGATATATCTGCGAACAAAGAGAATTCACCCTACTGGAAGCAATACCAAGGCTATCTTGCCGACGACACCACTTATACCTGCCAGACCGTCTGGGATGGCACTCCTTATGACGTGCGTATCATTGGCGTCTACCACGATATTAAGACGGACGAAAGCAGGGCTGGCCTTACCTTTCAGTTTAAAAACTTGTTGAATACGAATTATTTGATGAACTCTACAGCTACCAGTGCTGGTGGCTGGGGCCAAAGTCAACTTCGTGCAAATATGAATCCTAATACTCTGCCAAATATTAGTGGCATTAACGGAGAAGATACTAATATTATTTGGAACATGGTGCCATATGACCTGCAAACCTCCATTGAGATTGTTCAGAAGAGCTATGGGACAGTTAATAGTAATGATAATGAATCTAATATGAGTATTTCTGGTGACAAACTTTTTATCGCAAGTTGGTTTGAACTCACGGGTACACCATTTACGCAATATACCAATTGGGCTGCTGCAATGACATGTCTTACCAAAGAGGGCACCCCATATGAATACTGGAACGGTAAAGCAACTCAAAACGGCAAAGAAAACGAAGCTTTGGTAAAATTTCGTCAAACGAATTCTCCAAGAGCTTATCCCTGGTGGACGCGTTCCTTGTCTCCTGCTAGCTCTATCAGTTTCATTTCCGTGAATAGTGAGGGTATCTCCACAGGTGGTACATCTGGTAATAGTGGCACTTGGTATCATGTCTGCCCGTGTTTTTGCCTCTAATTCCAGGAAAGATGGTTTGCCGGATATTTTCTCGGCACAAGTTAGGGCGATAGGTAGATTGCGGGATGAGAAATCCTCCACCTATAGTCGGAATCAGCTTTAACTATGTTGAGCTTCGCAAGTAGATCGTAGGGCAAGGGATCTGTCTCTGCCCGGCGGAGATTATCAAGGTGTCCCACATCCCGCATCAACAGCAGGTATTCTCGTAGCTTTAAAGCTGCGAGGCTCAAAGAAAGGAACGTGCTAGCTATGCCGAGCACGAGATATATATCGAAGCCAAGTATGCGGCACGTGGGTGCTGGTGTGCTTGTGCTTCTGTTTGCTCTTATAACAGCAGTAACGTTTGTCATGCCTGTTGCAAGGGCTTATGCGACAGGTAGTGGAAGTACCTCGCTTGGCATCATGATTATTGACTCGTCCAAGGATCAAAGCGCCTCCCCAGGTACCACCAGTCTTGGCATCCGTGTGACCAATTCTGGGGAGACCTTTGTTACAGAGTACACCCTCACGCTCAACTTTAACGATAACTCAGGGAAAACTTCAACGGTAAAAGCAACCTACAACCGGCTTCTTTCGGCTATTACTGATCTTCCTTCGCGTACAGGCTATACCTTCCTTGGCTACTATGACTCACCAGAGGGCGGCAAACAAATCTACGACAAAGACGGCACGAGCACTCTTGTTTGGAAGACAGCAAAAGACACTACGCTTTTTGCTCATTGGCAAGCTACAACTACGCTGGTCTCGTTTGATCAAAACACAGGAACAGGTGGACAGACTGTTCAGGTGACTGCTACGTATGATTCTGATATGCCTGCTATTACGGCTAAACCCACAAAGGGAAACCATATCTTCTTGGGCTACTTCGACGATGCCAGTGGTGGCACCAAGTACTACAACGCTGATCTTACGAGCGCCACCAAATGGAACAAAGTAGATGCTACTGCTACCCTCTATGCCCAGTGGCAGATAAACTCCTACACCTTCACCTGGAACGCTAATGGAGGTAACTGGAGTGGATCTTCTGATGACAAGACCACCACGGTCAACCATGATGCGTTGGTGACTCCACCGAAGGAACCCTCTCGTCCTGGATATAAGTTTGATGGGTGGTACAAGGAGGGACTCACTGTCCCTTGGAACTTCCAAACTGACAAGCCAACGCAGAACACCACCCTCTACGCCAAATGGTCGGAACAAATTCTGTGTACGGTTCCTGTTTCAACCCTCCTTCAAGTAGATGCAAAGGGAGACGTAACCGACATTACCGGTACAACCCATCAGTTTGCTTCTCAGACTACTGCTCCTATAGTGGTGACCTCTGCAACAAGCACGCTGCTTGCAGGTGCCAACAGCTTGTTCCCTGATGAAGCGGCAAGAAAGGATGTTGCTATCCTTATTAAGCCTGAGGGTGGCCAGCAGAAGTCCATTCCGCTGGCTACGGCAACTCCTGTCAGTCTTGGCTTCCAGATCGACACAGAGGGGACTCTCCCTGTTTCTTTCGGTCTGCATCTTCCTGCAACTGCTCGTCTGAACTACCTGGCAAACGATGGCACGGCTGAAATAGCCAGCATCTCCTACACGGTTTCTCTCGCTATCTCGTAGCCAACCCATGCCCACTCGCGGCGGACCCCACCCATTATCCGCCGCACAACCCGCAGGCGCGCCTTCCCATCACGGGCGCGCCTGTGTGGTTTTGGGGTTCTGCGTCTCGCCGCGCGAAAAAGTGTGACGCGCTTACGCGCTACTGATTACGCCAAGAGACATCCGTCTCCCTCGCATTATGATGCGGGCATTCGCGCCTGAGTGAACGAATGGTCAAAGTATTCCGCCAAAGGTTGAGAATACAACCATGACCTGCGTTTTCGCGCTTACGCGCGAACGGCGCTCTGGAGAACGCTGCTACGGAGGTTATCTCAGCTGTAAATCAATGCCTTCCGGCCAGCTGGTTCACGATGTAAAGCTGAGGATGTTTAATGGCTCCTAGGGTAATCAGTAGCGCGTGAGCGCGTCACTCTAGTGGAGCCATGTAGGCTGGGGGGTTTGGGAGGGTTCTTGGCGCTTCTGAACACTGTCTTCTTCGCGCCCGAAGGGCGCATGCTAAAGCATGAAGGAGCGCAGCGCACGAAAACGTCCTTCCGCGCAAAGCGCGGAAGGACGTTTGAGCAGCGGAGCGGCGCGCCAAGAACCCTCCCAAACCCCCCCAGCCGGACAGGTCGAATCCCTTCTTCTAGCCGATGGCCGCCGCAAACCAAGAATGGAAGTTTGTGCGAAACATGTAACTGGGGTGATAATCGAGTGCTCCGCCTTCGGCGGAAAGGGCGATTCGTGAATCGCCCCTACTTTGACCTGGGGATTCTTCCTTTAATAAAGGTTGCGCCTTCAAGACAGTCAGCCCGCGGCGTAACGTTGGGAATTTGTAAAATTTATGGCGTATTAGGTAGCGCGTTAGCGCGTCACACTTTGTATTTGCGCGCGTCCTCCAGCTTGCACCTTCCTACCCGATAGCCCCCGCGAACCAGGAGGTGATGGACGTCGGGTGCGTAATAGCCGTCCCTACTACAATGGCGAAAGCGCCGGCGTCCATGGCCGCGCGTGCGTCAGCCAAGTTGTGGATGCGGCCTTCGCAGAACACGGGGACTTCGCCCGCAGCCGCAACAGCTTCGCGCAGGAATTCCAGGTCGGGGCCTTCGGTTTTGGGGCGGTCGTTCGTGTAGCCTGCAAGGGTGGTGGACACGATGTCAACGCCGCACGCAAGCGCGCGCTTCACGTCGTCCATACAGGCGCAGTCGGCCATGATCAGGGTTTCGCCGCGCAGTGCCTCAACGGTTTCCTCGAACGTGCGCCCGTCGGGGCGGGGGCGTGCAGTGGCGTCAAGCGCCACCACGTCGGCGCCGGCCGAGATACAGGCGCGCGCGTGGCGCAGCGTAGGCGTGATGTAAACGCCCTCGTGCCCCTCTTTCCAAAGGCCAAAAACCGGAATATCCACGCGCCCCTTGATGGCCGCGATGTCCGCCAGCCCCTGGCAGCGGATGGCGGAGGCGCCGCCCAGTTCAGCCGCGCGCGCCATCTGCGCCATGGTCTCGGGGTGGCGCAGCGGCTCACCCGGGTAAGCCTGGCAGCTCACAATAAGCGTGCCCTTAAGGCGTTGGATCAGGGGGTCGACAGCCATACTTCCTTCTTTCGTGAACATGACGGGGTGCGGCGCTAGTCGCGCGCCCCGAGAAAGTCTAACAGGTTCTCAGCTGCGCCAATGAGTGGCGCATCGCCCTTGAGCTGCGCATCCACCAGGGGAAGCGAGCGCAAGGTTTCCGGCGTCTGCCGCGCGTAACCTTCATGCAGGGCGTCGCGCCACAACGGACCCGCGTTCAGCACCGAGCCAGCCAGCACAACCAGTTCCGGGTCCAACATGCTGGCCCAGCCTGCAATAGCCTCGCCCAAGCTGCTTCCGGCCAACTCAATCACCTGGCGCGCCAGCTCGTCGCCCGCCGCCGCGCGCTCGGCAATCTCAGCGCCCGAAAGCGCCTCGCCACCAGCCGCACGGTAGCGTTCCTCAATGCCGCTTCCCGAGGCCACCGATTCTAAGTGGCTCGTGCCGCCACACACGCAGCGCACGCCCGCCGCGTCGGGGGAGAGCGTGTGGCCCACCTCACCAGCGAACCCATGCGCGCCGCGCAGCACGCGCCCATGCGCAATGATAGCGCCACCAAGGCCGGTGCCTGCGGCCACCATGAGGCAGGTGTCCGCCCCCTGTGCCGCGCCCCAACGGGCCTCGCCCAGCGCGTGCGCCTGCACGTCGTTCAGCACGGCCACTGGTAAGCCCAGCACCTCGCGCAGGTGCGCCGCCACGGGCTGCCCCGTCCAACCAGGCATAATCTCGTTCGCGTACGCAATGGAACCCGTGCGCGCATCCACGCGCCCGGCCGTGCCCACGCCCACGCCTACCACAGCCTGGCCATCCGTAGCACCAGCCGCAACAAGCTCACCTGCCAGCGCACTCAGCGTCTCCAGCACCGCAGCCCCGCCGCGCGCAGCCTTGGTTGGCACAGCACGCCGCGCCTCCACCACCGGCGCGGTGTCAGAAGCCGCATAGCGCACCAGCGCCCCCGCAATCTTGGTGCCGCCCACATCCAAAGCGGCCACCACGCAGGGAAACCCCCCGGCGCGCTCGGCGTCCACTACCTGCACGTCGCTCACAACCGCGTCCTAGCGGCGCGTCGGCGCGTCGGCGTCCATCAGCCCCGCGCGCTTCAGCACCTCAACGATGTGATCCACGTCCTCGCCCTCAAGTGGTTCCACGGGCTCGCGCATCTGGTTCGTATTGAACACGCCCAACTGCCACAGCGCCGTCTTGAACGCGCCCACGCCCGCGCCGAAGCCCACGGTGGCTTTCACCTCGCGCGTCACGAACATGAGGCGGGCCAGGTGATTCTGGATGTCGCGCACACGTTCCCAGTCGCCAGCCTGCGCGGCCTTCCACTGCTCCACATAGCTTTCCGGGTCGATGTTCGCCAAGCCGGGGACGGATCCGTCCGCGCCGCCCAGATACGCACCGTCAACCACTACCTCGTGGCCGGTCAAAAGCTGCAGTGGGTGTCCCGCGTCCTCGTTTTGCAGCATGAGCCAGCGGAACGACACGTCGTCGCCCGACGAGTCCTTCACGCCTTGCAGCACGCCGTCTTCGCCGAGACGCACCAGCATGGTGGGGTCAAGCTTGGTGTGCACGCACGCAGGCAGGTCGTAGGCGAACAGCGGCAGGTCGGTGTATTCGCGAATGGCGCGGAAGTGACGCTCAACTTCCTTCGGGCCGCCCAGCGCGTAGAAGGGGGCCGTGGCCACCAGTGCGTCCACGCCGTAGCCAGTCGCGCGCTTGGCCTGGTCAACCACGCGCATGGTCTCCATGTCGATGATGCCCGCCATCACGGGTACGCGGCCGTGCACCATGGCGATGGCCTCTTGCAGCACGTGGTAGCGCTGCGCGTCGGTGAGGAACGCCACCTCGCCCGACGAGCCCAGGAAGAACAGGCCGTCAACGCCTGCGTTGATCATGCGGTTGATAGTGCGCTCAAGCGCCTCCAGGTCAAGCTGGCGCTTCTCGGTCAGCGGGATAACAACCGGCGGAATAACTCCGCGAAACGGTGAATCGGTCATGGGTCCTTAGCCTCTTTTCAGGTCTGATTCCAAACGGTAAAAGGGTAGTGTGCTCCTCGGCGTTCGTCAACGCAAGAGGGCAGGTCACCATAAAGAAAGCGCCCGGCCACCCTTACGGGGCCGGGCGCGGTCAAACTAACGAGCGTCCACGGTGCGCGCCACGCGTGCGCACACCAGCCAACACCTACTCGGCGAACGCCGCAAGCTCCGGATGCAGAAGCGAAGGTGCCGCACCTAAAAGCAACTTCGTGTAGTCGTCCTTCGGGTTCGTGAACAGCTGATCAGGTGTGCCGCGCTCCACAGCCTGGCCGGCATTCATCACCACAATGCGGTCGGAAATGTAGCGCACGGTTTGAATGTCGTGGCTGATGAACACCATCGACAGTCCCAGGTCACGCTTCAAATCCATCAGCAGGTTCAAAATCTGTGCGCGCACGGACACGTCCAAAGCGCTGGTGGGCTCGTCAGCAATAATAGCGTCGGGCGACAGCGACAACGCGCGCGCGATAGCAACACGCTGGCGCTGGCCACCAGACAGCTGGCCCGGCAGCGCCTCCAGCACGGAGTTCGGCAGGCCCACCATCTCAATCAGTTCCAGCACACGCTGCTCGCGCGAGGTCTTGTCGCCAATCTTGTGCACCTTCAGCGGGTCAAGCAGCTGGTCGTGCACGGTCATGCGGGCGTTCAGGGCCGTCGCCGGATCCTGGAACACC
The DNA here is from genome assembly GCA_019113915.1 of Candidatus Gordonibacter avicola. GTDB lineage: Bacteria > Actinomycetota > Coriobacteriia > Coriobacteriales > Eggerthellaceae > Gordonibacter > Gordonibacter faecis. The sequence goes on from DXGM01000030.1 coordinate 8,933, forward strand.
ACCGAAATCACGCGGCCGATAACGCGGCGCATCTCGGCCGTGCGCTTCGTCACGTCGCGACCCTTGAAGAACACCTTGCCCGACGTGGGCGCCTGCAAACCGCACATGACGTTTGCGGTGGTGGACTTGCCGCAGCCGGATTCGCCCACAATACCCAGTGTCATGCCGGGCATCAGCTTCAACGTGAGCCCGCGCACGGCCTGCACGCGGTTCGGGTGCAGGATAGAGCCGGTGCGCGTCTTGAACGTCACGCTAATGTCGTCAAGGAAAATGATGGGCTCGGGTTCGCCATCGACTGCCGCCGTAGTAGCGGCGTTGTCGATGACCCCGTTTACGGTCTCCTGGCTCATATGATGGCACCTCCTGGCACGTAGGGCTTAATGTCGAGGCGCTTAAGTTCGCTATCAGGCAGCTCGGCATAGTAGTGATCGGAGTCGGAAACGCGCTTCAACACGGGACGCAGCTGCGACACCTTGTCGGGGTGGCTTGAGCGCGGCGTGAAGCGGTCGCCCTCGGGGAAGTCCTTCGGCGACGGTACGCTGCCGGGCACCTGGTGCAGGCGGTCGCCGCCGGCTTCGATGGACAGCACCGAACCCAGAAGGCCGCGCGTGTACTCGTGCACCGGGTGGCACAGGATGTCCGTCACCGGGCCTTGCTCCACAACCTGGCCAGCGTACATAACCGTGATGGAGTTCGCCACCTCGGCTACCAGCGCCAGGTCGTGGCTCACGAACACCATGGCGAAGCCCAGTTCCTTCTGTAGCTTGTTCAGCAGGTCAATGACCTGCTTCTGCACCGTCACGTCAAGGGCGGTGGTGGGCTCGTCGGCAATGATAACCTTTGGGTCGCGCGTCAACGCCATAGCAATAAGCACGCGCTGGCGCTGGCCGCCGGACAGTTCGTGCGGATACGAGTCCAGTGTGCGCTTCGGGTCGAGGCCTACCAACTCAAGCAGTTCCTCGGCGCTGCGGGTGCCGCCGCGCTTGGTGAGCTGCTTCATCTGGGCCTTAATCAGCATGGACGGGTTCAGCGAAGACAGCGCGTCCTGATAGATCATCGCAATCTCGCGGCCGCGCAACTCATTCAGCTGGCGCTGGCTCATGGCAAGCAAGTTCTGCCCGTCGTAGAGCACCTCTCCGGTGATGGTGGCCTTCGGATCAAGCAGGCCCATGATGGTAAGCGAGGTGATGGACTTGCCGCAGCCGGATTCACCCACGAGGCCCATGGTCTGACGCGGGCGCACCACAAAGCTCACGTGGTCAACCACGTTCACGTCGCCATGACGCGGGAACTTGATGCACAGGTCCTTCACTTCCAGAATGGGCGGCACGTCGGTACGGGCGGGGAAGCGGTCGTGGCGCGTTTTTTCTACGGCCTGCAACTGGGCTAGGCGCTGCTCCAGCATTTCAGCCTGGGCTGCGTAGGCCAGCGTGGGGTCGGCAACCATCTTGTCGGCTTCACGGTTCGCACGTACCGCTGCGTCGTCGGCCTTCACGGGTGCCTTCGGCGCTGCGGCCATGGCGTCGGTGATGCCCTCGGACAGAATGTTCAGGCAAAGCACGGTAATCATGATAGCCAGGCCGGGGAACAATGCCTGCCACCAGCGACCAGCCAGCACGCCACCGCGGGCATCAGACAGAATGTTGCCCCAGGTAGGCGTGGGCTCCGGAATGCCAGCAGAGATGAACGACAGCGACGCCTCGAACACGATAGCATCAGCCACCAACACGATGGTGAATACCATAACGGGCGCAATACAGTTGCGCACCACGTGCTTCACGAGAATCCACGGGGCGCGAGCGCCGGAAACCACCACGGCGCGCACGTAGTCCTGGTTGTACTCGCTCACCACGTTGGCGCGCACGATACGCGCAATCTGTGGGATGTACAAAAAGCCAATTGCGAAGATGAGCGAGGGCACGGAGTTGCCGAACACCAGCACGAACGTGGCGGCCAGCGCGATGCCCGGGAAGGACATGATAACGTCCAAGATGCGCATGATAACTTCCGACACCCACTTGCGGGCGACGGCGGCCACGGCACCAATAATGGAGCCGCATACCAGCGCAAACGCGGTTGCACCCAGGCCAATGATGAGCGAGTAGCGCGCGCCATACATCATGCGCGACAACACGTCGCGGCCCTTGTCGTCGGTGCCAAACAAGAACTGCGCGTCAGGTGCCTGGCGTGCCGTGAAAATTTCCAGCGGGTTGTGCGGCGCCAAAATGTTGGCGAACACCGCAATCATTACCACCAGTACCAGCACAATAAGCGAGATGCGCGAACCGATGCTCATGGCCTTCCACCGGCGGAAATGCACCTTGCCGGCGTTGGCCTCCATGTTCTCAGTAAGGTTTCCTCGAAGTTTCACCATGATGCTACACCGTCCTGATTCGGGGATCGATCAGGATATAAAGCATATCCACGATAATGTTGATGACAATGAACGTCACGGCCACCACCAGTACGACGCCCTGCACGAGCATCGTGTAGCTGGACTGAATGCCGGACAGGATGGCCATACCCATGCCGGGGAGGTTGAAGATAACCTCGATAACCACCGCACCACCAATGAGGTAGCCAATGCGCAGGCCAAGCACCGTTACGGGCGTGATGAGCGCGTTGCGCAGCACGTTGCGCGCCACCACGACACTCTTCGGGATGCCCGCGCCAAGTGCGGTGCGCACGTAGTCGCGGTCGAGCTCTTCCACCATGGACGTACGGATAACGCGCGTCAGCTGGCCGGCAACTGGCACACCCAACGCCACTGCAGGCATGGCCATACGCGCCATCCATCCGCCGAAGTCCGACGTGATGGAGGGCAGGGGCCCAGAGGCGGGCAGCACATGCAGCATGGAAGAGAACAGCAAAATCATAAGCACGGCCAGCCAGAACGAGGGCGTAGCAATGCAGGCGATGGAGAACACACGGATAATTTGGTCGGGCCATCGGTCGCGGTAGAGCGCCGAGATCACACCCAGTATCACGGCCACCACCACGCCAATAATCAAACCAAAGAAGGTCAGCTGCAACGTGACCGGAAGGGCGGTGCCAATGCGCTCAGCCACCGAGGCGTTGTTCGCACCATAGGTGCCCAAATCGCCCTGGGCAAGCCCCACCATGAAGTTGCCGTACTGCACGAGTACCGGATCGTTCAGCCCGTGGTCCTCGCGGTACTGCATAACCTGTTCTTCCGAGGCGTTCTCACCCAAGACCGAATACGCTTGGTCGATGGGGGACAGCGCCATGATGAAGAACACGAGGATGGTGACACCGAATATCATGATAGGCAGCGCTATGAGGCGTCGGCCGATCAGGCGTAACAGGTTGCTCACCGGGTCCCCCTTTCGCTATCTGGCTCTTGTCGACAATACGGTTGCTGCTCGGCGCAGCGCACGTGGGAGACCCGTGAACCCTGCGGCGAGAAGCCACCTCGTATTCTATATGAGTACGTAGTGTTTCTGTGTGGAAAATGCGCCCGCGTAGTAAGAAAGTTCCCGCAGGTGGAGCTTCGGGGAACCCCCTTTTGCCGCGAGCGGCATACGCTCAACAAAAGGGCCCGCCCCCAAAGGGACGGGCCCGCAGTATCGTGCAAAAATCGCCGAGTGCGTAAGCCTTACGCCTTGGGGCTAGCGCCCAGGAACACGAGGCCCGTGGTGGCGATGGGCTGGAAGCCAGAGATCATGGAATCCTGGTAGCCCGTGGCCAGCTGGCGATGGAACAGCGGGTACAGCGGCACCTGCTCGGCCAGAAGGTCGAAGCACTGGTTCCACAGCTCCTGCTGCGCGGCGCTGTCGGCCACGCGCGCCTGCTGCATAAGCTCCTGCAGCTCGGCCCACTTGCCGTCGGCTGCCTTCTTCCAGCAAGAACGGCCGTCGGTCCACACGTTGTCGCCGTACCACCAGCTCATGAGCAGGTCGGGGTCGTTGCCGAAGCAGGTCGGGTCGCCCGGGGTAAGCATAACGTCGTAGGGCAGCTCGGAGTCGGAAGGAGCAAGGGCGCTCCAGTTGATCTTCTCCTCCTGGATGGTGCAGTTCACGCCGATGGCGCTTAAGTCTTCCTTGATCTGCGGAGCGAGATCCTTCACCCAGTTGTTGTTGGTGAGCAGCGTGAACGACAGATCGCTCGCGCCGGCTTCCTCAAGCAGGGCCTTGGCCTTCTCGGGGTCATAGGTGTACACCGTGGCGGCCTTGTGGTAGTTCTCGTGATCCTCGGGCAGGAAGCTCGTGATGGCAGCGGCATGGCCGTCCATCTGGTTGGAGATGAGCTTGTCCACGTTCACGGCATAGAAGAACGCCTGACGCACGCGGTAGTCGTCGAACGGCTTCTTCAGCGTGTTGAACATGAAGAACGGCTGGTTGAAGCCCTGGAGGTACTCAACCGTAGCACCGGCGGCCGTCAGCTGATCGGCGTTGGCATCCGGCACGTTCTCCATAACCTGCACGGTGGCCTCTTGCAGGGCGGTCGTGCGGGCGGTGGCGTCCAGCGTGATGTTCCACGCCATGTTGTCGGCCGTGGCCTTGTACTTGCCGTCGTAGTTCGTGTTCGGCACGAAGTTGATGGTGCCGCCGTCGTCGCCGTTGATGGTGTCATACATCCACGGGCCGGAGCCGATGGGCTTGGTCTTCAGGTCGTCCTCGGTGAGCGAAGCGGGGAAGATCTTGACCACGCTCAGACGGCCCTTGAGCAGGCTCTCGAAGGGGTACTTCAGCGTGAAGGTGACCGTCTTGTCATCCTTGCCCTTTACGTCCTCAATGAACTCGAGGAACGCGCCGTAGGTAGCGTCGGCCATGTTCTTCTCGAACGCGTTCACCACGTCGTCGACAGTCACGGCGTCGCCGCTGGAGAACTTGGCACCGTCGCGCAGCGTGACCTCATACTCGGTGTCGGACACCTTCACCGGGTCGCCGGCGGCCAGCGCGTTGTAGGTCTTGTACGTGTGCAGATCAAGGTCGTACAGGCCCTCGAACACGTGCCACGTAGCGGCCAGCATCAGCGCGGAGCTGTTGCCGATGGGGTTCACGTTCGTGCTGGTGTAGGCCATCGCACCCGTGAGCGTGCCACCCGCAGCCGGGGTGTCAGACTTAGGGGTGTCGCCGCCGTTGTCGGCCGGCTTTTCCTCGTTGCCACCACCGCCGCAACCGGCGAGCGTGAGGCCAGCAGCTGCCGCAGCAACGGCGCTACCGGCAAGGAACGTGCGGCGAGTTAAAGGTGACTTCAAAGGCTTTTCCATAAACTTTCCCTCCATTCGTTGGCGGGGCGTTTCCTGCCCCGAGCGTACGCGCGTAGATGCACGCGCACCACGACTGGCGTCTATTATGGTGGATATCGCCGCGAAAATAAAGAACAGGTAAAGTCAATATTACCGCTAGTTATTCAAATTTGAGAATAATTCACCTGGGGAAACGCCAGTTGCTCCCGTGTCATCATTCGGGGAGAAACACCGTTCAACAAATAGTAAACGAAGAGCCAGCGGCGGGTTTTCGGCGGTGTTTCGCGTAGTTTTCAGTGCACGCTAGGGGCTTGTTTTTGTCCGGGGCGGAGGTACTTACTATAAAGGTAAGCTTTGAGCGCGCTGCGTGGGCGGCGGTGCTTCACGACGTCGCCACAATTGAAACCGTTTGCCGACGGGGGCAACCGCGGCCATCCGCCCGCCGGAGCGTCGCGTCCGCCTACGAAGAGGCGCTGGTATCATAGAGGCTGTGTATTCGACCAGACGAAGCGTAATCGGACTAAGCGGCTAAAAGCCCGCTTGCGCGCTCTCGCTCACGCGCCGCGCCTGCGACGGGGTGAGCGAGCTTTCGGTCAGGGCAGAATCCCCTTCAGAGGAGAGGAATAATGACGAGAGAATTCAAATCGATGGACGGCAACAATGCCGCGGCTTACGTCTCCTATGCGTTCACCGAGGTGGCGGGTATTTACCCCATCACCCCGTCGAGCCCGATGGCAGACTTGGTTGACCAGTGGTCTGCCGCCGGCAAGAAAAACATCTTCGGCACCACGGTGAAGGTGTGCGAGATGCAGTCCGAGGGTGGCGCGGCCGGTGCCGTGCATGGCTCTCTCGCAGCGGGTGCGCTCACCACCACCTACACCGCCTCTCAGGGCTTGCTGCTCATGATTCCTAATATGTATAAGATTGCGGCCGAACAGCTGCCGAGCGTGTTCCACGTGAGCGCGCGTACCGTGGCCGCCCAGTCGCTCAGCATCTTCGGCGACCACTCCGACGTCATGGCGTGTCGTCAGACGGGCTTTGCGATGCTCGCCGAAACCAACGTGCAGGAGGTCATGGATCTGTCTGCCGTGGCGCACCTGTCCGCCATCAAGGGCCGCATCCCGTTCATCAACTTCTTCGACGGTTTCCGCACGTCACACGAGGTGCAGAAGATTGCCGTGTGGGATTACGACGACCTGGCCGAGATGTGCGACATGGACGCCGTGCGCGCGTTCCGCGAGCACTCGCTCAATCCGGAGCGTCCAGCCATGCGCGGCAGCCACGAAAACGGCGACATCTTCTTCCAGCACCGTGAGGCCATCAACGGCGTGTACGACGCGCTGCCGGAGGTGGTTGAGGATTACATGCACCAGGTGAACGCGAAGCTGGGCACCAACTACGAGCTGTTCAACTACTACGGCGCGCCGGATGCCGACCGCGTGATTGTGGCCATGGGCTCGTTCTGCGACGTGGTGGAAGAGGTTGTGGATTACCTGAACGCGCACGGCGAGAAGGTGGGCCTCGTGAAGGTGCGCCTGTATCGCCCGTTCGTGAGCGAGAAGTTTGTGGCGGCGCTGCCGGCCACGTGCACCAAGATTGCCGTCATGGACCGCACGAAGGAGCCGGGTGCGCTCGGCGAGCCTTTGTACATGGACGTGATCAATGCGCTTTCGCACGAGGGTCGCGGTGACCTCACGGTGGTGGGCGGCCGCTACGGCCTGGCATCGAAGGACACGCCGCCTTCTTCCGTGTTCGCCATCTACAAGGAGCTGGAGAAGGATGCGCCGGCGCGCGAATTCACCGTGGGCATTGTGGACGACGTGACGAATTTGTCCTTGCCTGAGGACCCGAACAGCCCGAACACCGCTGCGGCGGGCACCATCGAGTGCAAGTTCTGGGGTCTGGGCGGCGACGGCACGGTGGGCGCGAACAAGAACTCCATCAAGATCATCGGCGACCACACCGACAAGTACGTGCAGGCCTACTTCCAGTACGACTCGAAGAAGACCGGCGGTGTAACCATTTCCCACCTGCGCTTCGGCGATTCGCCCATCCGCAGCACCTATTACGTGAACAAGGCCGACTTCGTGGCCTGCCACAACCCGTCGTACGTGACCAAGGGCTTCCGCATGGTGAACGACGTGAAGCCGGGCGGCACGTTCATGATCAACTGCCAGTGGACACCCGAAGAGCTTGAGCATCACCTGAATGCCGAGGCCAAGCGCTACATTGCCAACAACGACATCAAGCTGTACACCATCAACGCCATCGACCTTGCGCGCGAAATTGGCATGGGCAAGCGCACGAACACCATCCTGCAATCGGCGTTCTTCACGCTGGCGGGAGTCATGCCGCAGGAGGATGCTATCCAGTATATGAAGGATGCGGCCACGAAGTCCTACCTGAAGAAGGGCCAGGACGTGGTGGATATGAACCACCGCGCCATCGACGCAGGCGCCACGGCGTTTGTGCAGGTAGAAGTGCCGGCCGCCTGGACCAACGCGGTTGACGAGGGCGAAGCGCCCACGCCTGCCGGTCGTCCCGAGCTGGTGAAGATGGTGCGCGAGATCATGGAGCCCGTGGGCCGCATGGACGGCGACCGCCTGCCCGTGTCCGCGTTCGTGGCGCACTCCGATGGCCAGTTCGAGCAGGGCGCGGCCGCGTATGAGAAGCGCGGCGTTGCCGTGACGGTGCCCGCATGGGATGCCGCCACCTGCATCCAGTGCAACCAGTGCGCGTTTGTGTGCCCGCACGCCACCATTCGTCCGTTCGCGCTGACCGAGGCCGAGGCTGCGGCAGCTCCGGCGGCTGCGGTGCTCGTGCCCGCCAAGGGCAAGACGGCTGCTGGCATGCAGTACACGCTGGCGGTATCGCCGCTTGACTGCATGGGCTGCAGCGTGTGCGTCAACGTGTGCCCGAGCAATTCGCTTTCCATGGTGCCCACCGAGAGCCAGCTGGCCGAGCAGGAGGTCTTCGACTACTGTGTGGCCAACGTGGCGCCGAAGCCGGAACTGGAAGATGTCTCCGTCAAGGGCAGTCAGTTCAAGCAGCCGTTGCTTGAGTTCTCGGGTGCCTGCGCGGGTTGCGCCGAGACGGCATACGCGAAGCTGGTCACGCAGCTGTTCGGCGACCGTATGTACATCACGAACGCCACGGGTTGCTCGTCCATCTGGGGTGGTCCGGCGGCCACGTCGCCCTACACGGTGAACAAGGAAGGCCATGGCCCAGCTTGGTCGAACTCGCTGTTCGAGGACAACGCCGAGCACGGCTTGGGCATGCTGTTGGGTCACGAGGCCGTGCGTTCGCGCCTGGTGGGCAAGCTGGAGGCGATGGCAGCCAGCGACAAGACGCCTGAGGCCACGAAGGAATTTATCGCGGCGTATCTGGAAAGCGCCAACGACGGCGAGGCGAACGGTGCGGCCGTGAAGGCGCTCATCCCGGCGCTTGAGGCTGCGGCGGCCGGTGGCTGCCCCGAGGCGCCTGAGATTCTTGAGAACAAGGATTACCTGGCCAAGAAGTCCGTCTGGATCTTCGGCGGCGACGGCTGGGCCTACGATATCGGCTACGGCGGCCTCGACCACGTGCTGGCGTCGGGCGAAGACGTGAACGTGTTCGTGTTCGATACCGAGGTGTACTCCAACACCGGTGGCCAGGCCTCCAAGGCGTCCAACATCGGCCAGGTCGCGCAGTTCGCCGCCGCCGGTAAGGACATCAAGAAGAAAAGCCTCACCGAGATTGCCATGAGTTACGGCTACGTGTACGTGGCGCAGGTGGCCATGGGCGCGAAGCCGGCCCAAACCATCAAGGCTATCGCCGAGGCCGAGGCCTATCCGGGACCATCGCTCATCATTGGTTACTCGCCGTGCGAGATGCACTCCATCAAGGGCGGCATGGCCAACTGCCAGGACGAGATGAAGAAGGCCGTGGACTGCGGCTACTGGAATCTGTTCCGCTTCAACCCGGCCGCGCCGGCGGGCAAGAAGTTCACGCTGGACTCCAAGGAGCCGGCGGGTGGCTACCAGGAATTCCTCATGAACGAGGCTCGCTATAGCCGCCTGACCCGCGAATTTCCCGAGCGCGCCACCGAGCTGTTCGAACGCAACGAACAAGCCGCCATGGCCCGCTACGAGCATCTGCTGAAGCTGAAGGATTTGTACGCCGAGGTGTAAGTATTAAATACGGAGCGTAAAAAGAACCCGGTTCCCACGAGCCGGGTTCTTTTGTTTATGCAGACGCAACGAGCCACCGCGCCAACAAAGTGTGACGCGCTTCGTGCTACTGATTACGCCATGTGATATCCAACTCCCCTTATTTACGACGCGGGCTGACTGACTTGAAGGTGCTATCTTGCAAGAAGCATAACCCTCGAGGGATGATACCAGCGACGGCGCTCAGCGCCTAGTCCCTTCAGGGAAGCATCCGTTCGCGCGAAGCGCGAAAATGCAGGTCACGGCGTATGTTCCGCCTCCAACCTGTCTATTAGTATCGCCTTCTGGTTAGTCAGTCCGCGTCATAAAGTTAGGGTAGGTGGGATCCTCTTGGCGTAATAGGCAGCGCGAAAGCGCGTCACATACTGTAGAGAAGCGCAGCGCAGTGAGAATCAGGGATGTCGACGCTATCCACCATAATCTCCCTTTGTCAGCAATGGCATCCGGACTGGCAGAGATCGCCCTTTAGGGCGTGCGGCAGAAAGTTGGACCGCCTTGAGGCGGTCCACGACCGATCGAGTGGCCCCGTAGGGGCCGCGAGGAGGGCGCCGTATGTACTCAGAAAGAGAGAAAGTAAGATACGTCGAGATGATG
>DXGM01000031.1 GCA_019113915.1 Candidatus Gordonibacter avicola
TTTCTGAGCCTATAGACCCCGAAACCTCTGACGCTTCTGGCGTGGAGGAAGTTACTGATTCTTCGAACTCGAGTGGTGATACTGCTCAGTTCTCCCAACAGGTCCCACTCGACCAACCTTCCAACGAAAACAAAAACGAAAGTGCTCCTGCACAGGTTGCGGGTTCATCTGATGCGTCCGGCCAGGTAGCTGGCACGGTCGTGTTGCCGGCTGATGCTAACGCGGTGTCCATCGTGAGCGATGGCCTTGTTTTCGAAATTGACGATACCACCAAAACCGCGACTCTTGTGGGTTCGGCTGCAACACCGCCGAAGGGTGACCTGCTGGTGCCTGCCTCTGTGACCAGTGGTACCACCACCTACGAGGTAACTGCCATCGCGAAGAATGTGTTCGCGAAGTGTTCGGAACTCACTTCCGTGTCGCTTCCTGCAACCTTGCGCGAAGTGGACCCCGACGCAGTTGCTGGGTGCCCCTCGCTCAAATCAATCACCGTCAACAGCAAAAACGAAGCTTTCTCGGCTTCTGACGGCATGCTGTTCTCAAAAGACTACTCGAAACTCCTGCTCATTCCCGAGGGCATGGAGGGTGCTGCCAACATCCCCGGTTCTACAACTACTGTTCCCGCCCAGGCATTGTCCCGATGCCTTCTTATGGGCTCCTCACTCACTGCCGGGGATGGCAGCGCCGCATTTACTACGCTTAACGGGATGCTTTTTTCAAAGGACCTAAAGACCTTGGTTTCCTGCCCGCCGGCTATCGGGAACGCCGTCGTGCTACCTGCTGAAACGGAAACTATCGGCGAGTACGCACTTGCTGGTTGTAAAGACCTGACCTCGATCACCGCACTCGGGAATGTTCGCGAGATCGACGCGACCGCCTTTGCCGACGAAGTCAAAGCCTCCGCTGTAGTGGCACTCCCAGCAGGGGAGAGTAAAGCTGTCTGGGAGCAAGCCGGCTTCCAGCATTTCGCCGAACCTGCCGCGCCCGGCGCAACAACTCGCTCCGAAGTTGATGCTGAAGACGCAAGCGGTCTCGTGTTTACCCTGCTTGATGACTACACCCTCTCAGTCACCTGGGAAGGTGCCGAAGATCCCGCCGCTGACCTTGAGATTCCCGCATCCGCCGAGATCAACGGCGTAAGCTATCGCGTGAGCACCATCGCCACCAACGCCTTCGCAAACCGTGGCTCACTAACCAGCTTAAAACTCCCCGCAAGCATCACCTCTATCGGTGAAGCCGCCTTCGCAGGCTGCGCGAACCTCGCAGACATTCAACTTCCCGGGAATCTGAACGAACTAGGCGAGCGCGCCTTCGAGGCCACGAGCCTCACAGACATCTGGCTCCCCGCGAGTGTACAATACATCGGCTCTCGCGCCTTCGCTTCCTGTGAGTCCCTGACTCGTATCGTTGCTCTCGGCACCCCGCAAGTAGCCGACGACGCCCTGGTGAGCTGTGCCAACCTCTCCATCTACAGCCCCTACAACCCAGAAGGCACCTACCCCTGGAACCTGGGCCTTATCGCGAATAACAACCATCTCATGCCCTATGGCCTCACTCTCTCCGAAGAGCCCCTCCACCTGGAGACAGGCCAATCCGCCAACCTCTTCGAAGGCACCTTCAACGAAGCCCCTGAACCCTGCGAAGTCTCCTACTCCTACGCCGCAAAACCAATTTCCGTCGACCCCGACGGCACTGTCACCGGTAAGGCCCCCGGCACCTCCGAAGTAACCGCCACCCTCACCCTCAACAATCACGAACTCGCCCGCGCCATCCGTACCGTAGAGATAACTGTAGCCTCCGAAGACGCAGGTGCCGATCTCCCTGCGAATTCCTTAACGCATGAAGAGTTCAAGGACAAAGATAGGCTCGCAACACCGATACCCCCCATTTCGTCATTCGCCCAATTGAATTCATCGATCAATCTTATGGCTGATGTTTCTGTTCCAACGGTGGGTTCCTCTTTTGAGCAGCAGGCATCCAGCGGCACCTGGTATCGCTATACCATCACAAACATTTCCGGCAACGCTGGACAAGTTGATGTGAGTAAAAGCACTGACGCGTCCAAGGCTCCAACTGGCGATATCGTGGTGCCTGAAGTGGTGACCTACGAGCAGGGCGGCTCGTCGTATACGTTTACCGTGACGGGTGTCGCTGATAGTGGATTCGCGAACTGTTCTTTCACGTCTGTCGCACTTCCGAATACGGTGAAAAAACTCTACGGAGCGGCGTTCGATAAGTGCGAAAAACTCACCACGCTTCCCGCTATGCTTGGTGTCGAAGAACTTCGTTGGAACGCATTTCGCGGTTGTTCACAGTTGAAGGATGCGATACTTCCCTCAACTGTGAAGTCTGTCGATGGGCTAGTGTTCGAAGCCTGTACATCACTCGAAACGATATGGATTCCGAAGTCAGTGACATCGTTCGGATCGGGCCCATTCGCTGGCTGTGAAAATGTTTCGTCTGTGACCGTAGAGGAAGGCTCGATGTTCCGCATTGTCAATGGGGCATTGCTCACGGGGGATGGGAAGAAACTTATCGATAGTGCGGCGGCGCGTACCTGCGCTGTTGATGGATGCTATGCCATTCCTGAGGGAGTTGAGATAGTCGGCAATGCGTCGTTCAAGTCGAAAAACTGGGTAAGCGCTCTTGTATTTCCGACGACGCTGAAGACCATTGATGAGGCAACCTTTGACCTGATGGGCGGCCTGAAGGAAATTCTTGATCTTTCGGGCGCTGTGGCATTCGATCCAAGTAATAAGTCGTTCTTACGCAGTGGGGATCCCGTGGTGTACTGCCCGGAGGGTGCAGTTGCGTCGTGGCAGGCTATGTCGGCGGCTGCCCAGGACTCTCCAGCCATCACCGATGCCGTTGCGTTTTCCGCAGGCCTTCCTGCAACGTTTGCTGTGCCGTCCAATTTCACGGAGGCAGCGCTTGAGCCTTCTTTGTCGATTCCTCAGGATTCGGCATTCGCGAAGGATATCACGTTCACCTGGTCGTATTCAGATGGCTTCGACTCCTTGGCGAAGTGTACACCATCTGCTGATGGCAAGCGGCTTTCAATGGTTCCCATAGCAGGTGCAACTGGGGAGTTCACTGCCTCTGCACAGATGACGTTCCGGGGAGGCGCTCCGCTGGCCTCGGGGTCAACAACCGTGCATGTAGCTGAACCCCACGGTGCTCTGCCTACTGTGTTCGATGCCCTCAACACCAACGAGACTAAAGCCGGCTGGTCTCTCAGCCCGGAAGGCGTGCTTAAGGTGTGGAGTGCGGAAGATGTCGCCGACTTCGGATGGGCGGACATCGACGTGGTGACGGATCATTGGAAGCCGTTCTGCGAGTACGTCAAAAGCGTGGACGTGAGCATTACGGGCACGCCGAGTATGGCGAAGTGGTTCCAAGACATGCACAACCTGACCGATGTCTCTCGGCTACTCATCCCCGATACTGTTAAAAATATCAAGCAGATGATGGAGCAGTGCACTTCCTTGACGACCGTGCCTGATACCTTTGTTATTCCTGCAGGAGTCGTGAATGCTCAATCTTTATTCAACTCCTGTAGCTCGCTGGTGGCGCTTCCCGCCGGGTTCGCGTTTGGGAATGCTGTGTGTAACCTTTCGTATATCGAGAAGGTGCATATACCAGACGATGTGCAGAGCATTAGCTGTCTATTTTTTGCCTGTAGTAATCTGGAAGCCATATCAGATAACTTCATTATTCCAGAGTCGGTTACCAATATGAACTCAATGTTCAACGGATGTTTCTCATTGCGTGATATTCCGGAATCCTTTCGCCTGCCCAGCAAGGTTACCACTGCAATTTGTCTTTTTCAGAACGCGTCTATACGTACCATCCCAGAGGCGCTGGGTAAATCTATTGCTTCCTCAACGAATTTGGAGGTTATTGATCGGATGTTTAACTCGTGCAGTGAGTTGGAATCGCTGCCGTCAACGTTCGCACTTCCTCAGTCCGTGAAGAATGCGGGCGGCCTTTTTAATGGATGCAGTTCCTTGAAATCGCTGCCCGAAGGATTCAAAGTGCCAGATTCAGTGGGTAGTTCGACAAACAGGATGACTAGCATGTTCTCGAGATGCGACAGTCTGACTTATTTGCCTGCGAGTTTCGATTTCCCTCTGGATGTAGCGAATGATTCAACGAACCCGTTTATGGCGGGCGGCACCGAGAAACTGAAAACATACTTTGCAGGTGGAGCCGATTCATCATCGAGTGTAAACAGCTACAACTGGGGCGGTCAGAACCGCGAGATCGTAACCACCGTTCCTGAGGATTCGGTGAAGGTGAGATTCTACCTGTCCGACAGCGCGGGTGCCTTTGGCGATGTTCCGTGGTTTGAGCAGCTTGCCAAAAAAGACGCCGCTCTGGACGAACCGATCGTTCCCGGGCGCGAGGGTGCCGCATTCCTCGGTTGGTATACCACGCGCGAATGCACAACCAAGTTCAACTTCTCAGACACCTTGACAACCGACACCAAACTCTACGGCAAGTACGCCGCCGCAGCAGGACTACTACCAACAGTTCGCGATGGCGCCACAGGCGAGGAAGCTTCCTGGTCGTTCGACCGCGGCACGCTCACCATCAGGTGCGATGTGGAGGGCGCGGAGATAATGACGCTCTGGAACTTGCCAGAAAACGGCGACATCAACAGCACGCCGCGCACCGGGTACTGGAGCCCACTGCGCGATAGGGTGGAGAAGGTTGTTATTGAAAACAACGTGCGCGTCCAGAATGATCTTCGTTTCTGGTTCTCTGGTATGACGAATCTGGTGGATGTGTCCGAGTTCAAGTTCCCCGCAGGAGCGACTGATGTTACCCACCTGTTCGCACAATGCTCAAGCTTAACATCGCTGCCCAACAATTTTGTTATACCTGATCACGTCACTAATTTGGATGGACTGTTCCTCGGAACCGGCCTGGAAAGCTTGCCGGCGTCGTTCAAGCTGCCGTCGAACGCCACAATCCTGTCGGCAACGTTTGGGAGCTCCAAGCTTACCTCGCTGCCGGACGGTTTTACGCTACCATCAAAAGCTGCGACCACCTCTTATATGTTTTCGCAAACGCCGTTGAAGGAACTTCCTTCGACGTTCAGACTTCCCGATGAGCTGGCGAATTGCGGAGCAATGTTTGAAAGCTGCACAAACCTGGTATCTCTGCCGGCTGGTTTTACCATTCCAGCTAAGGTGACCGACACGCGCAATATGTTCTACCAGTGCACGTCGCTTATGGCGCTTCCTGAGGGCTTTGTGTTTGCCGATGCTACTGTGTTGAAGAACGTTGCGGGTATGTTCTCGGGTTGCCTGTCTCTCACCACGCTGCCGGCAAGCCTCGACCTGCGCAGTGTGCCGTCCACGTGCGAGGGCCTAAGCAGCATGTTTAGCGTAGGAGCGCCACGTTCTACCTACGTGGTGGGGGGCGACCTTGCCAAGCTTGCCATTGCTGGAAATGATGCAGCATCATATTGGCTTGCGAACTACAAGCGAACGCTCGTAACCGATGTTGCCTCGCTGGGTGGTGCTGTAACGGTTACGTTCAAAACCAAGGTTGCCGGACAGGCTGACTGGTCAACCTATATGACGGTGCTTACGGATGCGTCCGGCAAAGTGCCTGATCCGGGAGCTCGTTCGCAGTTTGGCTACGCGTTCGATGGCTGGCGCACCGAGGCGGGGGAGGTGTTCAATTTTGGAGCGCAAACGCTCACGCAAAACACGGTGCTCTACGGCACGCTTACTCCCATCGTGCGGCTTGAAGTGCCTTCGAAGGTGCGGGTGAATGTGGCGGCTGACGGCACCCTGACGCCCGCTGTGGCGCGCGTCAGGTCGTACACGCCGGAGCCGGTTGCTTTCACGCTGGACTGCACTGAGGCGAATGCGGCTTCCGAGGTACTGCCACGTGCGGAAGATCGCGCCTCGCTTGCGGTGGAAGTGGGCGTTGGCAAGCGCACGTATCAGGTGTATTTGGGTGATACGGGAGTGGGCGGCAGTTCGTTCCGCGTGCCTGCGGCCACGGGGTCTGCGATGCCGGGTGAGTTGGAGCTTTCGCTCGGGCTGACGCTTCCGTCAGATGTTCGTATAAACTTCCTCGGCGACGGCTGGAGCACCGATGTCGCTCAGCTGACGTATCGAGCCGCAGTACTTGCCTCGTGAGAGCGCGATACTATTTGTGAAGAAACTGTGAATTAGCGGGTTTGCTGAAAAGTATCTTAGTTAACCTGCGCGGAATATATTCTACCTGCGGTTATCACCTTGGGCGCCCTGGCTTCTCCTTGTGATGGGGGAGTGAGGGTGCCCTTCACATTCCCTTGGCGCGTGCTACTATGCCGAACATATCCCGCATTTGTGGGGTATGTGCATCGGGAAATGCACTGGCTTTTGGAGTAAAGGGACAAGGGAATGAATGGTAACCGTCGAGCTGTACGGCTCGGCAGGGTTGCGTGCGCGGTGACGCTTGCGTGTGCTCTGACGACCGGTACTCTGCCTGCATTCGCAGACACTGCTGAATCCGAAAACCTCCGGGGGGGGGGGCTTTCTGAGCCTCTAGACCCCGAAACCTCTGACGCTTCTGGCGCGGAGGGAGCTACTGATTCTTCGAACGTGAGTGGTGATACCGCTCAGTTTTCCCAACAGGTCCCACTCGACCAATCTTCCAACGAAAACGAAAACGAAAGTGCTCCTGCACGGGTTGCGGGTTCATCTGATGCGTCCGGCCAGGTAGCTGGCACGGTCGTGTTGCCCTCAGACACGGGCGCTGTTTCCATCGTGGTCGATGGCCTTGTGTTCGAAATTGATGCTGCCACTAGCACCGCGACCCTTGTGGGCTCGGCTGCGACGCCGCCTAAGGGTGACCTGTCGGTACCTGCCTCTGTGACCAGTGGTACCACCACTTACGAGGTAGCTGCCATCACGAAGAATGCTTTCACGAAGTGTGCGGAACTCACCTCCATTTCGCTTCCTGCAACCCTGCGCGAGGTAGACCCCGATGCCCTCATGGGTTGCACCTCTCTCAAATCAATCACCGTGAGCGCCAAGAACGAGACCTTCGTCTCGCACGATGGCATGCTCTTCACCAAAGATTATTCGCGTCTCCTGCTCATTCCCGAGGGCATGGAGGGTGCTGCCAACATCCCCGGTTCTACTATCTATGTTCCTGCCCAGGCATTTTCCCTGTGCCATCCGGGCTCCTCACTCACCACCGGGGATGGCAGCACCGCATTTGCATCGCTTAACGGGATGTTGTTTTCCAAAGATATGAAGACCCTCGTCGTATGTCCGCAGGTGGTTGGCAGGGCAGTTGTTCTGCCGGCGGAAACGGAAGTCATCGGCGAGTATGCGCTTGCTGGTTGCAAGGATCTCGCATCAATCACCGCACTCGGGAACGTGCGTGAGATTGATCCCACCGCATTCGCCGATGAAGTTAAAGCCTCCGCAGTGGTGGCGCTACCCGCAGGGGAGAGCAAGGCCGTTTGGGAAGCAGCCGGCTTCCAGCACTTCGCTGAGCTTGCTGAGCCAGGTGCGACTTCGCGCCCGGGAGCCGAGGCCGAAGCTGCCAGTGGCTTTGTGTTTACCCTGCTTGATGACTACACGCTTTCAGTAACGTGGGAAGGTGCGGAAGATCCTGCTGCTGAGGTGGAAATCCCTGTATCCGCCGAGATCAAAGGCGTGTCGTACCGTGTGAGTACTGTAGCTGCGAACGCCTTTGCAAACCGTGGATCGCTGACGAGCATGAAGATGCCGGCCTCCGTAACCTCCATCGGCGAGGCTGCTTTCGCAGGATGTGCGAACCTCACAAGCGTGAGCCTCCCCGACACCCTGCGTGAAATAGGCGAGCGCGCCTTCGAAGCCACGTCTCTTACTAACGTGTGGCTCCCCGCTAGCGTGCAAGCAATCGGCCAGCGCGCCTTCGCCTCCTGTGAGTCACTGACGCGCATCGTAGCCCTCGGCACGCCGCAAGTGACCGACGACGCCCTGGCGAGCTGCGTCAACCTCTCCATCTACTGCCCCTACAACGCAGACAACACCTACCCTTGGAACCTGGGCCTTCTCGCCAACAACAACCACGTGCTGCCCTATGGCCTGGCCTATTCCGAAGAGCCTCTCACTTTCGAAGTAGGCCAGCAAGCCAACCTCTTCGACAGTGGTT
Source organism: Candidatus Gordonibacter avicola (assembly GCA_019113915.1). Classification (GTDB taxonomy): domain Bacteria; phylum Actinomycetota; class Coriobacteriia; order Coriobacteriales; family Eggerthellaceae; genus Gordonibacter; species Gordonibacter faecis. The sequence goes on from DXGM01000031.1 coordinate 8,152, forward strand.
TGGCAGAAGCCCCCAACCCTCTGGAACTCTCCTTCTCCTACGCCGCCAAGCCCCTCTCCGTCGCCCCTGACGGCACCGTAACCGCCAAAGCCCCCGGCACCTCCGAAGTCACCGCCACCCTCACCCTTAACAACCAAGAACTCGCCCGCGCAACCCGCACGGTGGAAGTCTCCGCCACCTCTGCTCCACCTGTCGCGGAAGAGCAGCCAACTTCGAGCACAACAAGCGAACAAGAAGAGCCAGCGAACAACGAAGCGCCTGTGATTGATCTTCTCGCGCCGCTCAATGACGAGCCTTCGACAATTTCAATAACACAGACGCTCGCAACCAGCACAACATTTGAAGCCCTCGCCCCTTCAGGCCAGATGCTGCGCTATACCGTACTCGCCACGGAAGGGACGCCTTCGGTATCCGTGGCTGCGGCGAATACTGAAATAGCGGGCGATCTGGTCATTCCGGCAATGGTCGAGCATGAAGGCATCACCTATGAGGTGACAGAGGTGGCCTACGTCGGTTTCAAAAGTTGCTTAGCCCTCACCTCAATTAGTTTTGAGCCAAACAGCAAAGTTAAAACTATTCAAGTCAGTGCATTTAATAGCTGCCAGATGGTGCAATCCCTTGAACTACCTAAAAGTCTTGAGACCATCGGTACCAATGCCTTCATGTCGCTTTACTCCCTGAAATCGGTAGTGATCCCAGATTCTGTCACAACACTGGGTGCTGCGGCCTTCATGAAATGCACGCTCTTAGAAAACGTTGTAGTAGGTTCAGGCATCACGGAACTTTCCGACAATGTCTTTGCCCATACGCTCGCGCTTGAAGAAATGAGAATTCAGGGAAGTATTCCCGAGAGCTCTCTTCATCCCAATGCTTTTGGCGGCCACCCCATGGAGAATCTCAAGGTGTTCGTCAACTCCCAAATCGATAAGACTACTTGGGAGAAGGCTAATCAAACTAACGGATATGGCATACCGAACGAGAATATCGTGCTTGCGCAGCAGGAACTTTGCACGGTGACGTTTGAGGGCAATGGAGGCGCTCCTCAAAGCGTTCAAAGGCTTATTCCCAAAGGATCAACTATTCCTAAGATGGGCATGTCGAAGCCGGGAAATGGGTTTGCTGGCTGGTTCTTAGATGCCGACTGCACTCAGCGTTGGGACGCGTTGCAGCCGGTAGAAAGTGATATGAAGTTGCACGCGAAATGGGAACAAGACGTCGTTGACGGAGGCTTAACGTACCGCATGCGCCCGGACGGAAAGAGTCTCATGGTGTTTGCAGTGAGTCCTTCAGCGCTGTCGGGACGACTTGAGTTGCCTTCTTCGCATCGCTTAGGTGAGGAAAATTACGACGTTGTTGAAATAGCACCTGAAGCCTTCGTCGGGGCGAATATCGAACTATGCGTTATTCCGGACACAGTGAACGTGATAAGTGTGAGAGCCTTTGCGGGCTGCATGGCGTTAAAGTCGGTGCAGTTCTCGGCCGACTCGATGTTAGAGAAAATCGGGGTTAACTCGTTTTCCTATACTGGGCTTGAGTCTTTAAGCTTTCCTGAAAGCTTAAAGACTGTGGACGTGTCTGCAATCAACGGCAATACATTACTCAAATTGGTAGAGTTCGCCGAGAATTCGAGTTTGGAAAGCCTCTCCCTTACGGCCTTCAGCAACGATACCAGCCTTGAAAAGGTGAAACTTCCCGTGGGGCTACGCTCAATTGAGGAATCCGTGTTCGAGAACTGTTCGGCCCTTCGATCTCTAGAGTTACCGAGTTCTGTAACTCGAATTGGTCTCAAAGCATTCAAAAACGCAGGTCTCACGGCCGTATCGCTTCCGGCGGGACTGAGCGCTGTGGGCGCAGAAGCATTCGCCAACTGCGCTTCGCTGAGCGCAATCTTCGCGCCCAGCAGTTTCGCTGGTGCTGGCATCGCTGCGGCATTCGACGACGCGGCAAAAGGCAACGCCACGGTCGTATTGCCCGCAGTGTCACAAGATGGCAAAAACGAACCCTTTGCGACAATGGAAGAAGTCTGGACGAAGAGTTACAACTTCACCAAGTTCTCACCCATGAGCGGTGATCTGCCTACCGACAACAACACAACGAACGCCCACTGGGAATTTACCTCCGACGGCACGCTACGCATTTGGGCTGATCGCCAGGGTGCGGTCGTGCAAAATCTTGGATGGGGCTGGAAAGCGTGGTCGACAGGTTATTGGGGTCCGGTGCGCCCCTTTGTTAAAAGGGTTGTGATGGATGCAAACCTTGATGCACTCGATATTGATTTTTGGTTCGTCGAAATGCCGGGGCTGCTCGATATTTCGGGCGTGCGAATTCCAGTCAGTGCACAGAGCGCTCAAGGTACGTTTGCTTGCAACTCGTTCGAAAGTCTCCCTGAGAACTTCTCGCTTGCTAGTCTCAAAAAGATGCGTAACATGTTCCATTCCTGCCTAAACCTTAAAGCCTTGCCTGAAGGGCTGATTGTGCCTGACGATGCGAACGATTTGCAGGGAATGTTCATCAATTGTTCGAGCCTTGAATCTATCGGGGGAGTGCGCATACCCCGTTCCGGCACAAACGTAAATGTTCATGGCATGCTTTCGATGACGGCCATCGCTTCGTTGCCTGAAGACTTCACGGTGCCTGATTCAGTCACGCGTTGCAACGCTCTGTTTGATAAGTGCTCGAATCTCGTAAGCCTTCCCGATGGGTTCAGGTTGTCAAACAATATTACTGAAGAGAAGGGGGCTGAAGGTATATTTTCAGAATGCACTTCGCTTGAAAGATTACCAGAGGGCTTTGTTATACCCGATAACATTACCTCGACCTATGGCATGTTTCTCAATTGTTCGTCGCTTACGAGTTTGCCTGCAGGTCTGAAAATACCTTCAAAAGCCAATCTCTTTGCGCGCATGTTTGAAGGATGCACGTCGTTGGCGAGTTTACCTGCTGATTTTGATATGCCTACCTTTTCTATTGCTCCCAGTTGGTTGGCCGGAGTGTTTGCTGTCGAAGGTCCTGCGGTACCGCTTTTCTATCCAGGAAACAAAGACTCGGTGAGGAACTATCCTTGGGGTGAAGCGAACCGTACACTCGTGACTTCTGCCAGCCAACCTCAAGGTTCGAAGACTGTTACGCTCAACTTTATATCCTCGGATGACCCAGCCGGAGGGTCATATTGGACTACGGCCTACACCGATGAGTCTGGTTTGCTTACAGAGCCGTCAGCTGTACTTTCGCGGGTGGGCCACGTGTTCACGTTGTGGTATGCCGACCCTGGGTGCACGCAGCGGGTGGACTTTTCGAAGGCGTTCGAAGCTGATACCACCATCTACGGCAAGCTTGCACCGGGAACACGCGAGGGCGAGTTGCCCTGTCAGGCGAACTCGGGAAGTGCTTTCTGGACTCTGACTGATGAGGGCACGCTGTATGTCAGGGGAGGAGGAGTCATCCAAGGGTTTGGTTGGTTCGACAGCCCAGATGAGAAGACGAATCACTGGGCTCCGTATCGTAGCGACATCGTGAGCGTGCAAATGTGTCCCTCTATCCGCAATAACAACTTCTCCTATTGGTTTTATGGTTGCACGAATCTCACCGACATTTCAGGATTTGTGATGCCGGAGAACGTAGTGAACGTGGGCTCGCTTTTCCAGAAATGTAGCTCACTCAAGGTAGTGCCTGAGGGCTTCTCGCTGGCATCGAATACCATTGATACCTACAGCATGTTTGCTGGTTCGGCTATTGTTGCGCTGCCTTCGTCGTTTAAGGTGCCCGCTTCCGTGAGCAATCCTGCGGGCATGTTCTATCAGTGCAAAGATTTAGTGTCACTGCCAGCGGGTTTCAGCTTTACAAACCCCGAGGTTAAGCTGTTTAACGTGCTGCGAGACTGTCCATCGCTCACGTCGCTGCCCGACGGCTTCTCGTTCCCCTTGGATCGCGCTAACCATGCGGCTGACAATGGTGCAGCGCCATTCGGTTGCGACGTGGAATCGGGCGCTCCGCGTGTGGCGACTTATTACCAGGGCGACGATTCCAACGTGCTCAACTTCGACTGGGCCAGTCAGAATCGTACGCTTATAACGACGGACGATGGCGTGGCTGATAGGGGGTTGTATCCGGTTGAGTATAAGGTAATGAACCCGGATACGAACGTGTTTGAAACGTCAGCCTCTGTGTTCACTAGCGATGACGGCATAGTGCCCGATCTGGGGACTCTCCAGAGAGAAGGTTATGGGTTCATAGGTTGGTTCGCTGACGAGGATTGCCTCAAGGCGTTCGATTTCTCACGTCCGGTCGCGGAGGCAACGACGCTCTACGCCAAGTGGACCAAGCACGGCGGCAAGGGTACAGACGAAGGCCTGCTGCCCACCGAAAACCCCGACGGCACCACAGGTCAGGACGCCTGGTGGGGCATTGCCACCGATGGCGCCCTCCACATCGTGTGCGAAAACGGCAGCTCGGTCGCTCCGCTCGGGTTCAAATTCGACGAAGTGAGAGACAAGTATTGGGAGCCATACTCAAATGATGTTACTGCTGTTCGCATGGAGCGCAACGTAAAGGCACGCGATGCTGTGGGTTGGTTCAAGCGCATGCCTCTGACCGATGTAAGCAAGGGGTTCTTTATTCCGGAAAACTGTGAAGATGCGAGTTTCTTGCTTTACTTCTGTTCGAGTTTGCGAGTGCTTCCCGACGGTATATTTGAGGGTGTGAAAAACTTGAAGAGGGTGGGCGGCATGTTGCAGTCGTGCAGCAACCTAAAAACGCTGCCAGATGACTTTGTTTTGCCTACAACAGTTGAGGTGGCTTACTGCTTATTCTTCCAAACGGGAATCTCGGCACTTCCAGAAAACTTTATGTTGCACGAGGGATTAAGCCAGATGAAAGGCATGTTCTATTGGTGTCTTAATCTGACGTCGCTTCCTGAAAATCTGAAGATACCTTCAACGGCAACGAACATCCAAGAACTGTTTATGAATTGCCCTAAACTCACGACGCTTCCTGCGCATCTTTTAGAAAATGTTATCAAGATGCCAGAAAACGGAGCATTCCGGCAAAACTTAAAACAGAACTGGAATGTATTCGGGTTTAACGCGGTAACGTCGCCGAAGCCTGATCCACTACCGACGTATTTCCCTGCGACCAACGAGGAGATTGCCCTGGTGGGGAATTGGGAAACGGTGCAGCGCCGCACTATCGTGAAGGCCGGTGACTCTAATCGCCAGTATATTGCCAGCCTGCGGTTGCCCGACGCCACCGGCGCCTATCCCACGGTGTGGAAGAGGCTGTACGCGAATGCTAGCAACGTTATCGAGATTGCGCCAGCAGCTGCACCCCGCGCCTTCCAAACCTTCAAAGGCTGGTACCTGGACGAGGAATGCACAGATCCCGCCACATTCCCGCTGAAACTCGATAAGGACATCTACCTCTACGCACTCTACGAAACAACCGGCGGCACACTACCCACCATCAATCCCGACGGCACCGAGGGCCAGGGAGCCACATGGTCGTTTGATCAGGACACCCATGTCCTCAAAATCGAGGCCACCGTGCCGGGCGCGAAAATAAAGAAGCTGTTCCGGGCTCCCGTCGATGATGCCCATGATTCTCCAAGAACCAGCTATTGGTCGCCGTTCAGGGCGCATGTGCTAAAGGTTCAGATGAGTGATGGCATTCTTGTTGGTGGAGACGATGGAGCCTCCGGTGATATGGACTATTGGTTCTCCGGAATGTATGGCTTGAACAACATAAACGGGGTGTATGTGCCTGAGGGCACCGTGTCTCTCGATCATACGTTTAATATGTGCACATCACTCGCTGCCCTTCCGGGGACCTTTACGCTACCCGATTCGCTCACCAATATGACAGGCACGTTCAGAGGGTGTCAATTTAAAACGCTACCCGAGGGCTTTAAACTCCCACCATACCTGAAAAGGGCTGCTATCATCTTCGGCGAGAACCTCGAACTCGTGTCGCTTCCGGAGGGCTTCGCCTTGCCGGAGGGGGTAATTGACGCGAACTATCTGTTCTGGAATTGCCCGAAGTTAAAGCAACTGCCGAGTTCGTTTTTGCTGCCGACCAATCTTTCCAATGCGTCGGCCATGTTTGGTGGCTGCGCGGCTTTGACCTCGCTACCAGCTGGGTTTACCATCCCGGCAAGCACCAACCAGGAAAAGAAGATCGACCTCTCGAGCATGTTCACCAGATGTACGACACTTGCGGCGCTGCCCGAGGGATTCTCCATTCCGGATTCTTCTCGGGTTAGCGAGGTGACGAACATGTTCAGGGGCTGCTCGGCACTCACTTCGCTGCCAGCTTCACTTGATCTCACGGGGTTGCAAGGTGTGTTAGGCGTGGAGACGCTGTTTGCCCCCGCTGCTGATGCTACTGAGATTACTACTTACTACGCAGGCTCCGATCTGGCGAAACTTTCCGTCGATGGCGGCGATGCGGCTGCGACGGAGGCCTACTGGAAGACGAACTACAAGCGCACCTTGGTGGCTACCAACGGCGGGCAGGACATGCCGACGGGCATGTGCACGGTGAACTTCATGATCCCCGATACCACCGGCAACTCCAACTATACGCTGTGGCAAAGTGTGGTGGTGGCACAAGGCAGCACGCTGGTCGACCCGCAGTTGGCATCGCGCTACGGTGTGGCCTTCGAGGGCTGGTTTGATGGGGAAGGTAGCAAGGTGGAATTCGGCACCACAATCGAGCCGAACGCGACAACCATGACGCTGTACGCGCGCTTCACCGCTCCCATCCTGAAGGCAACGGCGCCCGCCTCCGCTAAGATCACGGTTGACGCGTCGGGCACTATCACCAAAGCGCCCCTGCGACTGACGTCTCAGACGGCTGCTCCCGTGAGGGTGGCAGGCGCGGTGGCTATTTCGAATGCTGAAGCTGACATGGCAGTAGCGCCAAGTGCTCTCGATAAACTCCACCTGATAGTAAAACCGCTGGTGGGAAAGGGGTTATTGGATCTCTATCTGGATGGGGTTCTTGTACCTTCGCGCCCGGATGGATTTGTCATTCCCACTGCCACAGGTCCTGCGAATCCTGGCGTGTTGGACTGCTCGATAGGTATTGAAGACCTCAACCCGACCGATGTCATCTTCTATCGAGATGGCTTCTCCACCGGCTTAGCCGACATAACCTTTACCTTCGAAATAGCAAACTAATCGTTATCCGCCGCCCTGTCTTTACTAGAAACGGGGTGGCGGTGTCTCGTGCTGTCGACGAGTAGAACAGCACCTCCCCATGTCATATTCCATTATCGAAAAGGTAAGTATTTTGAACATTCATGGGTATCGCGAAGTACAATAGCGACGGTGCTTCGTCGCCTGGGCAGCTTGAGAGATTGGAGTTGCCATGGATGTTCAAACTGTTATTGCGGTCTGTGCAGTATTTACTGTTGTTCTCGGAATCGTAAGATTGGGCTCTAAAAGGGATAGATAACGACGAACAGCGTTTGGTAGGTACGTTAGGTTAAAGAAATAGGCCGGGTCTCCGTCGAAAGTTTCCCGGCCTTGCCAAAACACGCTGCCCGGCTTGGCGGGGCACCGATGGCTGTATTTTAGCACGTCCGCTCCCTTCTTTCATCTCCTGTGTTTGTCAACAATTTATGAAGAAACTGTGAATTTGCATGTCTGTTGAAAAGTATTATGCAGAACATGTGCGGAATATGTTCTACCTGCGGTTATTGGTTCTTGATGGGTTGTGTCTTCCCTTGACGGGCGCCTCCGGCCCCTCTTCACATTCCCATTTCGCGTGCTACTATGCCGAGCATATCCCTCAGTGAGTGGGGTACGTGCATCGGGAAATGCACAAAGAATTTGGAGTAAAGGGACAAGGGAAATGAATAATCGTCGAGCTTTGCGGCTCGGCAGGGCTGCGTGTGCGGTAACGCTTACGTTTGCTCTGGCGACCGGTACTCTGCCTGCATTCGCAGACACTGCTGAATCCGAAAACCTCCGGGGGGGGGGGCTTTCTGAGCCTATAGCCTCCGAATCCTCTGACGCTACAAGCGCGGAGGGTGCTTCTGAATCTCCGAATGTGAGCGGCGATGCTTCGCAGTTCTCCCAACAGGTCCCACTCGACCAACTTTCTTCCAACGACAATCAAAACGAAAACTCGCCCGTGCAGGACGCGGGCGCTACTGGTGTGTCCGGCCAGGTAGCAGGCACCGTTCCGCTGCCTGAAGGTGCATCCGAATCCATTGCCTCAATTGTGGCTGATGGCCTTGTCTTCGAAATCGAAACCACAGCCAACACCGCTAAGCTGGTTGGCACTGCCGTGACACTGCCCAAGGGTGACCTTTCGATTCCGGCATCGGTAACCAGCGGGTCAACCACCTACGAGGTAACTTCCATCGCGAAAGAAGCTTTCGCGAAGTGTCCGGAACTCACCTCAATCTCACTTCCTGCCACCCTGCGCGAGGTAGACTCCGACGCAGTTGCGGGCTGCTCTTCTCTCAAATCAATTACTGTCAGCAGCAAAAACGAGGCCTTCTCGGCTTCTGACGGCATGCTCTTTACCAAAGACTACTCTCATCTCCTGCTCATTCCCGAGGGCAAGGAGGGCGCTGCCACCATCCCCGGCCAAACAACATACGTCCCCGCTCAGGCATTTTCCCGGTGTCTGAGCTCCTCACTATCTGCCGGGGATGGCAGCGCCGAATTCAAAACGCTCAACGGGATGCTTTTCACGAAAGACCTCAAGACCTTGGTTGTCTGCCCGCCGAAGGTAGGAACTGCTGTCGTGCTTCCCACTGAGACAGAAACCATCGGCGAGTACGCGCTTGCCGGCTGCAAAAACCTCACCTCGATCACCGCACTCGGGAATGTGCTTGAGATCGACTCGACTGCCTTTGTTGATGATGTCAAAGCCACCGCTGTTGTCGCGCTTCCCGCAGGGGAGGACTACGACGTACGCAAGGCTGTCTGGGAAGCGGCCGGCTTCCAACACTTCGCCGAGCCTGCGGAGCCCGGTGCAACAACGCGCCCAGAAGCTGAGGCCGAAGATGCCAGCGACTTCGTGTTTACGCTGCTTGATGACTACACCCTCTCAGTCACCTGGGAAGGTGTAGAAGGCCCCGCCGCCACCCTCGAAATCCCCGCATCCGCCGAGATCAATGGCGTGTCGTACCGTGTGAGCACCATTGCCGCTAACGCCTTCGCGAACCGCGGCACGCTGACCAGCGTAACCCTCCCTGCCACCGTGACCTCCATCGGCGGGGCCGCCTTCGCTGGCTGCGCCAACCTCACAAGCATCCAACTCCCCGACACCCTCCGCGAACTAGGCGAGCGCGCCTTCGAAGCCACGAGCCTCGCAGACATCTGGCTCCCCTCCAGCGTGCAATCAATCAACTCCCGCGCCTTCGCCTCCTGTGAGTCCCTGACTCGCATCGTCGCCCTCGGCACACCACAAGTAGCCGACGACACCCTCGCAGGCTGTGCCAACCTCTCCCTCTACTGCCCCTACAACGCAGACAACACTTATCCCTGGAACCTGGGCCTCATCGCGAACAACAACCACTTCAACCCCTACGGCCTCACTCTCCCCCAAGAACCCCTCACCCTCGAGGTAGACCAACAAGCCAACCTCTTTGAAAACGCCCTCGCCGAGGTCCCCGAAGCTTGTAAACTCTCCTTCTCCTACGCCGCCAAACCAATCTCGGTCGCCCCTGACGGCACCGCCACCGCCAAAGCCCCCGGAACCTCCGAAGTCACCGCTACCCTCACTCTCAACAACAAAGAACTCGCCCGTGCCACCCGCACCATAGAAGTCTCCGCTGCATCCGAAACATACAACTTCCCGGATACAAACGCTGGAACAGAAAAGCCCAATTCATCCAACTCCGAAACCGGTATTGCCCAGTTGAGCCATGTGATGCCTCTTGCTACCGATGGACAACCCACTGACACTTCGGATCCGAAAGAAGGCGAATGGGGTAACTGTACGTGGGTAATTGACGAACAAGGCTGTCTGACCATCTCCCCGAAGTTGGGGACTGATGGCGTGCTGGGTAGTGTCGATAAGTCTGAAAAAAATATCCCCTGGTACACCCAGCGTGATTTAATTAAATCGTTGCGGATTGAGGAAGGTGTGAAGGGGGCACCAGATTCTTCTCGCCTATTTTGGGGTTGCGTGAACATGGAAACAGCGGATGTTTCTGGCTTCGACACCTCAGATGTCACAATTATGTTTAACATGTTTCGCGATTGCTCCGCTCTTAAGTCACTCGATCTGAGAACATTCAACACTTCAAAAGCAGAGGACATTGCCCAGATGTTTTACGGAGCATCAGGCCTTACCTATCTTAATGTTTCCTCGTTCGATACCTCAAATGTAAAAGATATGTATAACCTCTTTCGCGGTTGTTCTAGCCTTGAATCGATCGACGTATCTAACTTCGATGTCTCAAACGTAGACCTCATGTTCGACATGTTTTACGATTGCGCAAGCCTGAAGTCGGTCGATGTTTCTCATTTTAAGTGCACGAATGCCAGCAGCGTTTATGGCATGTTCTACAACTGCTCAAGTTTGACTTCACTTGATCTGTCGAGTCTTGACATCTCGTCTGTTGCCAACATAGGAGGTCTTTTCTACGGATGCTCCAACTTGCAAACGCTGATACTTCCCGAGACGTCGACCGCCGGAGCAACGTCTATGGCAAGTATGTTCCTTGGTTGTTCAAGTCTGACCGAACTTGATTTGTCTCGCTTGAATACGTCGAATGTCCAGCTCATGAGCAATATGTTTAACGGCTGCTCAAGCTTAAAAGAGATTGACGTGTCGGGGTTTGATACGAGGAATGTAACCAGTATGTATGGCATGTTCCTTGGATGCTCAAGCCTCAAAAGGCTCGATCTTTCTTCGTTTAACACACCGAATCTTCAGTACATGGGCTATATCTTTAGCAAATGCTCCAATTTGGAATCCATTGACGTGTCTGGCTTAAACACCTCGCGTGTAGAAGACATGTATTGGACGTTTGATGGCTGTTCAAAATTAACCTCTATCGATGTGTCGAATTTCAGTACCGATAGTACGACTAGCATCTATGCGATGTTCCAAGATTGCTCAAGTCTTGTTTCTCTTGATATTTCGCATTTCACTACACCGCTGGTGATAAATATGGGCAGCTTATTCAATGGCTGCTCAAGCCTTCACGAACTGAATATATCAAATTTCAATACGTCGTCGGTACAATTCACGCACAAGATGTTCAACGGGTGTGCAAGTTTGCAGAGCGTCGATCTCTCGCATTTTGTTACAACGTCTTTGACGTCGATGTTCAGCATGTTTGAAGGATGCGCAAGTCTTACATCAATTGACCTACGTAGCTTCGACACTTCTGGAGTTACGAATATGAGGAACGTTTTTAGGAACTGCTCCAACCTAGCTACTTTGCGTCTTCCCAATGATTTTATAGGACCGCTATCTACCAATTGCACTTCGCTCTTTGAGGGATGTTCTTCGCTGTCAAGGCTTCCTGAGGGATTTATAGTTCCTCAAAGTGTTACCGCTATGGACTACATGTTTAAGGGATGCCAAAGTCTTGTGAGTTTGAGCGAGGATTTTGATTTTCCCTTTGAGGCTGCTCTGTCTTCGGCTGAGCCATTTCAAGCAATGAGGGAAGGAGATACGGCGCGTCTCAAAACGCTGTACCAGGGTACGAATCCTCACATTTTGAATTTTGATTGGGAGGGTCAGGAACGTACGCTGGTTACCGATGCTTCAGGTATGGAAGACGGTGGTATCTGGCAAGTTACGTTTAAGGTGCAGTCCTCGGATGAAGCATTGGGATTCCCGTGGGAAACCCTTTCAGTGATCTGGTCAAATGAAGCTGGAGAAATTGTCAAACCTGATGACCCTGTGCTTGACGGCTACATCTTCAGTGGTTGGTGTATTGACGAAGAGTGCACGCAGCCGTTTGATTTCTCGAAGCCGCTGACCGAAAGCAAGACGCTCTACGGCACGTGGCTCACGCATGGTGGTCGCGGTACGGTGGAAGGTGCGTTGCCGGTTCAGCCTGACACCGGTGAGGCGTGGTGGCACATTGCGGTCGACGGAACGCTCTCGATATGTGGCGATGGGGTTATAGCTAACTTCGGATGGACGTGGGAGAATGGAGCGCCTGACGCCCAGTATAATCTTCAGTATTGGGGGCCGCACCGCGGCGATGTGAAACGAATTGCAATGGCGCCGACGGTTGGCGTGGCAGAAAGCATGGACTTTTGGTTTGCGCACATGCCACAGCTTACCGATGCCTCTCGCTTCTTCGTGCCTACGACCGGGGTCACCAGCCTGGGGAACCTGTTTGTCTCGTGCTCGCTGCTTGAAAAACTTCCCGAGCCCTTTATCATTCCGGATACCGTGACTGCGGTGGACCACGCCTTCAACTATTGCAATAAGCTGAGCAGCTTGCCGGCAGGATTTTCGCTTCCTGATGGCGTGAATAGTGCAGCGTACGTCTTTGCTCGGACGGGATTGACTTCCATACCTGAAGGCTTCAGCGCGCCGCGTGATCTTATTAACGGCGAAGGTATGTTTGCGGAATGTGGCTCGCTGAAGGCGGTTCCGACCAGCTTCAACCTGACGACATGCACCAAGGTGGAAAATCTCTCGTTCCTCTTCTTTTCGTGTCACGCACTGGATGCGCTTCCGACCGGTTTCTGCATACCTGCTTCTCTGAAGAAGGTAACGAACATGTTCTTTGATTGCGGTAGGTTGCGGTCGCTGCCGGCAAGCATGAAGCTTAATTCGTTGAGTGCTGAAGCGCTTCAAAAGGCTAACACTATGTTCTCGTTCTACGACCAGGCTAAACCAAGTTCTCCTGTGAAAACCTATTATGCGGGTAATCCAAGCGACATGATGGATGCAGCGTTCTGGAGCAGCCAGTCTCGCGAACTTGTTACGTCTCTTTCGGGAGAGTTTGCAGTTACGCTTATGGTGTCCCAAGAGTCTGGCGCTTTCCAGGAATGGAAAACGCTTCCTGTTGCTGCCAATGCAGCGATGGCGGAACCCGTTGCGCCCGAACGCCAAGGGTTTGTTTTCCTCGGTTGGTTTACCAGCGAGAAGGGTGATGTGAAGTTTGACTTCTCGCAACCGATTACTGCGAATACAACGTTATATGGGTTGTACCAAAAGGCCTCCGGCCTGCTACCCACCACCGGAACTGCTGGCAACCACGATGCCTCCTGGGAACTCACCGACGATGGTACGCTGAAGATCCACTGCACCGAAGGAGCGGTGATCGACGACTTTGGATGGACGTGGAATAACGACGTGATGAACGTCTTGCCCATGGAGCACTGGGGCACGCTGCGTGACAGAGTGAAACGCGTTCAGATGGATGCGTCGGTGCGCGCCACCAGCATGGCGTTTTGGTTCGCCGGTATGAGTTCGCTTGTTGATGCAACGGGGATGTTCATTCCTGAGGGCGTGAACAGCGTGGAAAGCCTGTTCGCCAACTGTATTAATCTTACGGATCTTCCCACCAATCTTGTGATTCCTGGCACAGCGAAGACGGCGTTGAAAATGTTTTCGCACTGTGAATCAATCGCAGCCTTGCCGTCGCAGCTCAAGGTAATGGATGGTGTCGAATGCGTTTCTTATATGTTTGACAATATGGCGAGTCTCACAACACTTCCAGCGGGCTTTACCCTGCCTGATAGTGTGACGGATGTCTCAGGGTTGTTGCATGTGTGTCCGAACTTCAAGTCGCTGCCGGCGGGTTTCAATATTCCTCCAAACGTTATGGACATAGCGTCGATGTTTTACGAGTGCCGCTCGCTGGAAGCATTGCCCGTTGGGTTTAGAATTCCGCCAAACTGCCTGAACGCACAAGCTGCTTTCTATTGCTGCAACAGCCTAAAGTACCTCCCCAATGGATTTACGATCCCATCGAGCCTGACGAATATTGTGGATATGTTCACGCAGTGCAATGAACTGATGGTTCTTCCAGCCAGCATTGATCTGACGGCGATTTCCGACGAAGCGAAAGCTGGTCTTGATAGCGCCTTCGTATGCTCCGACCCGGTAACAAATCAGCCACTTTCTTATAGCGTGACCACATATTATGCGGGGGATCCGTCGCATATTCTCGATCAAACATATTGGGATTCGCAATACCGTACGCTGGTGACGGATCCTGCCGATTTGCCTGAAGGTGTAAATATCGTTTCGCTTAAGACCAAGCTTGCGGGCGAGCAAGGATGGACCGACTATGCCAGTTTGCTCTCCACGAGTGAGAAGAAGGTGATAGATCCTGGCGTGCCCGATAAGTTCGGCTATTCCTTCGGCGGTTGGTATACCGACGAGACGTTTCAGGAAATGTTTAATTTTGAAACGGGTATTATTGAGCAGCCAACCACTCTGTATGGCGTGTTTACCTTGCAGGTAGATTTGGACGTACCGCTTTCGGCAAAGGTGGAGGTTGATTCGTCCGGTAAGGTGACGCCCGGTGAGTTTGATATAGTTTCGAACACGCCGCAGAAGCTGCGTGTTTCGCAAGTCTCAAGCCAGAAGGCCAATGGGGCTGCGGTGCTGTTCCCCGTGGAGGGCGATTCCGCGAAGGTGAGCCTTGATATTAAGTTAGGGAATAAAACGATGACCCTTCCGATAGAAAACGGCAGTGATGAGTATATCGTCACCTTAGCCGCTGCCTCGTCAGGGAAGCCGAGTGTGTTGGATGGCTCCATCGGACTGAACCTGAATGGCGCGCAGTTGGATTATCAACCAGGCGAGGACATCACATCGCTCACGAAACTCACCTGGACAATTGAGGTAGCTGGGTAACCCTACTATAAATAGGTAAGTGTCTGCGTTGTTTCGCATGTAGGAGGGAGGTCGCTCAAGCGTGGCCTCTCTTTTGTTGTTGCCGCTTGGCAGGCGTGCTTCCGGTGTTTCATGTGAAACATTTGTTTGGGTGGCTTGGGGTTTGTTATACTGGCGGCAATGTTGTTTCGGAAGGGTTGTGTATGACGGCCGATTGTCCGCAGGATTTTCCTTATGAGCCGGTGCATGAGACGGGCGATGCCTCGGTGCGCCGAGGATACTGGAATGTGGCGATGGGCTTGCAGCAGGTGGATGGGCTCGAGCCGTCTGGCTACCTGCGCACACTGGCAGACGCGCACGTTGCGGGGAAGCGCGACCTTGCGGAAACAGGCAGTCTCATCCGGGCGTATTACGAACAGCGTAAATCCTCCGAGTTTCCTGACGAGGGGGAGGCAGGTACCTGTGAGGCCGACACCCGTGAAGCTGACCTGGTAAGTCAGCGCATTGTTGAACTGCTTTCGCGTGGCGCGTTCTCGCTCATGCCTGAGATGCTTCCCGAAGTGCACCGTTCGCTGTTTCAAGACCTCGATTCGGAACTCTACCACCCCGGTGAGTTCAAAACGGAGGCGCTTCAAAAGCGCGAATTCATCCTCAACGGGGACAGCGTGGTGTACGCTGATCCGTCCCTCGTCGCGCACTCGCTCGAATTTGCCTTTGATGAGGAAGCGGCTTACGTGTATGACATCACGTTCGAGGGCGAGCAGCTTGCTCACTTCGCGCGCTTTGTCTCACGGCTGTGGCAGGTGCACCCCTTTGTGGAGGGAAACACGCGTACCGTGGCCGTGTTTGCAGTGCTCTACCTGCGCTTTCTCGGCTTCGACATAGACAACGAACCCTTCGAGCAGCACGCGCGCTACTTCCGCGACGCGCTCGTACGCGCAAACTACCGCAACGCAAAAGCCGGCGTCATGCCCGACCCCAGCTTCCTCCACCGCTTCTTCGAAAACCTCCTGACCGGCACCCATCACGAACTGCGCTCCCGCGACCTCATAGTCCACCCCCTCTACGACAACCCAACCCTCCTCCGCAACGTCGACCCTTCGCACGCGCTAAACCGCCGTTAATCCTCGTTCCAGCCAGCGGTTCTGGTGACCGCGTGGAGGGGGTTTGACGTTACGGGAACGCTTGTGCGGTTTGCTATACTGCGCCTATGGACGAACTTTTTGAACATACCAATGATGATTCTTTCTCCGACGGTGACGCGGGCGGTGTTGAGCGCTGGGACGAGGAAGAGGTCGCAGAGCCTGGAGAAGCTGACGCGGCCAACACCGCCGACGCTGCTGATGCCGCCGCACGCTTGGAGCGCGAGGGACGCCGCCGCCCGGCGCTGGAAGATGCCGTGCGCTCCTACAACGCGGAAGCGGCTCCTGCCGAAAGCCAACGCGCTAAGTTGGAACGCATCAAGCAGGAACTGAACGCCGTTCCCACGCTGCCCGGTGTGTACCTCTGGAAGGACAAGTCTGGCCAGGTCATCTACGTGGGCAAGGCAAAACAGCTGCGCGCCCGTATGCGTCAGTACGTGAACTTCCAGGACGAACGCGCGAAGATCCCCCTGCTGGTGGATCAAATTGACAGCTTCGACTACATCGTCGTAGAAAACGAGCACGAGTCGCTCGTGCTCGAAAAGAACCTCATCAACCAGCACGCCCCGTTCTTCAACGCCGACTTCAAGGATGACAAGTCCTACCCGTTCATCGCGCTCACGAAAGGCGACGTGTTTCCCGCCATCAAGTACACGCGCGAGAAGCACCGCGCCGACACCAAGTACTTCGGCCCCTACACCGACAGCCGTGCCGCGCGCGATATGGTGGACATTGCTCGGCGCGTCGTGCCGCTCTGCGCCACGTCGTGTGCCGATTGGCGGCAGCTGAAGCGCCGTCTTGACAAAGACCCGCTTGCGCTGCTCGACCGCGACGCGCGCCCGTGCTTCGACGCGCATGTAGGCCTCGGCCCCGGCGCGTGCTGCGGCGGCATCACGCCGGAAGAGTACGATCTCAACGTGCGTCGCATCGAGCGTTTCCTCTCCGGCCAGCACCGCGAATTCATCGAGGAACTTACCACCGAGATGCAGGATGCCGCCGCTGAGCTGGACTTCGAACGCGCCGCGCGCATCAAGGCGCGCATCGACACCATCAACAGCCTCACCGACAAGCAGCACGCCGTGTCCACGCGCAACCTCGACGCCGACGTCGTGGGCCTCTTCCGCGAGGAAACGGTGGCGGGCGTGCACGTGTTCATGGTGCGTGAAGGCCGCATCATCAACTCGAACGAATTCGTGCTCGACCGCGGCAAAGACGTCCCCGACGACGACCTCTTGCACATGTTCCTCCTGCGCTACTACGACGCCACCACCTCCATCCCGCACGAGGTCATCCTGCGCGACGAGCCGGAGGACAAGGAGGCCATGGAAGAGTGGCTCACTGAAAAGCTGGCAAGTCCCCACGGCGCGAAAGTGCGTTTCACCGCCCCGCAAAAAGGCGAGAAGGCGGAACTGGTGGGCATGGCCGAAACGAACGCGAAGCACACGCTCATGCGCTACAAGGTGCGCACGAACTACGACGACAAGCGCATCAACAACGCGTTGCTCCAGCTAGAAAGCGCGCTCGCACTCGACGCGCCACCCATGCGCATCGAGTGCTTCGACATCTCCACCATCCACGGCTCCTACACGGTGGCCTCCATGGTGGTGTTCACGAACGGCAAGCCGGACAAAAACCAGTACCGTCGCTTCAAGATAAAAACGCCGCTCGACGAAGCGAACGACTTCCTGTCCATGCAAGAGGTCATGAGCCGCCGCTACGCGCCCGAGCGTATGGCCGACGAACGCTTCGGCTCAAAGCCTGACCTTATCATCCTTGACGGCGGCAAGCCTCAGCTCTCCGCGGCGCTTGCCATGTTCGACGAAATGGGTATCGACGACATTGCGATGTGCGGCCTGGCCAAGCGCGACGAGGAATTGTTCGTGCCCTGGCAGGATACGGGCCCCGTGGTGCTGCCTAGCGGCTCGGCCTCGCTCTATCTGGTGAAACAGGTGCGCGACGAGGCGCACCGCTTCGCCATCACGTATCACCGTGAACTGCGCGGCAAGGGCATGACGGCTTCCATCTTAGACGACGTGGTTGGCATGGGCCCGGTGCGCAAAAAAGCGCTGCTCAAGCACTTCAAATCGTTCAGGAACCTGAAGGCGGCCACGCTCGACGAGATCAAAGCCGCGCGCGTCGTGCCTGAAGAAGTAGCTGAAGAACTGTATTGCGTCCTTCAGCAGTATAATAAGGAACGCACCGACGAACGCGTCGTGGGCGGCGAGACGGACGCGGCTGCTGAGGCTGTCTGTCCGCCAGCGGGTGAGGGCCCCGCGGCGGTGACCTCGGCCGTTGTTGACGAAGCGGTAGAGCGGGCCGTGCAGGGTGATGCGTAGAATATCCACGGAAGGACGGACGACATGAGCGAAGAAGCAGCGGATCGCGTCGACTTGGCGCACATGCCTGAACTTGTCATCGTAAGCGGCATGAGCGGGGCAGGGCGCACTGAGGCCATGCACTCCTTCGAAGATTTGGGCTATTTCTGCGTGGACAACCTGCCCGCCAGCCTCATTGCGAACCTGTTGGAACTCACGGGCATGCCCGGCCAGCCCGACGAGCGTCGCCGCCTTGCCGTGGTATGCGACGCCCGCAACCGTGATTTCTTTGCGAACCTCATGAATGAGTTGAAGAAGTTGAAGGCCCAGGGCATTGACTACCGCATTCTATTCCTCGATGCCGCAGATGAGAAGCTTGTTGCGCGCTACAAGTCCAGCCGCCGCCGGCACCCGTTGTGTACGGACGGCGCCTCCATCGCCCAAGGCATCGAGCGCGAGCGCAACCTGCTCTTCGAGCTGCGCGAAAGCGCCCATCACGTGGTAGACACCACCGACATGTTGCCGCCGCAGCTGCGCGCCACCATCCGCGATCTGTTCGCGCCGGGGGAAGAGCGCACGGGACTCTCGGTCACCGTGTACTCGTTTGGTTTCAAGCACGGCGCGCCGCTCGACGCCGACCTGGTCATGGACGTGCGCTTTCTGCCAAACCCCTACTACGACCCGAAACTGCGCCCGCTTACGGGCCTCGACAAACCAGTGCGCGATTTCGTGCTGTATCGCCCGGAAACCGAAGAGTTTGAACAGCGCTGGCGCGGGCTACTCGACTGCGTCATGCCTGGTTACGTGGCCGAAGGTAAGCAGCAGCTGGCCATTGCGGTGGGGTGCACGGGCGGCCAACACCGCTCGGTGGCGCTCGCGGAATCCACGGCCGACTACCTGAAGGCGCAGGGTTACCGCGTGAGTATCGCGCACCGCGACCTCGCGCTCGCCGAGGGCGGCGCGCTATGACAACACCTGCGTTTACCCACGATCCCTCAGCTACCGCTGCGTTCGCGGCGCTCGATCCCGCGCCCGCCGTGGTGGCTCCTGGCGAGCACGTGCGCGCGGTTGTCATCGGCGGCGGCACCGGTGCGCCCGTGTCCATCCGCACGCTTTTGTCCATGGGACTGGAAACCAGTGCCGTGGTGGCCATGGCCGACGATGGCGGCTCCACTGGTGTACTGCGCGAGGAGGCAAACGTCACGCCCCCCGGTGACGTGCGCAAATGCTTGGCTGCCATGGCGGCCGACCCGAACGATCCGCTCGTGCGCGCCTTCAAGTACCGGTTCCCCTTCGCGGGCAACCACACGCTTGGAAACCTCATGCTCTCAGCGCTCGAAGACGCGGCCGGGTCATTCCCTGAGGCCATCGCTATCTGCGAGAAGCTGCTTGATGCCCAGGGACGCGTGTACCCCTCCACGCTCGATCGCGTCACGCTGGTGGCGCACACGCGCGATGGCCGCGAGATTGAAGGCCAAGCCGTGGCCTGCCATTCGCGCACGGCGCTCGACCGCGTGCGTCTGAGCGCCGACCGCCCGGTCACGCCCTACGAACCCGCGCTCAAGGCCATCCGTGAAGCCGACCTCATTGTGCTTGGCCCCGGCTCGCTTTTCACCTCCATCATTCCGAACCTGCTGGTTCCCGGCGTAGTGGACGCGGTGCGCGCCTCGCGGGCCAGCACGCTTTTCGTGTGCTCGCTCGCCGACATGCAGGGGGAGACCTGGGGCCTTACGGCGCGCGAACACGTGGAAGCGCTCATGGATCACGGCATGCATGGGCTCGTGGACTACATGCTGGTGCACACCACCGTGCCGCTGCGCCCCGACAGCCCCGCCACCGGCGTGTTCGGCGCGCTTGCCGGCGACGAGCCTGAACACGGCTC
This sequence comes from Candidatus Gordonibacter avicola, assembly GCA_019113915.1. Lineage (GTDB taxonomy): Bacteria > Actinomycetota > Coriobacteriia > Coriobacteriales > Eggerthellaceae > Gordonibacter > Gordonibacter faecis. The sequence continues at coordinate 28,266 of DXGM01000031.1, forward strand.
CACGTCCGACATGGACGACGCGGTGCTCGGCGGCCGCGTGCGCCCCGTGGCCATCACCTACCGCGACGTCCAGGCCATCCAAGCGCAGGGCCCCGTGGTCATCGCGCGCGATTTGGTGGACCCTGCGCAGCCCACCTGGCACAACCCGGGCGCCTTGCGCGACGCATTCCGGGGGGTGTTGAAGCTATGTCGTTCACGGCAGAAGTAAAAGACGAACTCGCGCGCGTGCCCCCCGTATGCTCGCACTGCGAAAAAGCAACCCTGGCGGCGCTCGTGCGCATCGAAGGCACCCTCTTCCTCAGCGGCCAGGGCGCGTACCGTCTGGAAGTATCCACCGACGTGCCCAGTGTGGCGCGCCTCATCATCAAGCTGCTCCACGAGCTCTACCACCTGAAAACCGAGCTCACCGTGCGCCGCAGCGTGCTGCACAAAACGCCAAACTATCTGATAGAGGTGCCGGCGCAGCCCACCTTGGCCGAGGCGCTGCGCGACATGGGCGTGCTCTCCGAAGAGGGCCTGGAGCTGGGCATCAAGCCCGACCTCGTGGATAAGCAGTGCTGCACGGCCGCCTATCTGCGCGGCGCGTTTCTCGGCAGCGGCTTCATCGCCAACCCGCGTGGCGACTTCCACTTCGAAATTACCGTGGAGTCCGAACCCTTGGCCGAGGGCCTGGTGGCGCTCATGGAGGAAAAAGGCATCAACGCGCGCATCATGCAACGGCGCAGCTCCTATATGGTGTACCTCAAAAGCGGAGCCGCCATTCTGGAATTCCTCGCGTTCGCAGGCGCGCACCACTGCGCGCTAGCCATGGAAAACGAGCGTGTCATCAAAAGCGTGCGTAACGACGTGAACCGCATGACAAACGCCGAGGTGGCGAACCAGGCAAAAAGCGCCAGCGCCTCGGTCGATCAGATCTTCGCCATCAGAACGGTGCTTGAGGCTCACGGCATGGAGAACCTGCCTCCCGCACTGCAGGAGTTCATCCGCCTGCGCGTCACCTACCCGGATGCCACGCTCAAGGAACTCGGCGAGCGCGCCAACCCGCCGCTGTCAAAAAGCGCCGTGTACCACCGCGTGCGCCGTATCGAACAGATGGCGAAAGAGGCCAAAAGCTAGCGTTCCCCCTGTGAAAAACCGCCGCCCGCCTCATCGTTGACCGTCTGAAACCGTGCAACGCGCTTTTGCGGAGTACAATGTGTGCGCATGCGTGAATCGGGCGCGCCTGGTGGCGTCCACTGGGAGGCAGTTGCACTAAGTTGGCAAATTCCCTGCTCGGCATGCTTTTATTATGGGATGACCCCGCGCTCGCCCCGCCGGGCGCGCACGCGGTGTAGTATCAGTACCGTCCCAAAAGACTGCAACAGAGTATCTTTACGAAAGGGGATACGCATGGCAATCAAAGTAGGCATTAACGGATTCGGTCGCATCGGCCGCCTGGCGTTCCGCGCGATGGTGAACGATCCCGACATCGAGGTTGTGGCGGTTAACGACCTCGGCGACATCCCGACGATGGCCCACCTGCTCAAGTACGATTCCGTCCACGGGCGCGCCTTCGACACGGTCGAGGTCACCGAGGATGGCTTCATCGCCGACGGCCATGCGGTCAAGGTCCTCTCCGAGCGCGAGCCCGCGAACCTCCCCTGGGGTGAACTGGGCGTTGACGTGGTGGTGGAGTCCACGGGCTTCTTCACCGACGGCACGAAGGCCAAGGCGCACCTCGACGCGGGCGCCAAGAAGGTTGTCATCTCCGCGCCGGCCAAAAACGAAGACATCACCATCGTCATGGGCGTGAACGACGACCAGTACGATCCCGAGAAGCACAACATCATCTCCAACGCCTCGTGCACGACGAACTGCCTGGCCCCCTTCGCGAAGGTGCTGCTGGACAACTTCGGCATCAAGCGCGGCTACATGAACACCATTCACTCCTACACGAACGACCAGAAGATTCTCGACCTGCCGCACAAGGACCTGCGTCGCGCCCGCGCGGCTGCCATGTCCATGATCCCCACCACCACCGGTGCCGCGCGCGCGGTGTCGCTCGTGCTGCCGGAACTCAAGGGCAAGCTGGACGGCTTCGCTACTCGCGTTCCCACGCCGGACGGCTCGATGGTTGACCTCACGGTTGAGCTGGAGCGCGATGTCACCATCGACGAGATCAACGCCGCGATGAAGGCTGCGGCCGAAGGCCCGCTCAACGGCATCCTTGAGTACACCGAGGATCCGATTGTCTCCATCGACATCGTGGACAACCCGCATTCCTCCATCTACGACGGCAAGCTCACCATGGTGATGGGTGGCGAGGGTAACTTCGCGAAGTGCATCAGCTGGTACGATAACGAGTGGGGCTATTCCAACAGGGTTAAGGATCTCGTGAAGATTTTGCTCTAAGCGTATTTGTTGAAACGAGCCTGCCTTGGCAGGCTCGTTTTCCTTTGCTGACTCGTCCGAATGCTTACAGGTGTCATCCTGAGCGAGCGCAGCGAGTCGAAGGATCCCGCGCGAGCCGAAGGCCGGATGCGCTGTCGCCGCATGGGATCCTTCGGCTCCGGCCTGCGGCCTCCGCTCAGGATGACAATCTACGGGGTTCTGCACGGACGGTGGCTTGCATGTGACCTCAAGGAGATGAATATGGCGGACATCAAAACTATTGATGAGTTGGACGCGGCGGGCAAGCGGGTGCTGGTGCGCGTTGACTTTAATGTGCCGGTGAAGGATGGCATGGTCACCGACGACACGCGCATTCGGGCGGCGCTGCCGACAATTGAGAAGCTGGTGGAAGGTGGCGCGCGCGTCATCCTCATGAGCCATTTGGGCCGTCCGGCGGGCGAGGGCTTCGAGGAAGCATTCACGCTGCGTCCGGCTGCGCAGCGACTCTCGGAGTTGCTCAACAAGCCCGTGGTGTTCGCCACCGACACGGTGGGCACGGATGCCCAGGCGAAGGCCGCTTCACTGCGCGATGGCGACGTGCTGGTGGTGGAGAACCTGCGCTTCGACAAGCGCGAGAAGAAGAACGACCCCGCCTTCTGCGAAGAGTTGGCCCAGCTCGGCGAGGTGTACGTGAACGACGCCTTCGGTACCGCGCACCGTGCGCATGCCTCCACGGCGGGCGTGGCCGCGCTTTTGCCGGCGTACGCGGGCTATCTCATGCAGCGCGAGGTGGGCACGCTCACAGGCATGCTTGAAAACCCGAAGCGCCCCTTCGTCGCCATTCTCGGCGGCTCGAAGGTGTCCGACAAAATCAAGGTCATCGACGCGCTCATGGACAAGTGCGACACCCTCATCATCGGCGGCGGCATGTGCTTCACGTTTTTGCTTGCGCAGGGCAAAGCCGTGGGCACCTCGCTCAAGGAAGAGGACTGGGTGGAGCGCGCCTCCGCAATGATGGCGAAGGCCACGGAGCGCGGCGTGAATCTGCTGCTGCCGGTTGACGTGGTGTGCGCCGACCGCTTTGCCGAAGATGCCGAAACGCTCACGGTTTCGGTTGATGATATCCCTGGTGATATGATGGGTCTCGACATTGGCCCCGAGACGGCGAAGCTCTACGCCAACGCTGTGGCCGAGGCGGGCACCGTGTTCTGGAACGGCCCCATGGGCGTGTTCGAGATGCAGCCGTTCGAGGCGGGCACGAAGGCCGTGGCCGAGGCCGTGGCCGCGAACGCCGAAGCGGACACCATCATCGGCGGCGGCGACAGCGTAGCGGCCGTCAACAAGTTCAACCTGGCCGACCACATGACCTTCATATCCACCGGCGGCGGCGCCTCCATGGAACTAGTCCAAGGCGAAGCCCTCCCGGGTGTAGAGGCTTTGAAGTAGCAGGTTGGCGTAGGAGGCCGCAATAAGAGGCCTCCTGGCAGGTATTCCGTAGGGCAAGGGTTCTACCCTTGCCGTCAAGTCGTTCCGCCGTTCGGCAGAACGGCGGAAAGGGTAAATATGGCTCGCAAACCTATGATGGCGGGTAACTGGAAGATGAATAACACTGTTGGTGAGGCGGTGGTGCTCACGCAGGAGATTTCGAACCAGTACGAAAAGGAATGGCCGGAGGATGTTGATATCGTCATCTGCCCGCCGTTCGTCGACCTCAAGCCGGCCAAAACGGTGCTCGACTTCGACCGCACGAAAATTGCCGTCGGCGCGCAGAACGTGTACTGGGAGCCGTCGGGTGCGTTCACGGGCGAAATCTCGGTGCCGATGATCAAGGAAATTGGCTGCGCGTGCTCCATTGTGGGCCACTCCGAGCGCCGCGAGCTGTTCGGCGAAACGAACGAGGACGTAAACCGCAAGGTGAAGGCCCTGGTGGAAGCCGGCCTCTACGCCATCGTGTGCGTGGGCGAATCGCTCGCCGTGCGCGATGAGGGTAACACCGAAGAATACGTGACCGCCCAAGTGCGCGCCGCGTTTGCGGGTGTGGATGCGGCTGACGGCAAGCGCTGCGTCGTGGCCTACGAGCCCATCTGGGCTATCGGCACCGGTCGTACCGCCACGCCTGAGCAGGCCGAAGCCGTGTGCGCCGCCATCCGCGCGACGCTGTCCGAGCTATTCGGCGAAGATGCGGCCGAAGAGATGCGCGTGCTCTACGGCGGCTCCATGAACCCGGGCAACGTGGAGGGCCTGTTGGCGCAGCCGAACATCGACGGCGGCCTCATCGGCGGTGCCAGCCTTAAAGCCGCCTCCTTCGTCCAACTCATCGAGGCATGTCTGTAACGTAGTCCTAGTCATCGTGAACGAGGGCAGTGCGAGCTGCCCTCGTCTGTCATTCTGAGCGGAGCGAACGAAGTGAGCGCAGTCGAAGAATCCCGTGCGGCGCAAGCCGCCAACCTCACGCTTCCCGCGTGTCTCATTATTATGGATGGGTTCGGCTTGGCGGAGGCTGGCCCGGGCAACGCCATCTCTCAGGCACACACGCCCCATCTGGACGAGCTTTTCGCCACGTGTTCGTGGACGAAGCTTGAGGCGTCGGGGGAGGCCGTGGGCTTGCCCGAGGGCCAGATGGGCAACTCTGAGGTGGGGCACCTCAACATCGGCGCGGGACGCGTGGTGTATCAGGAACTCACGCGCATCAATCGTGCGTGCGCCGACGGTTCGCTGGCGGCGAACCCCGTGTTGAACAGCGCGTTTGCTGCGACGCGCGAGCCGGGTGCGGCCTTGCATCTCATGGGCCTTGTATCAGACGGCGGAGTGCATTCCTCCAATGAGCATCTTTACGCGCTCATGCGTGCAGCAAAGGCGGCAGGCATGGCGCACATCGTCGTGCACTGCTTCATGGACGGCCGCGACGTGCCGCCGAAAAGCGGCGCGGGCTATATCGACGAACTGGCTGCTGTGGCTGCTGAGTTGACTGATGACACCTGCACCGCTGAAATAGGCAGCATTTCCGGGCGCTACTACGCCATGGATCGCGACAACCGCTGGGAGCGCGTCGAGCGCGCATGGCAGGCCATCGTGCGCGCCGAACCGTGCACGGACGCGACGCCCGCCGAGGTCATGGCCGCCTCGTATACCGCCGAGGTCACTGATGAATTCGTGGAACCGGTGGCGCTCACGGTGCGTGGTGTGCGCGAAGGTGACGCCGTGGTGTTCTTCAACTTCCGTCCCGACCGTGCTCGCGAACTCACGCGCGCGCTGGTGGATCCTGCGTTCGAAGGCTTCGACCGCGGGGTATACCCGCAGGTCAATTTCGTGTGTCTGACCGAGTATGACCCGGAGATTCCCGCGCCGGTGGCCTTCGCCAAGGAATTCCCGGACGAAGTACTGGCTGACGTGCTGGCCGAGGCGAACCTGCGCCAGTACCACATCGCCGAGACCGAGAAGTACGCCCACGTGACGTTCTTCTTAAACGGTGGTCGCGAGGAGCCGAAGGCGGGGGAGGAACGCTCCCTCATTCCCAGCCCGAAGGTGGCCACCTACGATCTGCAGCCCGAGATGAGCGAGCCGGATGTGGCCGCGACGCTTGCCGCCGCCATCGACGCGGACGAGGCCGACGTTTACCTCGTGAACTTCGCGAACTGCGACATGGTGGGTCACACGGGCGTTATTCCGGCCGCGGTCGCTGCGGTCGAAGCGGTGGACGCAGGCGTGGGGCAGGTGCTGGCTGCGCTTGAACGCAAAGGTGGTGTGGCGCTTATCACCGCTGATCACGGCAACGCCGACAAGATGCTCGCCGAGGACGGCTCGCCCTTCACGGCCCACACAACCGCGCTTGTGCCCTTCGTCCTCGCCGATTATGCAAACACCGGCCGCACGCTGGCCAACACCCAAGGAGCCCTTTGCGACATAGCCCCCACGCTATTAGAACTCATAGGCCTCAACCCCCCCGAGGCCATGACAGGAAAGAGCCTGCTCGCCTAAAGCCTTGCCCCGCTTCATAAAAGTGTGACGCGCTAGTGCGCTGTCTATTGCGCCACAAGATGACTGCCCTCCCTATCACTATGACGAGGGCTCGTTCACGTACGATAAACCTAACTAAAAAGGTAACCTTCGTAGAGGCGCTTCACGAAGCGCCCTCTCCGCCGCAGGCGGAGAACCCAACTGTGACCTGCGTTTTCGCGCTTCGCGCGAACGGGGCTGTAACAAAAGCCCCCCACCTGTCAGGTTGGCCGTAGTGCAAGGGCTCTGCCCTTGCCGACAACTACGTTTGACCTGCAGGTTTGCTGATGCTGAGCGGCAAGGGCAGAGCCCTTGCACTACGGTATATAACGTGCCGGAATAGCACCCCGCCTCACACAAATACCGTGCGTATCAGCAGCATGTACACCACGGTGCCGCCTATCATCGACAGGGACATGTTCTTCTTCCATACGTGCAGCGCCACCACCACGCCGGCAGCAATCAGTTCGGGGGCCATGTGCCACCCGGTCAGGGGGTCGCTCGTGCGGAAGCAATACACGATAAGCAGGCCCCACATGCAGGCGGGTAGCACCTTCCCTAAATAGGTAATCACCTTCGGCGTTTTCTCCACGGTGGGGAAGGCTAAAAACGGTAGCCACCGCGTGAGCTGCGTAGCCAGTGCGCCCGCCGCTATCATGACCACCATCTCAAACGCGCTCATGCGTCCACCTCCGCTCGCGGTTCCAGCTGGCGGCGCAGCAGTAACAGCAGCGCCACAATGCCCAGAAGCGCCGGCACCAAAAACCCGTCCGTGCCGAACACCAGCAAACTCACAAGTGCCGCCCCAAAGCCAATGAGCGAGGCACGATGGTCGTGCTCCTTCATCCAACAATCCAAAAAGATAACGATGAACAGCGCCTTCATGATGAAGTCAATGCCCGTCAAATCAATCGGCAGCCCGGATGCCACATACGACCCCACGGCCGCGAACCCCGCCCAGTACACCAGGTTGAGCGCGCTTATCCACGTGTACACCCAGAACCGGTCGATGCCGTGCGGCACCTCAAGCGGCTGACAAAGCGCGAACGTCTCGTCAATCAGGCCATAGCGCAGAAACGCCGTCTTACGCCCGGCGCCGCGGTACTTCTCCAACATGCTAATGCCGTAGAACATATGCCGCGCGTTGATCATGAACACCACAAGGAACAGCGTGAGCGGCGCAAACGTTGCCGTCAGCATGTCGGCCGCCACGAACTCCGCCGACCCCGCGAAGATGGACACCGCCATGAGGGGTGCGGCCCACGGCGGCAGGCCGAGGGAAGTGGTGTACACGCCGTAGGACAGTCCGCAAAACGCGAAGCCCGCCATAAGCGGCAGCGTCTGCTTGAACGCGAACGGCAGCGCCGCGAATGCGCGAGCGCGGCGACCCGTGCCTAACTGCGCCTCACGGCCAGGATCCGTCACCTTCACCGGCGCGGCTGAAGTTTCTTCCATGATGCTCCTTATCGATGATTGCCACTCCTATGGTATAGTGACCCCGAAAACCATGCAACCGAAGCCGCGCACAGCTAACACGCCCTTCCGGCGTTTTCATTTCATGAATGGAAGGTGTGTTGCAACGGGTTCTTCTTGCCCTTACTAGCTTGCTCCGCTATACTCAATAACTTGTGTACAGACTGAAACAAACGAAAGAAGAGGGAAACCTTGAATCCGCTCCTCATCATTATGCTTATCCTGCTCATCGTGTCGGGCCTGGGCCTTATCGTGTTCATCTTGCTGCACTCCGGCAAGGGCACCGGCATCTCCGATATGATTGCCAGTTCGGTGTATTCCACGCAAACCGGCACCAGTATTGTGGAGAAGAACCTCGACCGCATTACCATTATCTTTGCGATTATCTTTTTGGTTTCGCTCATTATTCTCATGTTCGTGTACCCCCAGGGCACGATCGCTCAGAATTAGTGAAAATTCGCTCTTCACAAGCGATAGAGGTTCCGGTAGAATAACCTCCGTTGCTTACGAGCAGCACTTTGTCGGAGTGGTGGAACGGCAGACACGCTAGCTTGAGGTGCTAGTGCCCGTATAAGGGTGTGCGGGTTCAAATCCCGCCTCCGACACCAAATGTTGAAAGTCGGCCTAACGGCCGACTTTTTTGATTCCGTCGGCTTGTCAGCCGACGGAATCAACCGACGCTGCGGCCGTCTGTGGTACCCAATCTTCGCGCGATCACGGGAACTCGCGTACCGCAGTACGCTTCGTCCCCGCGATCCCACGAATCTCAGGCACCACAGGCGGTCTCGCTGACTTACTACGCCAACCTGGGGGATTATGTTCGCGCTTCGCGCGAATGGGGGTTGGGGTTGTTGTACTGTTACCATTGCTTTAGCGAAAGGGGGTGCGGCTCATGGGCAAAACGCTTGCTACTAAGGATGCGGTTTCGGCTCGTATGCGTGAGGTGCGGCGGGTGCTGTGGGTGGTGCTGCTGCTCAACCTGGCGGTGGCGGCGGCGAAGTATGCGTATGGCGCGCTCAGTGGGTCTGCCTCCATGCAGGCCGATGGTATTCACTCGGTGTTTGATTCGTTTGGAAACGTCGTGGGGCTTATAGGCATTGCGCTTGCGTCGCGACCGGCGGATGAGAGTCATCCGTATGGCCACGCCAAGTTCGAAACGTATGCAAGCCTTGCCATAGGGGTGCTCTTGCTGCTGGCCGCGCTTGAGGTGGGTACGAGCGCGGTGGGCAAGCTTGTGGCAGGCTCCTACACGGCTGAGGTCACGCCGGTGTCGTTTGTGGTTATGGTGGGCACGCTCATCATCAATATAGGGGTGACAGCCTACGAGCGCCGCTGCGGCAAGCGCCTCAAGAGCGAGGTGCTGGCGGCCGATGCCAACCACACGCTTTCCGATGCTTTTGTATCCATTGGGGTTATCGCGGGGCTCGTGGCGGTGGCGCTCGGCTTTCCCATGGCTGACCCGCTCATGGCGCTGGTGGTGACGGTGGCCATCCTTGTCACGGCGTTTGATGTGTTCAAGCACGCGCTGGCCACGCTGTCGGATCGCGCGCGCATCCCCGAAGACGACCTGCGTGCGGCTGCGCTCAGCGTGACGGGCGTCCGCGATGCACACCAGGTGCGCACGCGCGGAACCGAGGGCGAGGTCTACGCCGACTTGCATGTGCTTGTGGCGCCTGAGATGACGGTGGGGGAGGCACACGGCCTCTCAGAGCAGGTGGAAGCGGCTGTGCAAGCGCGCTTCCCCAACATAGTGGATGTACTCGTGCATATAGAGCCCGACGACGGCCATAAGGACTAGGCGGTGCGCATGACGAAGGCGGTCTTCTTTGACGTGGGCAGCACGCTCTTGCGCCCGTGCCCCTCGGTGGCAGAAACCATGGCTGAGGTGGCGGCCGCGCGCGGCCATGCGCTCACAACGCGTGACTTCGAGCAGCACATGCCCGCCATGGATGCCTTCTATGAGGCCGAATACCTGCGCGACGGGGACTTCTGGTGCTCGCATGAGGGCTCGGTGGCCATTTGGCTCGACCAGTACCGCTATGTGTGCCATCTGGCTGGCATCGGCCACGACGCCGATGGCATGGCCGCCCAGGTGCATGCCGCCTTCCGCCGCGCCGACCACTGGGAAACTTACCCGGATGTCAAAGCGTGCCTCCAAGGCCTGAAGGCGCGCACATTACAGCTGGGCGTCATATCGAATTGGGATGCCGGACTGGAAAACTTGCTGCGCGACTTGCGCCTGCTGCCGTACTTCGACGTGGTGGTGTCAAGCGCGGCGGTGGGTTGTCGCAAGCCGAACCCCGTCATCTTCGATCTTGCGTGCGAAGAGCTGGGCGTGCAGCCCGCCGAGGCCATGCATGTGGGAGATCGCCCGGACGCCGATGGTGTGGGTGCTGCGGCTGCGGGCATTCGCCCCGTCATCATCGACCGCCACAACGCCGAATCCTCGTGCCCCTATGAGCGCGTGGAAAGCCTCGTCGACCTCTTAGAGCTGCTCTAATCAACAATTCATTGCGCACAAAAAACGCCCCCCGGACGCGGCATCCGAGGGGCGGTACCTTGTGGAGCGGACGACGGGGTTCGAACCCGCGACCCCGACCTTGGCAAGGTCGTGCTCTACCAGCTGAGCCACGTCCGCGTCGCGAGGAGATATAATAACGGAACGCATCCGTTCGCGCAAGTCCTGATTTTTGATTTTTTATCCGTAAGAAAGCGCGGGCGATGCGGACAGCGCGACGGCAACGCAGCAACACGGGCGATGCGGGAGATCGCGCGAAAGCCGCTTTCCCAAGCGCTCGGCGATTGCCCGGGAAAGCAGAGCGGTCGCAGACGGTTTCGAGCGCCGCCCTTCCACGCAAAGGGAGAAAAACACGCCCGCACGTCGAACCGGGAGTCGGAGAGCCGATGCAAGCGCTCGGGGCTCGCCCTTTAGTGCTCGATGCGAAACGCCTCCTGTCGCCGCATGGCGAGCATGGGCGTTCGCCGCAGACCGACAAGCTTCCTCACTGCTCGCCGACCGCGTGAACGCACGGCAGGACCGACGCGCACCTCGGATGCGCATCCCAGCTCGGGACACTGCAACCATGGTAATTTTTTCCAAGCTTCCGCACCATATTTTACCAATCTGGTCCATGCAAGGGAGAATCCAACCCTGCCGAAAACCCAAACGGTAATGCATGGAGAGAAATTGATTCATATATTACCGAATTCCTCTGATTCGAGCCGCATCGGAAGCCTGATCGCCTACGTTCGGTAAAATATCAAGAATAGTTCCTGGATTCTTTACCATTCGTTCGTCTAGCTTCGCCGCATGCAAGCAAGGGGCCCGCCGCCTCAATAGCTGCCGCGCTCCCGAGCCCTTCAGCAGCACCAAGAGCCGACGACGCGAGCGCGACCAAAATTGGACGCAAGACGCGATCACCGCTTCTCCCCGCCCAACCGCCTCCATGAGCAATCGAACGCTCGACCGCAACCAAGCCATGAGCCACGACCGGAGCCCCTTCGGGGGGCCTCTCGGGAAAGGAGCAGACCAGACCCAGCCGAACATGTTCGGGTGAATGCGGGAGAAAACACCAAGTGTTCGGATGGCTTCGCGATTCAAGCAGGGCGACCAGGGCGCGACATCTCGCAAGTTTTTTGAAAAGAGCCTTTGACAGAACGCGACGATCTGGTAAACTACTTGCTCGCTGGCACGGAACGACGTTCTGCAGTCTGCGTTCATGGGCGATTAGCTCAGGGGGAGAGCACTACCTTGACACGGTAGGGGTCACAAGTTCAAATCTTGTATCGCCCACCATGAAAGACCAGGTCATCGGATGAGTTTGCCGGTGACCTTTTCTTTTTCCCAAGCCCGAAGGCGCCCTCAGGACGCAATCGGGGCGCACCGGCGCGAACCCGCTCCGTCCCCGCCTCCAAAACCGAGGTCGGCCTCCAGCCCCCTGCGAACAGCTTCCCGCCAGCCGAGCCGCCATGTCGTCCTCCGACAGCGCGCATCGCAGCTGAGCGCGATCGAAGCCGCAGAGGTCGATCGAAGCGCCTCTTGCGGAGCAGCGCTCCGGCGCGCAGGGCCGCGAGCGAGCGCACGGCCTCCGCAGAGACGTCGGCGCACGCTCCTTCGAAAACCACGCGCCCTTCCCTTCGACCGCATCGCGTTAGAGCAGCTCTAACAGATCGGTGAGCCTTCGGATGCGCTCGTAGCCGCAGCCCTCCTCGGCTCCCGCGCGGTCGACGATCACGGGACGGATGCCCGCGGCCGCCGCCCCGTCGCCATCGGCATCGGGCCGGTCCCCCACATGCACGGCCTCGGAAGGCGGCACCCCCAGCGCAGCGCAGGCGGCCTCGAAGATGGCGGGATCGGGCTTGCGGCGTCCGAGCGCCGCGCTCGCCACCACCGCTCCGAAGCGCGGCAGGAGGCGCAACCCTTGCAGCAAGCCCTCCAATCCGGCGTCCCAGTTCGACACGACGCCGAGCGCGAAGCCCCGCTCCTCAAGACCGTCCAGGCACTCCAAAACGTCGGGATAGGCCTTCCACTGCCCAGGCTGTCGATACGCCTCGTGCACGGCCCGCGCCATCCCCTCGGCATCGTGCTCAAGCCCCATCCGGCGGCACACGAGCCGGTACTGGTCAAGCCATATGGTCGTCGACCCCTCCTGCGAGCACCAGAAGTCGCCGTCGCGACGGTACTCGGCCTCGTAGAACGCCTCCATGGCCGGCATGTGCACGGCAAAGTCGTCTGTGGAAAGCGCATGGCCCCGTTCAGCCGCCACACGCGCCATCGTCTCGGCCACCGACGGGCAGGGTCTGACGAGCGTCGATCCCACGTCGAAGAGCACCTCCCGCACCACAGGCCCCCTCCCCTAGTCCTCGTGGCCGTCGTTCGGCTCGATATGGACGAGCACCTCGATCACGTTCGCAAAGCGCTCCTTGACACCGGTTTCGACCTCGTCGGCCAAGCGGTGGGCGTCGGCCACGGTCATGGACGGATCCACCAGCACGTGCAGATCCGCGTAGACCTCCCCTTCCGTACCGCGCGTCCGGATGCGGTGGGCGTCCCTCACCCCGGACACCGCCAGCGCCGCTGCGCGCAGCTCGTCCTCGGGAATGCGCGCGCGGTCGGAGAGCGTGGCGAGCGCGTGCTTGAAGACGTCGTAAGCCGTGGCAAGAATGGCGGCTGTCACCACGAGCGCCATGATCGGATCGGCCATGGGAAACCCGAGCGCCACAGCCGCAAGGCCTGCGATGACGCCCACCGAGACGAGCGCGTCGGAAAGCGTGTGGTTCGCATCGGCCGCAAGGACCTCGCTTCTGAGGCGCTTGGCGAAGCGCCGCTCGTAGACGGTCACTCCCAGATTGACCGCGAGCGTGCCCGCCATCACGACAAACGACATCGGCCCCACCTCGACGGTGTACGACCCCGCGGCGAGCTTCGCCGCCGCGCTCGATCCCACTTCGAACGCGGCCAACAGCAAGAGCACGCCGATCACGAGGCTCGCGTACGTCTCGAACTTCGCATGCCCGTAGGGATGCCCCGCGTCTGCCGGACGGGCCGCGAGCGAGATGCCGACGAGCCCCACCACGTTGCCCGCCGAATCGAACACCGAATGGATGCCGTCGGCCTGCATCGAGGCCGACCCGCTGAGCGTTCCCCAGGCGTACTTCGCCGCCGCCACCCCCAGGTTCAGCAGCAAGATGATCCACAGCACCCGCCGGATGGAGCGCATGCGCTCGGAAACCGGATTCTTGGCCGCAAACGCCCGGGCCATGGAAACCCCCTTTCGCAGCCGTCCGACCCGCGCTCCGCGCATCCGGCAGACGCGCACCGTCCGGCAAAGCCGAAAAGCGCACCTCGAAAACGCGCACCGGAAGGAGGGGCGCTTCGCGAACGACAAAAAAGCCGGCCATGGCCGGCTTTCGTTTTCATGGTGTCGGAGGCGGGATTTGAACCCGCACACCCGTTAGATGGGCACTAGCACCTCAAGCTAGCGTGTCTGCCGTTCCACCACTCCGACTTGTTGCCCTCAAACGCAACGGTGGTTATTTTACCCGAACCCCTCTTTGTTGTGAAGGGGGAAATTTCGCGAATTTCCCCGCAATCGCCGATCCTCGCGCGCTTGCCGGACAGACGCTGGAACCCCGTCGCACCCGCGACCCCGTCCGACGCTATCGGACAACCGCGTCTGCAGGTTCTTCGGAATCGGACGGCGCACAAAAACCGAGATCGGCAGGGGCTTCCGACGTCGCGGCGCAGCCCCCACAGCCGTCGCACGCGCTTCCGCATACGCAACCTCCCCTGCCCGCGCGCTCCCTGCGTCTCATGCGCCGCAGCGCGATCGCGGCAAGCGCCGCCACCAACGCCGCCAGGGCCAAACTCGCCGCGCCCGCAAGCCCCGCGCTCAACGCCAGTCCCACGCCGCGCACGACCAGCGCCGCCGTCCACGCAACCACAAGCTGTCCGAACGCCATGCCAAGGGCCCAGCGGCTTCCCAACTCGCGCCTCACCGATGCGATGGCCGCGATGCAAGGCGTGTACAGCAGGCAGAACACCAAAAGCCCGAGCGCCGCGAGCGGCGTGATGGCCGCCACGAGCGTCGCGGTCGAGCCGAACAGCACCGACAATGTGGAGACGACGCTCTCCTTAGCCATGACGCCCGTGACAAGCGCCGTGGAGACGCGCCAATCGCCAAAACCAAGCGGCGCGAACACCGGCGCGATCCACCCCGCCACCACGGCCAAGATGCTGTCCTGCGAGTCGGCCACCACGTTCAGCCCGAAGTCGAACGTCTGCAAGAACCAGATGACGATGGTGGCGATGAAGATGACGGTGAACGCGCGTTCGAGAAAGTCCTTCGCCTTCTCCCAGAGCATCTGCGCCACGTTGCGCGCGCTCGGCATGCGGTAGTTCGGCAGCTCCATGACGAATGGCACAGCCTCGCCCGAGAACATCGTCGAGCGCATGAGCAGGGCCACGAGTACGCCCACCGCGATGCCGCCGAAGTACAGCCCCACCATCACCGCCGCCCCGTTCGCCGGAAAGAACGCTGCGACGAAGAAGGCGTAGATGGGCAGCTTCGCCGAACAGCTCATGAACGGCGTGAGCAGGATGGTCATCTTGCGGTCGCGCTCGGACGGCAGCGTGCGGCTGGCCATGACCGCCGGCACCGTGCAGCCGAAACCCACGAGCATGGGCACGATGGACCGCCCCGACAGCCCGATGCGCCGCAGCAGCTTGTCCATGACGAACGCCACGCGCGCCATGTAGCCCGAGTCCTCCAACAGCGACAGGAAGAAGAACAGGGTGACGATGGTGGGCAGGAAGCTGAGCACGCTGCCCACGCCGTTGAACACGCCGTCGATGACGAGCGATTGCAGCACCTCGTTCACCTGTGCGGCCGCAAGCCCCGACGCCACCGCGTCGGTGAGCGCCGTGATGCCCGCATCGAGCATCTCCGACAGCCACGCTCCCACCACATTGAACGTGAGCCAGAACACGAGCGCCATGATGGCGACGAACGCAGGAATGGCCGTGAACGGCCCGGTGAGCAGCTTGTCTATCGCCGTGCTGCGCGCATGCTCGCGGCTCTCCTGCGGCCTCACCACCGTGGCTTCGCACACGCGTCCGATGAAGCTGAACCGCATATCGGCGATGGCCGCCGAGCGGTCAAGGCCGCGCTCGGCTTCCATTTGGCAGATGATGTGCTCGAGCGCATCCTTCTCGTTCTGGTCGAGTTCGAGACGCTCGAGCACCAGCTCGTCGCCTTCGGCCAGCTTGCTCGCGGCGAAGCGCGGCGGGATGCCCGCGCGCTCGGCGTGGTCCTCGATGAGCGCCATGATGCCGTGCAGGCACCGATGCACAGCGCCGCTGTGCTCGTCGGGAGCGCAGAAATCCTGGCGCACGGGCGGCTCCTGGAAGCGCGCGACGTGCAGCGCGTGGTCCACCAACTCGGCTGTGCCCTCGTTCTTCGACGCCGAGATGGGCACGACGGGGATGCCCAGCAGCTTCTCCATCTCGTTCACGTGGATGGTGCCGCCGTTGCCCTCCACCTCGTCCATCATGTTGAGGGCCAGCACCATGGGCATGCCCAGCTCCATGAGCTGCATCGTGAGGTACAGGTTGCGCTCGACGTTCGTGGCGTCCACGATGTTGATGATGCCGCGCGGCCGCTCGTCGAGCAGGAAGCGGCGCGTCACCACCTCCTCGCTCGAGTACGGCGACATGGAGTAGATGCCCGGCAGGTCGGTGACCAGCGCCTCGGGATGGCCCTTGATGCAGCCGTCCTTGCGGTCCACGGTCACGCCGGGGAAGTTGCCCACGTGCTGGTTCGAGCCGGTCAGCTGGTTGAACAGCGTCGTCTTGCCGCAGTTCTGGTTGCCCACGAGGGCGAAGGTGAGCGGCGTGCCTTCCGGCAGGGGATGCTCTTTGGAGCGATCGTGGAACCTGCCCCCTCGCCCAAGCCCGGATGGGGGACGGGCTTGCTGGAAACGGGCCCCTCCGGCACGTCAACCGCGTCGCGCACGTCGACAACCTCGATCTTGCGCGCGTCATCGCGCCTGAGCGTCAATTCGTAGCCGCGAACGCGCACTTCGATCGGATCGCCCAGGGGCGCATGCTTCACTATGGTGGCATCGACCGACGGCACAATGCCCATGTCCAAGAAATGCTGCCGTAGCGACCCTTCGCCGCCCACGGCGGCCACGGTCGCGGTTTTCCCAATGGGAAGATCGTCCAGTGTTGCCAACGTCCGTCTCCTCGTATCGGCGGGACGCCCCCGCCCTGCCGTCTTGCCCGTCAAAATGCCTGAAGCACAGGGTAACCCGAAACCGGCCGCAACGAGCGAAAGCCTTTGCGGCGACGAGCGATTCGCCGCAATCCGAAACCGATTACGCCCGTCTGAGAGATGCGCCTCCCCGCACTTTGGCCGAGCGGCTTCCCAAGCCGAAGCCCGCACCGCCCTTTCGCCTCCCCGTGCGCGCGTCCCAACTCCATCCTCGCGCCGCGCACCGCGCAAGCGCTGAAACAAAATGCCGTCCGAACGGGCGAACCCGCGCGGACGGCACCGAAAAAGCGAAAGCCGCGGCCTGCGTCGACGCGTTATCCGATCGACCCTTTCGGATAGACGATCATGAGCACGATGAGCGACAGCATGAACACGATCGCAAGCGCGATGGTGATGCGGTCGAGGTTCTTCTCGACGATGCTCGTGCCGGTCTGCGTGGAGTACACCGAACTCGCGATCATGTCGGAGATGCCAGTGCCCTTGCCAGAGTGCAGCAGGATGAACACGATGAGGCCGATGCCCGACAGAACGAGCAGGACGAGCATGATGATGAGGAGCGGATTCAAGGCTTCCCTCTTCCTTCAAACAACGATGACAACGGTACGCAAGTTGCTAAGTATAGCGAAACCTGCCCGCGAGGGCAAGGAGGGAGGGCAGTTCGGCCCGATCCCTCCATCGAAACGCGACCGTCGGCCAACCAGGTCGGCCGGCCAGGTCGGCCGGCCATCGACCGGCCATCGACCGGTCACGGCCGGCGCCGATCGCAACGGAGCCTCGACGCTCGGACCGCAGGGAGGCGCCGCACGCGCCTCTCGTCAGGCCAGAAGGCTCTTGCCCGTCATGGCCTGCGGCGCGTCGAGGCCCATGAGGGCAAGCAGCGTGGGCGCGATGTCGCAGAGCGCCCCTTGGCGGCCGTCGAGCTCGCGCCCCGTGCCCGCGTAGTCCACCAGGACGAGGGGCACGAGGGCCGTCGTATGGGCCGTGTGCGGCGTGCCGTCGTCGGCGATCATCTTGTCGGCGTTGCCGTGGTCGGCCGTCACGAGCGCGACGCCGCCCTTGCGCTTAAGCGCGGCCAGCACCTCGCCCACGCCCGCGTCCACGGCCTCCACGGCCGCCACCGCGGCGGGGATCACGCCCGTGTGCCCCACCATGTCGGGGTTGGCGAAGTTCACGACGTACACGTCGGCCGCGTCAGCGTCGATGGCCGCCGCCAGCGTCCGCGCCACCTCCGGCTCGCTCATCTCGGGCTGCAGGTCGTAGGTGGCCACTTTGGGGCTGGGGATGAGCGCGCGCTCCTCGCCCGCCTTCGGCTCCTCGCGCCCGCCGTTGAAAAAGAACGTCACGTGGGCGTACTTCTCGGTCTCGGCGATATGGTACTGGCGCAGGCCCGCCGCGGCCAACACGTCGGCCAGCACGTCCTCGGGAAACTCCTTGGGGAAGGCCACCGGCGCGGGGATGTCCGGGTCGTACTCGGTCAGGCACACGAAACCCACCTGGGGCCACGCCCCGCGCGCGAAGCCGTCGAAGGAGGGGTCCGCCATCGCGCGCGTGAGCTCGCGGGCGCGGTCGGGACGGAAGTTGAAGAACACCACGGCGTCGCCGTCGCG
Organism: Candidatus Gordonibacter avicola; assembly: GCA_019113915.1. Lineage (GTDB taxonomy): Bacteria > Actinomycetota > Coriobacteriia > Coriobacteriales > Eggerthellaceae > Gordonibacter > Gordonibacter faecis. Next base: position 46,486 of record DXGM01000031.1, read on the forward strand.
CACACCCCGGTCGGAAAGCGCCACGGGCTCGACGAACTCGTCGGTGACGCCGGCGGCGTAGGAGGCCTCCATCACCTCGCGCGCAGACGCGTCCGTGCGCGGCTCGGCCCGCACCACGGCGCGCCAGGCACGCTCGACACGCTCCCAGCGCTTGTCGCGGTCCATCGCGTAGTAGCGCCCGGAGATGCTGGCGATCTCGACGGCGCAGCCGTCGTCGGCAAGCTCGGCCGCCACGGACTCGAGCTCTTCGAGGTAGCCCGCCCCGCTCTTCGGCGGCACGTCGCGGCCGTCCATGAAACAGTGCAGGGCGATGCGGGCCACGCCGGCGGCCTTCGCGGCGCGCATGAGGGCGTAGAGATGGGCGTTGGAGGAGTGCACGCCCCCGTCGGACACGAGGCCCATGAAGTGCAGCGCCGCTCCAGGTTGGGCGGCCGCCGAGAACGCGCCGACCAGCACGGGGTTCGCGGCCAGCGAGCCGTCGGCGCAGGCGCGGTTGATGCGCGTGAGCTCCTGGTGGACCACCCGTCCCGCGCCGATGTTGAGGTGCCCCACCTCGGAGTTGCCCATCTGCCCCGCGGGAAGGCCCACGGCCTCGCCCGACGCCTCGAGCCTCGTCCAGGGACGCTCGGCGAAAAGCGCGTCGAGGTTCGGGGTGCGCGCCTGGAAGATGGCGTTGCCGGGCCCCGGCTCGGCAAGGCCGAAGCCGTCCATGATCACGAGGCAGACAGGCAACGCAAGGCCGTCCTTCGCCGTCGGGGCTTCTTCGAGTTCGCTCATTTCGCTCGCCTCCGCTCGTTTCGACAAGGGGTTACCGGCACGCCTCGACAAGCTGGACGAACGACTCCGCCTTGAGGCTCGCGCCGCCCACGAGGCCGCCGTCGATGTCCGGCTGGGCCATGAGGCCCTCCACGTTGCCCGGGTTCATGGAGCCGCCGTACAGCACGCGCATGGATTCGGCCGTCTCGGCGTCGAACAGCTCCGCAAGCGTCGCACGGACGGCGGCGCACACGGCCTGGGCCTGCTCGGGCGTGGCCGTGCGGCCCGTCCCGATGGCCCAAATGGGCTCGTAGGCCACCACGCAGCGCGCGGCGTCGCGCGCGTCAACGCCGGCGAACGCGGCGCGCACCTGGGCGGTGACGTACTTCTCGGTGGTTCCCTCGTCGCGCACCGCCAACGACTCGCCCACGCACACGATGGCGTACAGCCCCGCGCCGACGAGGGCCTTCACCTTGCGGTTCACGTCCTCGTTCGTCTCCCCGAACAGCTCGCGGCGCTCGGAATGGCCGACGATCGAGCACGCGCAGCCGATCTCTTTGATCATGGGGACGGACACCTCGCCGGTGAAGGCGCCCTTCGGCTCCCAGTACACGTTCTGCGCGCCGACGGCGATCTTGGTCCTGTCGAAATCGAGCACGGTCTTGGCGGGCTTGAGATCGACGAACGGCGGGCAGATGACGATGTCGAGCGCTTCGGGCCATTCCTTGTCGTACTGGTTCGATATCTCCTGCGTGAGCACCACCGCCTCGCCCACCGTGTTGTTCATCTTCCAATTGCCCGCCATCATCGGCTTGCGTGCCATGGGGCCTTCCTTTCCTTGGTTGTCCGCGCCTTCGCGGCGTCTGCCGAGAAAACGCCCTGCCGAGCTTCCCGCATCCCGTCCTCAAGCCTGAAAGCCGACCGTCCGAGCGCCCTTCCCTGGTGCGGGCGCGATCGCGCCGAGGCCTCCGCGCCGACGCGAAGAGCGGCGCGGGAGGCGGCGTTCCTTCGGACGCGACGCCGATGGAAGAGGCGCGCTAGCGCAGCGCCTCCACGCCCGGCAGCGCCTCGCCCTGCACGAGCTCCATCGAGGCGCCGCCGCCGGTGGAGATGAACGTCATCTTCTCGGCAAGGCCGAACTTGTTCACGGCCGCCACGCTGTCGCCGCCGCCGATGATCGTATCCGCGTCGGCGTTGGCCGCCACGGCCTCGGCCACGGCCCGCGTGCCCGCCGCGAACGGCTCCATCTCGAACACGCCCATCGGACCGTTCCAGAACACGGTCTTCGCCTCGGCCACGGCCTCGGCGTAGAGCTTTGCCGTCTCGGGCCCGATGTCGAGGCCCATCATAGCATCGGGGATGGCGTCGGCCGAAACCGTGAGCGTTTCGGCATCTTCGGCGAAACGGTCGGCGCACACCACGTCCACCGGCAGAAGCAGCCGCACGCCGCGCTCCTCGGCCTTCGCGATCATCGCGCCCGCGCGCTCCACCCAGTCCTCTTCCTTGAGCGACGCGCCCACGGCCTTGCCCTGCGCGAGCAAAAACGTGAAGCACATGCCGCCGCCGATGACGAGCGTGTCGCACGTGTCCATGAGCGCGTCGATGACCTTGATCTTGTCGGACACCTTCGAGCCTCCGAGGATGGCGGCGAAAGGCCGCCTCGGCGCCTCGAGCATGCCCGTGAGCGTGGACACCTCGCGCTGCATGAGGTAGCCCGCGTACGCCGGCAGAAGCGCCGCCACGCCTGCCGTGGAGGCATGTGCCCGGTGAGCGGTGCCGAACGCGTCGTTCACGTACGCTTCGGCCAGCGCCGCCAGCTGCTCGCAGAAGGCGGGGTCGTTCTTCTTCTCGCGCTTGTCGAAGCGCAGGTTCTCCAGCAGAAGCACGTCGCCGTCGCCGAGCGCGGCGGCCTTCGCCTGCGCGTCGGGCCCCACGGTGTCGGCGGCGAAGGCCACGGGGCGGCCCAGAAGCTCGGCGAGGCGCAGCGCGGCGGGGCGCAGCGTGAACGCCTCCTCGAAGCCCTCCCCCGCCGGACGGCCGAGGTGGCTCGCGAGGATGACCCGCGCGCCGTCGCCGACGAGCTTCTCGATGGTGGGCAGCGCCGCGCGGATGCGGGTGTCGTCGGTCACGGCGCCGTCTTTCACCGGCACGTTGAAATCGACGCGCACGAGCACGCGCCTGCCCCGCGCGTCCAGTTCATCGATGGTTTTGATCTCGCTCATCTTCACTTCCTGTCGTGGATCCGCACGCGCCCGCCAGCGAGCGCAGCAATTCGTTCTGCTCCTCGATAAGCCGTATCTGCTCTTTGCCCTGGCTCCTCAGATCCATAAGCCACCTCAATGCCAGAAGAGCCGCGATCACGGGCGCAAGGGTGATGGCCGCGGCGAGCGCATGCCATGCGACCTCGTACATGCCCTCCTCCTCTCCCGAAACGTCCCGGGCGAAACGGGCGGCACGAGGCCGCCTGTCGGCCAAGGGGAGGCTAGAGCAGTATCTTCACGAGGTCCTTCACGCGGTTGGAGTAGCCCCACTCGTTGTCGTACCAGCTGATGACCTTGGCGAAGTTGCCCTCGCCGCCCATCACCATGGTCAGGCCCGCGTCGAAGATGGAAGAGTGCGCGTCGCCCACGATGTCGATGGACACGATGGGATCGGTCTGGTACTCCAAGATGCCCGCGAGCGGGCCTTCGGCGGCGGCCTTCATGGCGGCGTTGATCGCCTCGACCGTCGCGGGCTTCTCCAGCTCCACCGTGAGGTCGACCATCGAGCCGTCCGGCGTGGGAACGCGCGTGGCGAAGCCGTCCAGCTTGCCCTTGAGCTCCGGCAGCACGAGCGACACCGCGCGCGCGGCGCCCGTGGTGGTGGGGATCATGGACATGGCGGCGGCGCGGGCGCGGCGCAGGTCCTTGTGCGGCAGATCGAGGATCTTCTGGTCGTTGGTGTAGGCGTGGATGGTGTTCATGAACCCGCGCTTGATGCCGAACGTGTCGAGCAGCACCTTGGCGACGGGCGCCAGGCAGTTCGTGGTGCACGAGGCGTTGGAGATGATGTGGTGCTTGTCCTTGTCGTAGTCGCCGTCGTTGACGCCCATCACGATGGTGATGTCCTCGCCCTTGGCCGGGCAGGTGATGACGACCTTCTTGGCGCCCGCGTCGATGTGCTTCTGGGCCAGCTCGCCGGTCTTGAAGATGCCGGTGGACTCGACGACCACGTCGACCCCCAGATCGCCCCAGGGCAGGTTGGACGGCTCGCGCTCGGAGAGCACTTTGAACGCATGGCCGTCGGCCACGATGCCGTCCTCGGTGGCCTCCACCGACGAGAACGCGCGGCCATGGACGGAGTCGTACTTCAGCAGATGCGCCATCGTGGGGATGTCCCCCAAGTCGTTGACGGCCACGACCTCGAGATCGGGGTCGTTCGCCATCGCGCGGAACACCAGCCGTCCGATGCGGCCGAATCCGTTGATGCCCACCTTCGTTGCCATGCGTATCTCCTTTCGTCAAGATACTCATTCGCCGTCGAAAAGACATCGCGATCATACCACGAGCGCTCTGCTCAGGCGCGCCTTCGGCCCGCTCTCCCGAGAAAAAGCCGACGAGCGGCGCGCGCCCGCGCCGCAACGCGGGCACGCCGGCACACGCCACGGAGCGAGCGCGTCAGCGCAGACGGCGCTTCGAGGCACCGCGGCCTGGAGCGCGAGCGTACCGGCGCGAACGGAGCTTCGCGGCTCTGCGGCCTGAAGCGCGGAACGCGGCGGCCCGAAGCGCGAGCGCGCGCCTCGACCCGAAGCGCCCGTCACACCGGGAGCGTCCGCTGCTAGTCCCGCATGTACGGAGGCAGCGGAAGTTGTCGAACGGCCCACGAAAGCCCCGTGGACTCCGGATGGCAAATCGCCCGCCTCCGAAGACCCTGCAGCCTTCGGACGGCAGATCGCCCGCATCCGAAGACCCTGCAACCGCCGGGCGACTTGCCGTCCGGCGGCCTTCGGTAAGAGATTTGAAATTATTTTCCCATATTGTACCGAACGAGCCAAAAACAAAAGGTTTTGCACGCTTCGGAAGGCTCGAACCGCCGAAATCCTCTGTTTTTCGTTGTATTTGCAACGAAAAACAGAGGGCGTAGACGCGGAAGCAAGGTCGCTGTAACCATTCCGGTAAAATACGAGATAGAAGTTTGAGATTCCTTACCGTTACGTGCTTTCGCCTCGCCGAAAAGAGAGCGGACGGACAGAATGCCGACAGGAAAAAGAGCGAAAAGAGGAAGGGACCGGGAGGGAGGGGCGCCGGGGAGTCGAAGGTGCCGGAAGGGTTGGGGCGCCGGGAAGTCGAAGGCGTCGGGGTGCCGGGGGTCGGAGGCGCAAGCAGGCGAACGGACGAAAGGCGGCGGGACCGGGGTTTTGAGCGGACAGACGGAAGGGAGGGCTCGCCACGCGCGCCCGTCAGGCCCCTCCCCGCCCCTGCGCCTCGGCGGCCATCTGCTCGATGCGGCGGACGCGGTGGTACACGGCGCTTTTCGACAGCGGCGGATTCGCGCGCTGCCCGAGCTCCTTGAGCGTGGCGTCGGGATAGGCCACGCGCAGCTTGATGAACTCCTGCAGCGCGGGCGGCAGGTTGCCCATGCCGTGCGCCTCGAGCACCGTGCGAATGGCGAACAGCTGGTCCACCGAGGCGCTCGCGGCCTTCGCCTGGTTGGCGATCTCGGCGTTCGTCTGGCGGTTGACGTCGTTGCGCACGCTTTTGATGACGCGGGCGTTCTCCATCGCGAGCGCGCTTCTGTGCGCCCCGGCGAACGCGAGGAACTCGAGGATGGCGCTGCCGCTTTTGAGGTACACCATGAACGAGCTGCGGCGCTGCATGACGCGCGCGTTGATGCCCTTGCGCTCGAGCAGCTCCACGAGGCCTTCGGCCAAGTCCTCGCTCTCCACGGTGATCTCGAAGTGGAAGTCGCCGCGCGGATCGGACACGAATCCGCTGCCGAGGAAGGCCCCGCGCAGGTAGGCGGCCATGCAGCACTCCTTGGCGACGAGCGCGGGCTTCACGCCCAGCTCAAGGCCGCCCTCAGCAGACAGCACGCCCATGTCGGACAGCGATTCGGCCAGCCTCGGCTGGGCCGGCACCTCGATGAGGTAGTTCGGCGTCTTGTGCAGCACGCTTCGGCGCACCGTGAGGTTCGTCTTGAGGTGGTACAGCTCGTGCAGAAGCTTGATGACGAGCCGCGCGACGCTCGGCGCGTCCGTCGCGATCTCGATACGGTACCTGCCTTGGCCGCTGAAGAACAGCGTTCCCTCGATGCGCACGAGCGCCGCAAGCACAGCCTTGTCGCAGTGCGAGCACGTCGCGGGGACGCGCGCGAGCTCGTCTTTCACCTCCGCCGTGAACGACATAGCCTCAAAACCCCCGCGAACGCGTCGCGCAGAGCGGACGGATCATGCCAGGTGGGACGATGCGGATCGACGAGGTCGCGCGCGATGACCACCGGCCCTTGCGCCTGGACAGCCTGCACGTCGCGATAATCCACCCGCACGGGACGCACATGGCCGCAGAGGGCCGCATCCGCCAGCCCCGAGGTGGACGCATGCTCGGGCTCCGCTCCCGTCGCAGCGCTGAACAGCCCCGTTCCCGGGCTTTCGGGACGCAGCGGCACGGGCGTGTGCACGAGCACGTAATCGATGAGCCCCCGCATGCCGTGGTCCATGAGCGCCTCGACGTGCTCGCGGGCGGTGAGCCCCCACGTCTCGCCCTGCATGTCGGCGAGCGAGCACACGAACAGCACCGACCCCCGCGAGGCGCGGACGGCGTCCACCACGCCGGGCACGAGCAGGTTCGGGATGATGGACGTGAACAAAGACCCCGGCCCGAGCACGACGAGGTCGGCTTCGCGGATGGCGTCGAGGGCGGGCGCGAACGGCACGATGCCCCCCTCGGCGCGCAGGCTCACCCGCTCGAGCGCCGTGCGCGAATGGCACGCGACCGCCTGCCCCTCGACAACGCGTCCGTCGCGCGTGCGGGCCACGAGCGTGACGCGATCGAGCGTGGAGGGGTACACGCGCCCGCGCGCGCGCAAAAGCCGCTCGCAGATGGCGATGGCCTCGGGAAACGACCCCGCCGCATCCTCGAGCGCCGAGAGCATGAGGTTGCCGAGTGTGTGGTTGCGCGCGAACGAGAATCGGTACTTGAACGCCTTGGTCAGCGGATCGCCCGGATCCGCGGCCATGGCGGCGATGCACTTGCGCACGTCGCCGGGGGGCGTCACGTCGGCCTCCTCGCGCAGGATGCCGGTGGAGCCCCCGTCATCGGCCATGGCTACGACGGCGCTCGTCTCAAGCCCCATGGACAGAAGCGTGCGGATGGACACGGGCGCGCCCGTGCCGCCGCCGATGACGACGGCACGCATGCGCTCGCCTTCTGCGACGGGCGGGGCCGTCGGCTCGAGCGCGGCGAAGGCCGCGGTGGCCGACGGATCGTGGGTGAAGGGCTGCGACGCCATGGCCCCTCCTCAGCCCCGCGACCCGGACGCAGGAACGGCAGCGGCGGGGGCGGCCGCAAGGCTTCCATCGGCGCGTTCGGCCAGCGCGAGGTCGCGATGCGCGATGCTCACGCGGTAGCCCTTCGCCTTGAGGTAGTCGGCGGTGGACTCGGCCAGCGCCACGCTGCGGTGCTGGCCGCCCGTGCATCCCACGGCGATGGCGAGCTGCTGCTTGCCCTCGGCCACGTAGCCGGGCATGACGACGTCGAGCAGCGCGCGCCACTTCTCCTGGAACTCCTCCGTCTCCGAACGGTACAGCACGAAATCGCGCACAGGGGCGTCGAGGCCCGTGAGCGCGCGCAGGTCGGGATCGTAGTAGGGGTTCGGCAGGAAGCGCACGTCCATGACGAGATCGGCGTCGAGGGGCGATCCGTGCTTGAAGCCGAAGGAGTACACGGTCACCGAAAGCGCGTCGCGCTCCTCTCCCGGCGCGATGAGGTCGCGGATGGTGGCGCGCAGCTTCGGCGGCAGCATGTCGGTGGTGTCGATGACGTGGTGCGCGCTCGCGCGCAGCTCCTGGAGAAGCTCGCGCTCGCGCTCGATGCCCTGGCTGATGGAGCCCCCGTCCTCGCAGAGCGGATGGCGCCGGCGACTGGACTTGTAGCGCGCGACGAGCTTCTCGTCGGCGGCGTCGAGGAAGATGACGCGATGGTCGATGCCCCGGCGGTTGAGGGCGTCGAGCTCCGAGGCGAGCCGGGGGAAGAAGTCGCGGTTGCGCGCGTCGCACACCACGGCGAGGCGGCGCTTCCCGTCGGGCTGCCCCGGCATGCCGGCGAGTTCGAGCAGGTTGCCGATGAGGCTCGAAGGCAGGTTGTCCACGCAGAAGTAGCCCAGATCCTCGAACGCGTGCATGGCCTCCGTGCGGCCCGCGCCGCTCATGCCGCTGACGACGACGAGCTCGGGCATGTGCTCGAAGGAGGGGTTCTCGCCCTTCCCAACCGGCCTTTTCTGTGTCGTTTCGCTCATGGCGCTATCCTTCCGTCTCGGACCGCACGGCTCCGGCGCTCGCCGCGGCGGCAGCCGCAGCCGCCCGCGGACGCGCGGCATCAGGGGCCTCGCCGCCCGCATCGCGGCCATCGCCTCCCACGACGCGCTCGTCCTTGCGCTCCCTATTATACTGCTGCAGCACGCGGTAGAGCTCCTCGGCCACCTCTTCGGGCACGACGTGCGCCTCTTTGATGTCCTCGAGCGTGGCAGCCTTCAGGTTCTTGAACGACTTGAAGTGCTTGAGCAGCGCCTTCTTGCGCACCGGCCCCATGCCCGTCACGTCGTCCAAAATGGAGGCCGTCATGCCCTTGCCGCGCAGCTCGCGGTGGAACGTGATGGCGAAGCGGTGCGCCTCGTCGCGGACCTGCTTCACCAGATAGAGCGAGGCCGAGCCGCTCGGCAGCACGACAGGACCCGTGTCCTGCCAGGGCACGAACAGCTCCTCGTCGCGCTTGGCAAGGCCGCACATCGCGATGTCGTCGATGCCCATCTCGTCGAACATCTCGAGCGCCGCGGACAGCTGCGGTTTGCCGCCGTCGAGGATGATGAGATCGGGCTTGCTGCCGAAGCGCTCGTCGGCCATGCGCTCGGGCGCGTAGCGGCGGCTCATCACCTCCTGCATGCTCAAAAAGTCGTTCGCCTCGTCGAGCGGCGTCTTGATCTTGAAACGACGGTACTGGTTCTTG
>DXGM01000032.1 GCA_019113915.1 Candidatus Gordonibacter avicola
GCCTACATGGCTCCACTAGAGTGACGCGCTTACGCGGTGTCTAATAAGCCAATGTCCCACCACCTACCCCAACTTTATGACGCGGGCAGACTGGCCTGTAGGCATTGATTGACAGTAGAGATAATCTCCGTAGCGGCGTTCTCCAGAGCGCCATTCGCTCGAAGCGCGAAAATGCAGATCATGCTCGGATTCTCCACCTTCGGCGGAGAGGGAGTTTCATGAAGCACCCCTACGAAGGTTACCTTTTTAGTTAGATTTATCGTATATGAAAGAGCCCTCGTTGTAGTGGTAGGGAAAGCGGTCATCTCTTGGCGTATTCAGTAGCGCGAAGCGCGTCACACTTTTAGGGGCGCAGTCGGTGGCTTGTGCGTCACGCTTTTAGGGGCGCAGACGGTGGCTTGTGCGTCACACTTTTTCCCGCGGCAAGGTGTCACGCTTTTGGGGACGTTGCTGCATCGGCTAGCGCTCCCCCGCTCGCATCCCCGACTGCTCCTGCTCGTGTGGCTTTTAGTTCCTCCATTTGGGACAGTACTATGCTCACGCAAATCACTACTACGCCGAAAATCGTCAGCGGTGTCGCTTGCTCGCCCAGGAGTAGACAGCCTGCCAGCACGGCCACCGGTAGCTCGGAGGCCGACAAAATGGCCACGATGCCTCCCGGCAGACGCTTCGTCGCCATCGCCAGGCCTACGCACGGAATCACACCCATAACCAGACCCATCACGATGCCGCCCGGCAGCAGCCCCACCACATCGCACCCGCCAGTATAAAAGTCCGGCGCCACAAACGCCATAATCACCGAACCCGCCACCATCATGAAAAACGTGCGCGTCACCGGCTGGTGCTCCGTCGCCACGCGGCCGTTCAGGTAAATGAACCCGGCATAGCAGCACGCGCACAGCACCGCAAACACAATGCCCAGCGGGTCGAAGGACAGCGACCCCGCGCCCGTCATCACCTCATCCACCAGCCCGCTTCCAAACAGCGTGCCAAACAGCACCAGCACGGTAGCGGCAATAATCCACGCGCTCGGCCGCTTCCGCTCCACAACGCTTTGAATGGCCACCACAATCCACACGTACTGGAACTGGATAGCCACCGCCTGGCCCACGCTCAACAGGTCAATGGCCAGGTAATACGATAGGTTGGAAAGCACGCTCAGCGCACCGACGCCGCACAGGCTGGCCACTTCCTTCGCGTTCATATGCGGGCGGTACTTCACCAGCACCAACACGCCCAGAATCACCGCCGCGCACACGTACTGAATGGCGGTGATGTGCATGATGGAGAAGCCCTGCGCCCCCACAATCTGGCTGGCCGCGCCTCCCAATCCGAACGACGCTCCCGCGAAAAACGCCGCGAGGGACCCAATCACCTTCGCCGTTCCGCTTGCCGTCCACGCCATCACAACCTCGCTTTCCCTTCGCAATCCCTCCCGCACCTCCGACATCCTGCCGTGGCGAGAGGGCCTGCGCCTTCACCATCCGCGTTCGCACCACGCCCCTACCGCGCGTGCGTCCTTACTCTTCGCCGACCCGGCCGCCCCATACGGGGTTAAACTCGTTGAACTTCGTCACTTCGCCGTACGTGCCCGCCTTACGGTCGCGCAGCAAGTCAGAGCCACCCATCGAGAAAATGCGCGCTCGATTCATCTCCCCCTCAATGTCCACCTCAGCCACGGCCATACCCTCGTCGAAGCCCGTCGTGGCCAGCAGCTGTCCCGGATTCGGGCCAACAATTTGGCTGTGCCCACCCATGTGCGGGCCGCAGTGGTTAGCATCGACGTAGAAGATCATGTTCTCCATGGCGCGCGCATGACTGAACGTGACATGCACCAGGTGATCGGGGTCATCCAACGAGCCGGTCATATTCGGCCAGCAGATGGGACCAAGGATGATCTGCGCGCCCTTCAGCGCCAGCGTGCGCGACACCTCGGGGAAGCACTTGTCGTAGCAAATTTCCAAGCCAATTTTGCCGATGCGCGTGTCGAACACCGGATAGTCGCCGAAGCCGGGATAGTGATACAAGCGCTCGCACAGAGGTAGGTGCACCTTGCGGTATTTACCCAGGTAGCCTTCGGGGCCCACCAGCACCGACACGTTGTGTGTGGCATCGAAGCGTTCCGGGTTGCGCTCGGCCATACCCCAGCAAATGTACATGTCGTACTTCTTCGCCAACTCAACAAAGATTTGCGTGGACTCGCCCTCAGGCACCAGTTCCGCCATCTTCTGAATAGCCAGCTTGTCTTCGCTATTGAACTGCTGCATGCCCACCGTGCCTACGCCGGTAAGAATCGATTCCGGGAACACGATGAGGTCGACGCCCTGCTCGGCGGCCTTCTCAATGTAGGCAATCATGTTGTTGCGGTTCACCACCTTATCCCGCGGGTCGGCGGCCATGCAAACGGTTGCGATCTTTACCATGGTGGATGCTCCTTTGCTCTCGGTCCCGTGTTGGGCTCCCGTGTTGGGTAACACCTTGCCGCTAGTCTAGAGAGAGTGAACTACCGAAAACAATGGAGCGTTGGGTGCATTTATATGCGCGTTGCCTACCGTTTTTAGGGAAGACGTGTTGAGGCGTGGTTGGGGCGCGCTGGGCGCGTGCGCAAGGCGGCGCGCGGGGCGTTCTCCCGCATGGGCGCGTTTGACGTGGGACAACCTGAAAGCGTATGCTAAGCGCACCACACAGCCAGACACCGGGCGCATCTTCGGGGTATACCGCGCAAGCGGTAGGTGCGAGGTCCGGTGAAGGGTGCGGGGACATGGGGAAGCCCTGCCGGACACGGCCAAGACGCGCTGGCGCGCTTGGATTTCCGCGCACAAAGGGAGGGGCATCCATGGAGGAAAAGGTGTTCGAGCGGGACTGGCGTTTCATGCTGGATGCGGTGTTGCGCATCAATTCCGTCGAAAGCGTTGAGCTGCTGGAAAAGGAAGCGCTGGAGTGCCTGTGCCTGCTGATTCCCTGTACGCAAGGCACCATCTTTGTGGCGGAAGAGAGCGGCGGAACCATTCCACACTACGGGCGCCCCTACGCGGTAGGCATGGAAGCGCTGTTCTTCGACGAATTCCTGAACGGCGATTACAACTCAGACCCCATCTTCACCGGCACCAACATTCCATGCCAGACGGAAACGTTCCGGGACGGCGACCTCTTGCCCGAGGAGTACCGGGTTCAGACCAGGCTCTATCGCGAGATTTACGCGAAGCAGGGCATCCACTACGCGCTGCGATCCTACCTGGTACACAACGCGCGCATGGTGGGGAACATTTCGCTGTTCAACTCGAAGGAAGCCGGAGAGTTTAGCTCGAAGGATGTGTTCATTCAAACGACGCTGGCGCCGCACATTGCCCTGAAACTGGGAACGCTGCTGGCTTTGGAAGACCCGCAACGCTCGCTGCGAACCGCCCAACAGGAAAAGGCGATTGACGGCTTCGGCCTGACCGGCCGCGAGCGCGAAATTGTGCTGATGATAGCCTCAGATGTTGACGACCGCGAGATAGCCGACACACTGTGCATCTCCATGGGCACGCTGAAGAAGCACATCTACAACGCGTACAAAAAGATGCGCGTAAACAACCGCGTACAGTTGTATTCGCTGGTGAATGTGCATGAATGAGGGAGGGGTTGCGCGTGACCTTTTGAGCGAAAGCGCAGGTCAACAGGAGTTCTCCGCCTACGACGGAGCGGATGCTCTGGAGAGCATCCCTACGCAGGTTACCAAACAAGCACGTTAACCATGGGAGAACATGCCCTCGTCATGGTGGTAGGGAGGACATAACATCCTGGCGTCATCAGTAGCGCGAAGCGCGTCACACTTTTGAGCGCGAGAGTGCAGTTAGGTTTATTGCATATGTAAAGCCCTCGTCATCATAGGTGGGATGACGAGGGCTTTTGGAGTGTTTGGCAGCGCATAGCGCGTCAGACTTTTCGCGTACGGGGAGAAGCTACACCTCGCGTTCGACGACCTTGGCTATGGCGGTGGCGTGGCGGTTGGCTTCGTCGGCGCTGGCGGCTTCTACCATGACGCGCACGACGGGCTCGGTGCCGCTCGGGCGGATGAGCACGCGGCCATTTTCGCCCAACTCAGCCTCGGCAGTTGCCACGGCTTCGGCCACGGCGGCGTTACCTTCGAGGGCGTGCTTGTCGGCCACCTTCACGTTGATGAGCGTTTGCGGAAAGCGCGTCATAACCAACGTGGCCTCCTGAACCGACTTGCCGGCGCGCTTGCACGCGGCCAAGAACTGCAACGCGGTGACTAGGCCATCTCCGGTGGAGTTGTGCTCCAGGAAGATCATGTGGCCGGACTGTTCGCCACCTACGATGAATCCACCCTCGCGCATGGCCTCCAGCACGTAGCGGTCGCCCACCTTCGTCTGGATGAGGTCGATACCCGCATCGCGCATGGCGTGCGTGAGCCCCAGGTTGCACATGACCGTGGACACGGCGGTATTGCCGGTCAGAAGGCCGCGCTCTTTGAGGTCGATGGCGCACACGGCTTCCACCACGTCGCCGTCAATCTCGTTGCCTGCGGCATCCACCAGCATGACGCGATCGGCGTCGCCGTCGTGCGCAATACCCACGTCAGCGCCAATCTCCGCCACCTGCTGACGCAGCGGTTCAAGGTGCGTGGAGCCGCACTGCACGTTGATGTCAGTACCGTCGAATTCCTCGTTGATAACCGTGACGTCGGCGCCCAAGCGACGCAGCGCCTCCGGGCTTGTGAGACACGAGGCCCCATGACCCACGTCAAGCGCCACCTTTAGGCCCGTGAAGTCGATGCCTTCGTCGGCCACAGTGGCCACGGCATGCGCGATGTAGAGTTCGCTCGCGTCTTCCACCGGCAGCGCCACACCTACAGCATCCCCCGCCGGCAGATCGTCGCCAGACGCTCCACCAGCCGCGACGAAGGCCTCAATCTCGTCCTCCACTGCATCGGGTAGCTTGAAGCCCTGCGCGTCGAACAGCTTGATGCCGTTGTACTCCGGCGGATTGTGCGACGCCGAGATAACAATACCGCCGTCACAGGCAAGCTCGCGCACGAGCAGCGCAATGGCTGGCGTGGGAATGATGCCCGCAAGCAGCGCCGTGCCGCCCATGGACATGATGCCCGCCGCCACGGCCGACTCCAGCATGTCGCCCGACAGGCGCGTATCCTTGCCCACCAGGATCGTCCGCCCCTGAAACGCCACGGCCGCCTGCCCCAGCTTAAACGCCAAATCGCACGTCAACTGCGTGTTCGCCACACCTCGCACGCCATCGGTTCCAAACAAACGCGCCATTATTTACCCCTTTTAACGTACTCATCATACAGTCGAACGCCACCTGTGGGGCGTTCTTCCTCGGTCATTCTCGTGTTGAGTTCAGCGGCGAATTCGTCGAGCGAAATGCCGTAGCGCTCAAGCACCACCAGCAAGTGATATACCACATCAGCAGCCTCATAGCGTAGATGATCCACCGCTTCGAAATACTCTGCCGGCAACTCCACATTCAGCGAACCTTCGTCGGCGTCGTTGCCCCTGCCCACCTCAAACGCAAGCGCCGAAGCAAGCGACGAGGTCGCCCACGACTCCACATCCTTAGCCGCCAGCGCCACCTCGCCAGACTCTTCCATAACCTTCTTCAACACCACATCAGGCGAGTCAGTGAGCAACCGATAGGTATAACTCCCCTCCCCCGCCCCACGCCGAGCAGCAATAGTAGAAGCTAAAGCCTCCAAAGAAGCCCCAATCTGCGAAGAGGGAGCCGTTTCGCCGTCTGAGATATAAACCTTGCTCATCATGTAGACAACCTTCCAACAAAAGAACTCGTTAAGTATATCGCTTGCTGTCACGCGCTCCGTTTTTTAGCTTCTTCAAAATCACTTGCGCACCTTCTCGCCATATATCTCGCCACTATGGCACGATAAGTGGCGAGATATATAAGCATTATCACCCATCTCGTCATCTTGATGGCAAAAATGGCGAGATAAGTTAGAGACAAGGCTCATAGCGCGTCGCAGGACCTCGTTCGACTTTACGCAAAAGTCCCAGATCAATCATAGCTGCCAAGTGCCTACTGGCCGTGCGAGACGAAAGGCCCTCGAACGAGTTCTTGGTGTGAGGAAAGGTAAATACAACATAGGAGGCAACATATCAAAGGAAGAAAAGCCCGTAGCGCTGCCCACCCGAGCGAGACGTACAGCAGCCCTCCCTCGCACAGGTTGAATACTCCCGAGCGAGGCGCGCGCCTGACCACCATCCCAGTCAAAGCCGCAGCAACATCCTCAACCAAGAGTCCCACGGAGCCGCGCGCCAGAGCGCGCTCCCCCTCAACAACGGACATCGTGTGAAGGAGGTGGTGCGGCGGTGCCCACCAAGCGAGTTTCCCTAAAGGGACTAGCTTCGCGTCGCCGCACGAGCCGAACAGCCCAGTGGGCTGTTCGTGCGAGCTCAGGACTGTCCGAGCGACTGGGCGCTGCCGCACCACCTCCGCCACACAACGCCCAACAACAAAAGGGGCGCGCCCAAGAAAGCGCGCCCCTCCAACAGGCTATTCGTCGATATCGTTTGAGGCTTCTTCGGATTCCTTGGTGGTCAGGCCGAAGCCGAGTGAGCCTACGGAGCCCAGCAGCGCGTCCAGCTCTTCCAGGTTGCGCTGGTAGGAGCGGGGCGGCAGGGCCTCGCCCAGCATGTCCTCACCCTCGGTGTTGAAGGTGGGGGGCTCATCGCCGCCGATAAGGATGGTGTCATCAGGCGAGAACACCATGTCAAGCAGCTGCGACATGTCGTCGCTCGTAGCCGCAAGGTCGTCCTCAATCACGTGCGACAGCCCGCGCTCGGCCAAGCCTTCCTTCAGCTCTTCGATGGCCTTCACACCAATGCCCTCAATGCGCAGCAGGTCCTCCTCGGTGTGACCCACGAGGTCGGCCACCGTTTCGATGCCCGCCTCGGAGAACTTGTTCGCCCAACGCTGCGACACGCCCAGATCATCGTAGATGTACAGGCGCGCGTCCTCGTCGGACAGCTGCGGGCCGCGATGACCCAGCGACAGGCCACTGTAGTAGCTGCCGTAGTTCGTACCCATGTTGAGGTAGCCATCGCCGTCGAGCGACCAATCCTGCGGCTGCGGCAGCAGCTCCTCGATGTCGCGCAGCGCATCCGGCGCGAAGTCGGGCAGCGAATCGCCCTGCACGCCAGCCACCGGACGACCCTTGTAGGTAAGCCCCACCTCGCGGTAGCGCGGAAGGCCCGTGCCCGCCGGGATAGGCTTGCCGATGATAACGTTCTCCTTGAGGCCGGCCAAGTGGTCGATCTTGCCCTCGATGGCGGCGTCGGTGAGCACCTTGGTGGTCTCCTGGAACGAAGCGGCCGACAGGAACGAATCCGTTGCGAGCGACGCCTTCGTAATACCCAGCAGCAAAGGCTGGCCAATCGGCGGCTCTTTGCCCTCGGCGATGAGCGCGTTGGCGGCATCTTCGAATTCGAAGCGGTTCACCTGGCGGCCCGGCAGGTAGTCGGAATCGCCGGCATCCGTCACGGCCACCTTGCGCAGCATCTGGCGCGCGATAACCTCAATGTGCTTGTCGTTAATATCCACGCCCTGGCTCACGTACACGCCCTGGACCTGGCTCACAATGTAGCGCAGCGTCGTGTTCGGGTCGGTAAGGCGCAGCAGGTCGTGCGGGTTCACAGAACCCTTCGTCAGCTGCTGGCCCACGTGCACCTCGCAGCCATCCACCACACCCGGCAGCATCTGAGCGCGGGCACTCACCACATACTCGCGGAAGTTGCCCTGCTGGTCGTGGATGGTGATGGTCTTCGACTGCTTGTCGCCGGCGATTTGCAGCGTACCGGAGATCTCCGCCAGCACGGCGAGACCCTTCGGCTTGCGCGCCTCGAACAGCTCTTGGACACGGGGAAGACCGTGCGTGATGTCCTCACCCGCGACGCCGCCGGTGTGGAACGTACGCATGGTAAGCTGCGTGCCCGGCTCGCCAATGGACTGAGCAGCGATAATACCCACTGCCGTGCCAATGTTGACGGGACGCGACGTGGCCAAGTCCCAACCGTAGCACTTCTGGCACACACCGTTTTCGGCATGGCAGGTCATAACCGTGCGGATGACCAGCTCCTCAATACCGGCCGCCTCCATGGCCGCCAGCTGATCCATGCGCTCGATGTAGGAGCCACCGGCCAACACCACGGTGCCGTCCGTGCCCTTCACATCGTTCAGCACGCAACGACCGATGAGGTTCTCGTCCAGCTCGCACTTCTCGTTGTGCAGCGGGTAGGGCACGCCGTCCACGGTACCGCAGTCGATCTCGCGAATGATAACGTCCTGGGCCACGTCCACCAGACGGCGGGTCAGATAACCCGAGTCGGCGGTACGCAGCGCCGTGTCGGCAAGACCCTTACGAGCGCCGTGCGTAGAGATGAAGTACTCCAACACCGACAGGCCCTCGCGGAAGTTCGCCTTAATCGGACGGTCGATAATTTCACCCTTCGGGTCGGACATCAGGCCACGCATACCCGCCAACTGGCGAATCTGCTTGATGTTGCCTCGAGCACCGGAGAACGCCATCATGTAGATGGGGTTGAACTTGTCGAAGTTCTCGGCCATGGCGTCGCCGACCTCTTCGTTGGCGTCGTTCCAGATGTCAACGACCTGCTTGTGGCGCTCTTCCTGGCTCATGAGGCCCATCTCGTAGTCCTCGTCGATGGCCGCAACCTTTGCGTCGGCCTTCGCCAGAATCTCACCCTTGTTCGGCGGCACGGTGGCGTCGTACACCGACACGGTAACGCCAGCGCGTGTGGCGTAGTGGAAGCCCGCGTCCTTCAAGCCGTCGAGGATGGCAGGCACCTTGGAGAGTTCGTAGCGGTTGCACACGTCCTCCACCAGGCGGCTGATCTCCTTCTTGTTCATTTCATAGTTCAGGTACGGGTAGTCTGCGGGCAGCACGTTGTTGAACGTGATGCGGCCGATGGTGGTCTCGATGCGCTCGCCCGCCTTGTGCTCTTCGAACGTGTTGTACGCCGTGGCCACCTGGGTGTCCTTGGACAGGCGCACCCAAATCTTGGCCTGGAGGTCAAGCTCGGCACGCGCGTCGTAGGCGTTCATGGCGTCCGCAAAGTCGATGAACGCGCGGCCTTCGCCCTCGAAGCCCTCGCGGGCTGCGGTGAGGTAGTACAGGCCGATAATCATGTCCTGCGTGGGCACGGTGAGCGGACGGCCGTGGGCCGGCGACTTGATGTTGTTGGACGACAGCATGAGCACGCGGGCTTCCGCCTGCGCCTCGGCACCCAGCGGCACGTGCACAGCCATCTGGTCGCCGTCGAAGTCGGCGTTGAAGGCGGTGCAGACCAGCGGATGCAGCTTGATGGCCTTACCTTCAACCAGCACCGGCTCGAAGGCCTGAATGCCCAGGCGGTGCAGCGTAGGTGCGCGGTTCAGCAGCACCGGATGTTCGGTAATGACCTCTTCCAGCACGTCCCACACGTAGCTGGCGCCACGATCGACGGCGCGCTTTGCGGCCTTGATGTTGGCGGCGTACTCAAGCTCCACCAGGCGCTTCATGACGAAGGGCTTGAACAGCTCCAGCGCCATCTGGCTCGGCAGGCCGCACTGGTGCAGCTTCAGCTGCGGGCCCACAACGATAACCGAACGGCCGGAGTAGTCCACGCGCTTCCCCAGCAGGTTCTGGCGGAAGCGGCCCTGCTTGCCTTTCAGCATGTCAGAGAGCGACTTCAGCGGACGGTTGCCCGGACCCGTGACGGGACGGCCGCGGCGGCCGTTGTCGAACAGGGAGTCCACGGCCTCCTGCAGCATGCGCTTCTCGTTGTTCACGATGATCTCGGGAGCACCGAGGTCGAGCAGGCGCTTCAAGCGGTTGTTGCGGTTGATCACGCGGCGGTACAAGTCGTTCAAGTCAGACGTGGCGAAGCGGCCGCCGTCGAGCTGCACCATGGGGCGCAGATCGGGCGGGATGACCGGGATCACGTCCAGGATCATGTCCGTCGGGCGGTTGTCAGACTTCAGGAACGCGTCAACCACCTTCAGGCGCTTGATGGCCTTGGCGCGCTTCTGACCCTTGCCGTTGGCGATGGTCTCGCGCAGCTCGTCAGCCACGGCACCCAGGTCCATGGCCTCCAACAGATCGCGCACGCTTTCGGCGCCCATGCCACCCGTGAAGTAGTCACGGTAGTTCAGGCGCATCTCGCGATACAGCGCCTCATCAGGCACGAGCTGCTTCGGCTCAATCTTCATGAAGGCGTCGAAGGCCTCCTGGCGAAGTGCCTTGCGCTCGTTGAATTCCTCGTAGATGTCGGCGATTTCCTCTTCGACCTCTTCAGGGGACAGACGCTCGTCCTCGTCCACGTCGTCGACGAAGTCGTCGTCCTCGGGCACGTAGCCGGTGGACAGCTTGCGCGTGGCCTCGATGAGGCGGTCGCGCTCGGCGTCCAGCTCCTCAAGGTCGGCGGCCAGCTCGTCACGCAGCTCCTCCGCGTCTTCCTCGCGGGCCTCTTTGTCCACCGAGGTCACGATGGAGCTGGCGAAGTACAGCACCTTCTCCAGCTCTTTCGGCGGAATGTCAAGCAGGTAGCCCAGGCGGCTCGGCGAGCCCTTGAAGTACCAAATGTGGGACACGGGCGCGGCCAACTCGATGTGACCCATGCGCTCGCGGCGCACCTTGGAACGCGTCACTTCAACGCCGCAGCGCTCGCAGACAATGCCCTTGAAGCGCACACGCTTGTACTTGCCGCAGGCGCACTCCCAGTCCTTGGTGGGGCCGAAAATCTTTTCGCAGAACAGGCCGTCCTTCTCGGGCTTGAGCGTGCGGTAGTTGATGGTCTCGGGCTTCTTCACCTCGCCGCGCGACCAGCTGCGCACGTCCTCGGCGGAAGCGAGCGAGATACGCAGGGCGTCGAAGTTGTTAACGTCGAATTCCGTCGTCATTTATCGCTCCTCTCCCTCACCGATCAGGTCGTTCGTATCATTGTCGTCAGAGACGTCGCTCATCAGCTCTCCCAGTTCAGCGGCGATGTCGTCGAGCGCGGTCGCCGCGTCTTCTTCGGTCTTGCGCGCGTCGGCGGCCAAGGCCTCGTACAGCGCGCGATCGTTGTCGTTCGATTCCTCGTGTTCCACCGTGACGTCGATCGTCTGGTGGTCGTGGCCCTCAAGCTCGACGTTCAGGCACAACGACTTCATTTCCTTCACGAGCACCTTGAAGCTCTCGGGCACCTCGGCGGCCGGGATGTTCTCGCCCTTAACGATGGACTCGTAGGACTTCACGCGGCCCGCGGTGTCGTCGGACTTCACGGTGAGGATTTCCTGCAGCACGTTGGAAGCGCCGTACGCGTAGAGCGCCCACACTTCCATCTCGCCGAAGCGCTGGCCGCCGAACTGGGCCTTGCCGCCGAGAGGCTGCTGGGTGATAAGGCTGTAGGGGCCGGTGGAGCGGGCGTGAATCTTGTCGTCCACCATGTGGCCGAGTTTCAGGATGTAGCTCTGGCCAACCGTGATGGGCTCGCGGAACTTCTCGCCCGTGCGACCGTCGTAGAGCCAGGTCTTGCCGGTACGGGACAGTTGCGGCACGAATTCGTCACGCGCCTTGTCGCCGAACTTGGCATGGTTCTTATTAATAAGGTTGCGGTTCGCCTTCTCGATAGCGTCGGAGATTTCGCGCTCGGTGGCACCGTCGAACACGGGCGTGGCCACGTGCATGGGGCCTTCCACCACGGCGTCGGTTTCCTCCGCGTCGTCCCAGCCCCACTTCGCGGCCCAGCCAAGGTGGTTCTCTAGAAGCTGGCCGACGTTCATACGAGACGGAACGCCCAGCGGGTTCAGGATGACGTCGATGGGGGTACCGTCGGCGAGGTAGGGCATGTCCTCCACCGGCAGCACGCGGGAAATAACACCCTTGTTGCCGTGGCGGCCGGACAGCTTGTCGCCCTGCTGCACCTTACGCTTTTGGGCCACGTAGATGCGCACGAGTTCGTTCACGCCGGGAGCCAGCTCGTCGCCGGCCGCGCGGGAGAAGCGGCTCATGCCAATGACGCGACCGCCGGAGCCGTGCGGTACCTTCAAGCTGGTGTCGCGCACCTCGCGGGCCTTCTCGCCGAAGATGGCGCGCAGCAGGCGCTCCTCGGCCGTGAGTTCCGTTTCGCCCTTCGGCGTAACTTTGCCCACCAGGACATCCCCCGGGAACACCTCGGCGCCCACGCGGATGATGCCGTCGGCGTCCAGGTCGGAAATCATGTCGTCGGAGATGTTCGGAATCTCGCGGGTAATTTCCTCGGGGCCGAGCTTCGTGTCGCGCGCGTCAATTTCGTATTCGGAAATGTGAATGGACGTGAGCAGGTCTTCGGCCACCACGCGCTCGGACACGATGATAGCGTCCTCGTAGTTGTAGCCTTCCCACGGCATGTAGGCCACCATGAGGTTCTGGCCGAGCGCAAGCTCGCCGCCGTCGCAGCTGGGGCCGTCGGCCAGCACGTCGCCGGCCTGCACCTCGTCGCCCTTGCGGACGATGGGGCGATGGTTCAGGCAGCCGGACTGGTTGGAGCGCTGGAACTTCGGCACAAGGTATTCGTCGTATTCGCCGTCGTCGTTCAGCACGATGATGGTCTGGCCGTCCACGTAGTCAACGACGCCCGCGTTCTGTGCGACGAGAATTTCACCGGAGTCAACGGCAATGCGGTGCTCGATGCCCGTACCGACGAGCGGCGCGTGGGGCTTGAGCAGCGGCACGGCCTGACGCTGCATGTTCGAACCCATGAGGGCGCGGTTCGCGTCGTCGTGCTCGAGGAACGGAATGAGCGAGGTAGCCACCGATACCATCTGGCGCGGGGACACGTCCATGTAGTCCACCTGCGCGGGCGGCACCTCGTCGGGCTCGCCAAACGTGCCGGCGGCATCCTTCGTACGGCAGAGCACGCGAGCAGCCTCGTGGAACACGCCGTTGTCGTCGAACGTGCCGAAGGCGCGCGTCTCGGGGTCGAACAGGTCGTTCGCCTGGGCGATAACGTAGTTTTCTTCCTCGTCGGCCGTGAGGTAGTCCACCTCGTCGGTGACCTTGCCGTCCACCACGCGACGGTACGGCGTCTCGATGAAGCCGTAGGGGTTGATGCGCGCGTAGGTAGCGAGCGAACCGATAAGGCCGATGTTCGGGCCTTCAGGCGTCTCGATGGGGCACATGCGGCCGTAGTGAGAGGTGTGAACGTCGCGCACCTCGAAGCCGGCGCGCTCACGGGAAAGACCGCCCGGGCCGAGGGCCGACAGACGACGCTTGTGCGTGATGCCGGCGGCGGGGTTCGTCTGGTCCATGAACTGCGACAGCTGCGAAGAGCCGAAGAATTCCTTGATGGACGCCACAATCGGGCGAATGTTCACCAGCGACTGCGGGGTGATCTCGTCGGGCTCCTGCATGCTCATGCGCTCGCGCACGACGCGCTCCATACGGGAGAGGCCGATGCGGAACTGGTTCTGGATGAGCTCGCCCACCGTGCGGATGCGGCGGTTGCCGAAGTGGTCGATGTCGTCGGTCTGGAAGCCTTCCTGGCCGGCATGCAGCGCCACGATGTACTGCATCGTGCGCACGATGTCGTCATCGGTGAGCGTGGAGGCCTCGAAGTCCGGGTCGAAACCGAGCTTCTTGTTGATCTTGTAGCGGCCCACTTTCGCCAGGTCATAGCGCTGCGGGTTGAAGAACAAGCCCTCGAGCAGCGTACGGGCGGAGTCGATGGTGGGCGGCTCGCCGGGACGGAAGCGCTTGTACAGTTCGATGAGCGACTCTTCCTTGGTGGTAGCCGGGTCGCGGTCGAGCGTGCGCAGCACCATTTCGTCGCTGCCGAGGAGCTCGATGATTTCCTCGCGCGTTTCGGCCAGACCAAGGGCGCGCACCAGCAGCGTTGCCGGCTGCTTGCGCTTGCGGTCGATGCGCACGGACAGGATGTCGCGCTTGTCCGTTTCGAATTCCAGCCATGCGCCGCGGCTGGGGATAACCTTCGCGTTGAAGATGGTTTTGTCCGACGTCTTGTCGCGCTCGGAGGCGAAGTACACGCCCGGGGAACGCACGAGCTGGGACACGACCACACGCTCGGTGCCGTTGATGATGAAGGTGCCGCGCGGCGTCATGAGCGGGAAGTCGCCCATGAATACGTCTTGCTCCTTGATTTCGCCCGTTTCGCGGTTGATGTAGCGGATCTCCACGAACAGGGGCGCCTGGTAGCTGACGTCCTTCTCCTTGCACTCGTCGACCGTGTACTTGGGTTCGCCGAACTCGTGCTTACCGAACTCGACGCACATATCCTTCGTGGAGTTTTCAATGGGGCTCATGTCCTTGAAAGCCTGCGCGAGGCCTTCACCCATGAAGTTTTTGAAACTCTCCGTCTGGATGGCGATGAGGTTGGGGACGTCCATGACGTCGGGGATCTTTGCGAAGCTGCGGCGATTCCTATAAAGGCTGGTGGGAGCACTGGTTTTTGCTTGAGCCACGAGGCTTTTCCTCCTTCAAGAGAATCAGTAAATCTGCGAAAAGTCGCAATTGCCTAAAATACTGCTGGGGTCAAGGGGTGTCAAGAAAAATTTTTACGAACTGTGGGGATTTGCTGTTGATTCGGGGGGTTAGCTGGGGAAACGTAGGGGTGTCTTTTTTGGTTGAGGTGAGTTAGTTGTTGCCGGATTGGGGGTTTTGGGGCGGGCGGTGAGAGTGTG
>DXGM01000033.1 GCA_019113915.1 Candidatus Gordonibacter avicola
GGAGATTTTCGGATTCTGCGGTACCTGCGAAGGCAGGTAGTGGACTGGCTGCCAGGGCGAGCGTAAGCGTAGCTACGCAAGCTGCCCTGCCATACCGTGAAATTCGGTTTCGCATGGTTATCCCTTGTCCTTTGTACATTGTCCCTTTACACCGCGCGACATCGTTTCCCGGTCCGTCGCTTGCATGCGGTATATATCCGGCATAGTAGCACGCGATTTGGGAAAGGGAAGAGCGGCCAATCTTACTCACCACTGGCAGAACCAAGCCCGCAATCCCCCATTCCCGCAGGTAGATCATATCCCCCACCCCGTGACTTAAGACATTTCCAAAACGTGCGAGCCTCCACACTTTCTCCACAAACAGTGACGCGCCTGCGCGCTCTCTAGTACACCAAAAGTGTTCCTCATCCCCCCGCTTTACGCCGCGGGCCGATTAACCAGAAAGCCTACTCGTATTGCTCGCACCGCAATGAACGCCCAAGAAATTGGCAGAGATCGCCGTTTAAGTACGGATTTTGTGCCCCTAGAAATCGCGACCTTTTCGCTATCATTAAAGAAACGCCTGTTCGCTATTTTGCTTGCCTAATATTGGGATTTCAAATCCGTACACAAACGCGATTTTGTGCCAAATTCGCGGGAAGTTCGTGCAACGTGAGGCGGGTTAACTTATTTTGCCGGGCATTGTTGAACAAGAAAGCGCCCTCGTCATAGTGATTGAGGGCGCTTTTGATGTAGTTGGTCGCGCGTCGGCGCGTCACACTTTTTGTGAACTAAATGGCCAAATACTCTGCGGCTTCCTCGGCACACAACGCGCCGTCGGCTACGGCGGTTACTACTTGGCGGAGAGCCTTGGTGCGGACGTCACCGGCTACGTAGACGCCGGGGACATCGGTGGCGCCGGTCTCGTCAGCCACCACGTAACCGGTTTCATCCAGCGTCAACGCGCCTTCCAGAAACTCGGTGTTCGGCTCGGTGCCTACGGCCACAAACACGCCATCAACCGGGATGTCGCGTTCCTCACCCGTCGTGAGCACTTCCACGCGCACACCGGCCAGTTTGCCCTCGTCAGCAACCAGTTTACGCGGCACGGCGTTCCACACGAACTCAAGGTTCGGCAGATCTTCCAGGCGCTTGTGGTAAATAGCGGTGGCGCGCAGTTTGTCGCGGCGGTGCACCAGATACACCTTCTTGCAGATGCGCGACAGATAGATGGCATCGCCCGCGGCCGTGTTACCGCCGCCCACCACCATGACCTCTTTGTCGCGGAAGAAGTTGCCGTCGCACGTGGCGCAGTACGACACGCCGCGGCCCTGCAGCTCGTCCTCAAGTTCCAGACCCAGCTTGCGCGGACGCGCGCCCGTGGCAATGATCACGCTCTTCGCGCGGTATTCATTAAAGGCGGTCTTGAGCACCTTGGGGTCCTGCGTGAAATCCACCCCCAGCACCTCTTCGCCAATGTGATTCACGCCGAAGCGGTCGGCCTGCTGCTTCATGGCGAAGGCCAGCTCAAAGCCGTTCGCGCCTTCGGGGAAGCCCGGGTAGTTTTCCATATGCTCGGTCTGCGCAAGCTGGCCACCCGGAGAGATGCGCTCGAACATTACCGCGTTCAGCCCGGCGCGCGCCGCGTACAGGCCCGCCGTCAGGCCCGCCGGGCCCGCGCCGATAACGGCAACATCGATCACTTCATCCGTGGCACCAGGTGCTTTGCAGGCTGGCGTCGTCTCATTCGTTGCGGTTTCCTCTGTCATGGGAAGCCTCCTGTCGAAAACCCGATTTCTTTGGAGTCAGTATAGAACACGTCGCCGAATCGCTACCAGAAAGCCGCTGGTCTGCGCCAAAATCGCAGTAATTGGTAAGCCGTGCGTCACACCTGCCCGCGGACGCCCCCGCGGTCGACCTGCGCGCAACGTGCGCGAAACGGTTCCGCGCGACCGGGACGCGGCCGCGGCAGGCGCACTACCATGGGGCGACCAGAGAAAGGATACGCTATGGACACGCAAACGACGGACACCACGGATGCACCCACTTGTGCGAGCACGGCACATGAGGGCACGACCCAGATGATCTACCTGGCCGGAGGCTGTTTTTGGGGGCTTGAGGCGTACCTCCGCCGCCTGCCGGGAGTGCGCTCAACCGTGGTGGGTTATGCGAACGGCTCCACCGAAAACCCCACGTACCGCGATGTGTGCAACTGGAACACGGGCCACGCCGAAACGGTGGCCGTCGCCTACGACCCGGCCATACTTCCTTTGGGCGTGCTGCTGGATGCGTTTTTCGAGGCCATCGACCCCACAACCGTGAACCGCCAAGGCAACGACGTGGGCACGCAGTACCGCACCGGCATCTACTGGCAGCACCCCGACGACGTGCCCACCATCGAGGCGGCCGTCGCCCGCCAGCAGGCGCGCCTCAGCAAACCCATCGTCACCGAGGTGGAGCCCCTCGACGGCTTCTACCCCGCTGAGGACTACCATCAAGATTACCTGGAGAAGAACCCGGGTGGCTACTGCCACATTGACATCTCGCGCGCCGACGCGTTTGCCCAGCGCGCAGGGCTGCACGACAGCGCCGCGTCGCAGAAGGAGGCCGCAGCCCGCTAATGGCTCGCTAGCAGCCCTCGCGCACAGGTACGGATTCGCACACAGCGGCAGGTTCCTCCGCTTCCGCTTCCCCATCAACCCGCTTAAGATGGCGGTAGCGCATCAGCGCTCCGGCCATGCAGGCCAGCACTATCTGCACAATGGTGACCGAGAACCAAATGCCATCCACGCCCGCCACGCGTGCGATGCCGAACACCACCAGCACCACCAGTATGGCTTCGCTGTACACGATGGCGTTCGACGCGCGCGCGTCGTCCACCGCGTAGAAGTACGACGTGGAAGCGTGCGTGAACCCGTAGAACACATACGCCGTGGAGAAGATGGGCAGTGCATACGCCACAATAGCTGCCGTTTCTGCTGATGAACCGTAGAGCAGCGGCACCTGATGGCGCAGCAGATACATGGTGAGTAGCCCCAGCGCACCCAGCGAAATGGTAATGAGGTAGTTCGTATTCCTGAACCGCCGCACGCCCTCGAAATCGCCCGCGCCGTAGTGCTTGGAGATGAGCGGCTGCGAGCCATCGCCCACGCCCTGAATGAGCATCTGGATGACGCATGCGGTATACGACACCACCGCGTAAGCCGCGAGCGCCGTCTCGCCGCCGTACGTCGACAGGTTCACGTTGATGGCCACCACCGTGGCCTCGGGCAACAGCGTCAGGCCAAACGGTGCCATGCCCAGCTTGAGCGAGTGCCCCACAATCTTGAAGTCCGGGCGCAAGTCGGCGCGCGCAATGCGGTTTTTCTTCATGAGGAAGAATATGATGACCGGCACCGATGCCGCCGCCTGCGCCACAGCTGTGGCCGCCGCTGCACCCGCCGTGCCCCAGCCGAGCACCATCACAAACACGTAGTCCAACAGCACGTTCATCAGGCCTGCGAACACCTGCACCGCCATGGCGAAGCCCACGCGCCCCTGGTTTCGAATGAGCGGCGTGCAGCCCGTCACAAAAATTTGGAACGGCACGCCCCACGCAATCACGCTGGTGTACGCCGTGGCCTGCGCAAGCGTGACACCCTGGCCGCCCAGCAAGCGGCAAATGGGCTCAGCCGCAAAGAGCAGAAGCGCCATCACCGGCAGTGCCGAGGCCAGCAGCATGACAAACGTCGTACCTACCGCGCGCCGCGACTTCGCGTGGTCTCCCGCGCCCTTCGCGATGGACGAAATTACGCCGCCGCCCATGCCGATGCCCGTGCCCACCGCCATAACAAACGCCACAAGGGGGAACGCCACGTTAATGCCGGCAACGCCCGCGTCTCCCACCGCGTGTCCCACGAACATCCCATCGACGATGCTGTACACGCTGGCAAGCGTGAACGTGAGCATCGTCGGCACGATGTAGCGCAGGTACTCCTTCAACATGCTTCTCTTAATCATGGTAGTATCTCCGCTGGTCTTTCACTCAATTTGCTTTCATTTTTGCCGCGTGTTACTGTAAACCTTGAAGTAGCTTTAAGGTAAAGGTGAGCCCGCAGGCCTCCTTCAAATCTTCAAACTAAAAGGGAGCACATCATGGACCCCACCTCCTACGATATTGGCGATGCCGCGCGGTACTTGGGCGTGGCGCCCTCCACGCTGCGCTACTGGGAGCGCGAGGGACTGGTGCGCGCCGGGCGCAACCGCACGAATGATTACCGGCGCTACACGCTACACGACCTCATTGATGCGGGTGAAATTGCCTTCTACCGCCGCCTGGGCGTGCCGGTGCGCGAACTGGCGCGCTACCGCACGCTGTCGGTGCGCGACTTGGACGAGGTGCTGGCACGCACATCTGACGAGGTGGAACGGCGCATTGCTGAGTTGCAGGCCGTCCGCGCGCGCCTCGCCCGCCAGCGCGACCTCGACGCCTGCGCCGAAGAGCTGGCGGCGGCTGGCATGCGGCCCGGCGCTCCCGCCATCGCGCGCATCGACGTGGCTGACTACCGCACACCCGACCTCTGGCCGCTTCTAGTGGAAGAGCCCTGGCGCTACGGCGTGGTGGTGGACGCAGCTACGCCCAACGTGGTGGTGGAGGGTGTCGTCGACACACCCCAGCCCGAAAATCAGGCGCTCTGGGTGCGTGGTAGCGAGCGAGAAAGCACCTGCCTGGAATGCCTGCTCACGGTTGACCCCGACGACCTCAACCACAGCAACGCCCCTGCCCTGTTCGCCGAAGCGGCCCGCCGCAGCATTGAGGGGCGACTCATTGTGGGAAGCTACCTCTTAACCGCCACGAGCACCACCGGTCGCTGGGACCACTACCGCGCCTGGGTGATCAGCTAAAACGCACCTAACGCACAAGCGCCGGCCGCATGTGCGACCGGCGCTGTGCCGTGCATTCAGTTTGATGTTGCTGTAGTGCCGCTGCGAAGCGCCTGCGCGCTCCCTGCGCTCCTTTACGCCAGCATTGCCAGGATGCTCTGCTTGGGCTGCACGCCCACGGCCTGCTTCTTCACCTGGCCGTTCTCAAACACCATCAGCGTGGGCACGCTCATGACACCGTAGCGCTGAGCGATGTCCGGGCTCTGGTCGATGTCCAGCTTGTACACGGACGCCTTACCAGCCATTTCGTTCGCCACCTCGTCAAGCGTGGGCGCCAGCATCTTGCAGGGACCGCACCACGTTGCAAAAAAGTCCACGAGCACCGGACCCTGCGCATCGAGCACCTTGGACTGAAAATCGGCGGAAGAAATAACCTCGCTCATGTGAAGCCTCCTTTTTCGGGCGGCCGCTTGCGCGGCCTCGTTCGCAACACCTGCGGTGCCGCTCTTGTCGCATCCAGTGGACGCGGCCATTTGGTCTGCGCCTATTGTAAACGGCTTTACCCAACTGTGCATCAAATTGTTACGGTTTAGCGCATGAATCTTGGGCGTGCTGACATTTTTACCCCGCGAACGGCACCGCGCGCGGCCATTCCTTCATGCTCGCTCCACAAGCAACGTGCGGCTTAGCGCTATACTGCTCTTGCATAAGCGAAAGGATTGGTTCCATGAGCGACGACATCAAAAACCCCACCCCCGAGTCCACGCACGAACCCGCGTGGCGCGGCTGTTCCACCCTTCCCGTCGACCTCGTGTTGGAAGGCGGCGCTATGCGCGGGCAGTTCACCGCCGGGGTGCTCGACTTCCTCATGGATCAGAAGGTGTTTTGCGAACGCGTGATTGGCGTGAGCGCCGGCGCGCTCTGCGGTTACAACTATGTGGCCGGTGAGCTGGGGCGCGCGTGCTACCTCAACGTGAAGTACTGCGACGACTGGCGCTATTTGTCCATGAAAAGTTTCGTGCGCACGGGCAACGCCTGCGGGCGCGACTTCAGCTTCAACGTGATTCCCAACAAGCTGGAGCCGTTCAACTACGCGGGTTTCGACACCTCGCCGATGCGCCTCGTGGCCGTGTCGAGCAACCTGGATACGGGCGAAGCCGACTACCACGAATTCACCGATTCGCTTGCCGACCTCCCCTACCTTATTGCGTCGTCATCCATGCCGCTCGTGAGCCAGATTGTGGAAGTGGACGGCAAACGCCTGTTGGATGGCGGCACCTGCGACAGCGTGCCGGTTCTCTATTCGCTGCTCACGGGGCCCAGAAAGCGCATTGTGGTGCTGACGCAAGCCGCCGATTACGTGAAGGGGCCGAACAAGCTGATGGCACTCCTTCGCCAGCGCTATGCCGACGCACCGCTCTACGTTGAGCGGCTACACAACCGCCATTACGACTACAACCGTCTCTACCGCGCGCTACCTCGCATGCATGACGAGGGGTGGCTGTTCTTGGTGCGTCCGCCCGAGCCGGTTACCGTTGCCAGTATGGAGCGCGACCCGGCAAAACTCATGGCGCTCTACGAACAGGGTTACGCGGAAGCGGGGCGTGTCTGGCCTGCACTTGAGCGCTACTTGACAGAGTAACGCCTGCACCCTTCAACCTTTTGTTCAGAGACTAGGCTTTGTCCGCCTGTGCGATGAGGGCTGTTGAGCAGCGTGCTATGATCGAGCATTACGGGCGCCGCACGACCGTGCGCAGTCGAACAGGCGCAGAGACGCGAAAGCGAAGGACAAGGCCTTTGAGCAAGTGCATCACCTGGCGGGCCAACGCGCTCATTTGTCTCATCATTATACTGGGCTTCGTTGTTACCTCCTTCATCAGCTATCACTCAAACCGCGAGGCCTTCGAGCAAGACGCCGAACGCGTGTCGCTGCTGACGTCGGAGGGTATCGCGCGCGCCATTGATGCCCAGTTCACGCAACCCATTGACGTGTCGCTTACCATGGCCAACGACAGCCTTCTCAAAGAAAGCCTGCGCGAGGAACTTCAGCGCGCCGACGACCCCGCGTTCGTTGAATCGCTGCGCACGTACTTGGATACCTACCGCGTCAAGTACGGCTTCGACTCGGTGTTTCTCACGTCGTCGGCCACGTCGCGCTACTACCACTTCAACGGCATTGATCGCACGCTTGAGCGCAACAACCCTGAAAACACGTGGTACTTCGATTTTCTGGAAGGCACGCAGGATTATGCGCTCAACATTGACAACGACGAAGCCATGAGCAACGAGATCACCGTATTCGTCAACTGCCGTATTGTCGATGAGGGCACAACCGTCGGCATTGTGGGCGTGGGCTTCAACATCGACGACTTGCGCACGCTCTTCTCCTCCTATGAAGAACAGACCGACACACACGCGTACTTGGTAGATGGCGAGGGCGCGGTGAAGGTGTCGACGGACGGTCGCGACGTTGAGCAGGCGAATCTGTTCACCGATACGGCATTCGCGGAGTTTCGCGATCAGGCGCTCGGCAACCGCGCAGAAGAGCAGAGCCTCTGGTATTCGGGGGCCGGCGGATCAGGTTACCTCGTGTCCCAATATGTGCCCTACCTCGATTGGTTCTTGGTAGTGGATCACGATACCTCGTCGCTGACCGCGCAAACAACCCAGCAGTTGTTGCTAGCCCTAGGAGTAATTGCCGTGGTCATTGTGCTGGTACTGGTTGCCACCACCAGTATTTTCCGCCGCTACAATGACCTCATTGTGAAGCAGACAACCGCCGCCGAGCAGGAGCACAAGTCCATCTTCCAGGAGGCGGCCGAGCAAATTTACGAGAACATTTACGAAGTGGACATCACTAACAACCGCGCGGCCAGCGAAGACACCGAGCAGTATTTCAAAAGCCTGGGTGTGCCGGGGAAGATGCCGTATGACCAGGCACTCATCATAATTGCGGAAAAGCAGATAAAGGAAGAGTTCCGGGAAAGCTATCTGCACACCTTTAGCTCCGCATCAGTAGAGCAGGCTTACGAGCGCGGCGAAGACACGCTGACGCTGGACTTTATGATTGCCGAAAACGACGCGTCGTATGTGTGGATGCGCATCACTGCCCACTTGTTCATCTGGAGCGATGATGGGTCGTTGCGCATGCTGGTGTACCGCCAGAATATCGACGAAGAGAAGCGGCGCGAACAGGCACTCATCGAGCAGATGCAGCGCGACTCGCTGACCGGCCTCTATAACAAAGCAGCCACGCAGGAGCATATTCGCGCGATGCTGGCCGATAAGCCGGATGGGAGCTACGCGTTCTTCATCCTGGATATCGACGACTTTAAATCGGTGAATGATAAGCTGGGCCACAGTGCAGGCGATAAAGTGCTTGAAGAGTTTGCGCTGATCGTGGGCGGACACTTCCGCCGCGAAGACGTGGTCGGGCGCATTGGTGGGGATGAGTTTGTGGCGTTCTCGCCCGTGTCGGACGCCGCGTGCGCCAAGCGGAAGGCGGCGGAATTGGTGGCAGCGTTGCAGTGCGCTATCGAGACGGACGCGGGGGTATGCCAGGTGTCGTCGAGCGTGGGTGTGGCGCTGGCACCAGCGGCGGGAAGCGACTTCGAGACGCTGTATCGGCGCGCCGATAGGGAGCTCTACCGGGCGAAGGAGTTGGGGAAGAAACGCTACGCGATTGATGCGGGGTAAGACGTGCTCGGGTGCATGCACCCCCTGCGCAAGCGGGGCTGGCGCAGGGGGTGCCAGCCCTTCACGCTGTTAGGCCTGCGCCAGCGTGACGGCGGTGCCGGAGGCGGTCACCATAATCATGTTGCCGCCCTGGCCAAGCACCTCGTAGTCCATGTCCACGCCAATGACCGCATGCGCACCCATTTCAGCCGCGCGCTGTTCAAGCTCCTGCAGCGCATCGGCGCGCGCCTGCAAAAGTTCTTGTTCATACCCTTCGCTACGTCCGCCCACAATATTGCGAATGCCCGCTCCGAAGTCGCGCAGAATGTTAATACCGGTAATAACTTCACCAAATACAATGCCGTAATACCCGGTGACACGATATCCCTCAACCGTGGGCGTGGTGGTAATAATCATGAACCTACTCCTTCGTTTCGAAAAGTGGATAGCACTCAGCATACCACGACCGCACAAAACACGTACCCTTCCTTTAACGTTGACAGCCCGGCTAAAGGTGTAGAATGATTCCACTCACCTGCGCTAACACTTGCACGAAAGGTTTTGTATGACGGTTGATCTCGTTTCACTTGCCATCATCGCACTGGTTGCGGCGGCAAGCCCCATCGTTGCGAAACTCATACCGAACAAGCTTGTTCCTGAAACGGTGTTCCTCCTTATTGCAGGTGCGGCGCTGGGGCCGCATATGATAGGCGCAGTGGAGCTGACGGATTCGGTGGGATTACTGTCCGATTTAGGGTTGGCCTTCCTCTTTCTGCTGGCGGGTTACGAAATAAACCCCAAGAGCCTCACGGGTTCCCAGGGCAAACGCGGTTTTGCCACATGGGTAGTATCAATTGCACTTGCGTTTGCCGTGGTAATTGCGGCTGGACTGATGAAAACCAATGAGCTGGAAGCTGTAGCCGTGGCCATTGCTCTTACCACTACCGCACTCGGTACGCTCATGCCTATTTTGAAGGAGCGCGAACTCACCGGCACGCGCGTGGGCGAATCCATTCTAGCCTACGGAACCTGGGGCGAATTGTGCCCGGTGTTGGCCATGGCCTTGCTGCTTTCAGCACGCGCTGAATGGCAGACTATGCTCATTTTAGTGGCATTCGTCATCATTGCTATCACCGCTGCCGTAATACCCGCGAAAGCCAAGAAAGCAGGTCACCGGCTGTTTCGCTTCCTTTCGGAGAACGCCGACGGCACGTCGCAAACCATGATGCGCGTGGTGGTGTTGCTGCTGGTAGGCCTGGTGGCCGTGGCGGCTGTGTTCGACCTCGACATTGTGCTTGGCGCGTTTGCGGCGGGTTTTGTGCTGCGCTACCTCATTCCCGAGGGCGATCACGGGCTGGAGCACAAACTTGATGGTGTGGCCTACGGGTTTCTCATTCCCCTCTTTTTTGTGGTATCCGGCGCGAAAATTGACCTCATGGCGGTGTTTGCGCAGCCGGTAATGCTGGTGGGGTTCATCGTGCTCTTGCTGCTGGTGCGCACCGTGCCCATCTTCGTATCGCTGAGCACGCACGCCGAAACGCGCGACATTTCCACGCATAATCGCCTGACCATCGCGCTGTACTGCACAACAGCGCTGCCTATTATTGTGGCCGTGACCTCCGTCGCCGTGAGCGCAGGTGCCATGCCGCAGGAGACGGCAAGCGTACTGGTGGCGGCGGGAGCCATCACTGTGTTTCTCATGCCGCTGTTGGGTATGCTCACCTACCGCGTGGCCGACGCGAAACCCATTGAGGCCGTGCGCGAGATTGCCCACAACCCGCGCGATATCGGCAGCATTCTGCGTGAGCACTGGGAGTTGGAACGCATGCTTGCACGCCAGGAAGCACTGGAACGCCTGGCGGCACGGCGTGAAGGACGCGACGTAGAGGATATGCCCTGGCAGGACCGCGCCGCGCTGCTACAGCGTCGCAGTGCGCGCAAACGCGCCATTGACGAGGCGCTTGACTACGCCTCGCAGGAATTGTCCCGCCGTGCCTTGGCCACCGACGCCGACCCCGATGGAGACGGCCCGCGCCTATCCACCAGCCAGTCACGCCGTGAAGAGCACCGCCGCCGCGTTGCCGAGCGCGTCGTACGCGAGTACCGCCGCCGCATGAGCGAGATTGGCCACGCCGCCGAGCGCATGGGCCTCGGCGAGGACGAGATTGAACTCATGCTCGACGAAATGAAAAGCAAGCGCAAGTACCCCTAAATGCTGTTTTGATAGACACCTTTCCCTTCAACAACAAACGACCCCGAACATATGCCGGAGTCGTTTGTTTGAGCGAACAGTTTGCTACAGAGCAGCCTCGCGAATCTTTTCGAGCAGCTGCTCCACGGGCCAGGAGCCGAGATCGCCCTCGTGACGTTCACGGACGCTCACCTGGCCGTTCTCGATTTCTTTGTCGCCGAGCACCGCCATGTAGGGAATCTTTTGGCTCTGCGCCTTGGCAATCTTTACGCGCATGGGCTCGTTCTGATCGTACACCTCCACGCGACCACCGGCGGCCTTCACCTGCGCGGCGAGCGCGGCAGCCGCCTCGTTGTGGCGGTCGGCCAGCGGCAGCACGGCCACCTGCACGGGAGCCAACCACAGCGGCAGTGCACCCGCATAGTGCTCAATGAGGATGCCAAGGAAACGCTCGATGGAACCAAAGATAGCGCGGTGGAGCATCCAGGGGCGCTCTTCGGTGTTGTCCTCGGTGCGGTAGGTCAGCTCGAAGCGCTCGGGCATGTTGAAGTCAACCTGTACAGTGGAGCACTGCCAGGTGCGCCCGATGGCGTCCTTCACCTTGATGTCAATCTTCGGACCGTAGAACGCGCCGTCGCCCTCGTTGATCTCGTATTCCAGCCCGTGGCGCGCGCACGCCTCCTTGAGCGAGTTCGTAGCATGATCCCACATATCATCGGTGCCGATGGACTTCTCCGGGCGGGTGGAAATCTCGGCGGTGTACTCGAAGCCGAAGGTGGTCATGATGTGATCCACAAGGTCAAGGATGGCCACAACCTCGTCCACCACCTGGTCACGCGTGCAGAACACGTGCGCGTCGTCCTGAGTGAAACCACGAGCGCGCAGAAGGCCGTGCACTACACCGCTCATCTCATGGCGATACACGGTGCCGAACTCGAAGTAGCGCAAGGGCAGGTCGCGGTAGGAATGCAGCTCATTTTTGTACAGCATCACGTGGCCCGGGCAGTTCATGGGCTTCACGCCGTACTCACTCATGCGCGGATTCTCGTCGTCTCCCTCGTTAATCTCGAAGAAGTACATGTTCTCCTTGTAGAAGCCGTAGTGGCCCGAGGTCTTCCACACATCTGCATTGTAGATGTGTGGGGTGATGACCTCTTCGTAGCCGCGCTCGTAGAGGTCGCGGCGCAACCACTCCTGCATGGTGCGGATGACACGCGCACCCTTGGGAAGGTAGAGCGGCAAGCCCACGCCCGCCATGGGGTCCATCATGTAGATACCCAATTCACGGCCGAGCTTACGATGGTCGCGCTTCTCAGCCTCTTCCAGGTTGTGCAAATACTCGTCCAGCTCCTTCTGCTTGAAGAACGCAGTGCCGTAGATGCGCTGCAGCATCTCGCGGTCGGAGTCGCCCTTCCAGTACGCGCCGGCTACCTTCATGAGCTTGAACGCGCCAATCTTGCCCGCGGAAGGCATATGCGGGCCCGAGCACAAGTCGACGAAATCACCGTGGCGGCGGATGATGATGTCCTCGTCGGCCGGCAGCTCGCGGATATGTTCCAGCTTGAAGCGCTGGTCGGCGAAGATAGCTTCCGCCTCGTCGCGCGAAACCACCTCGCGCACAAACGGCTCATCTTTGGCAATGATCTCGGCCATCTTGGCCTCAATGGCCTCAAAGTCCTCCGGAGTGATGGAGCGCGACAGCTCGAAGTCGTAGAAGAAGCCGTCTTCGGTCTGAGGCCCAAACGCAATCTGCGCACCAGGGAACAACAGCTGTACGGCCTCAGCCATGACATGGGCGGTGGAGTGGCGCATGATGCCAAGCGCCTCGGGGCTCTTCGCGGTGATGATCTCAACTGTGGCGCCATCGGTCACGGGAGTGTCCAGATCGGCGAACGCGCCGTCAATCTTGCCACCGAGCGCGGCCTTCGCCAGGCCGGCGCCGATGGAGGCGGCCACGTCGGCAACGGTGGCGCCCTCGGCGAGTTCCTTCTTTGAGCCGTCGGGAAGTACGATATTCATGTTAGTTCCTTTCTCTGTGCCGGGCGCGCACAAAGCGCCTGCACGATCGGTTCGGTCGCGTCTTGAGTGCGCGACCGTTTCAGTATGCCACGAGAGAGCCGAAAGGCCCGCTCGCACACCATTTCAACAAACGCCGCAGCGAGCGCAGCAAAAAGCCGCCCCGAAAACGAGGCGGCTCAGAACAACAAAGCTTTAGTGCGCGGGGCGCTCACCTTGCGGGGCGCGCTGCCGTGCTTGCCTCTGCTGCTGGGAAGCCGCCTGCTGCGGCTGCTGCGTTCGTGAACGGCGACGCGCCGGGCTGCCGCCAACCGGCGTTGCGCAGTACGGACACACGGTCCACGACGGGTCGAGCGCATGGTTGCAGTTCGTGCAGAGGTTCTTCAAGCGCTGATGGCAATTCGGGCACAGCACGTAGTCGGACTCCACGGGATACCCGCAGTTCGCGCATTCGCCATACTTCATGAGTTCCCGTTGCTTGAGCGCAATTTCCAGCTCCTGCTCGTCGCGGTCAATCTGCAACAGCGGCGGACGCAGCAGGCAGTACGCAATAATGCCCAACAAGGGAATGAGTGCGACAACCGCCCACACATACCAATAGGAGCCGCGCAGATAGGCGTCGCGAACAACCCACACAATGGACAGCACATACAAAATGACGAGCAGCACCACAACCACGGTGAACGCGGCTTGCAGCTCGGGCGTCCACAGCTGGGACAGCAGTTCGTTCATGTCAACCTCGATTTCCTCCGTTCGCCCGCGCACGCGAGCGACAACCGGCATGCCACGCTTCCTCAGCGCCGACACGGTCAGTCATTATAGCAAAGTTGCCTGCGAATACGTCTCCGTTCAGGCAATTTCCGCAAGCCTCCACGCACGGATGAGCGGCGCAGAAAAACGGGGGCGCTCACCTGCCGTGCGCGCCCCCGTGGTGTATCCCTATCCCAGTTCAGCCAGTTGGGCTTCGACGCGGGAGAGTTTGTCGGCCAGCTCGGCGTGCTTAGCGCGGTCTTTTTCGACGATTTCGGGCGCGGCCTTAGCCAAGAAGCCGGGGTTGTTCAGCTTCTTTTCCAGCTTGCCCGCATCAGCGGCCAGCTTTGCCTGCTCTTTCTGCAGGCGGGCACGCTCGGCGTCGAAGTCTACCAGGCCGGACAGCACGATGTATACCTCCAGGCCAGAAGCCAGAGACACGCTTGACTCGGCCGGCTTTTCCACATCGGAGGCAATGGTGAGCGAAGAGGTGTTAACCATACCTTCAATAAGTCCGCGCTGCGCCTCCAGAAGCGCGACGTCGCTCTCCCCCACCTTCGCGACCACGGCAAGGCCCGTCTTCGGCGAGATGCCGTAGCGGGCGCGCGTCGAGCGAATGGCCGACACTGTTTCGGTCACGAGGTCGATGGCACGCTCGGCATCCGCATCCACGTACTGCGCAAGCGCCGCAGCGTCTGGCCACGCGGCCACAATAAGGTACGGCGCTTCGGTCTTGTCCACCGGCAGCTGCTGATAGATTTCCTCCGTCACGAACGGCATGATGGGATGCAGCAAGCGCAGCGCCTGGTCAAGCACAAATACGAGGTTGCGCTGGCACGCCGCACGATCTTCAGGCGAGCCCGCAAGGCGCGCCTTCGAAAATTCGATGTACCAGTCGCAGAACTCGTTCCAGAAGAACGAATACAATTCGCGCGTAATTTCGCCGAACTCAAAGTTCGCGAACGCCTCGTCGACGCGCGCCACCAAGCCCGCCAGCCGCGAGAAGATCCAGCGGTCAACCGGCGTCACCGGCTCAGGGGCACCCGGCTCGTAGTCGTCGAGGTTCATCATCACAAAGCGCGCGGCGTTGCGAATCTTGTTCGCGAAGTTGCGCGAACTCTCCAGCTTCGCCTCGTTGAACTTGAGGTCCTGCGCGCCTGTGACCTGCATCAAAAGGCCGAACCGCATGCCGTCAGCACCGTAGTCCTCCATGAGGCGCAGCGGGTCCACGCCGTTGCCGCGGCTCTTCGACATGGGCTTACCATCGGCCGCCATCACCGTCGGGTGAATGATGACGTGCTCAAACGGAATTTCACCCGTGCAGTACATCGATGCCATCACCATGCGCGCCACCCAAAGCCCCATGATGTCGCGCGCCGTGGATAGCACCTGCGTGGGATACGCCTGCTTCATCTGCGGCGCTTCCATGCCCTCTTCGGTCCAGCCAAGCGTGGCGAAGGGCCACAGCTGTGACGAGAACCACGTGTCAAGCACGTCCTCGTCCTGGCGCACCGGCGCGCCGCACACGGGGCACACCTCAATGTCCTCCACGCTGGCGTCTTCCCAGCCGCACGCGTCGCAATAGAACATAGGGATGCGATGTCCCCACCACAGCTGACGCGAGATGCACCAGTCTTTCAGGTTCGCCAACCAGTCGAGATACACCTGGCGCCAGCGCTCGGGATGGAACTGGATGGAGCCGTCCTCCACCACACGCGCGGCGTTTTCCTTGAGGCCGTCCACGGCCACGAACCACTGCTCACTCTCCCAGGGTTCCAACTTCGTATGGCAGCGATAGCACGTCATCACCGAGTGGTCGTGCTCTTCCACCTTCTCAAGCAGGCCCAACTCGTCGAACGCGGCCACCACGGCCTCGCGCGCCTCGTCGCGATCCATGCCCGAGAACTTCCCGTAGCCTTCCACTACGTGCGCCGTCTCGTCGAAGATGTTGATGCGCTCAAGGCCATTGCGCTCGCCCATCGCCCAGTCGTTCGGATCGTGCGCGGGCGTAGTCTTCACGCAGCCCGTGCCGAACTCCCTATCCACATGCCAGTCGGCGAAGATGGGAATCTCGCGATCTACCAGCGGCAATGTCACGGTCTTGCCCACCAGGTGCGCGAACCGCTCATCCTTCGGGTTCACCGCCACACCCGAGTCACCAAGCATGGTCTCGGGGCGCGTCGTAGCCACCACCAAATACTCAAGCCCGTCCACCGGCTCGGTCAAGGGGTAGCGCAGATACCACAGATGACCCTTTTCATCAACGTATTCTGCCTCGTCGTCCGAGATGGACGTCGTGCAGTGCGGGCACCAGTTCACAATGCGCTTACCCTTGTAGATGAGGTCGTCGTGGTACCAGTCCACGAACAGCTTCCGCACGGCCTTCACGTAGGCAGGCTCCAGCGTGAAGTGTTCCTCCGAGTAATCGCACGAGCAGCCCATGCCCTTGATCTGGTTCACAATGGTGGCGCCGTACTCTTTATACCAGTCGTAGCACGCCTCGATAAACGCCTCGCGCCCTATTTCCAAGCGCGAAATACCCTGGTCAGCCAGCTTCTTGTCCACCTTCGTCTGCGTGGAGATGCCCGCGTGGTCGGTGCCCAGCACCCAGCGCGCGGGACGGCCCTGCATGCGCGCGCGGCGAATGCACGTGTCCTGAATGGTGTCGTTCAGCGCGTGCCCCATGTGCAGCACGCCCGTGATGTTCGGCGGCGGAATGACGATGGTGTAGGGCTGGCCTTTACCTTCGCCCAGCTCGGGCGTGCGTTGGAAGTAGCCCGCGTTCATCCACGCGTCGAACAGCGGGCGCTCATGCGCCTGGAAATCGTAATCTACCTTTTTGCCGTTGGTTTCGTTCGTGTTCTCGGCCATGGCCTGCTCTTTCGTCCTCGCGTCTCTCGAACCGAAAAGCGGGCGCGACGCCTGCGCGCGCTACCCGCTTCCCCTCTTATGGCGCGCCTGCCGCGCACCCAATCTTACCTACGCAAACACCCCGTACTTAGGCGCTCTGCTTTTGAGCCTCAAGGGCGTCCTCAGGCTCTATCTCGGGTTTCGTCTCACCGGTGATGTCGCTTGCGCGCACGGTCACGCACGTGGCGCCCTCGTGCTCGGGCAAGTCATACATCACGTCCATTAGCACGCGTTCGCAGATGGAGCGCAACCCGCGCGCGCCCGTACCGTGCTCCACCGCTTCATGCGCAATGGCGGTAAGCGCCTCGGGCTCGAACACCAGCGTTGCATCCTCAAACTCAAACATCTTCGTGTACTGCTTCACCAGCGCGTTCTTTGGCTCGGTGAGAATGCGTACGAGATCTTCCTCCGACAATTCCTTGAGCGACGTCACCACAGGGATGCGGCCCACGAATTCGGGAATCATGCCGTACTTGTTCAAGTCTTCGGGCAGCACCTGGGCCAGAAGTTCGGCCTCGGCGTGCTTTTTGCTCTCGGGCATTTCAGCGTTAAAGCCAAGGCTGCTCTTACCCACGCGATCGGCCACGATATCAGCCAAGCCCACGAACGCGCCACCCAGAATGAACAGGATATTCGTGGTGTCAATATGCAGAAGCTCCTGCTGGGGGTGCTTGCGCCCGCCCTGAGGGGGAACGCTCGCCTCCGTGCCCTCAACAATCTTGAGCAGCGCCTGCTGCACACCTTCGCCCGACACGTCACGCGTAATGGACAGGTTTTCAGCCTTGCGCGCAATCTTGTCGATCTCGTCGATGTAGATGATGCCAATCTCGGCGCGCGGGATGTCGAAATCTGCCGCCGTCATAAGCTTGAGCAGGATGTTCTCCACGTCCTCGCCCACGTAGCCCGCCTCGGTGAGCGTGGTGGCGTCCGCAATGGCGAACGGCACCTTCAGCGTGCGGGCGAGCGTCTGCGCGAGAAGCGTCTTGCCCGAACCCGTGGGACCCAAAAGCATGATGTTGCTCTTGGCCAGCTCCACCTCGCCGTCGGATGCGTCCGCGCCCAAGCTGATGCGCTTGTAGTGGTTGTACACGGCCACGGACAGCGCGCGTTTGGCGGCTTCCTGACCCACCACGTGCTCGGAGAGTTCGGCGTACAGCTCGTGCGGCGTGGGCAAATCGGCCAACACGTCTTCGGGCGTGGGCTCATCGGGCGAGGCAAATATCACGTTGTCGGCCGCGCCATGCTTGGCGTGGCGGCCGGTGGGCTCGTCGGATTCAAAGCCAAACCCTCCCGCCATCTCAGGCGGGACGGAAAGGCCCAAATCGCGCATCATGGCATCCGCGCACACCGAAATGCACTCGTCGCAGATATAGATGCCGTTCGGCCCCGAGATCATCGCAGTCACCTCGTGCGGATGCTTGCCGCAGAAGGCACACGCAATGTCCTCGGGGTTCGCGAACTCCTCGTGTCTGTCGTTCGTCATGAAAGTTATTCGCTCTTCTTCTCTTCGGTGCTCGCAGCAGTGGTTGCGCGCGACGTGGTGATGCGGTCGACCAGGCCATACGCCAGGGCCTCTTCCGCGGTCATGTAGTTGTCGCGCTCGGTGTCGGCCTGGATGGTCTCCAGCGTCTGGCCCGTGTTGTCCGCGAGAATCTTGTTCAAGCGATTGCGGGTCTTCAGCATGAAGTCGGCCACGATGGCAATTTCGGTCTGCTGGCCCTGCGCGCCGCCGGAGGGCTGGTGGATAAGCACCATGGAGTTCGGCAGGCACAGGCGCTTGCCCTTGGCGCCGTTGCTCAGAAGCACGGCGGCCATGGACGCGCATTCGCCCAGGCAGATGGTGGACACGTCGCACTTGATGAAGTTCATGGTGTCCAAAATGGCAAGACCCGCCGTGACAGAACCACCCGGCGAGTTGATGTAGAGGGAGATGTCTTTCTCGGGATCGGCGCTCTCCAGGTGCAGCAGCTGTGCCACCACAGAGTTCGCCACGTTGTCGTCAATCTGCTCGCCCAAGAAGATGATGCGCTCGTTGAGCAGGCGAGAATAGATGTCGTAGCTGCGCTCACCGCGCGGGGACTGCTCGATAACGTAAGGGATCAGAGCCGCTTTCGTATCAAAACCCATAGTATGCCTCGCTTTCGCTTGCGGCCACCTTGGCCGCTCCTATCGTCATATGCCATAGTGAGGTACGTTTCGCTGCCGTGCAAGGCCAAGCTACCGTTTCGTTACCAGTGACAAGGCGCGCGGCGCTCCCGCAGGGGGAATGCAGCCGCGCGCCGTGCAAGCGACTATTCGGCGTCAGCGGCCTTGTCGGCCTCGTCCTTCTTGGCCTTCTTGGCAGCCGGCTTCTTGGCGGGCTTCTTCTCGGAAGCTTCCTCGCCAGCAGCCTCGTCCTTCTTAGTGGTCTTCTTTGCAGCCGTCTTCTTGGACGACTTCTTCTCTTCCTTGATTTCTTCCGCAGTGGCGGGCTGCATCTCGGTCACGACGGCCTTCTCCACCACGTCAAGAGCGGCCCTCGTGCGCAGGATGCCGCTGCGCACCATGTGCAGCTGGCCGTTCTTGCGCCACTCAGCCTGGAGTGCCTTCGGGTCCTCAACGCCGCTCTTCACGAATTCCTCGGCCACGTCTTCGTCGGTCACCGTCATGTCGAAGTGGCGGGCCCACGCATCCAGCGCCAGGTCCTGCTTCGCCATATCCTGTGCCTGCTGCTTCACGTCCTGCTTGAACTGGTCGGCCGTGATGCCCTGCTGGGCCAGGTAGGCGTCAAAGCTCACGCCCTGGCTCTGCAGTTGCTGGAAGAAGTCCTGCAGAAGGCTGGTCTCGGAATCCTCCAGCATGCCTTCAGGCACTTCGCCCTCCAAGCGCTCGGCCAGCGCCTGAAGCGCCTGGTTCTCCTTCATGCGGGGCAGAACGTCTTCCTTCTGCTGCACGATGGACTCGGCGATGCGCTTCTTCAGGTCGGCGACGTCCTCGAAACCAAGCGTGTCCTTGGCCCACTCGTCGGTGACCTCGGGCAGCACCTTGTTCTTGACAACCTTCACTTCAACTTCGAAGTTGATCTTTGCGGTCTTGCCCATCAGCGGCTGCGTGAGAATGGTCGGCTCAGCAGGCATGTCGATGGAGAATTCCTTCTTCTGGCCCTTCTTCATACCCACGATCTCGGCGTCGAAGGCGGGCGGCAGGATGCCGGCACCCAGGCCATAGAGGCGCGAGTCCGTGGTCATGGACTCAATTTCCTCGCCGGCGTCGTCGGTGGCCTTCATGGCGATGTCGAGGAAGCTGTCCTCCTTGACCTTCGTGGCCGCCGCGGCATCCTCGTAGTCATAATAATGTTCGCGCAGCGCCTCAATCTGCTGCTCGATTTCCGCGTCGGACGCGCCCTCCGGCGGAAGGCTGACCTCGACGGGCTCGTAGTTGG
The DNA here is from genome assembly GCA_019113915.1 of Candidatus Gordonibacter avicola. GTDB lineage: Bacteria > Actinomycetota > Coriobacteriia > Coriobacteriales > Eggerthellaceae > Gordonibacter > Gordonibacter faecis. The sequence goes on from DXGM01000033.1 coordinate 19,806, forward strand.
TCAGCTCGTACTCGGGCTTGACCTCCACCTCGAAGCTGTACTCGAAGGGCTTGCCGCCCTCAACCAGACCCATGTCTTCGGCGAACTTCGGCTTCGCCACGGGGAACAGGTTGTTGTCGTCGATAGCGAGAGGATAGGTTGCGTTCACCACGTCGTCGGTCACCGTAGCGGGAACCGCCTCAGCGCCGAGCGCGTTGTCGATGATTGGACGGGGAGCCTTGCCCGCACGGAACCCGGGGAAGTTGTACTTGTGCGCAAAGTCTTTGTAGGTCTTCTTGATGCGCGTATCGATATCCTTGGCATCGACGGTAACGGTCACTTTGACGCGGTTATCCTGCAATGCCTCAACTTTTGTTTCCACGTAACTATCCTCCATCATTTCCTGTCATCGCCTTGCGACGTCGTGCGGCGCGCTCGGCGGCTGCCCTGCGAAAGCGCGTTGGCGCCGGCTTCGCCTGATCTTCGCCGATGCACGCTCTGAGCACACCGAAACGGAATTATGGCACATATGGGACGGTTGAGGAAGCAGGTTCACGAAGAACCGACGAAAGACGCGGGAGGGCGTGGCGTATGTGAGGGTGCGGGAGGGGTTTATGTCGCATTATGCGCGTGCGACGGGCGCTGTGGCGGGCGTGCGACGGGTACGGTGAGGCGCGCGAAACCTTCGCCGAAACGTTGATTGAATCTGGGCGATTCTCCACAGCGCGCAGACGCACAAGCAGCTATCATGGAAACCGACAGAAAACCTTCCGCGCAAGACCCCTCTCACCCACCCGAAAGGCTTACGTGTGTCCCTCGTTTTGAACATACCGCAGGAGCGCGAACTTCGACGCCTCATCGACTACGAACGTGCGACGTGCAGCGTTGAGGGTGAGTTGGTGTATCGCTGCGCCTTCCCCTTCCGTCCCGACGATGAGTTGCAAACCGAACTCATCGAGCGCGGCGCGCTGGCGACGAAGACCGAGGGGCGACGTGGCACCATTGTAGTTATCACGTCCGAGGGGTATTCCTACTTCTTAGAGAAGGCGCGCGCCGAGCGCGAGCGTGTGCGCCGCGAGAAGCGCGATGCGCGGCTCATGGCGTTCGCCGCGGTGCTAGGCGCGGCATGCGTGGTGGTGGGATTTTTGCTGGGGAGGTTTGTGGCGTAGGTGCGTGCGGGCCGCGGGCACGGGCCCGGGACGTCGGACGCGGCGCGCCCTTCATCGTAGCAACAAAAAAGGCCAGACATGGTGTCTGACCTCCTAGAATTCAAATGGTGGACCGTCGGGGACTCGAACCCCGGACCTTGGGATTAAGAGTCCCCTGCTCTACCAACTAAGCTAACGGTCCAAGTGAAAACTATGTCAAAGTGCGCAAAGCGCTGGGCTATCTTAAAGCATGCAAGTTGTGATTGCAAGCCCTAATTTCAAAAAGCGCGCTGGGGTGGCTAATCGGACTCGAACCGACGACCTCCAGAGCCACAATCTGGCGTTCTAGCCAACTGAACTATAGCCACCAAGGCGCAAGGTGGAAGTATACGGATTTTGGGCGGCGAGTGCAAGAGGGATTATGGACAAATTGTATCAGCATCGCTGCAATCCGGCGCTGATCGGCCCTTCTAGAGTAGTATTGTCGTCAGAAATGCCGCGTTTCGCGCCGTTTTGGTCGCCTTTTCGGCGCCAGCGGGCAAGCCCGGCCACCCTATTAAGGCGCCAGGGGCGCCCACCCTCACAACCTTTGAGGAGCACAGGCACGTGGAAAAACAGTCTTCAGAAAAACGATTCGCCCTTTTAATAGATGCCGACAACGTCTCGGCCAAATACATCAAACCCATCACCGACGAACTGTCGAAGTACGGCACCGTCACCTATAAGCGCATTTACGGCGACTGGACGCTCACGCTGCACGCCAAATGGAAAGACGCGCTGCTGGAAAACTCCATCACGCCCATCCAGCAGTTCGGCTACACCCAGGGCAAAAACGCCACCGACTCGGCCATGATCATCGACGCCATGGACATCTTATATACGCGGTCGGTGGAGGGCTTCTGCATCGTATCGAGCGACAGCGACTTCACGCGCCTGGCCAGCCGCATCCGCGAAAGCGGCCTCACGGTCATTGGCATGGGCGAGAAGAAAACGCCCGTCCCCTTCCGCAAGGCGTGCGACATTTTCACCACGCTGGAGCTTTTGTTGCCGGGTAACGGCAAGAACGGACGCGGCAAGGGCAAGCCTGACCAGGGCGGACAGGCTGCAAATAGCCAGAGCAACACCGGCCCCTCTATTGAAGAGATTGAACAGGCCGTGGTGAACATCATCACTGACAACCAGAATAATGGTAAGTCAACTGGCCTTGGCGAGGTGGGCAGCCGCCTGCTGAAGCGTTACCCCGACTTCGACGTGCGCAGCTACGGCACGAATCAGCTGAAGAAGCTGCTGGATGAATTCGAGAGCGTCGTGGTGACGAAGGACGGCAGCTCTGTCACGGTGGAGCTGGCTGAGGAAAAGAGTACGGAGCGCGAACCGGAAGCTGCTGCGGGTGAAGCGGTCGCTGCTGCTGGCGAGAACCCTGCTAGTGAGCGCGAGAACGCCGCCGCGTCCGAGGCGGCGAACGAGCAGCCTCGTGAAAGTACGGGTACAGTTGGTGAGAAGCGGCTGCGACGCTCCACCCATATGAGCGCCAAGCGCGGCACTACAAGCACGTTGAAGCCCGCCGACAAAACCGATAAGCAGGAGGCCGAGACACCCGCAGCGCCTGAAACTCCGAAGACTGCGAAAGAAACCAGCGCGACAAAGGCGGCTCCTCAAGCTGAAAAGCCTGCCGAGGAAGTTCCTTCACCTGCGGCTGAGACTGGGGTTGCAAGCGATGCAAGCGAGCCCGTGGACTTCCGCCCCGGCCGCGCTACGCGCAAACGTGCAGCGGCGTCACGCGGCGGCACCACCAAGCACGAGGCGCGCGAAGCGAAGCCTCGCAAGACGTCCGACGAAGCACAGCGCGACACGGCGAGCGATACCCCCACTCCCAAGGCCGCGCCAAAGCGCCGCACCACAAAGGCGAACGCGGGCAAGGCGAAGCCCCAAGCAGCCCCAACGGCTCCCGCCGCTGTCGCCCCCGCCACCTCCACTGCCACGGGTGCCGAGGCGTTCATTCGCCAGACCGTGGCCGATGCGGGCGCCGAGGGTGCCGAGCTGGGTGCCCTTGGCAAGCGCGTGCGCGCCAAATTCCGCACGTTCAAGGTGCGCGATTTGGGTTACCCGCAGCTCCGCAGCTACGTGGCTGACCTGGATGGCATCACCGTCGAGCAGCGCGACGGCCGCTTCTACGCCCGCCTCGCGTAGGCGCAGCGCCACCTTCAAAGGCTTGTTGAACGGGAGGGGCCACTCCCCTGCCGTGGTATCCTGCCCCGCAAAGGACAATCCAAGGAGGATCTCATGAAGAAGCTGCTCGCCGTAGTGGTGGCCGTGGCGCTGGTGGCCGTGGGTGTGGTTGGTACGCTGGCGTTTCAGCGCGCGTTCGAGCCCAGTGTCAAGCTGAGTTCCACGTCCATCCAAGAACAACTGACGAATGCGAGCGAGCTGGCCACCGCAAAGCTGGAATACCGCGGGCTCGTGCGCTACGAAAATGGTGAAATAGACTTCATTAATAAGAAGGGCTTCACCATGGTGTATGACGCCGAAATACGCGCCGGCGTCGATTTGTCGCAAGCCTCCGTCGATGTAAACGGTCACACTATCACCGTACGCCTGCCCGCCGCCCAGCTTCTCGGTGTTGAGATTGACCCTGATTCGCTCGAGTTCTACGACTCCACATTCGCGCTATTCAACTGGGAAAACAAGCAGGACACCGCCGAGGCTCTGAAAGCCGCCCACTCCGACGCCGAGGGCAAAGTAAACCAAACCGACATGCTCACCCAAGCCGACGAACAGGCACGCACCCTGGTAGAGAACCTCCTTCGCCCCTTCACGCAGGGCGAGCGCGCCTACACGCTTTCAATCGTCGCTGCCTAATCGCGCACATTCTGCTATCATGTTCGCTGCGCTTTTTTTGAAGCGCACTCACAGCCGTGCGGGCGTGGCGGAATTGGCAGACGCGCCAGATTTAGGTTCTGGTACCCAAAAGGTGTGAAGGTTCAAGTCCTTTCGCCCGCACCATCAAAAACGGTACTTTTTAGTTTCTCTAATTAGGTGTAATAACCTAAAACCTTTTATCACCATCTAAGTCAACTGTTTCAGCTGTTAGTGCCGGAAGATAAACTGATAATGGTACTCAAAAAAGCTTCTGTCGAGCTCTTCTCTGTCGTAAAAAGGATGCCTATTGTGGTATTCGTTAGATGAGTCAATATGCTCTATTCGGCCACTTGAGGGATTTATCGCTATACAGCCGTAGTCGAATTCGACATGATGTGTTGGGCATAGGACCATTATATTGCTTCTCACATCTGGACCATTATGCCCCGCTCCAAGCGGGCGTATATGATGGCCCTCCGAATAGCTCCTTTTACTAGGCAATAAAATACTCTTTCCGCATATCTGACACACGTTTTTGTATTTGTCTTTTAGGTTTTTGCTAAGTTTAGTGTCTCTTACGCATCTTGTGACCGTTTGTGTAACCTTGGGAAGTCGTGAATCCTTCAAGATTTCTTCAGGCAGGGAGTCTTCTTCATTTTTTATTAAAATGTTGTCAAATAATCCGACCCCATTCTCTTCTAAGTATTCTTTGATTAAGAAAAAGATTGCTTTAGGAACTCTTGTTAAATATTTTTGGGCTACTCCTCGGTTTTTGGTATAAAAAGAATCGAAGTCTTTTGGAAGGCTATCCCATCTTTCTTGAATGAATGTCATTAGTTCCAGCTTGTTCTCAAATTCGCTAAACCCAATTAGCGGAATCTTGTAGTAGTGTGTATACCCGTTTTCTTTGGCCCATTTGCCGGGAATAGTGGGCTCATCGTCAGTTTCGATGTATCCGCCGCCAGCTATCGAGATTCCCGCAAAATGCTGCATACCTTCTTTCAGACAGCTGATTATTAGATCACCCTGTTGGACCTCGCGCATCACATTCCAGCGATCGCGACCGTCTCTGGAGCACGATGGGCTCCAGAGACACGTCCCAAATTCCCATCCATATCCACCATGTATTCGGTTAGTGAGCTCAATAAATACTGAGTGTTCTTCTAAATAGGTTAAATCCATTTGCCCTGCCTCTTGTTGTTAATAGCGAACAGTACAGAACTGACTACCGTGTTTCTTATACTAAATGCCTATTTTTTAAAAAGGTTCTGTATCACCACTCAGACCACTCTTTTGCTCCTGCGTTCAAGTTCTGCTTCGATTTTCTTTATACGTGCTGGTGGCATGTTGGGGTTTTGACGCAAAATCTCAGCTGCTTCTTGAGCGAAGCCCTCCAAGGCGCTCGCATCAATCCAGGCGTAGTCTTGCAGAATGGCAAGCTGTTTTTCTGGATCTTTTGTATGAGCGAAAGGTTTTGCTTCGTATTCATAGTCGATGGGTGCATCCAACGAGGGCTTATCGCACCAGAGGCTATTTCCAGTGTCAAAAATGGGCGCTATCCGAGTAAATTCCAGCGTTTCGACATTTCTAATAACACCGAAATTTCTCCAATGGCGATCAAAATTACCCAAAAGGTAGTCACAGACAAACATTTTGGAAAGTGTCTCAGTGATGTTCGCAAGCCCCAGTTTTTCGTAACAACTCACCAAGAACTGATAGTCGTTAATCGAGCTTGGCTTTTTATTGCTTGTTATAAGATGCCAAGCGGGAATGAGTTCTTCGTCATCTCTGAGCATATTTTCGCAGGCACAATAAATTCTGTTGGCCTCACTATAGAAGTCGTAAGAAACATACTCCTGCTCCTGCAACAAACGGCGATGCAGATGCGTTGCGATAACTTCGTTATACACTTCTTGGTTGATAAAGCCGCTACCGCTTTTGACCAGGAGTCTTTTCCCCTCTTGAATAACCCATTTCTTGTCGAGCGCCCCGTCAACCGTTGAATTAGGAGACATCAAATCAGGGTGGTCTTTCCAGCTAGAAGAATCCTGCCCTAACGTAATGAGTCCTAAATCGTCGGAAAAGTCATTGTCGAAGAAATTGATTTCATCCCACTTTTGTGGATTAGCTGGGTCATTTATCCAGTAGCGATCGGACAGGGAAAGCCCGAAGTTTTTTTCCGCAAGAACAAGGGTGCTCTCAATTTTTAGCTTATCTTTCAGCTGGTTTATCTGCGCACGAGATGCAGGTATGGCGCGATTTTTCCACCAATCGTTGACTCGCTTTCGCTCAACCTCGCCCCCAGGGTTGAATATGGCGAGGGGCGCGAAGTCAAGATGATGGATGTCCGTGATTTTGGCTATAGAATGCGTTTCAAGGTCGTACTGGAAATCAAGCACCGGCCTATTTTTATTCATGAGGGTATATTCAATAATGCTCATAAGCGCCACTCTCCTTATTATCGGAGTGCTCTCAGTTTAGATAAACCTATTTCAGTACGGTTCCTTCTGTCTTCAATTGTACCATTCGTCTAAAAATTCGCTGTTCAGACGACACGAAGCGCTATTACGCTCGGTGAACATATAGTCTCGTCTTGCTAAGGGTTACCTTATCTTACGACGTGCAAAAATATTCCCAACCGTAGTGTTCATAAAATGAAGCGTGGTTCGTTATAAGATATAAAATATCAATTGCGTATTCGTTCATGTTTGAATAAACATACTACAGTAGCGTCCCGCCATCCCTTTACAACGCTTATCTTTCTAAGTATGCTTCTAAAGGGATGCTCCATTTTTCGTAAAATCATTGAGAAGCTTGTTCTATAGTTTCAGGTTTGTCTCTCAACC
>DXGM01000034.1 GCA_019113915.1 Candidatus Gordonibacter avicola
CATCATCTCGACGTATCTTACTTTCTCTCTTTCTGAGTACATACGGCGCCCTCCTCGCGGCCCCTACGGGGCCACTCGATCGGTCGTGGACCGCCTCAAGGCGGTCCAACTTTCTGCCGCACGCCCTAAAGTCGATTTTCTGCCAATTCTGACTGATTCTGCGAAAGGCTAAGCGCGAGAACTGCGGCGCTCTTGTTCCATAAGGCGGTATGTCTCGTCCAGCAAATCTGCCGGTTCAACCGCAAATGCGGAAGCGATCTTAGCTATGGTCGTGAGGCTAGGTGAGGCTTCACCAGCTTCAATACGGCGCAAGTGGGAGTTACCGACACCACTCATGCGCGAAAAGGGTCGCTGCTCGATGCCTATATCGAGACGGTGTCGATATACGACCCTGCCGAAGGCAACTTTGAGAGCCTGCGCGTCTATTGATCCTATGTCCTGATTGTAATCCATTAGGACTACAGGATATGCAGCATTTCAAGGCATGTGTGCCGGATGCGGATACAATCGATAACGACACCTTGCGAAAACTAAAATGTTAAAGAGCCGATCAAGAGCCCTCCGCCATTGTTTTCTTAATGGTAAAAATTATCATTTGTAAACTAATACGGCACTTTCAAGGCATTAAAAAACATCGTCGTTCTGACTATTGTCTTTTGGTTGATCAAGAAGAGCTTCTGCTACCTCGCCTGCTTGGCAATCGGCAAGCGCAGCAATTGCAAAAATAGTATCGATATTTGTTTTTCCGTATAAACCCACTTTGAGTTTGAGGAATTGCATTTTGCTCACATCCTCCAATTCACCTATTGCCTGCACGTCAATGTTGTGCGCTTCCATAAACTTTTCAAAGTTATGCATCGTAAGCCCTTTCTATTACCGAGTTCCCCCTGTGGTGCGAATTCATTCTTCAGACACTATATTGCAACGTCTTCCCCAATTATGCATCTAAAAGCGTAAAGGTTACAAATGCCATGACCTAGCCAAAATCGTCTAGACAATCGACTTAGTTGCCTGACCGGCGAAAATCACGATAGCACTGTCGCAGAACTCAATATCCAGAGCACCTCGCTTCGTTAAAGTGTGACGCGCTTCGCGCTATTGATGACGCCAAGACGTTATGCGCCTCCCCATCATTATGACGAGGGCATATTCCCCTGCGGCTAACGCGCTTGTAAGGCAACCCCTGTAGGTGCTCGATCAGCGATGACGCTACGGAGGTTGCACCTATCACACATCAACGCCTTCAAGTCAGTCAACCCGCGTCGTAATGCGCGGAAATATGGCTATCCCATGGCATATTCAGTAGCGCGAAGCGCGTCACACTTTTATCAGGATCAGCAGAGGCGTACCTTGCCCATCTGGCTTATCTTACTTAGTTTTACATTTCTTCTTGCGCAGGACGGGCAAGTCCTGTATTATCTTTTCTTGCTTTCGGCCATGTCGAAAGCGTGGTGCAAGTGCGGGTGTGGCGGAATTGGCAGACGCGTACGGTTCAGGTCCGTATGGGGGCAACCCCATGAAGGTTCAAGTCCTTTCACCCGCACCATTTGATTTCAAAAGAAGCCCCAGGCCACCGGCTTGGGGCTTCTTTTTTTCATTCCCCAGAAGCCCCCCTTTCGTCCCCCAACTGGTGGGGGTTGAACCCCACAGGATTAACGTTACAGTAGCTCAAAAAAGCTCTTCATCAGCACATACGGCTACTTCATCCTAGATACACCCCGAACGCAGAGCTTGGCATAGGAACAAGTTACATGAACTTACTGAGCCACACCATTTCATCTACAACGTCGATCACTGTATCTATAAGTAAGTGGATATGAGGCAGGGAAAATGACGGTCATGCTACCATACCAAAGGCGGATGTTGATGCACATAAGGAGGCAGCGTGTGAGTTCAGACACCGATAGCGTGTTGGGCCGCATAATTACGGAGACCACAGACTATGAGTTCAAAGTTTCGCTCGAAGAAACTAAGCCAAAAAGCTGGCTCAAATCTGTATGCGGCTTTGCGAATGGAATAGGGGGTATGTTAGCTTTCGGCGTTAATGACGATGGTATTGCCATAGGTCTTGATGATGCTCATCAAACGGCCGATAAGATCAGTGAGCTTATCGGGGCAAGAATCGACCCCTGCCCTAATTTCCATCTTAGTGCTGAGCGCGTCGACGGAGTTGTCGTTCTATTGCTCGATGTACCTGCCGGAAGGGACTGTCCTTACTTCTATGTGGGAGATGGCACCCAAGTTGCTTACGTCCGAGCCGGAAGTCGCTCGCTACCGGCTAATGCATCCCAGCTAAGAACTCTTTCCATGCGCGGAGCTCATGTTCACTTCGATGAGTTGGAAACGCAATACAAGCGCGAGGACTATAGTTTCGACATTTTGAAGGCGACCTACCTCCAGAGAACGGGTGATCCTTTTGAAGAGTCGGATTTCATATCCTTTGGTCTTGCCACGAGAGATGGTGCGCTTACAAACGCAGGTGTCCTTCTTGCAGACCAGCCTATCCTTCGCTGCAATAGAATATTTTGTACGAGGTGGAATGGCTTGGACAAAACGCGATTGGATGATGAAGTATCCGATGACCATGAGTATTCGGGTTGTCTGTTACGCCTTCTCCGCGAGGGCACGAACTTCGTCGAAAGAAACAACGTCGTAAGTTGGGCTAAAACAGATAATGACAGGGTTGAGACACCGAGCTATGTCGCTAGGGCAGTCGAAGAAGCCTTGGTAAATGCACTCATACATCGTGATTACGGCATCGGTGGTGCCGAGATAACGGTGTTTGCCTATGATGACAGGCTGGAAATCACTTCACCCGGTGGAAAGGTTGACGGCCCGCTTCCTCAGAATGCAGATCTTGAACATGTGGACAGCGTAAGAAGAAACCCCGTCATCGCCGACCTCTTTCAAAGGATGCGATTTATGGAGCGAAAGGGCAGCGGACTTAAGCTCATCAGGGACAAGACCGCTGTTGCACCCAACTATGAAGAACGCTTTATGCCTCGTTTCGAAGATGACGGACGTTCATTCCGTGTGATTCTGTGGAACATGAATCATAGCACCCCCCAAGTTGCCCCCCAAGTTGCCCCCCAAGCTACCCCCCAAGCTACCCCCCAAGTTGCTCAGCTCGTTGAAGTTCTCGGAGACGATGAATTAAGTCTTGCGGAGTTGATGGACCGATTCGGACTTACTGATAGAAAGTACTTCCGAAAGGCATACCTAAAGCCAGCTTTGGATTCAGAGGCGATCGAGATGACGATTCCAACGAAGCCGACCAGCAGTAATCAGCGCTATAGAAGAACGCGAAAGTAGAAACCGAACCTACCATATTAATGAGCGCGTGAGATAGCGCTTCAAGGACAATGGGCGAAACTTCGCAGCGCGGACGGGAGGCGCATGGGGTCATCGGCATCGGGCAGCCCTGCGGGAACCGCATAGCCGTATGGACGTACACTCCTGACAGTGGACGGGGACCCTTTCCTCGCCATTTTTTTGCTTCCGATACTTTCGCCAAGGGGCGTTCAGGTGCACCCAAATCATGTCGTCTCCTCTTGGGTTCTTTTTTGGTGCGTCTGCACAAAACGGACGCAGCCTAGCATGCTGTGCTCGTATACTCGCGTGAACAGCCGTTGCAGTGAAGGAGCGCGTATGAAGGTGATTGTGGTTGGATGTCACGGGCAGATGGGGCAGCCTATTTGCCGGTTCGTGGACGAGCGCGAGGGCTTGGAGCTGGTGGGCGGCGTTGGACCCGCCGGCCGCGACTATATTGGGCGCGACCTCGGCCAGGTGGCTGGTCTCGGGCGCGACTTGGGCATCCCGGTGGTGGATGACCTCGCAACCATCATTGACGAGTGCGATGTGCTCATCGACGTGTCAAGCGTGGAGCAGTGTCTTCAGACGCTGGACTTGGCTGTTGCCTACAAGAAAGCCCTCGTCACCGCCAGTACCGGGTTCACGCCCGAACAGTTCGAGCGCTTCGAGGCAGCGGGCACGCACATCCCCCTCATCTTCAAATGCAACACATCCAAGATGGTGAACGTCATGCTCGGCCTGGTGGAGATGGCGGCGAAGGCGCTCGTGGACGAATGCGACATCGAGATCATCGACCAGCACGACCGCGACAAGTTAGACGCGCCCAGCGGCACTGCCGTCATCATCGGCAACATGATTGCCCAGCTCAAGGGCACGACACTCGATGAACTGGCCGAGTATGGCCGCAGCGGCCACGGCGCACGCAAGCCAGGCGGCGTGGGCTTCCACTCACTGCGCGCCGGCGATATCACGAGCGACCACAAGGTGTACTTCGGCGGCTTCGGCGAGCGCCTCGAAATCACCCACTACTCCTACAGCGACGACTGCTTCGCCCGCGGCGCCGTAGACTGCGCCCAATTCCTCAAAGACAAACCCGCCGGCGTGTACAACATAAAGGAAGTTTTCGAATTGTTGTAGCAGTACAGTCCTCCTGCCTCGAAAGGCTCTACTCCGCAGTTGCTCGGATTCATTGTGGAATTCGTTAAGAAGAACGAGTCTCCGTATGCTGCTTCGGCTGACAGAGAAGTTCACCTGCCGTCTTAAAAAATTTGAATCACCAGCGGGAATCACAGCCGAAACTTATTGGCATGCCTTGGCACTTTATACTTGGCTTGGGGAATTGTCGGAGTTTTGTTGTCCCGGGGCTGGGAGGTGGCATTCGCTTGATGCGACTCAAAACACTGTGCATGGCGCTGCTGTGTTTGGGGCTTGCTGGACTTGTGAGCGGGTGTTCTGCGCTGAGTGGCGAGGTCTATTACAACAATGTTGAGGAAGCACGTCATGTTATGCTGCAGCAGTTGGAGGAAAAGTATCACAAGGAGTTCACGCTCACCGGCGAGGAGCGCTATACGTTTAGCGAGAGCGAAGGCTGCTACGTTTTCCGGGCGATGTTTCAAGATGAAGAGGGGCTGGAAGCGCAAGCTATTTTGGGACAGAAAAAAGGGTGGATAAGAAGGGTGATCGACGCGGGGCACATCGGCCCCTTCCCCACGAAAGACGATACCTATTCGGCCGTTTTCTACACCATGAAGGCAATTCGCGAGATAGAACCCCTGTTTGAGGGCGAACCCTTCGAGAAATACGTGATCTGCATAGACAATCCGCGCCACGCGTACTCAGACCTCTCCCTGACCTTGGAAGAGTTCTTTGCGGACGAGCAATCCTTTTACTGGCTCGACATCGTGCTGCCGGATGGTTTAACGGAGAAGGAATACACCGACACAATCTTTCGGTTTTACACGAAACTGAGAACCGAGCAGTCGCTAGCGTTTGAACTCACGGCGTACGCGAACGGGACAGAAATTTTTACCGATTACTATTTAGAAGCTGAAGGATTCTACCCCGATACAACCTACGACGACATAGAAGATCACATGTCGTTTTCTTACGGGGTTCCCATGCCCGAAGATAAATGGATGACCTGGTATTACCGCATCGACGAACAATTCTTGTGGGCCGACGAAATGTGGTGGTAAGGCCAGCGGAAAAATTTTTCGTTGCTTGATGTTTCACGTGAAACATTTTGAGCGAAAAAACCGTCTAAATGAAAACGGGGATGCTGGCTTGTTTTTGTGTTCATCTGAGGAGGATTGCGCTACACTGAGGCGCATGGAAACGGGAGAGAACAACAACCTGAACATGTTGCCGCCCGAGCGGCTGACACCAGACGAACTCGCACAGATTGCGCAGCTGGACTCGCGCGTGCTGAACATGCTAGCCGAGTGGGCAAACAAGCGGTTGACCTGCGTGCATTGCAAGCGTTGCACGCTGCGTTGCGAAGTGCTGAAGGAGCCGTCGCTCGACATTGGGCTGGTGGAAGAGGGCTTTGCGCGCATCGTTGCACTGCCGCCCGAGGAACAACCCGACGCCGTATTGCAGCTCACGCAGGAGCATCCCGAGATCTACTACGCGCTGCGCCGCTGCTGTTTCTGCGGCTACTGCACCGCCACCTGCCAAACTCACATGCTGGCGCCCGAGCGCATGCGCGAATGGCGCGGACTGTTCTTGCAGGCCGGCCTCATGCCGCCCGAGGACTCCACGCTGGTCATGGTGGACAACGAATGGAACATTTTCAGCGCCTACCGGGCCATCTACGGCATCGGCTACCCGGAGTTTGTGAGCCTGGCGGCCGCCGCCGAACACGGGCCGGGGTTGGTCGACACGCTATTCTTCCCCGGGTGCTCGCTGGTAAGTTATGCGCCCGGCCTCACGCGCACGGTGGGGAACTGGCTGAGCGCGGCGGGGGTGTCGTGGGCATTGAGCGACGACTGCTGCGGCAGCCCGCTGATGAGTGCGGGCATGTTCGACCGCGCGGCTGGCCTGCGCCAACGCATTCTCGACCAGATGCGCGCGGCGGGTATTACGCGCATGCTTACGGTGTGCCCGGGTTGTAGCGACGAGTTCCGCGAACTGATGGGCGACGAGATTGACATTGTGCCCCTTCCCGAGTTCATGCTGCAAAAGCTGCGCGAAACGGCGCACAGTGAGGGAACGGCACCGGCGCTCGCGCCGCTCGATCTCGCCAGCGTGACGTTCTTCGATTCCTGCCACGACCGCTTCGACGGGCGCCATGGTGCCTCCATTCGCCGCCTAGTGAAACGCACGCTGCCCGAGACCGACCGGCGCGAGTTGGATCACCACCGTAAGGGCACGCTGTGCTGCGGGGCTGGCGGCGCAGTGGCGGGCTTCGACCCGGACATCACGAACCGGCGCGTGTGGCGCATCATTGATGAGGCGCGCGCAACGGGTGCCGACACGCTCATCACCGCATGTCCCACCTGCACCTACACAGTTGCGCAGGCCTGTTTGGGAGCAGACCCGGAGCGCGGCATTGGCAACCGCCACTACTTGGAAGTGTTATTCGGCGAAACCATCGACTGGAGTGTGGTGTTCGGCCAGCTCAACGACATGTGGACCGGCGAATACGGCCCCTGGCTCAACCAGACGTTCTTCGGGTAACTTGTCATCCTGAGCGAGCGAAGCGAGTCGAAGGATCCCGTGCGGTGCCAACAGGAAGACGTCCCGCTAACGCCGCACGGGATCCTTCGACTACGCGCCTGCGGCGCTTCGCTCAGGATGACAAGAGGGGTCCGCAAACTCTATCTTTGCTGCTCCGGCCGATAAAAACCGACCCGCCTTTTAGCGGGTCGGTTTGTTCTTCTGATCTGGCTTTTTCTACCGGGCGCCGCCGCCTCCGCCGAAGCCGCCGCCTCCGCCGCCGGAAAAGCCTCCACCAAAGCCACCGCCGCTTGAGAAGTTCCCACTCGCGCCCGAGATGGCTGCTTGCGCGGAAGCCATGGTGTTCGCCATAGCGGTCTGCAGCAGGTCACCGCCCGAAGGCATAGCCTGGCCGTGCGACCCGTACAGCGGCGAGTACCAGAACCACCAGGGCACACCGTAGCCGTACGCCCCTGCTTCACCGTCGAACAGTTCCGGCATCTTCGTTTGCAGCTCGCTCATGACCTGCTTCGCGATGCCAAAGATGTACGCATACACCATGAACTCGCCCCACACCTTCACGTCGGTGGGCGGGCGCTCGTCCAGCGTGGAGAAGTCGCGCAGCCAGTTGCGCAGCGCCTTGCATTTCGCCACCAGGTTGTTGCCTTCCACACTGCGGCGCGGCATGTAGTTGCCGATGACGATGAGCGCGATGGCCGTGGGCAGCGTAAACGCCAGCAGCAGGAAGTTTTGCAGCACGGCCACCATCAGCAGGCCGATAATAAACACCGCCACGCCCAGGCCAATGAGCAGGCCCTGGTAGCGCTTCCCCTTAAATTCGAAGTAGTCGTGGCGGTTCGTTTCGGCCTCCACCACGCCCTGCCAACCCTTCATGGCATCGAGGAACGGCTCCGGATGATCCTTGCCATACTTCTGGATGGAGCCGAACCACAGCGAATCGGTGCCGCCCGCGATAACATCAAACAGCAGGTCAAGCGTTGCGCGGTCGATGGGATCGGTCACGGCGTCGGCTACAGCCGGCACGCGCGTGAAATAGTAGTCCTCCACCGTTTCCAAGCGGCCGAATGCCTTCGGCTCCTGGTAGCTGCCGCGATCGATGCGCAGCGCGCCGATGTGCGACAGGTGCATGAGCGTGGCCGTGAAGTCGTTCTGACTTTCGCGATTCCAGCGCCACAAACGGCCGATGACGGCCGGGTGCACGCCGGGCGCGGGCACGTCACGCCAGTATTCGTCCGTGAAGTCGGGTTTATGTTCGCGACCGTAGCGGAAGTACGACCACAGCGCCCACGCAATCAGCAGCACGCACACCACGCCGCAGCCGATGAGCAGCAGAAGGGCGTTCGTGCGTTCGCGGTTCGCCTGATCGGCCCAGGCCTGTTCCTCCGTCTTCGCCTGCTCAAGGCGCGCTACACCCTGGTGGGCCTTCAAGGCCTCGGGCGAGAGGTTCGTCAGCCACGACACGGGGAACAGCACGCGCGCCTCGGCGTACTGGCCGGCGTTCACGTGCGGGTTGTGATAGGTTACCGTGCCGTCCGAGTTGATGGTGACGGTGCCGTCGAGCGGACCGTGGCCCCAGGCCAGCACGTTGTCGCCGGGCACCACCTCAACGCCCTGCGGCACGGGTAGCGCCAGCGTCATGGTAACGTTGTCCGAGTCCTCTTCCCACTGGCTGCCGATGTACTTCCAGTACACCTCGCCCACGTCCTCGTAGGCCTGCACGCCGTTGATGACGGTGTAGTCCAGCTCAATCATCAGGCGCTCGTCGGACACGTTAAAGAAGGCGTACACGGCGTTCAGGGGCTTGTCGACGGAATATGCCTCTGTGCCGGGGCCTCCCACGTCGCGCCAGCTGAGAACGAATGGCACGCTGGGAAGCGTCTTCCACTCGCCCTCGACGGCGCCGTCCGCGCCCACGCGCGCCATGCGCATGGAGTTCACCTGCAACTGCGCGTTCGACGGCAGACCACTGAAGGTCCACCACACGGCGGTGAAATCGCCATTAAAGTCAAAGGTGCGCTGTTCGACGGCGTGCAGCGAGCCGTCGGTTTCGGCTTGGGCGGTGATGTCCACCTTCGTCATATCGTAGGATTTCGCCCACGCGGTGCTGGGCGCAGCCGCCACGATGGCGAGCGCGACGCACGCAAGCAGCGCGCAAAGCATGATGGCGCGGCTTAACCGCGTGTTGGCGCCGCGCAAACGCGGATTAAATAGGACAAGTTGCGAATCGCTCGTGTTTTGCACGATTGTGCTCCTTGCATGTTGGGGTTCGTCACGGTATCATTGCAAACCGCACCTATTATACTGCGGAGAGCTGACCGAGAGGCCGAAGGTGCTCGCCTGCTAAGCGAGTATACGCCAAAAGCGTATCTGGGGTTCGAATCCCCAGCTCTCCGCCACCGCATTGTTAAGCCCAGGAGACTGGGCTTTTTTTCATGCCGTTTGGCGGGAGTGTGGGGAAGTGAGAAGCTCGGCGAAGGCCGTGGAACTATTTCGCCCAGGGGGGCTTGAAGGGGCGACGGGGGTGGTCGTCGAGGCGTTTGGCTTTGGCGGTGGGCTTTTTGCCCCAGCCGGGATGATGGCGCACGAACACAGCGCGGCAGATGCGGGTGATAATGAGTCCAATGAGCGCGGTAGCGAGAAAACTCAGCGCCAGGTCAAGCACCGGTTCGTTGCGCTCAAGCAGCGCGTAGCCACACACGAACGCGAAGAACCCCGACAAAATGCCCGTGAGCCAAGTGAACCCTTTGATGAGAATTTCTTTCGCGCGGTTCGGCGAGTACTTGTACTGGGCCACCAGATACACAATAAGCGCCACCACGGCCAGCACCAGGAGCAAGGGCACGATGCGGGAAAGCCTAGCTATCATGTCGATGCTCCTTCTGTGCGAGAGTTACGGGTAGTGCTGCGGCGGCGTGAGCTGGCGTAGCGGGTGTTGCTAGAACTGCACCGTCGGCGCCGTTTCTGCGCCCGCGGTGGCGTCGAAGCTTTCGCGCTGCTTGAAGCCCATGGGGCCGGCCAGCAGCACGGCGGGGAACGTCTGGATGGCGGTGTTGTACTTCATCACGGTGTCGTTGTAGCTTTGGCGCATGTAGCTGATTTTGTCTTCCGTGTTGGACAGTTCGGCCTGCAGCTGCTGGAAGTTTGTGTTCGCCTTGAGGTCCGGATAGGCCTCAGCCACGGCGAACAGGCTCTTCAGAGCGCCGGTCAGCATGCCGTCGGCCTGCATCTTACCCTCGGGCGTGGGCGCGCTCATTACGGCCGCGCGAGCCTGCGTGACCTCGTCCAGCGTGCCGCGTTCGTGCGAGGCGTAGCCCTTCACGGTTTCCACCAAGTTGGGGATGAGGTCCAGGCGGCGCTGCAGCTGCACGTCGATTTGCGCCCAGGCGTTGTCCACCATGTTGCGCAACTTCACGAGGTTGTTGTACAGCGCGATGGCCGCGATGACCAGCACAACAACAATGACAAGAACAATGATCAATGCGGTGCTCATGATGCTCCTTTGTTCGGTTGACCTCATTCTACCATCGCGGGTGCCCAGCGTGCGGAAGTTGGCGCGAAGTCAAGAAACGGAAGATGCCCAGTCACCTGCTAGGCGGGGACGACCGCCGCGCGCAGCGAGCCAAACGCCGTCGTGCGCGCCCACCATCCGCGCTGGCGCGCAGCAACCGACAAGCGCAGGGCCGCGTCCACATCGGAACACACGGCGAAGGTTGACGACCCGCTGCCGCAGAGCAGTACGCCTTCCACGCCCGGTTGCTCCGTCGCCCACGTACGCACGTCCGTCAGTTCGGGAAGCAGCAGTTCAGAGGCCGGCGCCAGGTTGTTGAACAGCGGGACGTCTACGGCGCTGCTTGCGGTGGCGGCTGCGGCGGCCAGGTTCACGTCAAGCGGCTGCGGGTGTTTGTCGAAGGTGCGGTAGGCCTCAGCCGTAGACACGCCAGCGGCGGGCTTCATGAGCACGAGGCTTTTCTTGAGCGGCGTGAGGGTGTGCTCGAAGTGCTCGCCCGCGCCGTTGAAGCACGCACAGCCTCCGTGTAGGAAAAACGCCACGTCGCTGCCCAGGGCGTGGGCCACTTCTTCCAGCAGCGGGTCGTTGGGATTCACGCCCCACAGGTGCGCCGCACCCAAGAGCGCGGCGGCCGCGTCGGACGAGCCGCCGCCGAGGCCTGCCTGCGCGGGAATGTGCTTTTCGATGTGCACTTCCACCGTTTCGTGCTGGTTACGGCCGAGGCGACCAGCCAGAGCGGCGATGGCCTTGTGGGCGATGTTGTTTTCGGAGGGCACGTCGAGCGGCTCCAGGCCCTCGCGCGCAGAGGTTTCCACGTGCACGGTGAGGCCGCTTGCGTCTTCCGCGCCGGGCAAAAGGCGCAGATAGAGAATATCGTGCAGGTTCACGGCGTGCAGAATGCTGGTAGCATCGTGGTAGCCGTCGGCGCGGCGGCCGCCAATGCCTAAATACAGGTTGACCTTGGCTGGCGCGATGAGTTTCACTGCGCCGGAGCCGCGGGCGGGAGTGCGCTCGTCCAGCTGCTGCGCCGCGCGGGCGGTTGCCACCAAGTCGACGGGAGTGTCGGCGTCAGTCGGGCTGGTGGCAGGGCGGTTCTGGTTGTTGGGTTGTGTTGCAGTCATAGCGCTATCGTTTCTTCCTCTTGCTTGCGAAAAATCCGCGCAGCAGCGCGGCGCATTCTTCTTTTAGGACGCCGGGAACAACCTCGAATGTGTGGTTGAGGCGCTCATCAGCGTTGATGCGGTACAGCGTACCGAGCGCGCCGGCCTTCGGGTCGGGCGCGCCAAAAACACACCGATCGATACGCGCCTGATGCATAAGCCCGGCGCACATGATGCACGGCTCCAGCGTCACATACACGGTGCAGCCCGTGAGCCGCCACGCGTCCAGTTCGGCCGCAGTCTGCTTCATGGCCAGAAATTCCGCATGGCCCGCCGGATCGCGCGTGGTTTCGCGCAGATTGCAGGCGCGTGCGATGACGCGCGCCTCGGCCAGCGGACGGCGCGTTCCCGGGTCGATGGGCTCGTAAACCACAACGGCCCCGATAGGTACTTCGCCCAGGTCAGCCGCGTGTCTTGCCTCTTCCAGTGCCAGACGCAGATAGAACTCGTCGCTTTCCCGCGGCGCAAAGGGCGCGGTGCGCGAGGGCGGATGCTGGCCGGGTGCGTTGGCATCGGCTGTGTTTCGCATATCTAAATCGTCGTTCATGCGCTGTATTATATGGTATCCTTTGCTTGCGTTTCGGAGCCACTCCGAAAAAGCATGCGGCGAACGAGCGTTTCACGTGAAACATCCCGCCGCCGGGTTGCACGCAGGCCGCGCCTTTCGCGCAGTCACGAGCGCCGACCCCATCTCAACAAGCGGAGGCGTGGCCGAGTGGTTGAAGGCGGCAGTCTTGAAAACTGTTAAACCGCAAGGTTTCGTGGGTTCAAATCCTACCGCCTCCGCCAGATTTCTAAATACCTGATAATTGTTTTATTCCAAGGGTGCAGTAGCTCTATGGGTTTCAATTTTTCTAGCTTTTTATAACGGTTGTTTTTGGCTTTCTAACTTTGCACAAGTTTTTGAATTTTCTTGTACAAAAAAGTTGAAGGGTAACAGCACGCGAGAATGGCTGCGATTTCATTATCACCAGGAATTTGCGTGATTTCGAGGACTCGACGGTACCCTACATCGACCCAGTGGGGTTCCTCTCACTTCGGTAGGGGCTTCCGTGAGCGTCGCAGTTCTGGTTCGCGGAAGAAGAGGATAGCGGTGAGAGCGGTAGAGAGTATGTCGGAGGCGAGTTGAGCCCAGAAGACGGCGGCGAGCGGGGTGACTCCTGTGAGCGCGGGTAGCACGAGCGGAGCCGCCACTACGAAGGGAAGGAGGAACACTATCTGCTGGCAAAACGTGAGCAGGATGGCTTTGCTGGCGCAGCCTATGGCTTGGAAGTAGTTCGTTCCCATGATGCGCACCATTAGTACGGGCATGGCGAACAACGTCACGCGCAGAGCCCAGCAGGCGAACTCGGCCGTGACTCCCGTGAAGCCGAACAGACCCATGAGCAGCAGTGGGTTGAGCTCTATGACCAGCCAAAATACGGTGAGGCAGCCCGCCCCCACTGCGAGGGCGCGGCGCACCACTGCTCGCACGCGTGCAGCATCGCCGCCTCCGTGATTGTAGCCAATAAGCGGGCGCACACCCACCGCCACGCCAATGGCGGGTACGAGCGCGAACTGCGATACACGGCTGATGGCTCCCGACACGGCGAGCGCGTCGTCACCGCCGAGGATCGTGGCCGCACCGTACGCCACCACGAGACCGTTCAGCAGCAGATTCAGTGCAGCGTCGGAGCTGCGCACGATAAACGACGGCATGCCCAGCAGCGCGATGCGCCCCATCAGCTGCGCGTCGGGCCGCAGATCGCGCCAGCGCAAGCGAAACGGCATGTCACGCTTGAACAGGAAGGCTATCGTCATCACGAGGCACACCACCTGCCCCAACACCGTAGCCGCGGCGGCACCCACAATGCCCCAACCAAGCACAATAACGAACGCGTAATCCAGCGCGATATTCGCCACCGCACCCGCAATTTGCACTGCCAGCGTGCGGCTGGGGAAGCCCACCGCCCGCAAAAACGTGTCAATGCCCAGAGAAAACCCCAGCGCGAACGTACCCAACACGGTAAGAATAAGGTAGGTCTTGGCCTGCGCAAGTACCTCGCCCGATGCGCCCACCAAGCCCAACACCGGCTCGGCCCACCACAGTACCGTGGCACCGAGCAGCACCGACATCCCCACGAGCATTACCAGCGCGTTACCCAACACGTGAGCGGCACCTTCGCGCGAACCCGCTCCCAGGCGCAGCGCAACCACCGCGGTGCCGCCATCACCGATAAGCATGACTAGGGCATTCAGCAGCGTCACGAACGGCATGGCAATAGTGGTGGCCGCCACACCAGCCATGCCAAGCGCCTGTCCCACAAACATGCCATCCACCAAAATATAGAAGCGCGTGATTAGCAGCCCCGCCGCCACCGGCAGCGCAAAACGCGCAAGCAGACGGCCCACCTGTTCGGTGCCCATGGATGCATCGGGCTTCGGCCCCGCAACGCGAGGCTCCTCTTCCTTCCGCTGATCTCCGGAAACGCCCATGCGCACCCCCCTTCGCCTTCATCCCCGCTGGCAGCCACCGCCAGCCGCCGGCGCCCCGCGCCCCCCAGCTACCCGTCACCACCCCAAACACATGACTTGTCAATACCTCAAGCCTGTTTCGACATGATAACGCCTCCCCCGCAAGAAGCAAGCCCGGCCCACCGCACACATGGC
The DNA here is from genome assembly GCA_019113915.1 of Candidatus Gordonibacter avicola. Taxonomy (GTDB): domain Bacteria; phylum Actinomycetota; class Coriobacteriia; order Coriobacteriales; family Eggerthellaceae; genus Gordonibacter; species Gordonibacter faecis. Next base: position 14,308 of record DXGM01000034.1, read on the forward strand.
GGCAGGCCGGGCCCAAGGAGGGGAGGCACTCTGTATTCGCCCAGGTTAGCGGGCTATATAGTACACATTCGGCTTCGTGCCGTATTCTTCGCCCAGCACGCGGGTCTGCTCGTTTGCCAGAAGCTTCGCCACGTCGCTCTCGGGGTCGTCCAAATCGCCGAAGATGCGCGCGTCACCAGGACAAGCGCGTACGCACGAGGGGTCAATGCTGTCGGTGTAACCTTTGCTGCGGCAGAAGTCGCACTTGTACACCTTCCCCACCTCGAAGTTCGCGTACATCCGCTGCTCCTGTTCGGTCAACCCATGCTCGGGGAAGTACCCCTCAATGCGGTCGGCCACATAGGTGCGCACATCGTAGGGGCAGGCCGCGATGCAGTACTTGCAGCCGATGCACTTGCTGTGGTCGATGTTCACCACGCCACCCTCGTCGCGATACGACGCGCCCGTCGGGCACACCGACACGCACGCAGCCTCTTCGCAATGGGCGCACAGCATGGGCGTGTACACCGCCGTCGCATTCGGATATACGCCCTGCTCATCCAGGGACACGTGCGAGTAAAACATGCCGGGAGGCGTGCCGTTCGATTGCTTGCATGCGATAGTGCAGGCGTTACAGCCCACGCATCGCCTCAGGTCGATCACCATTCCGTAGCGCATTTGTCCTCCCTCCTTATGCCTTGTAGACCTTGACGGCCACCGAGTTATTCAAGTTACCCATCATGAAACCAATGTCGCGTTCGTCATCGTTGAGCAGCGTGTTGTAGTGCGGGCCCTCGTGCGCGAAATCCACCAGACCGGCGCCCTTCGCGCCCCACTTGCCGGAAATGGCCAGCGTCGAGGGGTGAATCATCTCGGACAGATGCAGCACGCCCGAGGTTTTGCCGCCGTACATGGACTCAATCACCACTTCGTCGCCTTCGGCCAGGCCCAGTTCAGCGGCGCGCGCGGGTGCCAGCAGCACCTTCTTCAGGTTCGGGTCGAAGTGTTCCTCCACGTCGTGCAGCCAGTGGTTGTACGACAGACCCGACGAGTCGTTCACCTGGAAGTGCGTCTTGAACTGCAGTACCTTGAAGGGGAATTCCTCGGTGGGATGCATGCCTTCGAACTCGAAGAACAGCGGCGCGGCCGAGTACTGGCGCAGCACTTCGTCGATGTCGGCGTGCGGGAACTCGATGTTGTTCTCGGCCAGCATCTCACGCAGCATGCGCGCGGAGCGAGCGTTGTAGCTAAAGTACACGGGGATGCGGTATGCGTTCTCCGGGTGCCAGTGCCAAATGTAGCTGGACTTCACGTCGGGCAGCTCATAGCCCACGACGGCGCATTCGCTCACAGCGTCCCAGCCGTCGCCGCCGAACTGCGTCTTCAGCTTGCGTTCGACCACGTCAGCGTAGGTGTAGGGCTCCTTCGGACTGAGCGCGAACTCCTCAGCAATGCCACCGGGCTTGTCGGGCAGGAACTTACCCTGGAAGCCCTTGTTGGCAATACCCGTCATCTTCGGCAGAATGCCCAGCGCGTGTGCGTACTGAATGAGCAGGTCTTCCTGCTGGCGCGTGTCGAACACGGGCTCCACCACCGGCTTGCGCGCCTCAATAATACGCAGGCGGCGGCTGTAGTCGGACGTGCCCTTGTTGGAAATCCACGTGGCGTTCCACAGCGCGTAACGCTCAAGCGCGTGGTGCTCGGGCAGCACGATGTCGGCGAACTGCGTCAATTCATCCATCCAGAGCGAAATGGTGAACGTGAACGGAATCTGCTTGAGCGCTTCCACCACCGGCTCGGGGTTGGAGTTCGAACGCAGCGGGTTGCCGCCGCCCAGCACCATGTACACCTCGGGCTTGTAATCCAGGTAGTAGCTCTCCGGGTCCACGGCCGCGCGCCACACCAGCTGCATGACGTGCAGCTCGTGCGGGTAGAAGCATTCCAGCTTGTAGCTTTGCGGCGGGAACGACAGTTTCTCCTGGCCAAGCACCTGGTTTTTGAAGTTGTCGGACGCGGGCGGAACCAGCAAGCCGTCGGCATCGGTTTTCATCACGTGCAAGTCGCCGTGCTCCAAGCCCAGGCTGCCACCGGGGACGTCAATGTTGCCCAGCAGCTCGTTCACCACTTCAATAGCTTTGAACAGCTCCACGTTCAGCGGGTTCGAGTTCGCACCGCGGCCGGGCGCTAGCGCCATGGCCGGGCGGAAGGGGAACGTCTCGCCGTCAATTTCAATGGTGGAGCCAATGCGGGCGTAGTCCACCAGCTCCTGCGCAATGCGGCGCGTAGTGGTGGCGGGCACCGTGGTAACCTCTTCGGCCCACTCGGGCGTCATGTCCACCACGTAGTCCTTGATCAGCTGCAAGCAGGTTTTTACGCGCTTGCCCTGCACCTCATATTCGCCGAACAGCGCATACGTGTCGCCGACGGAGGTGTCGAACGGCACGGCCGCGTTGGCGGCCTGGTCCCACACGAGCGGCTTGCCCGTGGCCGGGTCGCGCACGTAATCCTGGAAGCACACCTTCGTGCCCTTGAGCGTTTCATACGCGTCTTCCACCAGGTAGGACGAGTTCGTGCGCACCTTGAGGAAGTGCTCGTCGCAGCGGCCAATTTCGTGCAGCATCACGTTCACGATGGCCCAGCACATGGCCACGTCGGTGCCGGGCGCGATGGGCACCCACTCGCCCGTCTGTGCGGAGTTCGTCTTGCGCGGGTTCACGCAAACCACTTTCATGCCGCGCGCGACGGCGTCCACGTACTCCTTCGTGTTCTGGTGCGCGAGGCCCCACTCGTCGCCGATGGAGCGGCCCATGAGCAGCAGATAGTCGCAGCGCTCCATGTCGCACTTGTCCACCTTCGTGCCTTTGGTGGCCATGGGGCCGAAGTGGTCGGCGCACAGCGGGCCGGAGGTGGTGAGGCCGTTCGGCGTGCCGAAGGGGCCTTCGAAGATGAGACGCTTGAACGAGTCCTCGTTGCCGAAGCCGGTCTGCGTGAACAGGCCGCGCGGGTCTTTCTCCATGCATTCCTTGAGCTTTTGCGTGGTAATTTCCATGGCCTCGTCCCAGGTGATTTCCACCCAGCCGGGATCCACGTCGAGACCCTTTTCGGGGTTCGTGCGCTTGAGCGGCTTCTTCACGCGGTAGGGATGGTACAAACCACCCAGCACCGACAGGCCGCGCGGGCAGAGTCGGCCCTGGTTGGTGGGCGATTTCGGGTCGCCCTTGATTTCCACGGCCACGCCGTCAACCACTTTCACCTGCGTGCCGCAGATGGGGTTGTGGCAGGCCGGGCACGTGGCTGGCTTCCACTCTTCGGTGGCGGCGGCGTGTGCTTGCGCGCCGGGAGCGAACCAGGTTGTGGATGCGCCGGCGCCGAGAGCGGCAGCTGCGCCGAGGGCGGTGGCGCCTTTCAGAAACGAACGACGGGACAGGGATGTCATGCGGGCACCTCCTCGGTGTCGATTGCGGGAACGGTCGCGGGTGCGGCTGCGGGTGCGGCGGCTGCGCGCTTGGCGAGCAGCGTGGTGCCGGCGGCGTACACCAGCATGCCGATGCCCACGGCGCCAGCGAACACGACCACTTCCACGATGTCGAAGGCGGGCGCGCCGGGCATTTCGAGCTCGGGAACTGCGGCGATGGACTGCGTGCCCCAGAAGATGGCCAGCTTCAGCAGCGGAATGGCCACCACGGCCAGGATGGCGGCAGCGCGTGCGGCAATGGTTGACGCGAGCGGGGCCACCAGCGCGACAACGGCCGCGACGACGGCGCACGCAAGGCCCAGCCAGAACAGCGGATGCGCGGCAATAGCGGCGAACTGGCTGCCCAGCACCGTGCCAGCGCCGGCGTTCAGCACCACGTCGAACGCGAGCGAAGCTGCGGTCAAAAGCGCACCGGTTGCGGTGAGCGCGCGCCAGGCGCGACTTTCGGGCTTGAAGGCCACGATGACGGCGGCCGCCAGCGTGCCTGCCTGAATGAGCGCAGGGCCAGCGCCCAGCAGCACACCCCAGGCGTCCTTGCCGCTGCAGGTGGTGAGCAGCCACGCTTCCACAGCCAGAAGCACCAGGCCAGTGATGATGCCCACGACGGCCAGCGCGCGACCAGCTGTTTCACTGCGCGCGAGAAGCACGGCAACAATGGTGAACACAATGCACAGCGGCAGCACGATAGCGTCGAAGAACACGGGCGACGACGGGTTCGCCGACGCGTACGCCAGCATGATGGCCTGCGGAAACCCGAGGTCAACCACAATAAGAACGGATGCAGCCACAAACGCCGCGCACGCCACGGCGTACAACTTCGCCATGAGCGCTCCGTCCATGAGTCCCGCCGTGCGCGCAATGCCGCCCACAACCAGCAGTCCCGCGCCGACGGATGCCAGCGTGTAGAACAGGGCAATGTAGAAACCCCACGGGTACTGCGATGCGCCGGCCATCGACTGACCAGCCATTTGGAAGATAAACGCCGCGATGCCGATAACGGCCAGCGCCGCGCCGACAATCCAAAACGGCTTCGGCACGCCGCAAACGAGACGCCCTTCCGAGCTCTCTTGCTTCATGGTCCCTCCTTTGAACCTCTCCTCTTAGTTGACTTATCAATTGACAAGTCATTGCATAGAGTACGAGCCTGATATTGACATGTCAAGTATTAAGACGTATCTTTTTCATTGGCGATGTTGAGAGGAAGTCCCATTAACAGCGATGATTTTTTCGTTGCAAGGAAATGGCGAAGCGGAAATTTTTGGATAAGTTACCAGGAGCAACAGGGCACTTTCGCCAAAGTTTTCGAACGAATTTTTGGCGCGAGGGCAGAAGCACTGCTGTGAGCTGAAAGCACGTGCGCCCATGACTAACGCATGGGAATGCGATTGCTGGGGAATACTATGTTGAGCGTAAAGGGGAAGCCATGAGTGAAAACATGAACGTGACAGCGGTAAGCACAACCGAGAATGAATACCTTGAAGCACTCAACGCGGCGGCGTTTTACGATTTCGCTGCTGAAATGCTGCTGACGCCGCTTCCGGCGCCTGGCCACAATGAAATTGTGGGAGTGGCTTCGCGCGTTCGTCTGCTTTTTGGCGAAGCGGCGCACGATGAGGACGCCTTGCCTGGCGTGCGTGAGTGGGTGGCTTGGTGTAAGCAGGTGGAGAATGCGGACGCACAAGCGGACGAAGGAGAACCGGAGGCGCTTGAGGCACTGCAGCGCGAAACGGCTGTTGATCGGACGCGCCTCAGCCGCGGCGTGGATGAGGCGGGACCGCTCCCCCCTTATGAGACCTACTGGCTTTCTTCTCCTGATGGCGATGGTGCATCGTCACAAGGTCGTCTGTCGGGCATTGCCGATGCGTACGCCCAAGCCAACGTGCATTTTGGTGGCGAACATGCCGAACGCGATGACTTCCTTGGTGTCGAGCTCGCCTTTTTGGCGCACCTTGCCCACCGCGAACTGACCGCCCTCGAAATCGGCGACACCACCGCAGCCCTCACCGCCCGCACCCAACGCGAAACGTTTGAGCGCGAGCACCTCTTCACCTGGCTCTCCACGTGGTGCACGTCAGCCACCCCCCACGCCACAAGCACCTTCTTCCCTCCCTTCCTCACCCTCCTCAAGACATGGGCAACCCCCGAAGAAACCAACAGCACCCCCAATTAACGAATTAACGAATTAACGAATTAACGAATTAACGAATTGTTGCACGCGTTCGGTGGGTGAGCGCGTGCAAAATGTTTCACGTGAAACATTCACTTCGCCATGCAAAAAGTGGCAGGTCACAGCGCCGCCGGCATTCTCGATCACGTGTTCCAACCGAAAAACAATCGAAAAATGGATGAAAAAACAATTACATAGATAAAAAAACGATCGCTTTTGGGAATGAAAACGTAAGCAAAAAAGAGTGCGCAAAAAGGAAGACCCCTTAAATGGCGTTCGAATAAATGGTGCGGAAGAATAATTGAAATGAAAAAATCGTTGGATTTAGTTTTTTGGATTTTTTATTGTGTGATATTCGAGTCCACAAAAAAAATGCCTGCCGGTTATAAGATGATTAAAATAATCATCTATAGCAGCGCGCTTGCGTTCTCTTTTATTCAGGGAGATTTAGTTTGGCAAGGAGTTGTTTGAGGGTGCGGCGTTCTTCGTCGGTGAAGTTGGCGAAGGCTTGTTCTTCCCATTGCCAAACGAGGTCATCCACCAGGCGCGCAAGTTCGCGACCCTTCGGCGTGAGACGCAGCGTGTGGCGGGCGCGATTGGTGGTGGAAGTTTCCACCGTGATATAGCCTTTTTTAGCCAAGCCCTTAGCGGCACGCGTGATGAGCGCGGGGTCTCGGAATTGGCGCTTCGCGATGTCGCTTTGGCTCACGAACATGTCGGGGCCGTCGTGATGCACCAGGTAGATGAGCACCGGGTACTCAGATTGACCGATGCCGTGCTCCTTCAGCAAATTTTGCATGTGCTGCTGATAGCGTGTCACGGTGTACACGAGGCGCTGGGCAAGATTCTTATGTGGACGGTCGGTATCAGGCATGTCGCCAGTTTATCACAGCCGCCCGTAAATTCGCCTTCTTATTGACATGTCAATTATTTTCCATAAAAGAGCGATAGCGAACGTATTAGTTAGCGCGAAGCGCGTCACACTTTTTGTAAAGCAGGAGGGGGCTTTTGTAGCAGCCCCCTCAAAAAACAGCAGTCCCGCTCCCTATCGTTCGTCCATTGGGACGAAGGGGCGCTTTCCTTTGCGGGTGGATTTGTATGCGGGGCGAATGATGCGCTTGCCGGCGACAATTTCCTCGAAGCGGTGCGCGGCCCAACCCGACATACGGGCGCACGCAAACAGGGGCGTGAACAGGTCCTCCGGAATACCCAGCATCGAATACACAAAGCCGGAGTACATGTCCACGTTCGCACACATATCCTTGCTGGTACCCTTTTCGCGCAGGATGACTTCGGGCGCCAGGCGCTCAATGTTCTCAAGCAGGCGGAACTCCGCCTCAAATTCCGTACCCACCGCCAGCTTCCCGGCGAACTGCTTGCAAATAATAGCGCGCGGGTCGGACTTCGTGTACACCGCGTGACCCATGCCGTACACCAGGCCCGTCCGGTCATACGCCTCCTTGCGCACGATCTTCGCCAGGTAATCGGCCACCTGACCCTCGTCCGACCAATCGGTCACGTTCTCCTTGATTTCCTGCTGCATGGCCAGCACCTGATGGTTCGCGCCGCCGTGTTTGCGACCCTTCAGCGAGCCAATAGCGCCCGCGTACGTGGAGTACGCGTCGGTATCGGACGAGGTCAGCACGCGCGTGGTGAACGTGGAGTTGTTGCCGCCGCCGTGCTCGGCATGCAGGCACAGCATGACGTCCAGCATGCGCGCTTCCTCAGGCGTGAACTGGCGGTCGGGGCGCAGCATGGACAGGATGGTCTCGGCCGTGGATTGACCGGGGATAAAGCGGTGCATGATCATGGATTCGTTGTTGTAGCGTGCGCGCTTCGCGTAATACGTCAGCACCATGATGCGCGGCAGGCGCGAAATAAGCGAGATGGCGGTGTGGATCTCGTGGTGCGCCGAGCGATCCTCGGCCTCCGGGTCATAGGCGTACAGCAGCAAAATGGTGCGCGCCAGCACGTTCATGATGTCGGGCGGCGTGTCGCGCATGATCATGGAAGCGGTGAATCCGTCGGGCAGTTCGCGCTCCGAATCCAACACGCTGATGAAACTGTCAAGCTGTTCTCGCGTGGGCAACTCGCCCATGAGCAGGAGATATGCCACCTCTTCGTAATTGAAACGGTGCTCAACCGACGGGTCGCCCAGAAGGTCGTAAATGTCGTAGCCGCGGTAGCGCAGCGAGCCCTCGTCGGCACTCTTCTCGTTATCGGACACCACGTAGCCGTGCACGTTCGCGATGTTCGTCAGGCCGGCCACCACGCCCGTTCCGTCGGCGTTGCGCAGGCCGCGCTTCACGTCGTACTGGTCGTAGATGGCGGGGTCAATGGTATTGATAGTCTTGAAGTTCTTGTAGAGGGCGATTTTTTTCTCTTCCTGCATGCATACCTCCCTGCGTCATGGACAGCCTCCGCCCGACGCCGCGCAACGCATCTGCGGCCGACGGGGGCCGGGAAGCGAAACTGAGGGCGGGGAGATCGGAGGGGTCGTCCGTTCGTGCTTTAGTATGATAAAGGGTCATCGCTTCCCGAACCAGTACGTTTAGGCGAATAGCAGAGGGAATCCGGACGAAGGCGTGTTACCCTCTACCGAACTGGGCGAATCTGAAGCCGCACACGGGATGCCGCTCACCAAACGATGACGGTTCGCCCCCGGGTACGTGGAGGGCGCGCGTCGTGCCCTAGAATGCGGAAGGCAACGTGACCGCCTGCCCGTCCTCCAGAAAGCGAGGTTCCCGGTGATTGAAGCCATGATCTCCCTCCTTGTTACCAAACGGGATTGGTTCTTCGAGCTCCTTCTTCAGCACCTCGGAATTTCGCTTTTGTCCATCGCGCTGGCGGCGGGCATCGGGCTTGCCCTGGGTATTGCCATTGCGCAGTGGCGACGCGGCGCGAAACCCGTGCTTGCGCTGGTGAACTTCGTGTACACCATTCCGTCCATTGCGCTGTTCGGCTTTCTGATTCCTGTCACGGGCATCGGCGATGTCACCGCCATCGTGGCGCTGACCATCTACGCGCTGCTGCCCATGGTGCGCAACACCTACACGGGCCTGACCACCATCGACCCCGCCATTGTGGAAGCCGCACGCGGCATGGGCTCCACCGACCGCCAGCTGTTGCGGCGCATTGAGCTGCCGCTGGCCGCGCCCGTTATCATGAGCGGCGTGCGGAATATGGCAACCATGACCATCGCGCTGGCCGGCATCGCGTCCTTCATTGGCGCAGGTGGGCTGGGCGTGGCTATTTATCGCGGCATCACCACGAACACCCCGGCCATGACATTGGCGGGCAGCGTGCTTATTGCGGCGCTGGCCATTGTGGTGGACTTGCTGTTGGGCGTGGCGGAGAAGCGAACGCGGCGGCATTTGGAGCCTTCGCGCAAGCGGGCGGGGGCGAAACGGGGTGCAGGCGCGGGAGCCGCCGGTGCTGCGGGCGCGCCGGGAGCCTCGTGGGTGCGCAGGCGCGGATGGGCCGTGGGTGCGGCGGTGCTTGCGGTGGTGGTTGTGGCTGGTGGAGCGTTCGCATTTGTGAACCGCGATGGCGGCGCGCACGCGGGCGCGGGCAGCGCGGGCACCATCAACATTGCCACCAAGCCCATGACCGAGCAGTACATTTTGGGCGAGATGCTAAACACGCTCATCGAACACGACACCAACCTCGCCGTGGAACTCACGCAGGGCGTGGGCGGCGGCACGGCGAATATTGAACCCGGCATCGAAAAGGGCGACTTCGACATGTATCCCGAGTACACGGGCACCGGCTGGAACGCCGTGCTCAAGCACGAGGACACGTACGATGAATCGATGTTCGACACCATGCAGCAGGAATACGAGTCGCAGTTGGGGCTTACGTGGCTGGGCATGTACGGCTTCAACAACACATTTGGCCTGGGCGTCAGCCGTGAAGTGGCCGAACGCTACGGGCTGCACACGTACTCAGACCTGGCGAAGGTGGCGGGCGAGTTGCGCCTCGGCGCAGAGCCGGACTTCTTCGACAGGCAGGACGGCTACCCCGGGCTGCAGGCGGCCTACCGCATGAACTTCGGCAACACGCGCGACATGGACATCAGCCTGAAATACCAGGCGCTGTTTGAAGGCCAGGTGGACGCCATCGTAATTTCCACCACCGACGGGCAGGTGGCCGACGAGCGGCTGGTGGTGCTTGAGGACGACCGCCACTTCTATCCGTCGTATTTGTGTGGCAATGTGGTGCGGCGTGACACGCTGCAGGAGCACCCCGAACTGCGCGATGAACTGCTGAAACTTGAGGACACCATCACCGACACCGACATGGCTCGCATGAACAACGAGGTGGAAACGCAGGGCAAGGAGCCGAAGGACGTCGCCGACGCATTTTTGGCCGAGAGGGGGCTGATCTAGATGGCGAACGAACAAACTGCCACCATGGCTGCCGTGGCGTTTGAGCACGTGACCAAGCGGTTCGGCGACGTGACCGCCATCGACGATGTGAACCTCGCAGTGGAAGAGGGCGCGTTCGTCACTATTATTGGTAGCTCGGGCTGCGGCAAAACCACGTTGCTGAAAACGGTGAACGCGCTGGTCATGCCTGACGAGGGCCGCGTACTCGTGCACGGGCGCGCCACGAGCAAACTCAACCCTATCGAGCTGCGCCGCTCCGTGGGCTACGCCATCCAGGGCAGCGTGCTGTTTCCCCACCTCACGGTGCGACAGAACATTGGCTACGTGCCCAGCCTGCTGAACCAGCGCGACCGCGTGCGCACACACGAGGCCGTGGAGAAGTGGATGGACCTGGTGGGTCTGCCCGCTGAACTGGCCGAACGCTTCCCCGCCGAACTTTCGGGCGGGCAGGCGCAGCGCGTCGGCATCGCCCGCGCGCTTGCAGCTAGCCCCGACATCCTGCTTATGGACGAGCCCTTCAGCGCCGTGGACGCCATCACGCGCACCTCGCTGCAAGACGAGCTGAAGCACATCCACCAACAGACCGGCATCACCGTGCTGTTCGTCACGCACGACATCGACGAGGCACTTGACCTGGGCGATCGCGTGCTGGTGATGGAAGGCGGCCGCGCCGTGCAATACACCACCCCCGGCGAGGTGCTGCACGCCCCCGCCACGGCATTCGTCGAGCGCCTGGTCACCCGCAAACAAAGCGTATACGCGCGGTAGGCCCTCGCCACTGCCTCAAACAAGGCACACGATTTTTCGCGGAACCCCCTTCTCAAAAATAGTCAACGGCGTAGGATGAACGCCAAGCTATTGACCGGCCGGTCAATGGGAAGGTAGCGCCAACGTGAGAGAGGGGGCCTCATGAACGAACGACGCGTACGCGGCAAGGACGGCGAACGCAGCGCAACAAGCGCAACCAGCGCAAACAACCCCTTCGCCAAGTTCGAAAGCCTGCCCGAAGAGCGGCGCGAGGCCATTGTAAACGCGGCGGTGGAAACGTTCGGGCGCAACGACTACAAAAGCGCATCCACCGAGGCCATCGCGCGGCGCGCGGGCATCTCAAAGGGGCTGCTGTTCTTCTACTTCAAAAACAAGAAGGAGCTGTACCTCTACCTCATGGAGCACCTCATGAGCAAAATTGAGGCCCTGGTGGTTGACGAGGAGTTCTACCAGATCGACGACTTCTTCGAACTGTTCCTGTACGCGGCCGAGCGCAAGCGCGACGTGCTGGAGAGGTTCCCGTTCCTCATGGAGTTCTCCATCCGGGCATTTTACCCAGATCACAAGGACATTAAAGACACCATGGACAACTGGAACTGGTCGAAGATCGACCTCATGTTCAACACGTACTTCAAAAACGTGCGCTTCGACCGGTTTCGCGACGACGTGGACCCGCGCTACGTGGTTGACCTGATGATTTGGCTGGCCGACGGCTATATGCACCAGCAGCGCGCGCTGCGCCGCCCCATCAGCATCGACGGAATGATGGACGAGATGCGCCGCTGGTGCGAGATGCTGCGCGCCTACGCCTACAAGGAGGAATACCGATGAACAGCCCTGATCATGCGCCCGTTATTGAGTTGCGCGGATTCACGAAAGATTACGGGAACGGGCGCGGCGCATTCGACGTGTCGTTCGCCATCGAGCCGGGCGAGGTGTTCGGCTACCTGGGCCCCAATGGCGCGGGCAAAACCGTGACCATGCGCAACCTGATGGGCTTCATTCGCCCTGATAGCGGCACCGCGCGCATAGGCGGCCTCGACTGTTTCCGCGACCGGGCGCGCATTCAGGCGAACCTGGGCTATCTGCCAGGCGAAATTGCCTGCATGGACGAGATGACCGGCACGGCGTTTTTGGAGTTTATGGCGCGCATGAAGAAGCTGCGCGACCGCACGCGCATGAACGAGCTGGTGGACTACTTCGAGCTGGATCCCGCGCGCCGCATTCGCAAGATGTCGAAGGGCACGAAGCAGAAGGTGGGCCTCGTGTGCGCGTTCATGGGGCGGCCCGACATTATTTTGCTGGACGAACCGACGAGCGGCCTCGACCCGCTCATGCAGAGTCGCTTTATTGAGCTGGTACTGGAAGAGAAGCGGCGCGGGGCTACCATTATTTTGTCGTCGCACCTGTTCGACGAGGTGGAACGCACGTGCGACCGCGTGGCGTTCATCCGCGCGGGGCGGCTGGCGGCCGTGGAGCACATGGACGATGTGCGGCGGTCGCGCAAGCGCGTGTTCGTGGTCACGTTTGCCGACGCGGGCGAACGTGACCGCTACCTGGCCGCGCACACCGAGGCGCACGCGGTTGGCGCTGCGGCGGCGGAAACCCTGGTCACCGGCGCTATGGACGCGTTCGTAAAAGACCTCGCCGCCTACCGCGTGGCCGACCTTACCGCCCGCGAGCAAACCCTCGAAGAGTTGTTCATGCACTTGTACGGCGCGTCGGAAGAAGCGCAGCCCCACGCCTCTGCGTCGAAAGGAGGCAGCCATGAGTAGTACTTTGTTCGCGAAGGAGTTGCGCGCCAACGCGTTTGTGACGGCCATCATTGCGGCCGTGCTGGCCATGTACATCGGCGTGATTGTGAGCATGTTCGACCCTGACCTGGGCGCAAGCCTCGACATGATGATGGAAAGCATGCCCGAGCTGTTCGCCGCCTTCGGCATGGCGAACGCTGCCACCACGCTCACCGACTTCCTCATTAACTATTTATATGGGTTCTTGCTGACGATGTTCCCGTTCGTACTCATTCTTATCATAGTGAACAAACTCATGGTGCGCTATATCGACCGCGGCACCATGGCATATCTGCTGGCCACGCCGAACAGCCGCACGCGCATCGCCGTCACGTTGGCCGGTGTGCTGGTGGCAGTGCTGGTGCTGCTGGTGGCGGTAACTACGGCGCTTGAAGTAGGCTTTTCCGAGGCGCTGTTTCCCGGCGACCTCGACACGGAGGCGCTGCTGCGCATGAACGCGGGGCTGCTGGCGCTGTGGCTATTCCTAGCAGGAATGTGCTTTTTCTCGGCGTGCCTGTTTTCGAACGCGGGGCTGGCGCTGTGGGCGGGCGGCGGTCTGGGCATCCTGTTCTTCCTCATGCAGATGGTGGGGCAGGCGGGCGACAAGTTCGAGTGGCTGAAGGACGTGAACCCGCTCATGCTGTATGATGCCACCGGGCTGGCGGCATCCGAGGACGGCGCGATTGGCGGGGCCGTGGCGCTGGCCGCGGTGGGCCTCGTGCTGTTCGCCGCCGCCGTGGCTGTGTTCGACCGCCGTAACCTGAGCGTGTAGGGTGTTGCGGAAGGAGAGGCGTTGCGCGGCTTCCTCTTCCGCACGTGTTTTCGGGGCATCTTCTTCGGATAATCCCTACGTTTGCCGGGCCCTGGTTGCCGGGGGCGGCGGGGGAACGTTACACTGGGCGGCGAGAGTAAACTGCGCGTGCGTGCAACGCGCCTCAGACGAAGGAGAAGCGTATGTCTTGCAAAGAGAAAAGCCCGGTCATCGGTATTATTATGGGGTCGGAGAGCGACATGCCGGCCATGGAGCCGTGCATGAAGCAGCTCGATGAGTTCGGCGTGCCTTACGAGGTGAAGGTGGCGAGCGCGCATCGCAAGCCAGCCGAGGTGCACGAGTGGGCGTCGACGGCGCACGAGCGCGGCATTCGCGTGATCATTGCGGCCGCAGGCAAGGCGGCTCACCTGGGCGGCGTCGTGGCAGCGTACACGCCGAACCCGGTTATCACGGTGCCGATGAAGACGAGTGACCTGGGCGGACTTGACTCGCTGCTGTCCATGGTGCAGATGCCCTCCGGCGTGCCGGTGGCGTGCGTCGCCATCAACGGCGCGAAGAACGCCGCCATCCTGGCCGTGCAAATGATGGGCACCGGCTGCGACGGTGCCCGCCAGAAGATCATCGACTTCAAGAAAGCCATGGCCGAGGCGTAAAACCGCTGGCGGCCGGCTGCCGGTCGAAGGGTGCTTGGCGAAAGTGAAATGGCTTCTCGCGGATTGACGGGGAGCCATTTTTATGGGTTGTTGCAAAGTCCTTTAACCGCGAGGATTACGGCGGAGGGCGATTCATCGCCCTACAAAATGTGACGCGCTATCGCGCTGGCTAGTACGCCATGAGTTCTCGCGTCCCTAGCCTTATGACGCGGGCTGACCGACTTGAAGGCGTCGACTTACAAGTGGCAAAACCTCCGTAGGGGCTTTCTCCAGAAAGTCCGTTCGCGCGAAGCGCGAAAACGCAGGTCATGGTTGAATTCTCCGCCTGCGGCGGAGAGGGCGCTTCGTGAAGCGCCCCTACGTATATTACCTTTTTAGTTAGATTTATGTTGCATAAAAGAGCCCCCCGCCATGGTGGTAGGGAGGGCAACCACTCCGTGGCGTATTCGTTAGCGCGAAGCGCGTCACATTTTTGTGAAGCAGAAGGGGGCTTTTATTGCAGCCCCCTTTCCTTTTCGCTCTTAGTCCCCGAATTCGAACAAGTCACTCAAAAAATCGCCACGCTTCTTCTTTTTGTGACCCTTTTTGTAATGATCGTCGTCGTACTTGTCGTAGCGCTTGTCGTAACCTCGATCGTCATAGCGGCGCTCGTCGTAGCCACGTTCGCGTTCACGCTCGTACGACGCCGCCTGAGGCGCCGCATAGGCAGCCGCAGCAGGAGCGGCTGCCGCGGGCGCGGCCGCCGCGTTCGCTCGCTCAATAATCTTGTCGAGTTCGCCGCGATCCAACCACACGCCACGACACTGCGGACAGTAGTCAATCTCGATTCCCTGGCGCTCGCTCATCACCAGATCAACATTGCAGAGGGGGCATTTCATATCGTCACCTGCTCTCTCTCGAAGGTAACAAAATACTACCGAACCCCCATCCCCAAATTCCCCCCACCCCCCAATCCGTTACCTCGATTTGACATTCCCCCTCGTATTTCCCTTCTCAAAGACTCAATCCGTTCGCACAACCTTTTCCCGTATACGTCAATTTTTCATTCATTTTTTTATTTCATCAATTAGCCGCATTCATTTTTTCATTGTTTAGATCGCCGAAAAATTTATTTATTTGTATGCTGAGTTATCATTTTTTGAGAGCTCCTTTTTCGTTCACTTTCTCATTCGTTTTCCGTCGACTCGTTTTCTCGTCCTCGTTTCCCTTCTCTCGTATCTTTTTCGCATCAGGTATAGCGCGTTCTTTTTGTCGCAGCGCCCCTCGCGGATGCGTCGCATTTGAAGCCGCGGTGTTTGCTATCATGATTGCGGAGAATGTTTCACGTGAAACATTTGGGCATTTGCGGAGGGCGGCTGGTTATGACGAAGAAACTTCTGATGGGGAACGAGGCGTTTGCGCATGCGGCGCTTGAGGCGGGTGTGCGTGTGGTGGCTGGGTATCCCGGCACGCCGTCGTCCGAGCTCATTGAAACGGTGGCGAAACTGCACGCGGCCGGTGCGGCGCGCGGTGTTCATGTGGAGTGGTCCACCAACGAGAAGGCGGCGCTTGAGTTGCTGGCCGGGGCGTCGTACTCCGGCGCGCGCTGCCTGTTCACGTGCAAGCAGGTGGGACTCAATGTTGCCAGCGATGCCCTCATGAGCCTGAACTACGTCGGCGTGAAGGGCGGCCTCGTGCTGTTCGTGGCCGACGACCCCGGCCCCATTTCGTCGCAAACCGAGCAGGACACGCGCCGCTTCGCTTCCTTCGCGAAACTGCCGGTGCTTGACCCTTCCACGCCTGACGAGGGCTTCGCCATGATGCAGGCCGCGTTCGATCTGTCCGAGCGCTATCACACGCCCGTCATCGTGCGGCCGACCACGCGCATCAACCACGCGTCCACGTTCTTCGACGTCGCGGAGGCCACCGACGCGCGCCTCGTGCCCGCGGAAGGTTTTGAGCGCGACCCGAAGTGGGTCATTTTTCCGCGCCGCGCCTACCAAGCGCATGGCGAAATTAACGAGCGCCTGCGCGAGATCGCCCACGACTTCGCGCACGAACCGGCGCTGGCCGCCTTCAATCCGGTGGTGGAAGGAGGCGCTGCGGGATGTCATCCTGAGCGGAGGCCGCAGGCCGAAGTCGAAGGATCCCGCGCGGCGTCAGTTGACACGGCACCACAAGCACATGTTTCACGTGAAACATTTAATGATACTTTGAGTCAACAACTTGGCGAAGGTGATGCGGCGGACGCGCCACACCTCGGCATTATGGCTGGTGGCGTGTCTGCCGCCTACGCGCGTGAGGCTCTTCGCATGCTGGAAGAACGCGCAGCGGCAGCGGGCGTCTCACTGCCCGCGTATCGCTTCATGCAGGTAGGAACGCCCTACCCCTTCCCAACGGATGCTGTCGCCGCCTTCGTCGAAGGACTTGACCAGGTGCTCGTGCTGGAAGAACTCGACCACTTCCTGGAAGACGAACTGCTCGCATTCGCCGGACGCACGCATGCCACGTTTGACGTGCGCGGCAAGTTGACTGGCGACGCTCGCGACCGCGGCGAAAACGACGTCGACGACATCGCCGCGCGCATTGCCGCATTCTTCGGCCTTGACGCTGCGCTTCTCGCGAATGTTTCACGTGAAACATTCGCCTATGACGCATCCGACGACCCGCTTCCCATCCGCCCGCCGGTGCTGTGCGCGGGCTGTCCGCACCGCGGCAGTTTCTACGCCGTTAAGCGCGCCCTCGGAAAAACGCCGGCCGTGCTTTGCGGCGACATCGGTTGCTACACGCTCGGCAACGCGCAGCCGCTTGATGCAGTAGACACGTGCCTGTGCATGGGAGCAGGCATAACGATGGCGCAGGGTTTCGCCGTGGCCGAGCCGCACAAAAAGGCGCTCGCGTTTGTGGGCGATTCCACGTTTTTTGCGAGCGGCCTCACCGGCATTGTGAACGCGGTGTACAACGGCCACGACATCACGGTGTGCGTGCTCGACAACGCCACCACCGCCATGACCGGCTCGCAGCCGCACCCCGGCACCGGCGTCACGCTCATGGGGCCGCGCCGCACACCGGTGTCCATCGAGCGCGTGCTGGAAGCCCTTGGTGTTGAATGCATCGTGCACGCCAACCCGCTTGACCTGGAGGGTTCCATCGCCGCCGCGCGCGAAGCTATCGAATTCGCCGGCCCGTCGGCCATCCTCTTCGAATCTCCGTGCGTTCAACTGGTGAAACCGGGAGCGCCCGCCGCTGTAGACGCAGACACCTGCACCGGCTGCAAAAAATGTATTACCGAAATTGGCTGCCCCGCCATCGGTTTCAACGCCGACGCGCGCGGCCCGCGCAGCAAGGAGCGTGGCCAAGCCTTCGTCGACCCCAGCCTCTGCAACGGCTGCGGCCTGTGCACGCAGGTGTGCCCCTTCGACGCGCTACGAGTTCCGTCGGCTTCCAACGAACATGTTTCACGTGAAACCTCGACGGCGAAAGGGGGTTCCCATGCGTAATGTGTTGCTGGCGGGTGTGGGCGGTCAGGGAACCGTTCTTGCGGCGAAAGTGCTGGCCCAGGCCGCGCAGGAGAAAGGCTGGCAAGTGCGCACGGCCGAGACTATCGGCATGGCGCAGCGCGGCGGCAACGTGGTGTCGCACGTGCGCATGGGCGATGGTGGCGAAGAGGTGTTCGCGACGCTGCTCGCGCAGGGCACAGCCGACCTTATCATCGCGTTCGAGCCGGCCGAAGCCGCCCGCGTGCTACCGTTTCTCGCGCCCGACGGCGTGCTGATCACTGCCACCACAGCCGTTCAACCGGTAACCGCCGCGCTGTCCGAGCGTCCCTATCGCGCCGCCGACATCATCGCGCGCCTCGAAGCCCAGCTCGCAAACACGCCTGCTACCTTCGTCGCCGTCGACGATGCCGCGCTCACCGAACGCGTGGGCAGTCGCAAAGTGCTCAACACCGTGCTGCTGGCTAGCGCACTTGCCGCCGGCCACATTCCCCTCAACCTCGACGACCTGCGCCGCGCCATCGCCACCTGCGTAAAACCCCGCTTCATCGACCTCAACCTCACCGCCATCAACGCAGTTGCGAGTGCGCCGCACATCGCCTAGAATAGCAGCATGAAACGCCTCAAGAACAGCCACTTCTTCACCCCAGCCGTGCCGTTTGGTTCGGCTGGGCGATGGCTTTAGCTTCAAGACTCGCGCTCGCGGGCTTGAAGCATATCCGTATTCTCACGCCGTCGCGCCGCGCTGCCACCAAACAGGCCGCCCCGGGCGCGCACCCACCAAGCCATCGAATGAAAGAAGTGTCTCATGGATCTGACTACCGAGCAGTTTGACCTCATCAAAGCGCAATTCGCCACGCTGAAGGAGCGTTCGCCTTTCTACGCGGCGAAATTCGAAGGCATCGACCTCACCGACGTCCAAACGCAGGAAGACTTCGAAAAACTGCCGTTCTCCGAGAAGGACGACCTGCGCAACGCCTACCCGCTGGGCCTGCAAGCCGTGCCCGACGAGGAAATCGTGCGCATCCACTCGTCCAGCGGCACCACAGGCACGCCGGTCATCATCCCTTACACGCAGCAAGACGTGACCGACTGGGCCATCCAGTTCGCGCGCTGCTACGAAACGGCGGGCATCACGAACACCGACCGCATCCAGATAACGCCTGGTTACGGCCTGTGGACCGCCGGCATTGGCTTCCAGCTGGGCGCAGAGCGGCTGGGTGCCATGGCTATCCCCATGGGCCCCGGCAACACCGAAAAGCAGCTGAAGATGATGCAGGATTTGAAGTCCACCGTGCTCTGTGCCACCAGTTCCTACGCGCTCTTGCTGGCGGAAGAAATTGCCGAGCGCGGCATTCGCGACCAGATTCACCTGCGCAAAGGCGTTATTGGCTCCGAGCGCTGGGGCGACAAGATGCGCCAGCGCATCGCCGGCGAGCTGGGCGTGGAAATTTTCGACATCTACGGCCTCACCGAGGTGTACGGCCCCGGCATCGGCATTTCGTGCAGCGAGCATCACGGCATGCACGTATGGGCCGATTACGTGTACGTGGAAGTGGTCGACCCCGCCACCGGCGCCCCGCTGCCCGACGGCGAAGTGGGCGAACTCGTGCTCACCACGCTGCGCAAACAGGGCGCGCCGCTCATCCGCTACCGCACACACGACCTCACGCGCATCATCCCCGGCGACTGCGCCTGCGGCCTGCGCCACCCGCGCATCGACACACTCACCGGCCGCACCGACGACATGTTCAAGGTGAAGGGCTGCAACATTTTCCCTGCTCAAGTGGAGGAAGTTATCGCGGCAACCGGCGGCACGTCAAGCGAGTACCAGGTGATGATCGAAAACATCAGCGGCAAAGACGTGCTCACGGTGCTGTTCGAAACCCCGCTCGACGGCGAGGCGAAGGAGCGCGCGCAGGAGGAACTGGCTCTCATCTTCAAAGCAAAGTGCGGCTGCACCCCCGACGCCATCGGCGTCCCCATGGGCGAACTCCCCCGCTCCGAGAAGAAAACCAAGCGCATCTTCGACAGCCGGTATTAGAAGAGAAAGCCCCGCCGTTTATTGAAACCGGCGGGGCTTTCTAGTTAGATTTATTCCACATGGATAAGCCCTTGTCATAGTGGTAGGGAGGGCAACTGTCTTGTGGCGTATTCAATAGCGCGAAGCGCGTCACTCTTTTCAAAAAACGATTCGTTGCACTCATTTTTTCGCGTGATTGGTGCTCCACTGTGGTAAAGTAGGCGCATGCATTTTGCGAAGGGACATACTGTTGTTGACGAGCGCTGGCGGCTTGAGTTGGCTGTTGCCGCTGCGTGTCGGGCCTTCGCGCCACGTGCTTTTGAACGCCTCACGCCTGCGCCTTCCGAGCGCATGGCCGCGCAGAGCGACTCATCATTCCGCGCCCTTTCTTATTATTCCTACCGATACCTCTAGCACATGGGTTTGCCCGTGGTGCTGCCTCGCTGTATGCAGGCGCTCACAAGGGCAAGGTCATGTGCGCCATTTCTGCTCTTTGTCATCCTGAGCGAAGGGTGTGTCGCACGTCGTTGCGACAAGTGTTTCACGTGAAACACAGGGGTTGAACAGGACATAATCAACAAGGAGAACTTCCTATGATCGAAAAACTCTGTATGGTGCTCATCTTCGTTGGCGTGGCGGTGGGTGTCGGCATTTACTGTCGACGACACACCGGCACGGTTGACGGCTTCATTCTGGGCGGGCGCAACGTGGGCCCGTGGCTTTCGGCGTTTGCGTTCGGGACCAGCTACTTCTCCGCCGTTATCTTCGTGGGCTACGCGGGACAGTTCGGGTGGAAGTACGGCGTGGCCGCCACGTGGATTGGCATCGGCAACGCCATCCTCGGCAGCTTGCTGGCCTGGTGGGTACTCGGCCCGCGCACGCGTGAGATGACGCACCGCCTCGGCGCGTCCACAATGCCCGAGTTCTTCGGCGCGCGTTTCCAGTCGAAGGGTTTGCGCATCGCGGCCGCGGCCATCATTTTCGTGTTCCTCATCCCGTACACGGCGAGCGTTTACAACGGCCTGTCGCGTCTGTTCGGCATGGCGTTTGGGCTGCCGTACGAGTGGTGCGTCATCGGTATGGCCGTGATCACCTGCATTTATGTGGTACTGGGCGGCTACATGGCCACGGTCATGAACGACTTCATCCAAGGCATCGTTATGCTGCTGGGCATTGTGGCCGTCATCGTGGCGGTGCTCGTGAACAACGGCGGCTTCACCGAGGCCATCACCACGCTCTCGCTCATTCCAGCGGAAGACTCCGAGATGGCTGGCCCGTTCGTCAGCTTCTTTGGGCCGAATCTGCCCGACCTCATTGGCGTCATCATCCTCACGAGTTTGGGCACGTGGGGCCTACCGCAGATGGTGCAGAAGTTCTACGCCATCAAGAGCGGCCCGGCCATCAAGCAGGGCGCCATCATCTCCACGGTGTTTGCCATGATTGTGGCGGGCGGCAGCTACTTCCTCGGCGGCTTCGGGCGGCTCTACGGCGGTCAGGTGGAAATGACCGCGGCCGGCACGCCGGTGTACGACTCCATCATTCCCACCATGCTGTCCACGCTGCCTGACCTGCTCATTGGCATTGTGATTGTGCTCGTGCTGAGCGCGTCCATGTCCACGCTGTCCTCGCTCGTGCTCACGTCGTCGTCCACGCTCACGCTCGACCTCATCAAAGACAACCTCGTGAAGAACATGAGCGAGAAGCGCCAGCTCTCGTACATGCGCGTGCTGCTGGTGGTGTTCATCATCATTTCGGCCGTGCTCGCGCTCATCCAGTACAACTCGTCTATCACGTTCATTGCCCAGCTCATGAGTATCTCGTGGGGCGCGCTGGCCGGCTCGTTCCTCGGGCCCTTCTTCTGGGGGCTCTTCTCCAAGCGCATTTCGCGGCCAGCCGTGTGGGCCAGCTTCATCGTGGGCGTGGGCCTGACCTCGGGCAACATGATTGCCGGGTTCGTGGGTACGCCGTTTATTGCCAGCCCCATCAATTGCGGCGCCATCGCCATGGTGCTTTCGCTGGTTATTGTGCCGCTGGTGAGCCTGTTCACCAAGCATGTGGAATTCGAAGTTGACCCACCCCACGTAGAAGGCGCCATCGACCGCGAGTACGAGCAAGAGCTGGAAGGCGAAGGGGAAGGCGCGGCCCCAAGCACAAGCGCGGGCGCACCTCAACCCGACGCCACCCCCACCCCCGACCCCGAAGACGAGCCCACCACCGCACCCGCGTAAGCCGCGTAAGGCAGGTGTAAGTTTTCGACGCGGGCGTTACGGTATACTGGCCTCATGATCTTGGAGCTTATACTCATATACTTTCCGGCGCTCGTGTTCGGGTGGCTGTTCTGGCGCAATTACCGCAAGGAGCCGCGCCAGTTCCGCAACGCTCTGTACTTCCTCGCGCTGTGTCTGTTTGCGTTCTGGGGACTGTCTGTGCAGTTCAACTTGCCGTGGCTCGTGCTACTGGGCTTCGCGGCCATCCCGTTTGGCCTGGTAGCACTCGTGGTGTTCCTCATCGCGAACACGGTTGTGGTGGTGCGCCGCGAAGGGCTCTCGCTCGCGCACCTGTTGCCAGGGCTTGTCGCCACCGCCATCATAGCAGCCTGTATCGGGTTGCCGCTGCTGATGGTGGCGGCACCCATCATGCCCGTTATGGCGCTAACCTCACTTGTGTTTGTGGAAGGCTCCTACATCGCATTCACGTTTACGGCGCTGCTGCTATATTCGTGGCTGTATCGCCGCCTGCCAAAACGCTGCGATTACGACTACATCGTGGTGCACGGCGCAGGCCTTTCGGGCACGAAACCCACGCCGCTTCTGGCCGGCCGACTGGACAAAGGCGTGGAGCTCTGGGAGGCCGGCGGCAAGCGCGCGCTCATCATCGCGTCGGGCGGCCAAGGCCCCGACGAGCAACTTCCCGAATCCACCGCCATGAAGAACTACCTGGTGGAAGAGCGTGGCATACCCGCTGATGCCATCATCGAGGAAAACCGCTCCGCCACCACTATGGAGAACCTGCGCAACAGCAAGGCCATCATGGACGCGCGCTCGGGCGCGGGCGCGTACCGCGCGGCCGTGGTCACCAGCGACTATCACGTGTTTCGCACGGCCGAGTACGCGCACCAGATTGGCCTTGTGGCCGACGGCGTGGGCAGCACCACGGCCCGCTACTTCTGGCCCACCGCATTCATCCGCGAATTCGTGGCCGTCACGAAGGCTCACCTGTGGCCCATTCTGCTCATTTTCGTGCTGTGGCTGCTTCCCGCGGGGTGCTCGCTGCTGGCCCGCTAGCCCCTCTTTTCGCAGGTGCAGCCCAAAAACCTTTACTTTTTCTCCCCTCATTCTACGGATGATTGTATACTGAGGCGGCAAGTGCCGAGCGGCGGCTGTTCGGCCTGCGTCCTCAGCGCACGCATGGGGCGGCGCGGAAGGCGAAGGCGGAACCATGCGCGTGCCGGAGCGGCGGAAAAGCACGGCGAAGGGGACGCATATGGAAGGATTTGACCTTATCAGCACGGGGGCGTGGTCTATTATCCCCCCGATTCTGGCGCTGGCCCTGGCGCTTATCACGAAGGAGGTGTATTCCTCTCTCGCGGTGGGCGTGTTCGTTGGCATGGTGATTTACCAGTTCACGCTCAACGGCGCCGGGTTCGAGCAGCTGGTTGACTCGTTCACCATGGTGCCGCAGATGATGGCCGAACAAATTGCGGGCAACGGGGCGCTGTTGTTATTCCTTGCGTTATTGGGCGCGCTTGTGGTGGTTATCGCGACCGCCGGCGGCTCGCGCGCCTACGCCGAATGGGTATCCACGCACATCAAGAACGCGAAGATGGCGCAGATTCTCACGGCGGTGCTCGGCATCATCATTTTCGTGGACGACTACTTCAACTGCCTCACCGTGGGCGCGGTCATGCGCCCGGTCACCGACCGCTTCAAGATCAGCCACGAGAAGCTGGCGTGGATCATCGACTCCACCGCTGCACCCATCTGCATCATCGCGCCCGTGTCGTCGTGGGCCGTGGCCGTGGGCGGCTACCTGGGCGAAGGCGGCTTCACCACGTTTGTGCAGTCCATCCCGTATAACTTCTACGCGCTGCTCACCATTGTGTTCGTGTTCTTCATGTGCGCCACCAAGCGCGATTTCGGCCCTATGCGCGTGGCCGAGGCCGAGATGCAGCAGCCCGCCGATGCGCAGCGCAGTATCCCCGAGAAGAACAGCGCCCTTGAGGCCGTGTCCACGGTAGGCCTCACCGGCGCAGCGGCTGACGGATCGCCGCTCAACATGGACACGATTATTGCCGAAGAGGACGAACTTGACGAAGCTGCGCAAAGTGCGGTCGAAGAGTTCAAGGGCATGGCCATCTCCGAGAAGGGCCGCGTGTTCGACCTGATCATTCCTATTGTGGTGCTTATTATCTTCTCGATTCTGGGCATGCTGTACGCGGGCGGGTTCTTCCAGGGCGTCGACTTCGCCACGGCCGTGGGCGAAAACCCGGTGTTTGGCCTGTGCATTGGCGTGTGCGTGGCGCTGGTGGTGACGGCCCTCATGTTCCTGCCGCGCAAGCTGATGACGCTGTCCAGCTACATGGACGGCGTGGCCGAGGGCGTGCGCTCCATGGTGGGCGCCATCATGATTCTGGTGCTGGCGTGGAGCCTCGGCGGAACGTGCCGCTACCTGTTGGGTACGGGCGAGTTCGTCAGCAGCTTCTTGGAAAGCATCGGCGTGGGCCTGGCGTTCTTGCCGGCCGTCATTTTTGTGGTGGCGGCGTTCATCGGTTTTGCTATGGGCACGTCGTGGGGCACTATCGCGCTCATTCTGCCCATTGTGATTGGCGTGTTCCCGGCCGACAACCCGCTGTTTTTGGTGGCTATTGGTGCGACGCTCGGCGGCGCGGTGTACGGCGACCACGTGTCGCCCATCTCTGATACCACCATCCTGTCGTCGGCGGGTGCGCAGTGCAACCACCTGCGCCACGTGGCCACGCAGCTGCCGTACGCGTCGGTGGTGGCCGTGGTGTGCCTGGTGGGCTACGTGATTGCCGGCTTCACAGGCAACCCGTGGATCTCGCTGGTGGTGGGCGCGGTGCTGATGATCGGCGGCGTTTTCGTGCTCAACCATTCCCCCTATGGAGCGGTTAAGAAGTAAGAGGAGGAGGAATCCAGCAACGGTTCCTTACCTGCCAAGTTGATTGTAAGGGGGCTGCAACGAACGCCTCTTCACCTGCCAGGTTGATCGTAGGGCAAGGGCTCTGCCCATGCCGACAACTACGGTTGACCTGGCAGTTTAGTTTTGCCGAGCGGCACGGGCAGAGCCCTTGCCCTACGGAACCCCCCCTGCCTTTACGCGCTCACAATGTGAGGAAGAGGTTGGTCGTGCGGCTCACACGGCACGGCGGCGACGCGCTGTTCCTCAAACGCTATGCCTACCACGAGAGCGTCCGGGCGCAGGCGCGTGAGCAGGCGATCGTAGTTGCCGCCGCCGTATCCCAGGCGGTTGCCCGCCTCGTCGAACGCCACCAGTGGCACACACACCACGTCCAGCTCTTCGGGCTGCACCAGGGGAAAGCCAGCGCGTTCCAGTTCGCCACAGGCAAGACAGCGCAGGGGATGGGCGAGAAACGCCTCTCGCGCTTCGCCCACCCGCTCGCGCGGCACCCGGTGAAACACCATGCGCGCGGGCGCGTCCGGTTCGTCGCGCACCATGCACGGGAAACACACGTCCCATCCCCGCGCCCACGCAGCCTGCGCAAGCCGCTCAAGATTCACCTCACTGCGCATGGCAGCGTACAAAGCCAGAAGCGGTGGGCGCGCGGGCAAGGACGAAAGCGAGCTCGATTGCGCACCGCTACCGGGGTCACGACCACCCACCTCGCGTCGCGCGTCCCACGGGCCAATAGCTTCCGCCACAAGCTCTTCCACCGACTGGCAGATCTGCGCGCTTTTTGCCGCCGCAGAATACTCATCCAGCGCATCTCTGCAGGCGAGCGCCCTGTTCCTAACAAAAGATTTTTCTTCCTTCATATTCATGAGGGTCAGTATATCATTGAAGCTCACAGGTCAAATTTTTATACGTCAAGGGGGTGTGTTTTTATCACTTTTCGATAAGTGCAGGTCAAGATTGCGTTGTAGTAACCGTTTCCAATCGTTTTGCTATGCAATCGGCTCAATGACCTTGCTATAATCATTATGCATTAGGTACACTCGAACCATCTCGAACCGCCCCCCGATGCTGGCGCGGAAATGTCGGGATATGCTTTCCCCCGCAGCTTTTTGAGAGGTGGAATGCGGCGAGTAATTAGCATCACTATGTGCAGGCCGCGCAGCGGAAGTCCGGAAGCCACGCTTCCGTCGCGGCAGCGAGATTGGAGACATCGTGCAATTCAAAGCATCAACGGACTACGGTCTGCGCGCGATCCTGTACCTGGCGGCGCAGGGCACCACTTGCTCCTCGAAGGACATCGCCGAGGACATGTCCATTCCCCGCGACTACCTCATTCAGTTGGCGCAGCTTCTGCGTAACGCCGGCCTGATTGAGGCGCGCCCGGGCAAACACGGCGGCTATCGCCTGGCCAAGGATGCCTCGGATATCACCGTGTTGCAGGTCATGTCTGCGCTGGAAGAGGACGCGAAGCCGTCCACGCGCGCCAAGCGCTCTTCGCGTAAGGGCGGCGCCATGGTGCAGGGCGTGAAGCAAACGTACCAGCTCATTGAGGAAAGTTTTGACGCTTATCTGAATAGCCTGAGCATTGATATGCTTCTCAACAGCGTGAAGAACGGCGACAACGGCCGCAAATTCCTCGCCAAGCGTCTGGAAGAAGAAGGCAAACGCCTGTCCGAAAGCGTGTAACTGCGCCTTTTCGCACTTCTTTCGTTTCAGCCGCACCACACGGCACTGAAATCGTGGGTTCTTCGCATGCCGCAGGCCCGCGCGCCGATGACTTATGCGTCGGCGCGCTTCGCTTGGCGGCGAGAGCGGTGGGTTGAGTTTAGGTTTTGTTTATGGTTGGCCGTGGGCTTTCGCCGCGGCTTTTTTGTTTGGGCGGCTTCAGCGGGAATAGTGCCGCCGGCCTTTAGCCCAGCCCCAACACTTGCATGACCAGCAGCGCAGCCGTGAGCACGGTCACAATGCCCACGGTCACCCAGATGAGCGTGCGTGACACCAGACGCGAGCGGTAGTTCCCCATGATGCGCTTGTCGGCCGAGATGATGGCCATAAACACCAGCAGCACGGGCAAAATGATGCCGTTCACGAACTGTGCCGTCAGCATGACGCCCATGAGGTCAATGCCGGGAATGAGCACCACAATCGCCGAAAACGCGATGACGAACGTGAAGATGCTCTTGAACAGCGGCGCTTCTTTCCATTTGAACGAGACGCCCGCTTCCCAGCCGAACGCCTCGCAGATGACGAACGACGTGGTCAGCGGCAACACGCACGCTGCGAGGAACGACGCCGCAATGAGTCCGATAGCGAACAGCGCCTCGGCGTAGTGGCCCGCGAACGGGGCAAGCGCTTTGGCGGCGTCGGCGGCGGATTCTATCTCGATACCCTGGGGAAACAGCACAGCGCCCGTGGTCACAATGATGAACCACGCCACCAGGCACGCAGCGATAGTGCCAGCCACCACGTCCACCTTCTGCGAGAAGAAGTCCTTAATGCCCACGCCTTTTTCAACCACGTTGCTTTGGGCGAAGAACATCATCCAGGGTGCGATGGTGGTACCTATCATGGCAATGACCAGCGACACGAAACTGGTGTCGTTCACCACGTGGGGAACGACCGTGCTTTCGAGCGCGTTTCCCCAGTTGGGCTGCGCCATGAACGCTGCCACAATGTAAGTGACGAATACCAGCGACAAAATGAGGAACACTTTTTCCACGCGCTTGTAGCTGCCGCCGACAATAAGCAGCCATACCGCGATGGCGGCCACGGGGACGGAGAGGTATTTCGACACGCCGAACATTTCCATGCCGCTGGCGATGCCGGCGAACTCGGAGAACGTGGTGGCCACGTTGCCTATGAGCAGCGCCAACATGGCGAGCGCCGTCAGGCGGATGCCGAAGCGCTCGCGAATGAGGGCGGCGAAGCCTTTGCCGGTGACCGCGCCCATGCGCGCCGCCGTCATTTCCACCACGATGAGCAGCACGCACATAATTGGGATAACCCAGAGCGTCGCGTAGCCGAACTTCGCACCCACGGTGGAATACGTTGAGATGCCGCCGGCGTCGTTGCCGGCCATGGCGGTAACAATGCCCGGGCCGAGGGCGGCCAAAAGGAGCCACAGCTTGCTGGGCTTTTTGGTTGCTTGCGGTTCTGCGGGGGCTTCCGGCGCGCCGGAAGCGGTGGGGGCAGCTGAGGTGGCCGAGGTGGCCAGGCGGTCTTTCGCGGCGGAGCCCATCTTGAAGCTGCCCCATTCACGCTTGCTGCGCTCGGGAGTTGCGGCGCGGCGCTCGTTGGTGTTTTTGGCTGCCATGTCGCTACCTCCCGGTATAGCCGACGACCTGCAGCAACACGAGCGTGTACAGGCCCAGGAACAGCGCTGCAGCCAACACGATGCCCACTACCTTGAGCGCGGTGGCTTTCGTTTTGTCGCCGCTCACGTCCTCTTCGATGGCATCCCACGCATCGTCCACGGTGACAATACCCAGGAGAATGCCGTGCTCGTCAACCACGGGCATGGCGGGCAGGTCATATTTGAAGATGTCGGCGGCCACATCTTCTTCCGTTTCGTCCGGCGCGACGGAGATCACGTCGTCGTACATGACGTCGCCCACGGGCTTGGCGTCGTCGGTCAACACGAGGGTGCGCAGCGATAGCACACCTTTGAATTCGTCGTATTCGTCCAACACGTAGACGTAGTGGACGGTGGGGTGGTCCTCGGGCAGTTCGCGCAGCACCTCGATGGTTTCACCCACGGTGTTGTCTTCGTGCACGGCCACGAACTGCGTGGTCATCATGCCGCCAGCGGTACCGTCCTTGTAGCCCAGCAGGCGGCGGATCTCGGTGGCGTCTTCCACACCCATGAGGCGCAACAGGGTTTCAGCCTTCTCGTAAGAGAGGTCGCGCACGATGTCGGCGGCGTCGTCCGGATCCATGTTACCCAGCAGGCCTGCGGCGCGGGCGTCATCCAAATCTTCGATGAAGTCGGCCTGGTATTCGTCTTCCATTTCCGAGATGGCCTCGGTGGCTTGCGCGTCATCGAGGTGCTGAAACACGTTCGCGCGCTGCTGAGGGTCGAGTTGTTCCAGAATGTCGGCCACGTCGGCGGGGTGCAGCTCGTCGAGGCGCTTGTGGGTGACGGACAGCTGCACTTCCGACAGGTCGCGGTCGAGCAGGTCTATGTAGTTCCACGCGATAATTTGCTCGTCGATTTTCTTGCCGAACACACGCGCGATGGCCACCACGGCCTTTTCCAGCCACGGGGCCAGGCCGCGCAGGATGCCGCGCGCGCCCACTTCGGCGCCCAGCAGGCGCAGCTGCGAGCCGGACACGGACAGCTTGAGGTCGTTTACGCGCACCACTTTCATGCCCTGCGTGTCGACGATCTGGCGATTCAGCAGGTCGCGAGCCAGTAGCACCTCGTCGGGTTGCAGGTAGCTGAAGCGAATGTCGTGCGCGGGCACGGCCAGCTTGATGCCGTCTTCGTCGAATTCTTCGACATACTTGCGCCACGAAATCATGAACGGAACTTTGCCCGGGCCTTGGAAGGCCAGGCTGGTGATGCGGGGGAACACTTCGCCGGTGGAGATGGCCAGATCAGAGATCGTGCCGATCTTCTCGCCGGTGGCATCGATGACGGGCTTCCCCATCATTTGAGAGAGGTAGAGCATGGCAATTCCCTTACTGTCATGCTCCCCAGGTGGCGAGGCGGCGTGCTGCGCAGAGCGTCGGCGCCACGAGGGCGCTGGCTGCGCGATGACGCACGAGTTTCGTGCGCACGCGGTCTTGTCAAACCAGGGAGCGCCGCAGCCGTCCTTCGACTGCCGGCGTAAGGGAAGTCGAAGGAGGACTACTTACTGTGAGGCTTCGATTTTCGAACCTTCAAGTACGTACCTTTCCTTCGGAAATAAAAAAACCGCACGTGCTGCTGCCAGTCGTTGCGGATCGGTGCTGTAAATGGTGCGCCGTGAGGGATTCGAACCCCCGACGTACTGATTCGTAGTCAGTCCCTCTATCCAGCTGAGGTAACGGCGCACGTCGAAACAGCAAAAGTAATTATGCCGGTAAGTAGGGTGTCTGTCAACGACTTTTTCCAAAAGTTTCGCCGACTTCACGCGAAGGTCAACAGGCGAAGGTCAAGAGGCGAAGAGGAAGCGAACTACTACGCCTAACTTTACTGCAAACCACTGAGCACCACTGAACACCTAGTACTTAAGTTACTTACTTTTACACTTATATTATCTTCTTCATCACTTTCTTGCGTTTATTATTTCATTCACCCCTTATTCGTCAATAACTTTTTAGCGCTCACTTTTCTCATGTCATCATCCTCAACCGCCGCCCGCTAGCTTACCCAAATGTTTCACGTGAAACATTTCAATCAAAAGACTCATTCGCCAACACTATTTCACGTGAAACACTTGGGTGAAAACTTTAAGAACTGCGGAAGTTGTAAGAGCTGCAAGAACTTTGTTTACCAAACGATGTTTCACGTGAAACACTTAGCCGCGAGTTTGATTGAATTTTTACTGGGCGATAAATGTTTCACGTGAAACATCCAGTTCGAACATTTGATTAAAAGGGTGCATTAGCTAGTAACTAAATGTTTCACGTGAAACATTTAGTAAAAAACGTTTGCGGAGAAAATAAAGAAACGACCGTGGGCTGGGGGCTCACGGTCGTTTTTGGCAAGTGATGTTGTCAGAACAGAGGTTACTTCTTGGAAGCACCAATGCGGCAGATGGTGGTGCCGCAGTCCGGGCATTTACCCTTCGTAATGGGCTTGCCGTTTTTCGTGGTTCCCTCGACGGGGTCCTGCATGATCTTCTTCGCCTTGCACTTCACGCAATATGCTTCGATAGCCATGGCTGTGTTACACCTTTCTGTCCTGAGAAGCAACGGGCCGAACCCGCGCTTCGATCACTCGAGTCTTCATTGCGAATCGCCCGCCTGTGCGGGTGTCAACGAGACACACGGCCGATCATTATACGGCACTATGTCCATCCTGTAGCTGGTGCGTGCGCGTGCGCTAGATATTCTTCAACAATTCCATAACGAACTCGGCGTTGTCTTCCAGCGTTTGACCGTCAATGTTTTCCAAGACGTCGTCAGCTTGCGCGAAAAATGCGGGTTTCGCGCCATCCATGCCGGCGAGGTGCATCGCCTGGAAGCCTTGCTTTATCGCGATGGACGCAGCGCTGTCGTCCCAAGACAACGCAGCCGACTCAATGGACAAGCCCGTAGCCTGCGACGCTTTCTTCGTGTAGCGCCGCATGCGCGACGAGGCCTTCACCTTGCGGTACGTTCCTTCGCGCTCAATCATGCTGAGCGCGCCGGCACCAAGTGCATCAATGTCTATGATGATGGAGCCGCGCAGATCCTGCCCGTGCTCAGCCAAAAATGCGCGCATGCCTCCCTGATGGGCCAGTTCAGCACCCAGGGCGACAAACCACACCTCAGTGTTGATATCAGGGTTGCGGAACTGGTAAATCTCTTTCAGCTCAAGCGGCATTGAGGGATCGTCCGCTAAGCCGAGAGGCACTTCGACAGCGTCCACTTCATCCTCGGGCATCGGATCGCTTGCGCGCCCCATGCGCCGGCGCGAGAATCCGCCACCGTTCCAGCGCGGACGCTCATCGGAAGCGAAGGTGTCGTCGTCATCTTCTACGTCATCCAGCGTAAAGTCATCATCATAAGGAAGAGGTGCGAAGGCATCAAAACCGCCGTCATTGAACGGGCGACTGTCCACCGGGGCAGCGTAGGGAGCTTCATAGGACTCAACGTACTCTTCTTCTTCGTCATCTTCGTAGCCAGCCGCGAAGCCTCCAGACGCCGGAGTAACTGTCGGCGTTGCGTAATCATCGTAGTAGTCGTCCTCGTAGCTTTCAGCGTAAGGGGCAGACGCCGGCAGTTGCTCGGCCGGTTCGTCGCCCTCACGGAAGCTTTCCCAGCCACCGCGAGCGGCGCCCACGGAACGAGCGTCGAATGATTCATCAACTTCAAGCCACTCTTGGGGCGTGGGTTCCTCTTCGTCCTTGCGCTTGCGGAAGCGCAGCCTATCGAGGAAGCGACGGCCGCGCGACTTGGGCATTTCCACATAGCCGGGGCCAGCAAAGGCGCCAGTTTCGGTGAGTTCGCCTTCGTAGGCGGAATCGTCCGCGTCATCAACGTAAATATCGTTCGGGTCAACGTTGTCCAAGAGCTCGGGGCCTACCGGGGCAAACGCACCGGTCGCACCAGCAGGCACAAATGCACCGGCTGCGCTGACCGCACTCTCGTCAGAACGCGGCAGGGAGCCGGAAAGCGACGGAAGTGCCGCACGCAGGTTGGGACGCGCGGACGCGGCGGCACCCGCGGAAGTGTCGGCCGATTGGTCGGCCTCAGCAGCCGCCTCCTGCACCGGATCGATGGAAGGCAGCATAGTAAGCAGACTTTTCGCCGCGCTTTTCGCGGACGTCTCAGCTTCAGCCAGAGGTGCACGCTGTTTCGGCAGTTCAGAAAGCGGAGTGGGAGAAGCCGACGACACCCCAATGTCGGGAAGCACAATGGGGCGGCGCTGCGGTAGCGGGGCATCTGTCTGATCAGAAACCCTCTGATCATAGGGCTGCTGCAGGTTGTCTTCCGGCATCGGCGCGGCATCATACGGCACAGACGCGTACTCAAGTCGCCCGCTGGCAGCCACCTCAGCAGCGGTTACGTCAACGCGGTTCGCGGTTCGCTGAACTTCTCCGCGCTCACGCAGCTTTTCTTCCTGGGCCTTAGCGGGGTCAAGGAACGAAGGCATGGCCACATCAGCCACCGGAGGCATGTCACCGAGGCGCAGCTCACTCACGTCGATGGGGGGCATAGCACAGGTGGCACCTTCCTCAGCACCAACAGGAACTGCGGTAAGGGAAGCGTCTGCAGGAGCAGGTGTACCTTCCGCAAACTCAGCCGCACTTTGGGGCACAGCAGAAGACGCCGTAGCGTCGTCTACAAAGGGAGCCCTCGCGGGTGCCGCACTTTCGACCTGCGCGGAACCTTCCGCCTTCTCGAACTGGGGAGCTTTCACTTCCATGATGCCTTCGCGCATACTTTGCAGGCGCGCTTCCATTTCGGACATCACGGCATCGTTCGCATCTTCGAAATGCGCGCTACTTTCGTTCATGGCAGCGTCGAGCGCTTCGGCGTAGCGTGAGCGCTGCACCGGTTTCTTGTCGTTGGCTTGCTTCTTGGCCTTCTCCTGTGCCTTTTTATACCAATCGGGAACGCCGCCCTCAGACGAGGGAGCTGGCGCAGCAGCAAACGGAGCCGGCGGCGCGGGAGGAACAGAGGGAACGCCGGCGGCCTCAGACGCAACCGCCTCGGACGCTTCCAGCATCGCTGCGTTCGCCAGAGCAGCCTCGCGCGTCTCGGGAGGCAGGGAAGCCAGTGCTTCGCGCGTTTCATCGCGCAGCGCCTGGTGATCGGCGTCCGTAGGTACGCCCAGCGGCGGCTCCTTCACCTGTACCAAATTCTCAGAAAGATCAGCGGAATAGCGGCTGGTCACCGGCTTACCAGTGAGAGCAGCCACGGCCGCCTTCGCCGCCGCTAGGCGCGCGGCCTCGCTTTGCGGCGCGGGCTCGGGGGCCTTCAAGTTTGCTGCCGCGTACACCAATTCCGCACCCTCGGGCACCAATCCGGATGCGCGCGCAGCCTGTTCGCCATGTACCGTAGCCTGCGCGCCCGATGCGCCAAGGTCGACATCGCTCACGCGGCCACGCCCAACGCGGCGCGCCACTTCCAAAAGCACGGCGACACCCGATGCGTTGCAGTTGGCAGCCTCGTTGTACGCTGCAACCTTGTGCATGATGGCCTCCAGCACGGGCACCGCCACCAGCACCAACAACACGACCATGATCACGTTCAAAGCCAAGGTCATGGTCTCGCTCACGTGCGCAAGCACCGTTGCACGCAGAGCAAGAAGAATCGGTGTGGCCACCATGGCACCCAAATTCGCCCAACGAAGGATGGGGAGAATATTGATGAGTGGGGATTTCAACTCGGCGCGCACCTTGCCGCTATCGTAGTGCGCCACCAGAACCACCTTGCGACGGCGCGTACCGCCCGCCTCGGCCGTATAGCCGGGCTCGTATTTCGCCACCACATTCTGGCTGACGCCGCGGGCAAACGCCTTCGACAGCACCGGCTTGTCAAGCGCTTCGGCCGCAAGCAGCAGAAGGGCAATCACCGCCACCACAATGGCAGGAATAAGCAGCATCGGAACGAAGAGAGAAAGAGCGCCGACAACCAGCGTCGCTGCACAGCAGATTGCGCGCGGCAAATCACTGCTGGCGGCGCCGTTAAAGTCCTCGATGACGGCGGAAAGACCCGCTTCCTTCTGAAACTGCTCCGTAATATAAAGCGCGGCCTGCTGTTCTTCCTCCGTACCCGCAGGGCGCGGCCCTATTTGCTGCGACAGATATGCGACGTGGTCTATAATCTCAGGCATAGCCTTTGCCTTTCGCTCACGATCCGGTGCCATTCAGCTGGGCATACATATCGCTAGTATACGCTATTTAATTGTCGTTCCCAAATAATCACGAATAAACGCATCCGCTGATCCGGCCTGTGAACGAGCCGTTGAATAGGTCTCTGTTAAGGGAGCCGTTTCACGTTCGAATGTTTCGTTGATAGTGCGCGTAAGATCGCTTGGAAGTTCGGCGGCCATCGTGGCTGCTTCGGCGTCGGCGCGCGTGTAGGCGTCGTTTTGCGCGAACGCTTCATCCTTGTTTTTCGCCAGCAGCGCCTCGTCAGAGGCGATGGCGGCGTTGAGAGCCTCAATGCGTTTGGCTACGTAGTTGAGCGCCGCGGTGAGGTCGGCATCAGGATAGGCGGATGCGGCTGCGAGCAGGGCATCCTGCGCTTCCGCGAGGGCGGCTACTGCAGCTTCGGTTTTTTCCTTGGAGGCCGTGACGTGTTCGTCAGTGGTGTCGGTGACGAGCGCCGCAGCCTCGCGGGCGAGCGCGTCGGCGGAAAGAACGTCCTGCCAGGCGGCGCTAGCTTGCTTGGCCGCCTCGTTGGCAGCGAGGGCAGCTTCAACAATCTGCTCACCCGCCTCAATCATGGCCAGGCGCGCTGCCACGGCAGCAACTGACTGGTTGGCAGCTTCCTTGTCCCGCGATTCGCGCAGCGATGCAGACACGTCACGCACCACCTGATCAGCTTCTTTTAGCTGCGCGGTGGTTTCCGGAAGACGCTGCAACACGGTTTTGGCATCCGTGAGACTTTCAGTGGAAAGCGGGGAAGCCACCAGCGCGTCGAGGGCGACCATGGTTTCGTCGGCCTGTTTCACCAGGTCGAGCGCGCCATCAAGCTGCGAAACTTGCGCGGCGTGCTGCTGGTGGTCGTGATACAAATAGAGGCCGCCGGCACCTGCCAGGGCGAGGCCGATCACCACCACGAGCGATGCCGCAAGAATACGGCGAAGTCGGCGGCGGGCTTTGCGGCGCGAGATTTCCTCTTCCGGCGTGCGCATCTGCGTGGGTAGCGCCAGGGAAGTTCCTGCGCTGCGCGTCTTCGACAGGCGTCCCACCTGGGAATCTCCTGGGACCGCTGAAGGTGCAGCCTTGTCAGCAGCGGCGGCTTCAGCCGAGGCAAACCCGCCGTCGGACAGCGGGAGACCGCGCTCTTTCACGGGCGTGCCGATGGCTTTTTTCCGCCCCAGCGGCAACGTGAACAGCGATATGTGGCCGAAGCGGGAGGTGCGCGCGTCGGGATCGGCCTTGGCGGGGCCTTCGAGCTGGTTTTTCGCCGCGTCCAGCACGCTGAACGATATCTCGTTCGACGTGCCTACAGTGTGGCGTTTGATGTGCGCGGCGCGCGCAAATTTGTCGTCCAACTTACCCATGCAATGCCCTAGCGCTATCCTTGCTCACGTACGTCTGCACACTGATCAGGTGATTCTTGCTGTTCGCGCGCGGTCATTTCGGCAATTTCTGCCGCAATTTCTGCGCACGTACGCACTTTAACGGTGCGGCTCGGCAGCGTGTTGAGAAAAGCCTTGCCGTAACTTTTTGTTAAGAGGCGGCGGTCGGCTAGGATGAGCACACCGCGGTCGTCCGCCTTGCGGATGAGGCGGCCTGCGGCTTGCTTCGTTTCCAAGACGGCCTGGGGTAGGACGAAATGACGCCAGGCCTGGTCATCGCGGGCGGCGCGTTCGCAGGACAGGGGGTCGGTGGGCTTCGCGAAGGGCAGCTTGGGAATGACGACGCCTTTCAGCGTGGCACCGGGGGCATCGAAGCCTTCCCAGAAGCTTTTGAGCGCGAAGAGCGACAGGTGCTCGTCGGCCAGGAAGTCGTCGCGGAGGCCCTTCACCGACACGCCCCACTTTTGGCAGACGACGCGAAGGTTGTCGGTTTTGATCTGGGGCTGCACTTCGTCGAAGCAGCGCTCCATTTCGCGGCGGTTAGTGAACAGCGTGAGCAGCGAGCCCTGTTGCGCGCGGTGCACGTCCACGAGCAGCTGCTGCAAACGGCCCAGGTAGGAGGGGTCGTTTGGCTCCGGCATGTCGGAGGTCACGTACACCGTCATGTTGGCGTCGAAGTCGTAACTGGAGTCCAGCTGGCACGAGCGGCAGGTGGAACCTTCGGAGGCGTTCAGGCCGAGCGCTTTTTCGAACGCGTCGAACCGGCCGTCCACGGCCAGCGTTGCGGAGGCGAACACCACCGAATGGGTGCGCGCGTACAGCGTATCGGCCAGCGCTTCGCCCACGTTCAGCAGCAGCGCCTCCAGCTTTTCGACGGCGCGATCGTTCTTGCGGCACAGCGTTGCGGAATAGGCGTAGCATTCGGGGGCTTTGTCCAGGATGACATCTACGGCGTTGATCTGGTCTTTCAGCTCCATGGCGGTGGAAGCTATTTCCCGCTGGATGGCGGCAGCGCCTTCCACGTCTTCCAGATAGCCCACCAGTTCCTGGCAGGTGGTGACCAGCTTTTCGGCCGCTTGCGCCATCACGCGGCCTAGAGATGCCACCTGGGAAAACGTTGCGCTTCCCCGAATGTCGTCATTAAGCCACAGCTCAACATATTCGTAGCCCTTACCGCGCTTGTTGGCGTCGAAAAACAGCAGGTCTTTCAGGTGTATGGAGAACTCGCGCGCGGCCTCGGCATAAGCGGTGCCGGCGGAGCGCGC
This sequence comes from Candidatus Gordonibacter avicola, assembly GCA_019113915.1. GTDB lineage: Bacteria > Actinomycetota > Coriobacteriia > Coriobacteriales > Eggerthellaceae > Gordonibacter > Gordonibacter faecis. The sequence goes on from DXGM01000034.1 coordinate 51,106, forward strand.
CTTGGCCGTGAGCGCGTAGAAGAGCGTGGCACCGTCGCCGCCTTCGGGAGCGACGACGCGGCGCTCGGCGCGCACGAACACGTTGCGCGAGGCTTCGTCGGCGGACACACGCGTTGCCAGGCGCAGGATGTCTTCGGCAGCGAGCGACAGGGAGAAGGCGCGGCGCGCTTCGTTTTCGGCGCCGTGGGCCTCGTCCACCACCCAGTAGCGAATCGGCGGCAGGAGTCCGCCATCAGCGGCTAGGTCGCAGAAGAGTAAGCTATGGTTCGTGACCACGATATCAGCCGCCTCGGCGCGACGGCGGGCACCGTGCACGAAGCATGACGTGCCAAAATAGGGGCATTTGCGCCTGAGGCACTCGTGGCTTGTGGTGGTAATGGTGTAGCGCGGCAGCGCGCGGAAATCTATCTTAAGGCCGTCCATGTCGTCGTATTCGGTTTGTTCGACGTACGAGAGAAGGGCGGCCAGCGCGGGTGCCTGCGACTGTTCCTTGCCTGCGACCAGGCGTGTTTGTGGGCCTTCCACCACCAGGCGCTCGATGCGTCGAAGGCACGGGTAGTGCGAAAAGCCTTTGAGGGCCGCAAAGGTGAGTGCGGGCGGGGTTGAGTTGGAGGCCGCATCAGCTATTTCATTATTTATTAGATCATCATTTTGAATGTCGGATTCAGTCTCTATTTGGGTAGTAGCAGCGCTTTGTGTGGCGTGAGAGGCGGAGGCTTCCGCGCTTTCGCCAGCTTTTGCGAGAGCGCGTTCAAGCGCGGGCAATTCATGATATACCAGCTGGTCAAGCAGGGCGTTTGTCTTTGTAGCGATGCCGACAGCTATGTTGTTTGTACGCGCGGTCAAAACGGAAGGCACAAGGTAAGCCATAGACTTACCAACACCAGTGCCGGCTTCCACCATGAGGTTTTCCGACGAGGCAAACGCATCGCGCACGGCATGTGACATAGCCAGCTGCTCGGCGCGTGCTTCAAAATCGTGGTAGAGGCACCCCACAAGCCCGTCCGGCGCAAAGGCAGCGTTTATTTCATCTTGCGTAGGGAATACCAGGTCACGCAGGGGATCAGCTGCAATTGCGTCCGCGTCAATCTTTGCCTTACGCTCGATGTGAGCAACACGCTCGCGACGCATAGCACGCAACGAGAACGGCTCACTGACTGAAAGTACGCTCGTTTCACCGCCGTCTGCATCTTGGGTGCATTCATTTTTTAATGTTTCAGTTGCTGAGTAAGTGTTTGAATCGTCGACAATCTGTTCGCTTATTCCACCAGACGCCTTTTCGCAAACCAAAACTTCCTCTAGCGCTTTTTTCGATGCAAAATAATCGAACACCACCTGCGTCGGCCACTGCGCAGGCGTTGCCATGCGCGCGATCTCACGTACGAGTGAAGTGGGCATCGCGTCAACCGCAGCCAATAAAATGCGGAATACCGCACACGTAGCAGCAACATCAGCGTCCGCGCGGTGTGTCGAAAGGGGAGCCCCAAATGCTTTTACCAGATCAAGCAACCTGTGCGACTTAAACCGCGGCAGCGCAATACGTGCCAAATCGAGCGAGTCAATCCAAGTGTTTTCTAATAAGGCATACCCACCCGGATGATTCGTCGTGAACGTACGGTCGAACTCCGCATTATGTGCAACTATTTTTGCATCACCCACGAACGCCGCCAACTGACTCAACGCTTCATTCGGCTCAGAAGCGTCACGTACGTCGTCATCGTGAATGTCAGTAAGATGCGCAACCTCTTCCGGAATAGGTTTCCCTGGATTAACAAACGTGATAAACCAATCAACTATTTCGCCGCGCTCCATACGAGCCGCCGCAATTTGCGTCAATTCATCATGGTTGAACGAGAAACCCGTAGTCTCCGTGTCGATAACCACAATATTGTGATCGAGTTCGCCAAAATCACTGGCTTCAGCGCGACGCGCCAATGAAGCATACCGCGCACGAATGCTTTCGGGAGTGCCATCGCTGATAAAACTTTGCAGGATGTCATGCGCCTGCGCACTTTGATTTTCCATAACGGCCAGCCTACCATCTCTCCCCAAAACACACAAATCAAAACCCCGCTATACAACGATGTTTCACGTGAAACATCTTACGCCGCCCACTAGGGGTACGCGCATCAACCAGACAGAACCTCAATTGTTTCACGTGAAACATTCCGACCATCGTTTGACTCGCACAAATTGTTTCACGTGAAACATCATGACCCAGCATTTCGCCCCACATTGAGTGTTTCACGTGAAACACTACCAATCCAACATTTCATCCTGCTTCAGTTGTTTCACGTGAAACATTTTGCGATCACATTATCCCGACTTTGATTGTTTCACGTGAAACACCGGGAATACTCATCCGATTAAAGAGGATAATTATTTGACCAATGATTTAACCGATGCCATTCTCTTCAGCGCAGGAAATGGCTCTTTTCAAGAACAAAAAATGTTTCACGTGAAACATCTCACTTCATTATTTCATTGCGAAAATGGGAACCCATGACAACACCCTAAATGTTTCACGTGAAACATTTAGGATAAACTTTCTCTACAAACGACCAATTCTTAGAATACGCCGCACGATTTCAGTCCGAAAAGAAGGCCAGCAACCACAAGTAGCAGGAAAAGCCAGCTCACCACATAGCAGCCTTTATTTCCTTTGCGTCCCTGCTCAATGAGTTTCTCCGACATTTTTCGGCGGCTTTTCATGATAACTGTGCCCTGTTGCTTCGCAGGGAATGGCATTGTTTTCGTGGGGGACCACAAACCCCCCGACTCGATTACCTGTTGAGCGCCCTGTTCTCCAAGATCAACGTCAGGGCGCACGCCATCAGCTATTCTTGGCGCTAACCCTTCAATAAACGTAGTAAATTCAGCTTCATAAACCGGTGAATAGCAGATTATGGCAGCCTCACCCCAATAATGGCCAGGCTCGGGATGATCAGTAAACGCCACAAAGGAAAGTATCGCCTTCAAATGCCATTCTCTTGCATTCAGTATGCGCAGCCGACGCGTCGTATCAGCATCAAAGAAACCGACGAGCGAACCAAACCGGTTTTTCATCCACGCAACGGTTTCGCCTTCCTCATTCGTATCAAAAATAATTTCGAATACATCGCCGACGAGATTGTCAGCGCCAAGCAATGCAGCCGCATCTTTTTTAGAGAGAGTATTGAACCGCGCATAAAAGCCAACGTACGTATCCACTGAGATCCCTTCGCCTCGTTTTCATTAAAAGTGTAACAGACGAAGCCCCTGGGTTAAACATTGGCTGAGCATCGCACCGCCGCGAACCCTCGACATCACAAAATGTTTCACGTGAAACATTCCGACTAGCGTAAAAACGCCAAGAAGTCTCAAAGCTTCAAGAATCAAAAACCCTGATAAAGAAAAAGTGCCCTTAGAAAATTTATCCCGCGCCCAAAAAACTCATTGGATGTTTCACGTGAAACATCCAATGAGCGTTCCAATTAAATTAAAAACGAATTATTCAGTACTAATTATTTCGCGTTCCCTTAAACAACGCGCTATTTCCCCTCTAAAGCATACCCAATTAACATCGTACACAACTCAGGGAACGAAATACCTGCCGCGCGGGCCGAGTCAGGCAAAAGCGAGGTTCCCGTCATACCAGGAATGGTGTTAGTCTCAAGGATCCACGCCTTACCCGCTTCGTCAAGAATGAAGTCGGAACGCGACACCCCTTCACATCCCAGCGCTCGATGCGCGCGAACAGCAAGGTCTTGAATTTCCGCAGTCACCTTTTCATCGAGAGGCGCCGGACACAAATGCTGCGAAGCTCCAGGAACATACTTCGACTCATAATCATAAAATTCATTAACCGGCACAATCTCAATAATCGGAAGCGCCCGAGGCTCATCGTTGCCAAGCACGGCCACCGTGAGCTCTTTACCCGCAACGTAATGTTCAATCAGCACCTGACGATCCAGTTCACTCACTTTTTCGACAGCAGCCGCCAAGTCATCCCTATTTTCAACAATACATACCCCCAGCGCACTGCCTTCCGTAGCAGGCTTTACAACACAAGGAAATCCAACTTCCTCAATAATCTTTTCGACATCAACAGTCGACGTAGGATTCAATACAAGAGAATGAGGTGTCGGAATTTGTTCCCGGCTATAAAACACCTTTGACTTCACTTTATCCATGGCAAGCGCGCTCGACCACACGCCGGATCCAATATACGGCAGCCCAATCATCTCAAGAAAGCCCTGCAGCGTGCCATCTTCGCCATATTTACCATGCAAGCAGATGAATGCCACGTCAAATGGGCCATCGATGAGCCGTTTCAAGTCCTCTTTATTAGACGGATCAAGCACCGTCACCGGAAATCCTGCTTGCTCAAGCGCCTCTTGAGCTCCTTTTCCTGAAGCCAGCGACACCTCGCGCTCGCCGCTCACTCCGCCAACAAGAAGCGCAACCTGACATTGACCTGGATCGACGCTTTCAACCATGGATCCTTCTTTCATTGTCCAACCATAACGTTCAGAAGTATAGCAAATACGAGCTCAGCCTTTGATCAACCTCACTGAGACATCGGAATGTTTCACGTGAAACACTTGCCGCCCACTTACTCTATAATGAAATAATGAATACATTTATTACAGCATTATCTCTCAAAGAAATTTCAGAGTTCACCGCCTCTGCTGGGCAGCCTTCGTTCCGCGCACTTCAATTGGCTGAATGGTTGTATGGCAAAGGCGCTGAATCGTATAGCGAAATGACGAATATTCCGAAAGCTTTTCGCGAATTTCTTGAGGAAACGCACCCTCTTGTTCGCCCACGCATCACCGATCTTCAAAAGTCAAAAGATGGCACAGGTAAATTCATTCTTACTTTCCCAGATAAGGTGTGTGTGGAAACCGTTGCGCTGCCTTCTTCTAATGGAAAACTCACTATTTGCTGCTCGTCTCAGGCGGGTTGTGCAATGGGTTGCTCGTTTTGTGCCACAGGAAAGGAAGGATTCACGCGAAATCTTACTGCGGGCGAGATTGTGAACCAAATTTACGTCGCTCAAAAACATATGAAACAGCGCGTATCAAACGTGGTTGTGATGGGCCAGGGCGAACCTTTTTTGAATTACGATGCGACGCTGGATGCGTTACGTATGCTAAACCATCCCAAGCTGTTCGCTATAGGCGCTCGGCATATGACCATTTCAACGTGCGGAATTATCCCAGGTATACGCCGATTAAGCGAAGAACCTGAACAATTTACGCTCGCCGTGTCTCTTCACGCGGCTCTTCAAAAGACGCGCGACGAATTGATGCCCGGCGTTGCCAAATATCCTCTTCAGCAACTAAAAAAAGCACTGCAGGCATATGTGCGCGCCACGAACCGTCGAGTCACGCTTGAATATGCAATGATTTCAGGAATAAACGATAGCGCGGAAGATCGTGAGGCATTAGAAGATTTCTGCGCAGGATTACTTTGCCACATCAATCTTATTCCCCTAAACAAAATAGTCGATTCACCATTTCAGCCAAGTTTGACTAAAACTATGACGCATTGGCAGGCCACCCTTCAAAAGAATGGGATCGAAACAACCATTCGCCACTCCCGAGGAAGCGACATCGCAGGAGCATGTGGCCAACTGAAGAATGCATTTAAACACTCGTCATATGTTTCACGTGAAACATATGAGTTACCACTCAAGAAACTAAAATGATTTCAGGGTCGTGTCGGTCATTAGATGTTTCACGTGAAACATCTAGAAGTTTTTTAAGCTCTTCTGAACTGGACAGTTAAAAAACGATTCGCTTCTGAATGTTTCACGTGAAACATTTCAAACGTTAATTTTACTAATACAAGCAGCAAAATATTTACGCCTTACCTTGCAGTGTTTCACGTGAAACACTCATTTACCAAAGCATGGACATTTAGCTTTACTTACACAGCGCGAAGCAAAAAAGAAGCGCCACAAGGACGCTTCTAAAAATAAATGTTTCACGTGAAACACTATGACATTGAAGCGAGAAGCTCTTCAAACAACTTTTCGAGTTCTTCCTCATCCTTAAACTCAATTTCAATCTTATTCTTACCCTGAACGGTCTTAACCCTTACGTTCGTATGTAGAATATCGCGCAGAGCCTTCGCCACCGTCTTAAACGACTTAGGCGTTGGCTGCCGAACTTGAGGAACCTCGTCATTCTGCTTTCCAGCAAACAAACGCGCAATCGTTTCCGCTTCACGCACGGAAAGTTTTTCCTCAACCAGCTTTTGTGTAAGCTTCTGACGGCCTTCCTTTTGAGGAATAGAAAGAATAGCGCGCGCATGACCTGCGGTAATCTTTTCTTCAAAAAGCAATTGCTGCGCCTCTTCCGGCAGTTCAAGCAAGCGCAGCGCGTTTGCCACCGTCGAACGGCCTTTCGACATAGCTTGCGCAACTTCCGATTGAGTCAGATTGCGACGCTCCATCATACGGCGATAGCCATAGGCCTCTTCAATAGGATTCAAATCCGAACGCTGCACGTTCTCAATCAGCGCAAGCTCAAGCGCCTTGTCGTCATCAGCCTCTTTAATGCGCACGGGAACCGTTTTCATACCGATAAGTCGACACGCCTGCCATCGACGCTCGCCGGCAATGATCTGATATTTCCCTTCACCCATGGGGCGCACCAAAATAGGCTGGAGAAGCCCGTCCTTATCAATAGAAGCAGCCAGTTCCTCAATTTCCTCGCGCTTGAAGTTAGTGCGCGGCTGATCTGGGTTCGGCGTCACCGATTCCAGCGGCACCTCGTCGGTGCGGCGAGGAACAACACTCTTAATAGTCACGTGGTCGTCATCAGCCAAGAACTCGTCGGTCTCAACTTCATGTTTCTGTGCTTCGCGCGTCTTTTCAACGGCAACTTCTCGCCGCTCAACTGGCTTTTTCTGCTCCACTAACTCTTTCGCTTCAACGGTCACGCGCGGAGCAGGAACAGGGGGCACGGCTTCCTCGTACGAACCACCCAACAGCGAGTTGAGACCGCGTCCCAAACCGCTTTTCGTCGATTTAGCCACGTTGGATCACTTCCTTTGCAAGATCAGTATACGATTGGGCGCCTTTGCCCGTAGGGTCATATTGAGTTATAGGCTGACCAAAACTTGGGGCCTCAGAAAGCTTCACAGTACGCGGTATAAGGGTCTCAAATACCGTCCGACCGAAATAATTGCGAACTTCATCAACTACCTGTCGAGAAAGCGTCGTACGGCCGTCGTACATGGTCAGCAAGACGCCGAAGATATCAAGAGATGGGTTAAGCCGTGTTTTGACACGTTTCATTGAATCAAGGAGTTTTGTCACACCTTCCAACGCGTAGAACTCGCATTGAATAGGTATGAGAAGCTTATCAGCAGCGACGAGGGCATTAACGGTAAGCAGGCCCAACGAAGGAGGGCAGTCGATGAACACGTAGTCGTATTTACCTCGCAACGAGCCAACGGCATCGCGAAGACGATTCTCACGTGCCATCTCCGCTACCAACTCCACCTCAGCGCCTGCTAAATTGATAGTAGCCGGCACTACATCAAGGCCTTCGCATACATCAGGAATAATGACCTCTTCGATAGGAACATCATTCAAGAGAACATCATAGATACAGTGTTCGACACGGCTTTTCTCAATGCCAAGGCCACTCGAAGAATTCCCCTGAGGATCAAGGTCGACGAGTAATACCTGCTTACCCTTCTCACCCAACGCAGCAGAAAGGTTTATTGCCGTGGTTGATTTACCGACACCACCTTTTTGGTTGATGATAGCCATAACCTTTGTCTGGCCTACAACGTGTTTTACAGGCGCTTTATCTTTATATGATTTAATTGGCTTAGGGGGAATTTCCTTCACCGGTTCGGGAACTACCTCACGTTCGAGAACTTCTACGTCCTCAATGTCCCCAATCATATCATCATCAGATTCACTTACCGGTGCTGGTTTTACCAACTCTTCTTGACTGACAGTCTCGGCTGCTTTTCTGTCACGTTTTAGACTATCGAACAGTCCCACAGAGGCCCCCTTTCATGAGCACAAAGCCAGTATACTCTGTTTATGTTTCACGTGAAACACTATACCCGTGTAACGACGCTTCAATGTCGGGGATGTTCCATATTATCGATTAAGAAAATAGGGAACGCCTCTTTGAACATAGTTGCGCCGTATTTTTGTTGGATTCGCGACGGTTCGGGCGCTTGAAAAGTGTTAGAACGGGAAGACTTCTCGACGGCTTATTTACGGTCGATTGGTAAGGTTGCAGCGCTACCATCGCTTTAACGACCATTTGAAGGAGGGATAGTATGAACCGTACCCGGAGATCATTACTTGCAGCTCGCGCCCGTGAAATGCGGCGCACTATGCCCCCTGCTGAGAAAAAGCTCTGGTACTGCTTTCTTGCAGAATATCCAATTCACTTTTCGCGCCAGATCCTAGTGGGGCCTTACATTGTTGATTTCTTCTGCAGACAAGCGCGACTGAGCATTGAATTAGACGGATCCCAACATTATGAAGAAAGGAATCTTGAATATGATGCCGTTCGAACGATGTATTTAGAGATGGAGGGAATAAAGGAGCTGAGGTTTCCTAATTCCTCTATCCGAGAAAATTTTGAAGGAGTATGCGAGACCATTCATCAAGAAGTACAATTGCGTCGCAATGACGTGTGTACCGTACCGCTATCACTTCTGATTAACAAGCATTAGCACATTCTTTTCAAGTTCCAATGTTTCACGTGAAACATTTTGCGTTGCGACGTCGTTAGCTAAACTTGTTGGAATGTTTCACGTGAAACATCTCATTCCTTAGTTTCCCGTACTACCTCTCTAATGTTTCACGTGAAACATTAGAGAGGTTTTTTCTGGGCCATTCCCACTTTGCGTGGCAACTTAACTCGCGGCGAACCTTTTTTCTCGAAGGCAACTATGCGACGTTGAGTTTTACCGTCACTGAGCAGTAACGTTCTATCTGACTTGAGCTGCAATGCGAATGTATCTTGCATTTCAAGAGCGTGCTCCCATTCATCAGGTTGAATATTTGCCTTGTAGCAAACGAGCATTCCTCCCTTTTTCAGCAGAGGACTTGCTAACTCCATTAAAACTGAAAGCTTTGACAATGCTCGTGCGGTTAACACTGAAAACTCACGTGGACGTTCACGAGCAAGATCTTCTATCCTTCCCGCGTAGGTATATATTTGATCACTGAGATTAAGGCCTTCGAGAATCTCTCCCACGATATTCATCTTCTTTTGAACAGAATCAACCAAGAGCGTTTGCCTCCCTGTCGCAAGCGCTAATGGAACGCCAGGAAACCCACCGCCGCTTCCCAAATCCGCATATAAACCTCCAGGAGCAGCGTTTATTTCATCAAGCGCAACTAAGGAATCCTCTAAATGAAGAACTTTCGCTTCTTTAACAGAAGAAATGCGCGTCAAATTAGTCGTTTTATTAGCTTCGAGTAATGCTTCCAGATAGCAATTCATAACAGATTCGTTTTGCATCAATCATCCTTCTCAACGTGTG